>DAOTTQ010000012.1:0-26254 GCA_034437555.1 Anaerolineae bacterium | reverse complement strand
GATGACGACTAAGGCTTAGTATAGTCACCCGCGCTCATAGGTGGGGCGGAGGTAAATTTCTATCAAATAGTCGGGGTAGCCGATGGTGCGCAAATTGGCTTCGCAATCTTGCATGGTTGCCCCGTTATCTCGCCAGAACGGGACGCGCTTAATGAGCGTTTCTACTTTTTCACGGGGGGTGATAATCCATGTGTCTTTTGGCACAACCCCAAACGATACCACGTCCATTTGAGAGACAATGCTGGTGTTTTTTAGATAGGCGGCAATGAGTACGACCTTTTGCGCCCCTTTTTCTTGCGTTAGATAGTGCGAGACAAACTTTGCTGTGCCGCCTAAATCCACCAAATCATCAATAACACCTACCACTTTGTCTGTTACATCAATGGATAATGGATGCACGATGCGCGGTTCATCAAGGGGATGCCCGGGACCGGCATACGTTTTTACGCCCATTGTGCCAAAGTTGATGGGTGGGATATTTTTATTCAGCGTCCACGCCAAATGATCATGAAGCAATACGCCCGGCAGTAGACCACCCATGGTAATCATCACGGCATCGGTAATTTGTGCTTTTGTGCTAATGTTCTCAATTTGGTAACGGTACACTTGCCTAGCAAGCTGGCTCATGATAAAGGTTTCTACGTAATCTGGCACATATAAGAACTTGAGAGGGTCATATAGCACCGTAACCCCCTCTGGTTTTTGCCAAAATTCGCTATCAATGGCGGTATCATATTCTTTCACGCGCTTGGCGTAGTCGGTCATGGTGGCTCTTCCTGTGGGGTGGTTAATTTTGCCCCATTAACATACGCTAAGACATGAGCCAATACAAGAGAAAGTCGTGCTATTCGCCTAGCTCTGGCGCAACAATATCCCTAAAGTAATTGCCCCAATGAGGGCGTTCCCCGTTGACATCCATAAAGCCGTAAATGTCGCTAATCTCCCACGAGAATAACGCTTAGAATACCAGTTTTGCGACCTTTAGGATGCCTTGGCTCCAGGGTACACGATGTGACACGCCACTTTTATTTTCAAAGCTGGCAAGGTTGTCTAAGTACCATTGATAGTTGCGGATGAGGGCTTGTTGGTTGCTATAGCGTGGCTTCCACCCCAGCACGTTTTCGGCTTTTTCTATGCTAACGAAGCTATCTTTGTTGGCGGTCTCATACACCCACTTATAAAGGGGAGAAATGCCAAGACGCTCTAAGATACGCAATGTCCAAATGGCGGGGGCGGCAGGAAGTGGAATAATTTTCTTGCCAAAGCCTGCAAAATCGAGTACCGCCTGATAGTCTTTCTTAAAGGTGGTGAACTCTTTTGCACCTACGTTAAACGTATCGTTGACGACGGCTTTATCGAGGGTGGCGCACAAGTAAATTGCGTCGCACAGGTCTTCTACGTCTAGCAATTGATAGCGATTGTTGCCGCTGCCTAATACAGGAAAGTTTTTGCCATCCTTTGCCCAATCATAAAAGAGCGCAAACACGCCCAGACGCTCGGGCCCAATAAAGGATTTGGGGCGAATGATAGGCGCACAAATTTTACCACGGGCTTGGATGCACACATTTTCGGCTTCAATTTTTGAAATGCCATAAGGTCCCACACCGTCCAGTTTATCGGTTTCATAAAGGGGGTGGTGGTCGGGGATGCCATAAACGGCGGTAGACGAAATGTGAATAAAGCGGTCTATGCCATGCGCTAATGCTGATTCAAGGACGGTGCGCGTGCCTTCAATGTCGGTGCTATAAATGTCCTCTGCTTTATAAAGGGGCAAGGCTGCGGCGGTATGGATGACAATCTCAACGCCCTTCATGGCTTTGTCTACGTCAGCGCGGTTGCGAATGTCACCAACAACTTCGGTAATTTGTGAGCGTTCAGGGTAATCAAAGGGGGCAATATCAAGCGATGTAACGGTGTGTCCTCGTTGCAGAAGGTGGCGCGCCATGTTAATGCCCAAAAAGCCGGCACCACCGGTGATCATATAATGTGTCATGCGTTCTCCGTGGGGGTTTTTTCCATGTCATTGAATTTGAGGGTTACGTCACCATGAAGGCAATTCGGGCATAAGCACGCACTAGCCGAACCGCTTCCTTTGCCTTCTAGTGAAATGATGTGGGGAAGAGCAAAGCACCAACAAACATCATAACCCGACGCGATACCACACACAAAAGCAGTACCACACCTGGGGCAGGGTCGCTTTTGCTGGGGTATAATAACAGGCTCTGTATCGGATGAGTTATCGTCTATATTAAACATAGGTAAAAGTGTAAATGACCACCGCGCTAAATTCAACCCTATGGCTGAAATAATTGCCAGAGACGATGTAACAAATAGCGATACTTTTGCCCATGTGATAAAAGCATCGTGGACAATGTAAACATAATCGCAATAAGCAAAATTACAAGCGCGTCGTTTTCCCACGTCATAATCTTAAACTCAAACAGAGAAGGAATGGCGTACATTACCAACACGGTAAACGTGGTAAAAAATAACATCCAGCCCAAAAGTCGCCGATTTTCTCGTAAGGTATGCGGTTGGTAAATATCAACCCCCATCACCACACACACCAGCCATGCCCCATAGAACGTCACAAATAGCGTTACGGCAGTTCGGGCTGCTTCTACGTCGCGTTCTTCATAAAAGAACACGATGGCATACAACGCGGATAAAATAACCGCGCCAATAAAACCACCTGTCATGATAAAGTCCAGCACATCGCTTCTAAATCGTCGCATGGGGAAAGGGCGTAATAGCCCCAATGCCACCAATGTGGCGGGCACATTGACTGTGCCAAACGTACTCCAGCTAATTTGTACGGGGGTGATGGGGAACGGCAAGGACATGAACGCCACAAAAATAAACAGAAGTACGTTATAGACGTTCTTTACAAGGAACATTTTCATTGTGCCATAGATGGTTTGCGTAATTTCTTTGCCCTCTCTGAACGCAAGCGGCAAGGTAGACATAGCGTTATCTAATAGCACAATGTCGGCAACGTCTTTGCTAATTTGTGTGCCATCGTTCATGACAATCGCAAGGTTGGCTTGCTTAAGCGCAGGCACATCATTTACCCCATCACCCACCATTGCCACATAAGAGCCTGTGCGCTGTAGGGCATCCACAATGCGCCGCTTGGCATCGGGTTCTATGCGGGCAAAGATGTTTGCTTCTTCTACCGCAACTTCTAACTCGCCATCGCTCATGGCATCAACTTCACTACCGATGTAGCCGTGTGTCATTTTCATACCACTTTGAGACGCAATAGCGCGGACGGTTTCTAGGCTATCGCCACTGATCACCTTAAGGACAATGTTCTCGTCATGAAACGATTGTAACGTGGCTTGGATGTCTTCACGCGGTTGGTCACTAAGCACCACTAGGGCAATGGCTTGGGCGGTTTCTTTGGGGTGGGCATCGTCTAGTGCGCCCGTTACTTTTGCAAAGGCAAGCACGCGATAGCCGCCACCAGAAAGGGTGTTGACGCGCTCTAGGGTGGCTTTATCGCTTAAAAGGCGTTCTGGCGCACCAAAGAGATATGTTGCCTCTGGGAAGATAATTGCGCCCCATTTGCGCCCACTTGTAAAGGGAATCTCGCGGGTTTTTGTGGGGAGGGCTTCGCCTTTGGAGTTGTTGGGTTGCGCTTCGATATATGTTTGTACTGCCGCCGCGGTGTTATTGCGATGCGACAAACTGACCAAATAGCTGTAAAGCTGGCGCAAAATAACGCCCTCATCATCGGTATTAAGCGCAATAACCTCTGTTACTTCAAGCTGATTTTTGGTGAGGGTGCCTGTTTTATCGAAACAAAGGACGGTGGCATTGCCTAAAGATTCTACGGCGTTTACGCGCTGTATGAGCGTGCGATGCCGACTGATTTTGATTGCGCCAATGGTCAGCGATAAAATCGCCACTAATACCAGCCCTTGGGGTACAAGGCTGGTAACAAAGACAACAGCACTGCGGACGGCTTGTAAAAATTCAATTTGGGCGAGATAGCTTGCCACAAAAACCATTGGCACAAGCACAAACATGATGACGGTGGTAATTTCGACAACAATATCAATATACACTTGGGTGGGTGTTTTGCTTCTTTTGTATTGCTTGGCAATAGTAGTGAGCTTGTTGATGTTGCTATCCGCGCCCACACGGGTGGCACGCATCACCCCCGTACCCGTCACACAAAAAGACCCACTTAGCACTTCGCCATCGGCTTCTTTGAAGACGGCATCGCTTTCACCCGTCAGCAAAGATTCGTCCATTTCTAGTGAATCCGACTTGACAATAACGCCGTCAACCACCAGCTTATCGCCCGGTTCAATAAGAATCTGGTCGTCTAGTACCACTTCGCGCATGTTGAGGTTTTGCCATGTGCCATCCCGTAGGACGCGCACCTGCTGTTCTGATAGGGCTGCCAGTTGGTCGAGCTTGCGTTTTGCGCTAATTTCTTGAAACATGCCCAAGAATGTATTGCTAACGACGCTAAAGCCCGCAAAAAAGACAGTGGTATAGTCTCCGAGTAACGTTACCAAAATGAGCAAGCTAAACAGCACAATGTTAAACAGGTTAAATACGTTTTCTCTTACGATTTGCGCGTAGGTGCGCCCTACCCGTGCCTGAAAACTATTGTCTTGTCCGCGTTCTTTGCGTGCTTGTACGTCTTCAGTGTTTAACCCACTAGGGAATGACGATGAAAGGGGATTTTCTGCGAGCATAGGTTCTTTCTTTGTGCATGAGTTTCTTTGAAAAGAGGGCGCATTTTGCGAATTGTAATGCGCCCTCTGGCTTGGTTATCGGGTTTTTGTACTATCTACCAATGCTTGCTTTCACAATATCAAGTTGTGATTGGGCATTATCAAAGGCAGTTTCAGCGTTACGTGCTTCGGGTAATTGTGTAACCACGTTTTCGCCTAGCGTGTTGGTGTTACAGGCACTTTCGAAGGCAGCCGCAGAACGACGTGCCAGCCCTAGCCCTAAGTTAAGGTTATCCGTTGCCAATTGTAGTTCGGCGGGGGCTTCTGATGCGACATTTTCTGGCAACACAAAGTTACCAGCAATGGGTGGAAGGGGCAATTGTAAGCAACCATCCCGCGAATTAAAGTCTTGATACAGTTGCCAATACTCAACGAGCAGGGTATTTTTGCCCCGTGTGCCGTTCATTTCATCAATGAGGGCTTGGATCGCCAACACTTGCGAGTTAATTCTATTCGCATTGGGGGTGTTAGTAGGTGTGGGTGTTTCTGAAGGCAATGGCGTATTGGTAGCGACAATAGCAGGTGTTGCGGTGGGTGGTACAGTTATGCCCAACGATAGCAATACCGCAGGCACATTACCCAAAGTCCGTTGTGCCTCTACTAGTGTACCGCTTAAGTCGATGGCTTCTTGGCGTGGGACAGGCTGTTGTGTGTCACACGACTCCTTAAAGCGATTGTATACCGTTTGGATGGTGGTTTGCGCGGTGTTCAAATCTATGACCACAGGCGCAAGTTCGGTAAGACCACTCAGCGATTGGGGCAAGCTATACGCGCTACGATTGGCAAAAACCAATGAGCAATCTTGTGGTTGGTTGCGCGTAATAGAGAGCATTTGTGTTTGAAGCAAGCGCGAATCGTTGTCAAGGTCACTATAGTAAACCCGTAGCCGTTCTAATGACTCGGCGGGGTTATCGCTTTCGGTGGGGGTTGCAGAAGGTGTTTGGGCAAGCGCAACCGCCGTTCTTGTCAGTTGTACCTCTAGTGGCACCAATGACGGGTCTTCTGAACGCGGTGGAATGAGCATAGCAACCACGAAAATAACGGTTGCCGAGCTAAACAAGCCAAACATAAGCAAGCGCAAAATACGGCGTGGAAAGCGTGACCGACTGCCAAACTCGCCATTAAGTACAATGCCCTGTGATAAATCCATCGCAATTTGCTGAATTTCGGGGTCATCATCAATGAGCATTTCGCCGAGGGCTTTTAGTTGCCCTAGTGATTCTTTGGCAGCTTTTTTAACGGCATTTGACTTGTCTTTTTCGTATGCCTTTATCAAGTAGGGAATTGCCGTTGGTTCGCCCGCTTCACCTAGCCATTGCGTGGCTTTAACGCGCTGGTCTAGCTTAAATTTCTTGGGGGACATCATGATAGCAATATTTTTCTTGACGCGCTTAGAGAACGCCTCTAAACGCTTGGCAATTTCTTCATCAGAAAGGTTGTTGGGGTTTGCCCCGTCATTTTCTATGAGTTCGTCGTCAAAATCTTCTTCGCTCATAATGCCTGTCTTTGTTGTCTAGGTAGGGATAAAGTGGTGGTGATGATACTTCTATAATATGCCAACTTACACAGAATAGCAAAATTTGCCGTTGGTTGATAAGTGGGGGCGAAAATGGCATAATTGCAGTGTTTTGGATACTTTGGTTATTATTCAAGAGAGGATACTTTTTATGACAGAAGAAACCCACACCCCAAGCGTATTTGTAACAGGTGCAGAAACCCCTGTGGGGCGCGTTGTGGTGCGTACATTAGCAAAACGTGGCTATAAAGTGGTGGGTGCAACCCGTGACGGCTCTCATGGGGCGCGTTTAATCCGTGAGGACGGCGGCATTCCCTCGTATCCCGACCTAACTCGTGAGGGCGAAATTCGTAGCGTCCTTAACATGTCGAAAGCCGAGTTTGTGGTGCATGTTGCCTCGCAAGAAGTGAACTTATTGCCCACGCTTAATTATGATTATGACGCTCATCTGGATGTGCTAGATACAAGTGCATTGGTGAATGCGTGTAAGGGAAGCACCGTAAAGCGCATTGTATACACAAGTTTTGCGTTTTTGTACGGCGATACCGAAGGACACAGCGTAGACGAAACCCACGCCCTTAGCCGTGATAACGACTTCTATAAAGCCGCCATTCGTGCCGAAAACGCGCTACTTAAAGGCGATTTTCCTGCGGTGGTATTGCGTGCGGGCTATTTATATGGCGAACACAATGGCGCAGTAGATGCCCTGCATAACGCACTCATCAAGGGCTTGCCCGTATTTGATGGCGAGGGGCTTGCCAGCTTTGTGCATGTGAATGACCTTGCCAGTGCTGTATTGGCTGTGCTAGATACCCCCGAATTGCCCCACAACGTTTATAACATCACCGATGACGCGCCCTTACGCCTTTCTGCTTTTACAGACACGCTTGGCGAAGCCTTAGGGGTGGGTGGCGCGTTGCGCTTGCCTTTGGTGAGTGGTGCGCTGTTGGGTGATACACAATTAGCACGCTTAAGCCAATCTTTTGCTGCCAGCAATGCCCGCGCCAAAGCCGAGCTAGGCTGGAAACCCACTTATGCCAGCGTAAGCGCAGGGATTGACCGTATGCTGATGAATTGGCGTGCGGAGGGTGCTGCTTCTGCGCCTGCTACTTCTGCGAGCAAGGATATTGTGCCTGCATGAAAACGCAACTAAAGGGGGTATTGTTTGATTTAGACGACACCCTTATTAACTGGGATGCCTTTACGCTGTCTTGGCGTGAACATGAGGCGTATCATCTGGCAAAAGTATATGATTACTTGGTGGCGTGTGGACATCCGCCAAACGTGCCGTTTGATGTGCTTCGGGATGCGTTTGGGCGATTGGTTAAAGATGCGTGGTCGCAAGCACGGGCGACGCTTCGTTCTCCTAGCCTAGAGAAGTGTTTAGAGCAATTGCTCACCGACCACGGCGTTAGAGTGGGCGACCACGTTTTAATGAATGACCTGCTTTTGGCGTATAATTGGGGCATTGTAGAAGGGGTAACGCTTCATGAGGATGTGCCACCCGCCTTACAAATTATGTTGGATAATGGCGTAAAAACAGGCATTGTGACGAATGCGTTTTACCCTATGTGGATGCGTGACATGGAACTAGAACAGTATAACTTGTTGCAGTTCTTTCCTCATGCACCCGCACGCATCACGGCGGTGGATGCCGGCTATCTAAAACCCCACCCTAATATCTTTAAGGTGGCGTTGGATGGCATTGGGCTTTCGCCCGAAGAAGTGGTGTTTGTGGGCGATAACCCGGTGGCTGATGTGGCAGGAGCGCAAGCTATTGGGATGAAGGCGGTATTGCGCCAAAAGAAGCGCACTTCGCCCCATGTGAGCAATATTATTGTGCCAGATGCGACGATTGATAACTTTAACGACTTGCTGGCTGTGCTAGATGGGTGGTATGCAGGATGGCGATGAACTTACCCTTACAACGCGACCTCAACCTCATTTTGACGGGCTATATAGAACCGAATAAGCCTCGTTTGGGCAGGAAAATTGCAGAACGTCTTGACATGAAATTTGTGGATGTGGAAGAAGAAATTGAGTTGCGACTGGGCGATAGCCCCGAACGGATTCGTGACCAATACGGTGAACGTCGCCTTAAAGCCATTCGGGATGATGTGATTGACAGCCTCATGCTACGGCGTGGGGCTGTGATGAGGATTGGGGGTAGCACCCTTGTGAACACAGAACGCCGAACCGAACTTTTGAACGTTAGCCGTGTCATTTGCTTGGTGGCACGGTTGGATGCTATTTTGCGCTTAATGCACCTTTCGCTTGGCACGCGCTTTCATGACCCCAACGAGCGGGCATTTGAGCTAGGGAATTTGCGCCGTGAGTGGGCAATACGTAAACTAGAAGGTATTCGTGAGATAGATGCCACCTATAAGGACGAAGCGACCCTTATTGGCGATGTGTGTACGTGGTGGCGACAAGTCGCTCTTGCAAGAGGATAGAAGCTATGGCAAAACTTACAATTTCACTAGGGCAAATGAACATTGCGCTAGGCAACCCACAAAAAAACTTGGTACAAGCCGAAAGATTGATTGCAGAAGCCAGCGCACGCAAATCGCATCTCATTGTGTTGCCAGAATTATGGTCATCGGGGTATGCGCTAGAAAACGCCAAAGAACACGCCAGTGAGCTAAACAAAGGCGTATTTGCCCAGCTTTCTACGTGGGCAACTCAATACAAAATTAGCATCATGGGCAGCATCCTAGAGAAGCGTGGGCTAGAAGTGTCTAATAGTGCGCCGTTCTTTGCCCCCAATGGGCGCATGATGGGCGTGTATCGTAAGGTTCACTTGTTTGGCTTGATGGACGAAAATAAGTATTTGCAAGAGGGCGGTTCTTTGGTGTCGCTAGATTTGCCATGGGGAACAACTGCGCTGGCAATTTGCTATGATTTGCGCTTTCCCGAAATGTTTAGAAAGTACGTTTTAGAAGAGAAAGCCCGCATTTTGCTGATTTCTGCCGAGTGGCCCCAAGAACGCCTTGCTCATTGGCAAGCCTTGTTGATGGCGCGTGCCATTGAAAACCAATGCTATGTAGTGGCGTGTAATTCTGTAGGTGATACAGGCGGCACAGTTTTTGGTGGTCATTCTACCATTATTGACCCATGGGGACGCATTGTGGTACAAGGGGGCTATGAGCCAAACCTGATTACCGCAGACATTGAGCTTGACCTTGTGGACGATGCCCGTAAACGCATTTCGGCGTTGCAAGACGTGCGCCGTGACTTGTATTAGTGGCATTTAGAGAGTGTAGGCGTAACATCTTTTGGAACTAGACAATGTTTTACTTTTTGCTGTGGCGGGTTTCTTTGCCCAGATGGTCGATGGTAGCCTTGGCATGGGCTATAAAGTCAGTGCGAGTGCCTTTCTATTAGGAACACCCATTCCGCAAACGCTCATTAGTGCAACAGTCCACATGGCAAGCGCGGTCGTTGGGGGGGTATCGGGCTATTCGCATTGGCGTTATGGCAATGTAGACCGTGATTTGTTGTGGCGTTTAACGGGTGCGGGCGTTGTGGGCGGTATCATCGGGGCGTTGCTTTTGTCGTCTATTCCTAGTGACGCATTGCGCCCAATTGTGGCTGTTTACTTGCTTATCTTGGGGGTGCGCCTGGTGACGCGTAGGCGGGCGGGTATTCGTTCGCTTAAAAAACCGCGTGGCATCGCTTTTGTAGGTGGCTTTATGGACGCGGTGGGCGGCGGTGGCTGGGGTCCTCTGGTTACGGGTAGCCTGCTCAACACCGATATTGAACCGCGTTATGCTATTGGTACGGCTAACCTCGCTGAATTTTTTGTGTCGGTGGCACAGGTGGTTACGTTTATTCTGTCCGCAAAAGCCATTAACCTTTCGATTGCACTGGGCTTAATTGTTGGGGGAGCCATTGCTGCACCCATTGCAGCACGGTTTACGGGGCGCGTGCGCGGTGATGTTCTGGCGGTATTAGCGGGTGGCATTATCATCATCCTCAACTTACGCACCCTGTTGTTATTGGTATTAAACTAGGGCTGTTCTTGTAGCCATATGATGAGGGCTTGCAAGGCGCGTAGATTGCGCGTGAACTCGGTGCTATCTGCGCTGGCAAGCTCTATATCTGCCGAAGCAATGCCAAGGCTGTCTACCCAATTGGGGGCTGTGCCTGTAATGGGGTACGCGCCAAATGATTCGCCATAAGGGTAGCCACTGGCATCGCCATAAAGACGCGCAACTTCTTGCGATGTGCTACCGCCACAATTGCCCGCAAAAACCCCACGCGCTGCTGCATGATAAAACAGCACAGCATAAGGCTGTACTTGCTGGATGAGTGCGCCTAAGGCTTGGGTTTCGGGTTCACTAAAGGCTTCGCTACCTGCATTCACTTTATCTTCTCTAAAAAACGCCTCTGATGACCAATTACACCCCCAATTGCGGTTAAGGTCTACAAAGTTATCGTTAAAGCGTCCTTGCCTGCTTTCGCCCAATGTGTAACCATCTACATTAAGCACAGGCACAATCAATAAAGTGATGCCATCGGGCACGCCAATGCTTTGAAAGTGTATGATGACTTCGTTCATTAGGCGGATGGTGTTTATCTCAAAGCCGGCATGAATCCCACCTACGAGCATGAGCGTTTTTGCGCCTGTCCCAATGCGTACCGCACGTAAATCGCGCTCTCCTGCGCTTTTCCCAAAGAAGAATTGGTCGGGAAGGGGCGTAAAAGTAGCACTGGGCGCAAGCGTAACTGTCGGGGTGGCTGTTAGTATGGGGCTAGGTGTTATCGTGTTTGTAAGGGTGGCAGATGGCGCAAGTGTGGGGCTGGCAATGGGCGCACTAATGCCCACTGTGGGCGATGCGGTAGACGTAACAAGGGGTGCAAGCGTGGCAATCATAACCCGTGTGGGGGCAAGCGTAGGCAGCGCATTATCAACAGAATTACACGCCCCCATGATAAGGCTAAAAAATAGGGCTATAATGAAAGTGATGAGGTGTGTTTGAGGCTTCATTTACCGTTCTTATCTTTCGCACACAAGGGAGTTTCCCGATGAATAAAACCATCTTTCTTACTGTATTATCCCTCATCTTCTTGGTGGCGTGTACACCCGAAGAAGCGCCATTGCCCACATTGATAGCGATACCTACGGCAACCGCCACGTTTACGCCTTCGCCTACGCCCACAAATACGCCAACGGCGACTGTTACGGCAACCGCGACTAATACGCCTACCGCAACGGCAACCCTGACGTTTACGCCTTCTGCCACACCTACGGCAACCACTACACGATTCCCGACATCAACCTCCACCCGTACGCTAACGCCTACACCTACTGCCACCGCAACGGCGACCTTGACGTTTACGCCCCAAGCAACGGCAACTTCGACAGAACCGAGTGTGACGACCTTCCAATCCAGTGTGACATCGGGCGCACCTCTAACACAAGTCACGTTTCGTTGGCAAGTCGAGGGCGATAGCGCACGCCTAGAACGTCTGAATATCGCGGGTGCTATCCAAGAGAACATCCCTGTAGAGTTGCTTGGCGCACTTACCCTGACGTTGCCTAATAATGGCGAAGCACAAGCCATTTATCGGCTGGTGGCGGTGCGTGGCGAAAAACAATCCAGCCTTTCGATTCCGATTACTATGCAAGAAGTGTGTAGCACACCTTGGTTCTTCTCTAACCCCAAAATAGGGATTGGATGCCCTTCAACGTTAGGACAAAGCTATAGTGGGGTGTTCCAACAATTCCAAACAGGCTACTTCTTCCGCATTACCATTGGCGCATTAGATAAAGTGTGTGGCGTGCAATCAACGCAAAGCCTATACACTTGCTATGATTACCTGGCATTTACGGGTTTGCCCCCTAGTGTACCGCCAACGGGTTTGGTTGCGCCTGCGCCCGAATTTGCCGCGCCCTTCTATAATCAACTCGCCATTGGCGGATTGTGGTCAACTGTGATTGGCTGGGGAACATCTACCGCAACGGCAACATCGTTTACGGCACAGCTAGACACCAATAGTAATGTGGTGATTGGCTTGCCCGACGGCAACATTTACCGTTTTAACACCTCCCTGACGGGTGGGGCTGTACAGCGCGTAAACCAATAAACTTTTTCGGATGGGGTAGAAAGAACTTTGCGCTTTTTACCCCTCTGTTTTGTTAGCCCCCATTGTTAATGATAAGGGGCTTTTTTGTGGTGTTAGGGCTATAAACGCGAAAACACCGCTTTGAGGGCGGTGTTTTCTAGGGGGGTAAGAATGAGTTTTCTCAAAAAATCTAATTAGGGTAACTATAATCTAGCTTCAAGCCTTTGTCAAGAGGTTGAGATAAACTCGTTAAAATTTGTGCAACGATTTTTGTAATTGATTGACACAAAAAGAAACACTACAAGAATATTCGTGAAACCTCATTGTTATAGAGGGGCAACGTTTGGTACTATTTAGCCTAGTTAATAAAAGGAGTAGGAAAAATGCCCGTTACATTAGAATGGGGTAACACAGAAAAAACGCTTTTGAACGTCAACTTTGAGGGGAAGTGGACGTGGGATGATGTGTATAAGTCGTTAGACGAAATTTACGGGCTACTCGGTTCGGTTGACCATAAAGTAAACACGGTGTTTGACTTTACTCGCTCTGCGAGCATCCCAATGAACGCGCTTACACATTTAAGAGCCACCAATCGTACCGTTCACAGTAACCAAGCGTTGGTTATCTTGGTGGGCTTAAATCTGTTTATGACCAAGCTGATTGATATATTTGTGCGTGTATACGATGGCTTCGCTCGCAAGTCGGATGTTCTTGTGTTTTCAACCCACGAAGAAGCCCTCGCACACCTTAGCACCCTAAACGAAGAAAACGCCTGATCGCCTAGCCAATATACTCAAGATTCGCTAGTGGTACGTTAATTTGATTGCCTGTAGTGGCAATTTCTACCCGCGCACAGGGTACGAGCAAACCATTTTCTAGGGGCATTGGATTTTTGGGAAGGTTTAGTACACGCGCAATATTGCCAACATGGGGTTCACGGGTAATACGCACTCGTTGCCCCTTTTTTAGCGTTAAATAGGGGTCGGGAGCTGGCACCATGTCGTTAATGGTGCGGTTAATTACCAGTTCAGGACGGCGCACATCCCAACGGCGCGGCAAATGCGCGTCTAGTGTCACTTGGTAGCTATCAAACTCTTTAAGTAGTTCAAATGTAGGAACGCTCATGCGATAGTTGCCAAAGCCCTCTGTAAGGAAAATGGCTCGGTCGGTGTCTTGCACCATCGGCAAAAGCTCTATGGGCATACTGGGGGCAACAATGCCCGCAAAACGGCGCACTTCTGCCACTTCTAGGGCTGCCAATGTTAAGGGGCGTGCCGTTACCACAATTTCGTTTTTGTACGTCAGGTCTAGGGCTTCACGTTGGATGGTTTCAATGCCTCGTGAGGGTTCTAGGCGCATGGTTGCAATCACGTTTCCGCCGTTACCCCACACCCCCTGTAACCATGCCCCTGTTGCTTCGATGATGACAGAACGCCCATCAATCACCTGTGTGACTGTGCCACGCACCCCTGCTTCAAGGTCTAGGATTTCGGGCAATTCTTGAAAAATAATGCGCCCTTCACCCACATAAGCAATTACGCCATTGGCAGGCGCAAATACGCGCTTACCGCGTAAGGCATCTTTGCCGGCAATTACTGTGCCTGCCTCTATTTGGCGTTTATCGGTGACGAGGAGCAAGTTTTTGAGGCTGGCGGGGTCACGCAGACCTAATTCTTTGGCAGCTTCAATGATGTAATGGTGTGTGGGGACAATGCCACGCGCTACCTTGTTGCGGATGTCTACGGCTTGCCCTTCAACCACGCGCACTGACCCCACCGCATTATCTGGCAGGCGTACTTCGCGCCGAATACGCATTAAAGAACTAGCATAACGCTGGTTAAGGTAGCTCATGATTAAAATAACCCTTTCAGTTCATCGAGGGAGTCGGTTTGCTTTTTGGGTGGCTCATCGTTAAGGAGGCTTAAGAAGTCGTCGTCTGCATCTTCTTTAAGCAATGCGTCAAATTCATTGTCCAGGGGGCTAAGCGTGCCTGTTTGCTTCTTGCGTGCCTTTTTATCGGGTGCGCTGGCTTTCTTGCCCGTGTCTTTGGCGGTGGATTTAGCCTCTTTCACAATGCTGGTAACGGTTTGTAGCCATTCTTCTGGAATTGCTAAAAGGGGGATATCGGTAGCTTCATGTACCCACAATGGCAACCATTTGGCGCGTTCTTGTATGCTGGCAGGGGGCGTGAACAAACGCCCTCTTGCGTCAATCAGAACGCCTCCCTTGCTACCGTCAAATTTTTGCTTAATGCGACGCTTGCCCTGAATAGTAAATCCGCGAGACAGTCGAATATCTAGCTCTAGTTGTCCGCCATCTGGCACAGGCAACGATAGCAAATGACCGCCCATAAGAGGCACTTCTACGGTTTGCCCGCCCGTTTTTACTTTTACTTTAGCAACGGTTTTATCATAGGCAATATTGCCTTCAATGTTTACCAGCGTGCCTAAGTAATCTAGGTTATTGGCATCCATCAGTTGCACAGTGGCTTCGGGGTTAATTTGGGCAAGTGCGCCCAGTGCCGCAATAACGGCGTGGGGGTCGGCATAGATTTCTGTAATGCCCGAAGGCTGAAGGCAATCGGCAACCAAGAGCATATCGTAAAAGGGGCTTCCTGTTTTGGTAAGGGGTGCGCCTCCTACGATGATGGTATTAATGCTAGGTAACGCGCCTTGAGGGCTAACGTTATCCCATAGGGCGCGGGCATTTTGTACCATATCACGTAAGCCCACGCGCAAAAACGCATGTTCAATATACAGTTCGCGCAGGGTCATGGGGATGGTATGAGGGCGAAGCGTTTTGTTGAGTGCATAGGCTTCTAACTCACTGTCTGCCACGTTAAAGGGCAACCACGATTTAATCGCGTCTGCACCCACCCAATCAAGTAGGGCTTTTGCGCTTTGCCCTAGCCCTTTGCGTGGGTTAATGCGGGTGCTAGGCTTGCCATTAAACACGCCCACCAGTACGCTAGAGCCACCCCCGATATCCACTGCTAGCACATTGGCGTTTTCTAGGTGTGCTAAGTATTCTGCCATCAGGGTATAGCTTTGGGCGGTGGGCAACACGCCCGTACCACTCATTTCGCCAATGCTGACAAAGCCCTCGCCACTGCGCTCTTTAATGCGGTCATAGGCTTGCCCTAGCTCTAGTTGCGCCCCTTCTAGGGCTTCTTCTTCTAGGGTGGGACGCACATTGGGCGCAATAAACACCTGTGTTAGCTCGGAGAGTGTTTGCTGGATGATGGGCGCAAATTTGCGATTGCCTGCAAAAACCACAATCGGGCGTGTGCTTGCATCACCCACTTTAAGCGCGGTATGTACTCCCTTAAGCAATTTTTCTAGGGGCGCAATAGCACCGCCATCTGTGCCACCTACCATAAAGATAATGTCTGCTTCTGAGAGCAAGATGGCGTTCATCTCGGCTTCTTCGTTGGTGTCCCCCTCTAAGGTCAGGGTGGCGGTGACTTCAATATAAGACGTGCTTAGGGCGGTGAGCGCACTTTTAATGCTAACGTCATTGAGCAACCCCACCACGGCGGCTCGTAATGGGCGACCCGCGCTAGAAGTGGTAACAAAGAGGTCTACGCCACTTCTATCTGCGCCTTCGGGGGTAATGACGCGCTCTTGTGCATCTAAAAAGCGTCGCCCACTGGTTTGGCTAATGGTTCTTAGAACGCGCTTTAGCCCCACGCTAATATCATCGGCAGGCGTGCCGAGCGTTGTTTGTGTTTCGCCACGCGCCACCAAACGATACTCTCCATCTACCACATCAAACATGACAACGCGAGTGGTGGCACTGCCAAAATCTACCGCAAGAACTGAACCTGATGACATGGTGATTGCTTCCCTTCTGCCTTGTGCCGTGTTAGCTACCCAATAGACGGCTAAGATGACCCGTCAAGACGGTTAAACTGCTTAATAATGCGCCACCGTAAATTGCGCCAAGCGTGATGGCAATAAAAATTTCACCCACACTGCTAATGATGCCCGTAAAGCGTCCGCGCTTAACCACGTTTTCGCCATTGGCGTCGGTGGTGTTGCGTGCCAGATATTGAAAATACATCAAAGACGATACCACGCCCACAAAGATAATGACCGCATTCGGCAGGTTATCACCCCGCTCAAAGGCGGTATTACTAATAAATGGCAGAATCGTGCCACTAATTGCCCCCAGCAATGCTACCGCTGTACCTACTGCAATTAAGAATGAGAAGGCTAGGTTGCTAAAGGGCGTAAATAGAGGCAAGGGTTTCAGCAAGAGCAGCCCCACTAAAACAGCCGATATGCCAAGAAGAATGGCATTCAGCACATCGCCATTTAAGAGAGGCAAGACGACACTTTCTACAATGACAATGGCTGTAAACGCCGATGCAACGCCCACTAGGAGCGCGGTTGCCAGCCGATACAACAGGTTATCGCCAAGCAAATAGCTAAAGACAAACAGTGTCAGCACAAAGGACAAGACAGTTTCAATACTCATGATGAACGACCTCGCCTAAACAAGTGGCGCAATAGATAGAAAATGTTTCCTGCGACAATCAGCAACAACGCCATCATGATGCCCAAGTTTTGCGATTGCCACCTTGCGCCACCTTGCGCTGTGGGTGGAGCGGGTTCTATTACCGCCAAGCTCACAGTGGCTTCTTCTGTGGCTTCGGGTTGAGGCGTTGCCGTAAAAGTGGCTGTGGCAGGCACAGGCGTGGGGGTGTGCGTTGCTGTGTTAGTGCTTATGGCTGTGGTGGTAATGCTTGGCACGCCCAGCGGTTGGGATGTGACGGTGGAGCGTGTTGTACTAGTGGCGACGATGGGCGTGTTTGTTGGCGCGGATGTATTAGGAACAGGCGTATTCGTTGCACTGTCAACCGCTTGGCTGGAGAGTGACAACGCCTCAAAACGGCTTTGCGTGATTTCTTCCACTTCTAGCAAGAAGGTTTCTACCCATCCCACACGATTATCGGGCAAAATAACGCTTGTCCAGTCGCCATCAATCAGCAAGACGCGCACAGGTTGCCCTGCACTAATTGCCCCAATAACGGGCGCGGAGGGTTCTGGGCGTTCTAGCACTTCAAGTTCACCCTCAATAATCACTGTGCCAATTAAAACACGGGGTTCGGGGGTGGATTGCTGAAAGCGTGCAGGGCGCACTTTAGGGTTTGTAAACTCGCTTTGACGGCGTTCTTCTACACTAATCAAGTTAGCCGCTACCCATCCCAGTCGATTGTCGGGCAAGACGACTTGCACCCAATCTTGGGCATCGTTAAAGCCAATGACGCGCACCTGAGTTCCTGATGCCAATGTGCCAATAATGGGCGTGCCTGCCACCGATGAGGCACTTTCACGCACGTTAATACTGCCCGTTGCCGTAATTAGCCCCACTAAAACTAGAGGGTCATCGGCAGGGGTGGGCGTGTTGCTTGGCGTGTTGCTTGGCGTGTTGGTGGGGCGTGTTGTGCTGGTGGACGTGGCGATAGCCGTATTGGTCGCAACAACGGCTGTATTTGTGGGAACAATGGGCGTGTTGGTGGCTGTGGCTGGCGCGATGGTTGCCACTGTATCACCACCACTAGGGATAGGCGTGGTGGTACTGCTTGGCACACCCAGGGGTTGAGGTTGTGTGGTGGGGCGCACTGTATTGGTAGCTCTTGGGGTATTCGTGGGCGATGCCACACCCTCACCAGTTTCTTCTGTGATGACGCTTTCGCTTTGGGCGGTTGCTACATACAAGGCTTCCCACTGTGCCTTATAAATGAGAGACGATTCATAGCCGACCAAGTGACCCGCAACGCCCGCCCCCTCTAAGTAAGGCATAATGAGCGGTGTTGCGCCATAACTGCTGGCAACAATAAACGGCGTGGTGGTGTTGGGCTTTACTTGTTCCATCCACGCCCGCAACGTATCCGAGTTATCGCTAACCACGATAATCAGCGTGAGCGCGTCTAGGCTGTTTAGGCGGATGCCGTTGGGCTTGCCTTGCGCGTCATTTTTCAAAATAAGGGGGGTATTTTCTACAAGGTCACGCAGGCTCATCACAGTATCGGGCAAATAGCGTGTGACATAATAATTGCTATTTGCGCCTTGCGGAAAGGCTGCTTCGGCAAGGGCTGAGGCACGCACAAGGCTAAGGCTGTTGCCACTTGTTAAGATGGGTTTTGCCCCCCGTGAGGCAATGTGTTGTAGTAGCGCGGTGGTAGTATCATCCAATTCTTGTGAGGCACTACCGCCATATTCTATGGCAAGCAACACAAAACTTTCTTCTGGCAGTGCGTCTATTGCGCTAAACGCCCCCTGTGCCATAGACCCCGCACTAAACGATGCAGGCGGATTAGGGATAAACGAAAAGTTTGTAAGAAGCGGAACAAGAATCGCCCCCAAGAGCAAGAGCGCAACCAGCACGCGCCCCAATGGAAAGCGCAAGCGTCGGCGTTCACGGCTTTGGGCAACGCTTTCACCCTTTACCAAAAGGTTGAGCATGTGAGCGCGTTTTTCTTGCTCGGATGTGAGCTTCATTGTGCCAAGCACAGGGGACGTGCTTTGTGTAGAGAATGAAGCCACCGACAAAAATTCGGGGACATCTGCCAAAATGCTCTTAAGCTGGCTACTTTGTGGCGTGGTTTCCTCTTCAATCGAGATGTTCATGCCTAGTTCACGAAGTTCTAGCGTTCTATCGTCAAGCTGTTCTAAGGAGCGGTCTTCACGTTCACGAAGAATTGCACTAATGCCCCCCGCTTGCTTTTTAGACTCGCGTAACCATTCGGGCAATTCGGATGAGGCAATGTTTGCTTCTTCTTCTCGCTCATAGGCGGGCGAGGTAAAGCCCTCATCGGCATCATCATTAAATAGGCTACTAAAGTCATCGCTGGGTATGGCATCGGGAACATCGTCATCTAGCTCGGCGATGGCACTCATATCAAAAATTTCGGGGTCAAAAAATTCTGCAAGGTCGTTTTGTTGGGCGATAGGCTCATCAAAAGAAGCCAGAAGCGCGTCAAGGTCTATGTCATCGGGTGCTGGGGTGGTGGGCGCGGATTGAGCCATTAGGCTGTCAAAGTCAAATTCATCCTCGCTTGCACCAAACGGGTTATCATCGTCGATGGAAACCGCCACCATTTCATCTGTCCCCAGTCGTCCTAGCCAATCGGGGATTGCGGTGGGTTCATCTAAGAACTGAGGCTCTAGGCTAAAGTAGTTCAGTTCATCGGTGCGCGGTTTATCGTCTTCTACAGCATCCGTTTCTTGGGTATCTGTGCCAAAGATATTGGCAAAGAGTTCTTCGGGGGTGGCATCGGGTGATTCGGTTGCCCCAAAGTCACTTGGTTTTGCCTCTAATAGCCAAGACGGTACGTCACCCGCAATGGGGTCGGTAACAAGGTCTGCGCTGCCAAATAAGCTTAGGTCAATTTCGCCATCGTCGGGGTCGCTCATCCAGTCGAGTAGGTCGCCTGTGTTGCCCCATTCGGCGTTTTCGGCGGCTTCAATATTATCTTCTGCGCGCTTTTGTACGGCGCGGCGCGGTTGTGACTGCCCAATGCCCATTTCACGGTCACGAGGGGGTTCTTCTTCTGCGTCATCACCGCCAAAGAATGCCCAGTCCGCATCATCTACTAGCCCGCCTTCGCCTTCGACAGTGTTTTCTGCCATCCAAGGCAATTCATCGGTGAATCCGCTTTTTTGGCGCGTGTTATCCCCTGTGGGTTCGCCATCATCGCCCATCCACTCAAACGAAAAGCTGTCATCATCGGCGGGGGTGTTTTGTGTGTCATCGTCATCTTGCCCCAGCCAATCTAAGTTAAAGTCGTCATCATCGGCGGGTGGAGGCGTGTTTCCAGACCAATCGCTCATGCTTGCCCTCTCTTATTCCCCATATTGGCGGTCTTGACCAAACAAGACGCGCAAGCCTGTAATCGCGGTTGCCAGCGCAATACCCAACAAAATACCCCTTGCACCGGCGGTAACGGGTACACTCATCAACCACGCCACAAAATCATGAAGTGGGGTGTTTGCTGTAAAGGGCAACGCGCCCAACAGCACCACTACCACTGTACTAATAAAGACGACTCGCGCTAATGAAACGCCCCGTGAGAGGATTTGCATTGCGCCCCATACCAGCGCGAAAAAGACCAAACCCAACAGCGATGTTTCGATGACCAATTGCACATCGTTAATCAGTAATTGAGTAAGGGTGCTGTTTTTGTCTAGCACATAGCTAAAGAGCGTAATGACAAAGCTTACTAGCACCACAAGGCTATTTAACCGCGCTCCTAGTGTGCCTCTGATGAGGCGCGTGCTATTGACGATCAATAAATTAAGCACGCCCAAAAATATCGTAAGCGCGACCACAATCACACTAAGCCGAATAAAAACCTGTGCAAAAAGCCGAATGGGGGTAGACATCACCAGCGTACTTAGTAAGCCGAAGTCATCGCCCACCAGCAAGCCCAAAAGTGTGATTAGCCCAATGGCAATCACCAGCCCCGAAGTAAGAACAACGTTAAGGCGTAAGCGCATGGGCTAAATCCCCCTTGCCAGCGTAATGACGAATACAATCAATAATACTAAGACCATTAAGAAACGTACCACATCCATGACCACCACACGATTGACTAAACCGCTATCTTGGATGGTATAGCCCGAAACCGCAAAGAGTTCTTCACCCAGTAAGTAGCTATCTGCCATAGCAAAGGCAACCGCTTGTCCTTCTAGGCGTGCGCTGTGGGCAATATTGGCGCGTTTGTGGCGTTGGCTTGCCCATAATATCAGCGCAAGCTCCGAGCCGTAATTGCCCACCAACACATTACCTGCCAACTTATCATCTTTTTGGAGTGCGGTTACTGCGCCTGCAAAAGCGATGCCGTTGCCCCCCGCAGGGAACCAACGCACGTTTAACGGGCGAAAGGGGATTCTGCCTGTGTGGGCATAGGCACGCCGTAAAATGTCCCGCCCAATAGACAAACTGGCTGTTTCTGATGTGGTGACAATGGGGGGAGTATCGCCAATAGCAAGCTGACGCGCACTACTATATAAAAAGTCTGCACCCACCAGCGTAAGCAAGGTATCGCCCCCGCCAATGGTGGTGTTGCCTAATGACAAGTGCAATGGGCGGCTGGCTTCGATGCTTTCGCCCACAAAAGACTTTAGCTGTGCAACGGCAGAAAGAGGGCGTAGCGTGGCTTGTCTGCGTCTGACGATGCCATTAATGGTAAAAATCACCAATATCGTTAGCAAAACAATCAGCTGGCTTTCGGTTGTCATGATGGTGTTGCCCCCTTTAGTTCCTCGCGGAGTGCCTGTAAGCCGTCTGGCGTTTCTAAATAAAGCGCAAGTTCATGGATAGCGGTTTGCGCGTTAAAGGCGCGTGCAAAAGGCTGTGCCACCCATAAAGACTGCCCTAACAATGGCGCAATTGGTTCAATCATATCTAGGATAGAGAGGGCGGTATTTGCCCAACCTTGCTTTTTAATGGTGTGTATCCAGTGCATTGTGCATCCCAACCGCGTGTGTGCTTGCTACAATGATTATAACTATAGCACGGGAAGGGAATCTTCGCTAAAAAGTGGGTGTATCAAAAACGTTTGTGTTGCGCCTAGTCCTCGTAAACTTCGCTATACCATACATCCAGCACACCTAGCTCAAACTGATTCAGTTCTTTGCCCGCTTCTTGCCCTTGTGGTGACATGAGCGAGGCTTGTAGCACCGTAAGACTTGCGAAGTAAATTTCTAGCACACGGTCATAAGGGGCTTTACCCTGTGGACTGCCTAAAACGTGGTTGACCTGACGGCGAAGCAAGTTTGGCATACGCTCTAGTAACGCCAAAAAATCTTGGTAGGTATTCTCGAAGGCTTCGAGGTTTGTGGGCTTGCGAAATCCAATGCAAAATTTAACCATGCGTTCTTTCTTCCTTGTATGATGTGCGTTCCTTATTATATAGACGGGGGCAATGTACGCGCACGCCCCCTTAAACTTTCTTAAACTTTAGCCTTGTAAGGCAACGGGTAAGGCGCTTACGCCGTGTAGCAAGAGGCTGTTATTCCAGACCAGTGACGTTATCTCTGCATTGAATGCAATCTTTGGAAAGCGAGCGAGTAGGGCGTTAATGGCAATGCTTCCTTCTAGGCGTGCCAGTGGTGCGCCCAAACAATAGTGCATCCCAAACCCAAACGCAATATGCGGATTAGGCGTGCGGGTAATATCAAATATATTGGGGTTTTCAAAGTACTTTGGGTCACGGTTGGCGGCTAAAAGGGATGGCAACACCACATCCCCCTGTGGGATGGTGATGCCGTCGATGACCACATCCTCCAATGCCCAGCGTGTGGTGGTGGTTTCTACGGGCCCATTAAAGCGCAACATTTCTTCAACGGCGGTTTGGATGCGTTGTGGCTCACGAGCGAGCAAGGCTTGTTGGTCGGGGTGTTGCATTAGTGCCAGCGTGCCATTGCCGATGAGGTTGACGGTGGTTTCATGACCCGCCACCAGCAACAAGAAAATCATTGCCAAAAGTTCCATACGGTCTAGGGTGTCGCCGTTTTCTTCGGCATGTACTAGCCCACTAAGAATATCATTTTGAGGGTCTTTTTGGCGTGCTTCTATCATCCCGTTCATGTATTGCACAAATTCCATAATGGCGTATTGTGCTTCTTCTTCGGATGACGTAAAGAGCAATACCTTTGTCCAATAGCGAAATTTATCGCGGTCACTAGGTGGTACGCCTAGCATTTCTGCAATCACGATAATGGGCAAGGAGTGCGCGAAGGCTTCTATCAAGTCTGTTTGGGGGTTGCCCTGTTGCATGGCATCTAGCAATTCTTTTGCAATGGTTTCGATGCGTGGCTTAAGGTCGGTGATGGCTTTGGGCGTAAAGGCTTTATGCACTAGGGCGCGAAGCCGTGTATGGTCGGGAGCATCTAGGTTAAGCAGGTGGCGGTTAATGGCTTCAAAGGCGGGGTTTGGGTTTTCTGGCAAGTAACGCTTTAGCAATTGCGGGGGCAGATGCTTGTCGATTTGTTTGCCAAAGCGAGTATCTTTTAGCACAGCCACCACATCATCATAGCGCGTAACAAACCAAAAATTATTGCCCGACACGGGACCCAAACCCATCCAGATGGGATTTTCTTGGCGCATTTTTTCGTAAATGGCTTGTGGGTTTGCGCGTGAGGCGGGGTGAAAAATGGGGTATTGCAGTTCTGAAACTGTGGTCATGGGGTGGCATCCTTGCTGTTGATGAATAGGTTAAACCGATAAATCTCTATACGCTTAATCTTTGAAAAGGTTCGAGAGGGGCAACGAAAATGATGGCGCTAATGCGCCCCCTTCTAAAGTATCACCCAACACAAGTTCATAAGGGGCTTGATGAGGGGTGTGAACATGAACGCATAAAACGCTTCGATAAGGTTGATGTCTTTTGCGATAACCATAGGACAAGCCCCCTTTTGGGTTCTTTTTTTACTTATTATAGCATGACAGCAAGGCTTTGGGCGGTGTACAATGGGGGCGTTGCATGGAATGGAGAAAGATACATGCCAGAAAAAATAAAGCGTGCGCCATTAGCTGTGCGCCGTCTTGATGTGGTGGTGGCAGTGGTTGCCGCTGCCTTACTTATTGCCCTTGTGGTGCTATCCGAAGCCACAAACCCCAAACGATTGGGCGCAACAATTGCCTATTTATCGCCTGCATATGGCGGTATTCAAGATGTGTGGCTTGCCCCCCTTAGTGACCCCGAAAACCCCATCCAACTAACGCGTACCCAGTGGGGCGTGTATGATTTTGGCGTAAGCCGTGATGGAAAATACATTGCGTATGCAGAACGCCAAGAGAGTGGGCTACATGAAATTTTCCTCATTAACCTGCAAACGCGCCAAGTGACCCCCATTACTAATTGTGAAGTGGACGGTGCAGATTGCCGCAGCGCACAGTTTAGACCATCGGGCGATGCGATTGCCTATGAGCGCGTGGTGATGAGTACACGGCTGGGGATGGGTGAAAGCACCCTGCAATTAGGCACAGGGGCAATTCGCATTTGGCTACTCGACCTTGCGACACGCACCACGCGCCCGCTTGCCGATGACCCGCAATTTGTAGGACATTCGCCCCGTTGGTCGTTGGATGGTGGAAGTATTGCCTTCTTTAGCTCGGATATTATGAACCCCGGCGTGATGGTGTATAACTTTGCGCCGAGCGAGGGCGAAAAGTCCTTAAAGTTTGTGCCTAGCCAATATGGCGCGGTGGGGGCGTTATCGCCCAATGGCACGCAAATGATTTACCCCGACCTTACGCGCCGTTCTGATGGGCAAATTTATACATATTTGCGCATCGCCGACCTTGAAGGCTTGCAATTCGTCAACCTCACCGCGCCCGAAGAACCCATTGACGATACCACCGTTGAATGGCATCCAAACGGTGAGAGCATTGTTTTTGAACGGCGTTACACGGATGACCGCTATACACGCGGACACCAAATTTACCAAATGGACATGGCAACCAAAGAAGTAAAACCGTTGATTGTAGACGACAACTATAATCACGGCTTTTTTGCGCTAAACCAAACAGGCACAAAACTAGTGCTACAACGCTTCCCGTTCTTTTCGATGGCGGATGGCAGTAACCCCATGCCCGAAATATGGATTTATGACATGGAAACAGGCGACCTAACGCTGATGTCGGGAAATGCTTTTCATCCGCGCTGGGTGGTGGGGCAAGAGGACGCTTAGACGTATCAACGCAAAAAGCCCCGTAGCATGGGGCTTTTTTTATGGCGATAGTGAGGTGCTTTAGCTTAGGTCTAGCCCGATGTCAAATGTTGCCACATAACCGCCTTCTTCGGGCGTAACATTTAGCATCAGCTGGCTTCCGCCATTGCGATAAATGCCATCGTCACTATTCAGCCTGTTGCGGTAGCCCTTGCTATTATAGGGGGCAAGCGCGTGAACTTGGTCGGTGAACCCCTCATCAAAGAAGAGCTGTGACGCAAACTCATAACCGCGTGGGTTGGCGGGGTCGGTGCGAATTTTGAAGTGAATGTGTGTGGCACGACCAGGATACCAGCCTGGATAAATGGTGGTAAATTCGGCTTTGCCCCCTGCATCAGTAAGCTGGTAGCCCCGTAACCATTGCTCATTAACGGTACTAAAAGAGCGGTCTGTTACCCCCGAATACACGCCAAGCGCGTCACAATGCCAAAGGTCTACTTGTGCGCCCTGTAAGGGTTTGCAAGTTTGTTCGCTAACATCAGACACCAAAACGACAAGACGCAACCGCGCCCCTTCACGCATAATACCGGTAGAGGGTTCTGTGCGAATATCCGAGCGATTGACCCTATTCTCTACAAAGTAAGGACCTTCCATCATTTCTGGGCGCACAATACAAGAGGGCAAGGTGGGCGCACCTAATGCCCCCGATGACGGCGATGCCCCCCCTAGAAACTGGTCGATGGTGCAGCCGCTCATTAGCATGACGCTTGCGCCCCCTAAAAGGCGTAAAATCTCGCGCCTGCTAAGGACACGCCCAACGGGTTCATCGTCATTATCTAGGGCGTTATTGTGGGGTGGAATGAGGGTCGTCATGCCGGGTTTCCTTTGGTTGAAGTGGTTTGATGAAGATTATTATAAGGGCAATGTGTTTCTAAAACCTCACGCAGATGTAAACGAAGTGTAAGCCGATGGTGGTAAGTTTTTTAGAAGCGCGTTAAAATAGCGTTGTATCGTTTATTCTAAGGCGTGATGATGGCGAAAATTTGGTGGCATCTCGCTCTTTGTGATGATGACCTAAAGTGTAGAAGAGCGCATATGGGCGACTCTTAAAATTTCTTAGTTTTTAAGGAGATTTTGTTATGGTTAAGCGTTCCTTGATTGCTGTTGTTGCCGTGCTTTCACTTCTTTTTACTAGCATTGGCTTCGCACAAGACGATTTAAGTGGTCAACTCGAA
>DAOTTQ010000011.1:0-28156 GCA_034437555.1 Anaerolineae bacterium | reverse complement strand
GGGAATAACCACAAAAAAAGGGGTGTTTGCCCCTTATGCCATTTCAAATTCTTGTTCGTTACACACCCGCAACACTTCCGCCAGTTCATAACCAATAAAGTGAAGCGCATCCCCCGCGCGCACCTGAAGGGGCCCATGAAACGGCGCACGCTCTACCAAAACCATACGCATACTCGGCTTTAAGCCCATCGCATCTAAATAGCGCAGTTTGTCGCTATCGTGCGTATTGGCGCGGCTAATGAGGTACTCTTGCCCCACCGCCACATCATTAAGGGGATAATCAATCACGCGGGGCATTTTGCCATCCAACGCGGGAATAGGCTCACCATGTGGGCAACGGCGCGGCTTGCCCGACAAAATATTCATGCGCTCTACCAACATTTCGCTAGCATTTGCGCCAAAGTCATCGGCGTGGTCATGCACTTCATGCCAACCAAAGCCCATCACATCCACCAAAAAACGCTCCACTAAGCGATGCTTACGAATTTCTAGTAAGGCTTCACGCTCGCCCTGTGGGGTAAGCCGAATGCCCTTATAGGGTTCATGTTCTAAATAGCCACTCTCGCGCAGGCGTTGCACCATGCGCGTTACCGCAGGCGCAGAAACCCCCTTCGCGTCGGCTAACGCAGACGTGCTAATATAGGGGTCATTAACTTGGTAGTACGCCAAGCGATACGCTTCTGCCAAGTATTCACGCATTGCATCTGTTGACATTCACGCGCCCCAATCCTAATAAAACAGACCACCATCTATAATATACCTGATATGGCGAAAAGTTTTCAAGGGTTAAACTTTAAGTTGCCTACGGCGAAAAATGCGATTGCATGAACGCAATCAGGGCTTGTGTGTCTATGGCATCTAGCCCATCGCCCCCTTGTTGCGTGCGGATGTGGTCGTTTAGCGCACTCGCTAAAAGCGTGGGGTTAGGGGTGTTTTGATGGCAAGTGGCACAAGAAATGCTATTGTTCCACGCTAAACGGCTGTCCTCTGCGCTATAAAACAGGGTTGCGCCCTTTTGCACGTCCGCAGGCAGGGTTTGGGATGTTGTGGGTATCGTATCCACTAGCCCAAAGAAACGCGTATCCCGCACTGTGAGCGTGTGTGATGCGCCATTATGCACAAAAACCCGCGTGCCATCACGGTTAAACGCAATGCCAATGGGGTTGGCATCGCTGGCAAAGAAATCATCCGCCGACCGCGTTTGTAGGTTAAACACCATCACGCTTTCGCTGGCACTAAACACGATGTAAAGGTGCGTGCGTTGCGGATTAAGCGCAATCGCTGAAGGCAAATGCCCCGCGCGTGACAGCGTATCCAACGGCATCGCATCCAGCAAACCCAACGTTTTAAGGTCTATTACCAGCAAATAAGGCTGATAGCGTATATCAAGGGGCGCGTTAAGCAAAACAACGCTTGCCACCACGTATAAACGGGCGCGATTGGCATCAATGGCTAAGGCGTGGTATTGCCCTCCTGATGGCAAATAGGCTTGCTCTGTAATTTGTGCGGACGTGGGCAAATAAACCAGCGATAGCCCTCTATCACTAAGGAGATACGCCACATCCCCCCAAACCGCCAGCGCGTTTACGGGCGCATCTACTGCAAATCTAGGGGCAAGCGTAGTTTCGTTTTCTAGCGAAACAGGCGCAAACGCCACTTGTTGCCCCCATAAAAGCAGGCTTGTTGCGTCCCTAAGCGTCATGCCCATTGGCAGAAAAGGGGCGGGGCGCGTTTCCACTTCGGGGTTAGGGAGCGCAACATCCACCAGCGATAGCGTGTTATCGCCCCGATTTGCTGTTACAATCACCCCATCCGACAACGCGACAAAATAGGGTGTTTCGCCTGTGCTATATTCAGCATCCAATGTTGCCGTGGAGGGTGTAATCAGGCTCACGCTATCCAGCAAAGGATTGCTAACAATCAGCCGTCCGCGTGGCGATAGTAAAATTGTACTAGGCGTGTAGACGGGATACACAGATGGATTGGGCAGGCTATACACCGCCAAGCCTGTGCCATCATACAGCGTAAAGCCCCGTGCGGTGTTTGATAACACTTGGGCGTGTTCGCCGTCAATCACTTCAATTTGTGCGCTATAGGCATAAATTTCTTCACCTAGTACATAACCCCTTACAGTGAGTTTATCGCCCACAGCAAACGCGCTAAGGTTAAGGTGTGCGTCATCGTTTAGGGCTTGCCCCCCCACTAGCACGCGCTTAATAAGCGTGTTTTGGGCGTTATACACGCGCACATCCGCCACACTCGCAGGATACAGCACATCTTTGGGCAATGTAAAAAGGGGCGTGGCTTCGTCCCAATACGTTAATGACAAGTCGATAAGGGCGTTGGTGGGCGCAAAGAGCGTATCCGCCGATAAAAATGGCAAGTGAACGCGCAACGTTTGGGAGTTGAGGGTATCGGGTGCATCAAACGGGTAGTTTGCCGTGTTAAAGTAGGTTTGGGGATGGCGAGTATAGCCCACAACGCCCCGTTGCCCATACGCCATTGCACCTGTCGGAATAAAGGCAGTTTCGGGTGTGTCAATTTTGGGCAAAGTAATCTCGGCGCGGGCTTCGGTGTCATCTTGTGTCCACCACGCGCCCCCTTCTAGGCGATAGTCGCCTAATGCTCCATCGGATAGAGAGGCTTGCCCATCATGCACGCGCACGGTCACCCCTTGTACAAAGAAGGCACGTTGGCTTTCGTTAGGCGTGGGGGTTAAGCCATCATCGGATGCCCCAAAGACGATGTTCGCGTACCAATCAAAAGGTGTGCTATCGCCCACGCGAGCTTCACCTAGCACGTACAGCGCATACACGCCATCCGTCAAACCCAATACGTCTATGTTACTAGGCGCAAATGTCAGTGATACGGCAAGTTCGAGGGCTTCTGGGTTGGCTATGGGTGATTGGGGTGAGGCAGTTGCAATGAGGGCTTCATACGGCAACACGCCTAGCACAGGCAACCCTTCATCATCGGTATACGTGAGGAAGGTCGGCGTGTCATTGTCGCGCCCCAGCACAAGCGGGCGGTCTTGGGCATCGGCAATGTGGCGCACGCCCAGCACCCCCGAAAACGCATAATCCAGCGACAAATTGGCATTAGGCAACGTAAACAGCGCGTCTAAGGTGGCAGAAAACCCGTCATCTGCCAGCGAAAGATTGCCTTCACCCACCACGTTACCACGCCCAAACGCCACCTCTCCGTTAAAAGTGAGGGGGCGTGTTTGGGCAAAAGTGATTATCGTAAGGAAAAATGCCCCAAGTAAGGCAATCAGAAGAGGTCGCTTCATCGGGCTAAAACCCAATGCGTTCCAAGAGGGCATCTAAAGACGCAAGGAGCGCGTCCTGTGTGTCGTTATTGAGGAGTGTGTAATCGGCAATGGCAATAGAACCGCCCTTTTCGATGCGCTCGATTTCTAGCCAATCGCGTTGTTCGGCTTCTTCGTGGGTCAGGGGGCGTTCGGGGCGCGTGTTTAGGCGGTGATAACGCAAGGCGCGTTCTGCCACAATTGCCACCACAATCATCTCTGCGCCTAGCTCTGTGCGAAGCGTTTTATACTCACTAAAGCTATACAAGCCATCAATGACAATACGTGATTGGCGAGCAAGCGCGTTTTTAAGCAAGGGTAGCGCACGCTTGGCAATGGCATCCATGCCATCTTGGGCGCGAAATTCTTCACGCACCACGCGCTCATTTTCGGGATTAATGGGCAAGCCACGTCGCGCCACTTCGTCCACGATGATGCTACCAAAGCGAAACTGAAACAGCCCACGCGCTTCTAGGTGAAGGGCGCAGACCGTTTTTCCACTACCCGGCATGCCCACAAGAGCCAATGATTTTGGCGTATCTGTCATATCAGCCCCTTTTTGCTATCTGCCAGGGACAAAAGCACAGCGTAGCTCATCAAAGGTATCGGGTACATTGGCGGGACAAGTGGCAATGACATCACGCGCCCCACGCTTTACCTCAAAGTACGCGCCTGGCAACTCACTAATCCAGAAAGGACGGGTGGTTTGGCGGAAGAATGACCGTGACGAACAGGCTTCGGCAATTTCTTCTGTGGAAGGCAAATTACTATAGTTGGTTGTCCACAATTGCAAGCAACGTCCACCACCGCCTAGCCCATTAGACACATTGCCCCACTCTGTAGCGCGGAAGAATTGGTTCGTAGCCACAAAGCCATCACCGGCTTCATTAGGCACAAAGAGCGTAAACTGTAGCAGGTCTACGGGTTGTGTTTCGCTACTTAGGTTAATGAGAACCATTGTGCGCCCGTCATAACGCAACACTAAGGCTTCGCTTTCCCCTTCTTCTAACACAAGGTCAGGGGTGGGCGTAGGCGATGGCGTAAATGTTGGCGTGGGGGTGTTGGTTTTCGTTGGTGTGTCGGTTGGTGTGGGGGTCTTGGTGCTAGTTGCGGTATTCGTTGGCGTTGGTGTATTGGTGCTGGTGGGCGTGTTGCTGGGACGGCGTGTATTGGTGCTGGTGGGCGTGTTGCTGGGACGGCGTGTGGCGGTGTTTGTGGGTGTAGCTTCTACGCTGGCAACGTCGGTTTCTTCTTCAGTAGCTTCTACGCTGGCAACGTTGGTTTCTTCTTCAGTAGCTTCTTCAGTCACTATTTCTGTCGGTTCTCCGGTCACATCAACGACTTGTGCGCTAGTGCTAGGTGTCGTTGTCACGCGAGGCGTGCTAGAAGGGCGGCGCGTTGCTGTGTCCGTTAGAACGGGTGTTTCTGTGGGTGTATTGGTTTCGGTGGGTACAGGTGTTTCGGTAGGCGTGCTTGTTTCCGTTGGAATCGCTTCGGCGGTTTGCGTGGCGTTGTCAGAAACATTGGTTGCCAAAAGCTCTGCTTCTGCGGTGCTTGTTTGGCGGTCAATGGCGCGGTTGGTCGCTGCCTGAATTGTTAGAGCAGCTTGTGCCAAGTTGGTGGCGTTAAATTCTGCGTCCACTGTGGCGGCAATCGCTGTTTGTCGTTCATTAGCATTCAGGGCAATCGTTTGGGCGGTGGCGGTGGCATCCGCATTTACAGATGTGGCTTGCGCAAACAAGAATGACCCCACAATGAGCGCAAACACCAAGACAGCCACTAAAATCCAAACGCCGTTTCTACCGCCCATTACAAGGGGGCTGGCTTGTGTGCCTTCACGGGCTTGGATAGCCGTCTTCATTTCATTGTAGGCGCGTTTTGCGTCTGTTAGTGTGGGTGATTCTAGGTCTAGGCTAGGGGCGGGCGCAGGCAATGCCACATTAAGGTTTCGTGGTTTAGACGAAATATCACCGTCCTCATTAAAAGCCGACTCTAATGCCGAAACAAACGCGCGACAATTAGAATAGCGTTTGGTGTGGTCTTTATCTAAAGCCCGCAAGACCACCGCTTCTACGGCAGCTGACACAACAGGGTTAATGAGTGACAATGAGGGGGGCAAATCGCTGATGTGCTTTAGCGCAACGCTCATGGCACTAGCATCATCGAACGGCACACGCCCTGTTAGCATTTCATACGCCACAATGCCCATAGAGTATTGGTCACTTTGAGGCACAGCTTGGGCAGAAGAAATGGCTTGTTCGGGGGCGATGTAATGCACGCTCCCAAAGGTATTGCCAATGGTGCCTTCAACGGCGTTTAACGCCAGCCCAAAGTCCGTGAGTACACCGCCCTTGTTGTTGGTGACGATGATATTAGAGGGTTTAACGTCACGATGAATAATGCCCCGTTCATGGGCGTAATCTAAGGAACTGGCAATATCACCCAACAGGCTAAGCACCTGTTTAACGGGCATTAGCTCACTTTGTTTTAGGCGTGCCTTTAGCATTTCGCGTAGGTTATCGCCCTCGATGTATTCCATCGCAATGTAGTACATGTTATCTAATTGCCCAAACTGGTACACCCCGACAATGTTGGGGTGGCTTAAGCGGGCAATGGCGCGGGCTTCTCTTAAGAAGCGTTCTCGATACTCAGGCTCATCGGCACTGGCGATAAGATGAGGTTCTATTACCTTAACCGCCGCATGACGGTCTAAGCGTTCATCGTAACCACGATAAACACGCGCCATCCCGCCTGTACCTAACAGGTCTTGGATAGCGTAATCTCCTAGTCGTTTGCCAATGATGGGGTCTGTTGAAGACATGCTCACTTATCCGCGTGCGTTTATGATTATGAAAGTCCTGATTGTAGCGCGTCTTTATGATACACGCTACACACTGGTTTGACAGCCCCATATTATAACGCGAAGTAACGCAAATAGACCCAATTATCCTACCAAAGTCGTAAAAAAAACAATTGGTTTGGTGCAAAGCACCCAACTTGCGTTATACTTTGCGTTGTAATGAGTTCACACAGAAAAAAGAGAGTGTTCGCTTGAGTCATTCACCCGATATTCCCGAAAAAGAAATCCGTGAGAGATGTAGCGTTTTGCTAACAAAAGCTGCCGAAGAAGCCTCTCGGCTAGGGCATAATTACATCGGAACGGAACATATTTTTATTGCAACCACACGGGATGACAACAGTCCCACTTGCCAGCTGCTAAAGCGTGCAGGCTTAAATCCGCGTGAAGTGCGCCAAGCCATTCGGCGAGAAGTGGGCATGTCTGATGACCTGCTGGGTGATGTGTTGCCCCTTACACCCCGTAGTGTCATGGTGATGTCATTAGCTATTTTTCTGGCAGATACGCAAGATGGGCAAGTGAATGAGTATCAGTTCCTAATGGCATTGCTGCAAGAGGGCGAAAATGTGCCAGTTCGCAAATTATCAGATATGGGCTTCGATGTCAATCGTTGGCTACAACAGCTCATTAGTGAACAAGATTTAGGGATGCTTGCGCCCATCCAAGAAAGCCCTAATTTTGACAGCGACCATTGGGACGATGATGACCTTGATAGCAGTGTGGTTGACTTTTTACTAGATAGCGATGATTTTAATTTTTCATTACCCCCCAGCCGTAGTAGCGATGGTTCTGTCAATACCCCCCTGCTTGACCGCTACGGGCGCGACCTAACCGAACAAGCGCGTGAAGGCAGGCTTGCACCCGCCATTGCCCGTGACCGTGAAATTCGCACCCTAGCGCGGACGCTGGCACGCAGTAAAAAGAACAATCCATTACTGCTGGGCGATGCCGGCGTGGGCAAAACAGCCATTGTTGAAGGGTTAGCATATGCCATTACCCAACAAACCGCGCCTAAACCCCTTTTGAATAAGCGCATTGTGCAAATTGAAATTGGCACATTGGTGGCAGGCACCAGCCTAAGAGGGCAATTTGAGGAACGCCTGATTGGGATTATTGAAGAAATTAAACGCGCAGCGAATGTGGTGCTGTTTATTGACGAAATTCATACCATTGTGGGCGCAGGCGACACGATTGACAGTAACCTAGACGCAGCGAACATCTTAAAGCCCGCCCTCGCACGCGGTGAAATTAATTGCATTGGCGCAACCACCCACGAAGAATACCGCCGAGCGATTGCCTCTGACCCTGCACTAGCCCGCCGTTTCCGTACTATTGACGTAGAAGAACCTAGCGAAGTCGATACCATCAAGATTTTGATGAACCAACGGGAACGCCTAGAAAAGCATCACACCGTTCTTATTGGGCAAAACACAGTAGAAGCAGCAGTCCAGCTTTCCATCCGCTATATGCCCGATAAACGCCTGCCCGACAAAGCACTGGACTTACTAGACGAAGCCTGCACACGGGTGACGATTCGCACCATTCATCCTGATGCCGAAGAAACCGTCAACGAAGTTTTAGCCACAGATGTGGTCGCGGTTTTAGCCGAATGGACGGGCATCCCCATTACGGAACTCACCGTAGACGAAAAACGGCGACTTGCCACGCTTAACGATGCGCTAAGGGCAAGAGTGCTGGGGCAAGAACACGCCGTCCGCATTGTGGCAGATACTATCAAAACAGCGCGCGCGGGCTTAAATGACCCCAACCGCCCCATTGGTGTTTTCTTGTTTTTGGGCCCCAGTGGTGTGGGCAAAACAGAGCTTGCTCGCGCCCTCGCCGAGTTCCTCTTTGGCAGTGAAGATGCCATGTTGCGCTTAGATATGTCCGAGTTCCACGATGCACATACGGTATCGCGGCTCATTGGATCACCCCCCGGCTATAAAGAGGCGAATAAGGGTGGGCAACTCACAGATGGCTTGCGTCGTCGCCCGTATAGTGTGGTACTGATGGACGAAGTAGAAAAAGCCGCGCCCGAAGTGTTTGATTTGTTCTTGCAGATTTTTGATGAGGGGCGTTTATCAGATGCCCACGGACGGCACGTAGACGCACGCCACGCGGTCTTTATTATGACCAGCAACATTGGCACAAAGGAAAGTGCGAAAGTTTTGGGCTTTGGTGGAACAGAAAACGGCGTTGAGCTAGATTACTCACCGCACCTTCGGCAGTTCTTTCGTCCTGAATTTTTGAATCGCCTTGATGAGGTGGTGACGTTCCGTTCTTTAAGCCGTGTTGTTATGAGCCAAATTTTAGACCTACAATTGCGTGATTTGCGCCTGCGCCTGACCAAACAGGGTATGATGCTAGAGCTAACGCCAGAAGCGCAAGACGTGGTATTGCAAAACGGCTATGACCCCGTAAATGGGGCAAGACCGCTAAAGCGTGCCGTAGAACGCCTACTCACACGCCCACTTAGCCATTGGTTGTTAGCAGAAACATTTGCCAAAGGCACAACCATCCGCGCCATCCGTGAAGGCGATGCCATAACATTTGAGAGCGTATAATGTCTATCATGAAACCCCCACAAACGGGGCGCAAGCCCCCATCTCTAACCTCAGATGAACGCCGAAGCTGGCTAAGAAGGCGCAATGAGGGTGATAAAACCGACCCCTTCGCCACCGACCCCAACCCCGACATTAGCGAGTTAGGCAAGCTGGCGTTACGTGCCACCCAAGAAATTGCAGCAGACTATGCGTTTTACTTGGGTGATTTGTGTGCGGAGCGTGCCATTAGCCCAGATAACCGCCTGCGGGTTTTTTATGTGGGCAAAACGCTCATCGCCTATCAAAGGGCGGCTTTACTGGCACAGCACACCGTTAATCGCACGCTTTCCACCCGCGCCCTTGATACGTTCTTAGGGTGGCTCATTGAGGTAGTGGATGCTTTTCCCACACAGCGCAATTTGGCGGTGGTGCTGTGGGCAATTGCCGATGACAATGACGAAAACTTGCCCAAACTCCCCGCCAGCCTAACCTTAGTAACGCGCATTTTGGCGTTATACAGCCGTCAACCGCGCTCATTTACGCCCTCTGCAGAAGACGAAACCATGATAGCAAGCCAAGACGCAGGGACGAATGGCGTTGGAACAGAAGAAGGCGACTCACCCCTTAAACGCCCTAATTCTGCGCCCACCTATCGCATCCTCACCGAAGATGCGTCTGCCACACGCGCCAATAACACAGATGACTTTTCTAGCGAGTATCTAACCGAAACGGGCATTTCTATCCGCCCCGCCCCCGAAGAAACGCAAGAAAGCGCGTTCTCTGCGCTAGATAGCCAAAATGATGACGACCCCACGCCAAATGATAATGCGTCACACTCGGCAAGCAGTTATGGCGCGTCGGCGATATCGGTATCAAAGGCAACGCAAACCACCGATTTTGCGGTGGGCGAGCGGATGGATGGACGCTATGAAGTGGCAGACATTAAGCTAGGGGGCATGGGCATTGTTTACTTGTGCTATGACCATGAACAACACGAAGCGGTTGCCATTAAGTGCTTTCAGCGCAAATTCCTAGAAAATGAACGCGCCGTTGCCCGCTTTGAACAAGAGGCGTATACGTGGATTGAGATGGAAAAGCACACGCACATTGTGCAAGCGCGTTTGGTACGTAATATCGTCAACCGCCCGCACATCATCCTAGAACACATTAGTGGGATGGAAGGCAGCGGTGCCGACCTGCGAAGCTGGATTGACCACAATCGGCTCACATTGGCGCAATCGGTGCTGTTTGGCATTCACATTGCGTTAGGGATGCAACACGCCGTTAGCAAAATTAGCACGCTGGTACATCGTGACCTTAAGCCGGGCAATATCTTGGTGACACATGATGGCATTGCCAAAGTAACCGATTTTGGCTTGGTGCGGGCGGTGGATGCCGATGGCAAGTCGGTCTTTTTAGCCGACCTGCACGACGATGATGACCCCGACGACGATTATCGCCTAACGAAAGCCCATGCTTTTGTTGGCACGCCCCCTTATATGTCCCCCGAACAGTTCACCTCTCGCGATGTTGACTGTCGTGCCGACATTTACTCTTTTGGCGTGGTGCTTTATGAAATGTTGGTAGGCAAACTACCCTTTACCGCAAAGGGCGTGCTGGAATGGCGATATGCCCACCTTAACATCATACCCACCTTCCCCCCCGACGCGGAAAAACGCATTTATGACGATTTAATGGCACTGGTACTCCGTTGCCTAGAAAAAACAACCGACAAACGCCCCCAAACGTGGCAAGAAATAGTCAGTGCGCTTTCGGATATTTATATGGCACAGGTGGGCGAACTCCCCACGCTTGCCAGCAGTGGCACTGCCCTAGAAGCCCGTGAACTAATAGACAAGGGCTATAGCTTAACTGAACTAGGACGTTTTGATGAGGCGTTGCGTGCGTATGACCAAGCCATTGCCCTCAAAGAGGATAATGCGTGGGCGTGGGCAAGAAAAGCGCGTACCTTACGCCTACTGAATCGCTTAAAAGAATCATTGTTGTGCTATGAACGCTCACTAGAATTACAGCCTCATTATGCGTGGGCATGGAACGGCAAAGGCATTGTCTTAGACCGCCTTAACCACTCTGATGAGGCGTTAATGGCGTTTGAAAATGCCACCCAACTGAACGATTTTGATGTGTGGTATTGGTATAATCGTGGCGACATGCTTCATAAGCTAGGGCGTAACGAAGAAGCCATCCTTATGATAAAGCACGCGCTAGATATTGACGCACGTCATCCCAACAGCCACGCCAAGCTGGGGCAAATTTACCGCATTACGGGGCAATACGAAGCCTCTGTGTTGTCGTATGAAACCGCCATTAACTTACAGGCGGGCTATGCGTGGGCATATAACGGTTGTGGGCTATCGCTAAAGATACTAGGACGGCTAGAAGACGCGGTAATTGCGTTTAAGCGTGCCACACGCCACCAACCCGAAATTGTGTGGCATTGGTACAACCTGACAGAAACGCTCGTCAGCATGGGACGCTATCGGGATGCCCTACAGCCCGCCCGAGAAGCCACCCGTGTTGATACCAGCCATAGTCGCTCGTGGGGCAAGCTGGGGCAAGTGTACCGCTACCTAGACCAACTATCGCCCGCCCTAGAAGCGTATGAAAAAGCCATTGGGCTAGACCTCGAATTTGATTGGGCAATTAACGGTAAGGGCATTGTGCTAGAGCAACAAGGACGCTATCAAGAGGCGTATGAGTGCTATAAACAAGCCACCACCCTTAATCCTGACCGTGAGTGGTATTGGTATAATCAGGGTAACGCGCTTTTCTTGCTAGATGACCTTAACGGCGCGTTGCCTTGCTTGCAAAACGCTCTTGCGCTTAACCCCAAACACACCCGAAGCCACGCCCTAATTGGGAGTGTGCTACGGCAAAAGCGCGAGTACCCCGAAGCCCTTGATGCCATTAGCAAAGCCCTTGAAGAAGACCCTTTTTATGTGTGGGCGTGGAACGAACAAGGCTTAGTTTATGAGGCAATTGGGGAGTATAGCAAGGCGTTGGTGGCGTTTGAAAATGCCTATCGCAATGACCACGAACGCTATATTTATCTCTATAAGCAAGCAGAGATGCTCTTTTTGCTTGACCGCCTAGACACCGCGCTAAGTGTTATAGAGCGCGCCCTCATGTTGACACATCGAAGCCATGTGATGTGGGCAAAGCATGGGCAAATTTTGCGTAAGCTAGGGCGTTTAGACGAGGCGTTGATTAGTTACACTCGCGCCGTAGAACTAGACCCCCAATACGGCTGGGGATGGAGTGGGCGTGGACTAACGTTATCCATGCTAAACCGCAATGATGAAGCCCTCTTTTGCTTTAAGCAAGCCGTGCTTTTAGATAATGCTGATGTGTGGGCGTGGTATAACTACGCCGATGAATTGCTAGGCAGTGGGCTATATCAGCAAGCCATTGAAGCCCTTGAAGAAGGCTTGGATATGAACCCCAATCATACCGATAGCTGGTCTAAACTGGGGCAAGCCCTACGAAGCATTAACCAATACGAAGATGCTCTGGTGGCTTATGAGAAGTCGATTGCCCTTAAACCCGATTTTGCGTGGGCGTGGAACGGCAAAGGGCTAACGCTAAGAGAGCTAGGACGCTATGACGAAGCCCTTGATGCGTTTGAACAAGCCATTGCCCTAGAACCCAAAATGGTGATGTATCTCATCAACCTGATGGCGTGCTTGCTGGATGCAGGGCGGCGTGATGATGCCCTAAGTGCCATCGAAAAAGCCGTTCAAATTGCCCCCAAGAACGTTAATGTTTGGGCAAGGCGCGGGCAAGTGCTGCGCCGTTTAGGGCAACACGAACAAGCCCTAGAAAGCTATAACCACGCGATAGAGTTGGATGGCGTGTATGCGTGGGCGTGGAATGGGCGCGGGCTGTGCTTGGTATCCCTTAAACGCTACACCGAAGCCCTTGAAGCCTATCAAACTGCCCTAAAACATGATGATAGTGATGTGTGGTTTTGGTACAATTATGCAGAAGCATTTATGAAACTAAAACGCTTTACAGAAGCAAGGGAAGCCATTCTACGCGCCCTTGCCATAGACCCCCATCACGCACCGTCTAAAGAGCGTTCAGCCATCATCCTAAAGGAGCTAGGCGAATGAAAAAACCTTCCGACCCCAAAAAGAAGCGACGGGGCGACATTTCCATTACATTTATGAGTGGCGCACTGGACGGCAAAATTTTAACTTTCGAGCAACCCGACGTGGGGAAACAGCGCGTGATTGCTATTGGCAGGCGTGCCAATAGTGATGTGCATCTTGGGCATGATAATCAGGTGTCCCGTGACCATGCCTCATTGGTGTGTTCGGCACATCCCGCCACCCTCTCCGACAGTACGTCCTTGCCGTATTACTTACACTTTTGGTTAGAAGATGGGGGCAGCCGTAACGGCACATTTGTTGAAAAAGAATCCACCCCCATTATGGAGCGCGTTTCTTTGCGCCCCGGCACGTTGTTTAAGGTGGGCAAAACATGGCTACGGCTAGACGTTCCCATCAGCTTTGAATAGATAAAAGGAGTGTTATGATGCACGAGAGAATCGATTCTTTTACCAATGCACGCCAACAAAAAATTAGTTATTACCAATGGACAGGCAAAGAAGAACCCTCAAGGCTTGTCTTTATAGCGCATGGCTATGGCGAACACGCAGGGCGCTATGCCCACCTTGCCGAGCGATTGGTGGATGCGGGGTGTGCGGTGGTTGCGCCCGACCATCGCGGACATGGCAAAAGTGAAGGCGAGCGCGCGCATTTTGGCACCTTTGATGAACCCGTAGAAGATTTGCGCTTGCTGTATAACATTGCCCAAAAGACCTTCCCCAATATCCCTGTGTATGTGTTTGGGCATAGTATGGGGTCATTGATTGCGCTCTTGTTTACGCTACGCTACCAAGCCGACGTTAAAGCCCTTGTGTTATCTGGCACAGCCACCAACGCCGAAGATGGCTCTACACCTTTGATGGTGAATGTGGGCAAATTATTGGCGGGCTTTATCCCAAAAATACGCGCACTATCCTCATTGCCCGCCAGCGCATTGACGAAAGACCCCGACATGCTGGCAAAATACGATAGCGACCCCCTTAACGACAGAGGCAAGATGCGCTTAGGAATAGCATCACAAATGGTAGAAGTGGGGCGCAAACTACGGCAAGAGGCTAAAGCCCTCACGTTGCCTTTGTTGGTGATTCATGGTGAGGACGACAAACTCACGCCCATTAGTGGCGCACACGCCATTTACAACGTGGCAAGTTCCACCGACAAAACGCTAAAAACGTATCCAAATTTGCGCCACGAACTCATTAACGAAGTAGAGCGCGAAACAGTGCTTAATGACATTGTGGGGTGGATAGAGGCGCACTAGACACCCGCCCTGCGCCCTCTGCCAAACACAGTATGGGCATGATAATTCATGCCCTAATATTCGATTTTTTGGGTGTATCACAGTATTTTTCGGACGGGCAGAAACCCGTTAATGCACTAATCACAAATTAACTTGCATGAAGGCGAGTTATGCGCTATCTTAAAAGAGGCACTGAGAAATACAGTGGTGCTTTGCCCTAACAAAAATAATTAAATGGGCGTTTGAATAAATTTTGTGAATTAGTGTTTTTTGAGATAGGACAATTGTTTTTATGACGGTCAAACTCCGCCTAGAGAACATCTCTCTGCGTTTTGGGGGTATTAAAGCCCTTAATGACGTGAGCTTCGACATTGAGGAAGGCACAATCCACGCGCTTATTGGACCCAATGGCGCAGGAAAAACCAGCCTCACAAATAGCATTAACGGCTTCTATCACCCCCAAGAGGGTAACATTTACCTTGATGGCAAGCTCATCAATGGGATGCCCGCCCACAAACGCGCCATACTTGGCATTTCTCGTACGTTCCAGAATATCGCCCTTTATACCAACGCCACTGTGCTTGATAACCTGATGGCAGCACGTCATATTCACATGACCACCAGCAATATGCTAACAGGGGCAATTTTTTATGGGGCAGCCCAACGCGAAGAAATTGTGCATCGCAAGCGTGTAGAAGAAATTATTGAATTTTTAGAGATGGAAAGCATCCGCAAAGCCCGCGTGGGTGCGCTAAGCTATGGCTTGCGTAAGCGCGTAGAACTGGGGCGTGCGCTGTGCTTAGAGCCGTCACTCCTGCTATTAGATGAACCGATGGCAGGCATGAACGTGGAAGAAAAAGAGGATATGGCACGCTTTATCCTTGATATTCATGAGCAACAAAAAACCACTATTATGATTATCGAGCATGACATAGGGCTGGTGATGGATATTTCACACCGCATTGTTGTCCTTGACTTTGGTCAAAAAATTGGCGAAGGCACACCCGATGAAATTCGCCAAAACGATACCGTCATCAAAGCCTATTTGGGACAAGGGGAGGGCTAACGCATGGTCATTGCAAATCCACAACCACAGGTCAACTATCGCCCCACAAAGGACGGCAAGATTTATACGTCATCCTTTGAGAAAAACATCCCGATGCCCGATGACAGCCTTAACACCCTGCCAAAGTCTTGGCTGGCAAATGTAAAGAAGCTGGGCAAGAAAACCGCCATGCGTAAAAAACGCTATGGCATTTGGATTGAATACAACTGGAAAGAAGTGTATGAACATGTTTCTAACTTTGCTATGGGCTTGGTAAGTCTGGGCTTGCAGGACGGCGAAGCCGTAGCGATTGTGGGCGAGAACGACCCCGAAATGTACTGGTCACAATTGGCGGCGCATAGCTGTCATGCCAAAAGCATTTGTATCTTTAGTGATGCCCTCCCTAACCCCGACCTTGTATATGCCGTAACCGCCACAGGTGCAACCTTCTTAGTGGCACACGACCAAGAACAAGTGGACAAAGCCCTAGAAATTCGGGATAAAATCCCTAATGTGCGCCGTGTGATTTATTGGGATGATAAGGGCATGTGGGGCTATGACGATGAGTGGTTAGCGAGCTATGCCGAAATTGAAGCCTTAGGCGTGGAGTATGGCAAAACGCACCCGAATTATTTTGAAAACCAAATTAAGACCACCCGACCCGATGACACGGTGATTTTGTCCATGACCAGTGGCACAACTAGCCTACCCAAGTTTGCCATGATTACCAATTGGCAATTGGCATACGGATTTGCCATGAACGCAGATTATGTGCCTGTGGGTGAAAATGACAATTGGCTGTCGTTTAGCCCGATGGCGTGGCAAACCGAACAAGCCTTTGGCTTTACGCCCCATTGTTGCGTGGGCATGACGATTAACTTTCCCGAAAGTACCGCCACCGTCCCTACTGACTTGCGCGAGATTGCGCCAGTGGGCTTGCTGTTTCCTACACGGGTCTGGGAAAACCTCGCCAGCACCATTCGCTTTAGAGTCCACGATAGCATTTGGATTAACCGCAAACTCTATGATTGGTTTATGCCCATCGCCTACCAAATTATTGACCTGGAGGACGAGGGCAAGCCAATTCCGTTACACCTAAAGGCGTTGCGTTGGCTGGGTGAATTTGCGGTGTTTGAACCTCTTCGGGATAAAATTGGGCTAACACGCGCCAAAAATGTCCTTACAGCAGGTTCAATGCTTGCCCCCGATGTCATCCGTTTCTTTAGAGCCATTGGGGTAGAACTGCGCCAGCTTTACGCCAGCACAGAAACTATGGGGACGATTCACCTGCCGGGCAAGGTAAAGCTAGAAACTGTGGGCATGATTGTTCCCGGTGTCGAGCTAAAAATTACCGAAGACCAAGAAATTCTCATCCGTACCCAAGCCCGTTTTGCTGGCTACTTTAACGCCCCCGAAAAGACGGGCGAAGCCATTGACGAAGAAGGCTGGTATCACACGGGTGACGCAGGCTATATGCGCGATGATGGTCACCTGATTTATCTTGAGCGCGTAAAAGACATGATAGAACTGGCAAATGGTCACAGCTTTAGCCCACAATATATTGAAGGACGGCTCAAATTTAGCGAGTACATCCAAGATGTAATGACCATTGGTGGCTTTGATATGGAATACGTAACCGCCATCATCATCATTAATTTTGACAATGTGGCGCGGTGGGCAGAGAAGCACATGCTTTCGTTTACCACGATGGTGGACTTATCACAAAAGCCCGAAATTGCCGAACTAATTAAGCAAGATGTGGTGCGCGTGAACGATTCACTACCCCCTTTTAGCCGTGTAAAGAAGTTTGTGGTGCTACACAAGGCATTTGATGCCGATGAAGGCGAACTAACGCGCACACGCAAGCTGATTCGGCGGACGCTACTGCAAAAATACGGTGAAATCCTAGAAGCCATGTACGGCGATAAAAAAGGCGTGCGCGTGCGTGCCGAAGTAAAATATCGTGACGGACGGGCGGGCGTGGTAGAAACCGATTTGAACGTAGTGACTCTGGAATAAATAAAGCCGATGCCGTGTATGCTTGAAACCGTATGCAGGGCGCAAAAATTACTTTCTAAAATTATTGTATTGATTGAGGATAACCATTTTGGCTGCAATCACTCAGATTTATAACGACAACCGAAACATCGTGCGCTGGTTTGTTGGCTTGGCAGTGGTGGTACTCATTGGCTTGCTAATGCAAGAACGCCTTGCCGAACTGCGCCTTAACCGCATGATTCAAACGACCATCACCGGCTTATTGGTGGGTGGCGTATATGCCCTCATTGCGTTGGGCATCGTCATCATCAATAAAGCGTCGGGCGTGTTTAACTTTGCACACGGCTACTTAATGCTCTTTGGTGGGATGCTGTTCTATACGTTCTTTAGCAATAGCTCTGTCGAGGCATTGCCAGCGGGCGCATTGGCACTGGCAACCGTGTTTGTGGTACTCATCATGAATGGCACACAAGCCCTAAGAAGCCCGCGCAACTTGCTCTTTGGGGCAATTGCTGTTGTGGTGCTAACGGCACTCATGACGTTGCAAAGCACCGACTTTCGCCTATTTAGGGCGGCGGTGGGGGGCATTACGGGCGCGGTTCTGGTGGGCTTGGTAATAGAACGCTTTACCATTCGCCCCCTCATTGGTCAGCCCATTTTTGCCAGCGTGCTGATGACGCTTGCCATTGCCGAAGTGTTGCGCGGTGTGATTAACCTGCTTTGGGGTAGCGTACCCATTCCGTTACAGGTGTTCACGGGCTTACAAAGCCTTGGGATTCCCAATAGTATCCGCATCCAAGAAGAATGGATTGGGGGCAATGTTGTCATCCGTAGCGATTTACTGGTGACGTTTATATTGGCATTGGTAACGTTTGCGGGCTTTGTGCTGTTCTTTCGCTATACCAACGTGGGGCTTGCCATGCGAGCCAGCGCAGAAAACCAACCGCTTGCCCAAAGTATTGGCTTGCGCGTGCGCCTAATTCTAGCGGTGGCGTGGGGCATTACGTCCGTTTTGGCAGGTACAGCCGGCGTGCTACAGGGTAGCGCGAATAACCTAGACTTGAATATGCCGTTTGTGGCGTTTAACGCCTTCCCGGCGGTGTTACTGGGGGGCTTAGAGAGTATTCCGGGCGCATTGGTCGGCGGGCTGATTATTGGCTTGGTGCAAGACTGGGGTAATTACCTCTTTGGCAATCAAGCAGGCACAGAACTTGCGCCCTATGTTGTGTTGATGATTGTACTCATCATTCGCCCTGACGGATTGTTTGGCGATAAGCGCATCGAGCGCATCTAAGAAGTAGAAAGAGAGCGCATCTTATGGCATCAAATATCCGTCCCGCAGGGACGTTTGACACCGATTATCAACAAGATTTAGCCATCAACCGCACGCGCTTTAGCCGTTTGATTGTGAACGCGCTGTTTGTGGCGTTGCTGATTGTGCCACTCTTAACCGCAGATGGCCCCCTAGGGCTAAACATCATCCCTGTGGTGTGGGTGGGGACAATTGTTCGGATTGCCATTTACACCATTGCCGTACAGGGGCTAAACATCCTGATGGGCTATACGGGGCAAATTTCACTGGGGCATGCGGCATTTATGGGCGTGGGCGCGTATAGTGCGGCACTCATTGTCAGAGCGAGCGATTTACCCTTCTTTATCGTGATTCCGTTAGCTGCAATTGTAACGGCGTTTGTGGGCTTGCTCTTTGGCTTGCCTTCGTTGCGCGTTAAGGGCTTTTACTTGGCAATGGCAACGCTAGCGGCACAGTTTATTATCCCTTGGGTGTTGCGTTACCCACTGGCGGATATTACGAATGGCTCACGCCCGTTAAACCTGCCCGACCCCATGATTGGGGGGATTAACTTTGCGCCACAGTCTGCGATGTTCTATATTGTCATCCCGTTGGCGGTGATGCTGTCGTTTTTAGCACGCAACATCATTCGCACGCGCACAGGACGGGCATTTATTAGTATTCGAGATAACGACCTTGCTGCCGAGCTATTGGGCATCAACGTCTTTTCGTATAAGCTACAAGCGTTCTTCATCAGTTCACTGTATGCGGGTATTGCGGGCGCGTTGTGGGCGTTTGATGTCGGGTCTTTATCGCTAGACAAGTTCAATTTGGGCTTATCTATCGAGTTCTTGGCGATGTTGGTTTTGGGCGGCGCAGGGTTTCCTTTGGGGGCGTTGTTTGGGGTGAGCTTTCTCATCATCCTTAACGAGAGCATCATTCCTGTCGTGGTCACTAACCTTAAAGTGGTGTTGCCCCAAATTTTTCCCTTCCTTTCCGCCGTTAATGTGGAATCGTCACTTGTGCCGTTCCTGTTTGGGCTTGCGCTGATTGTCTTCTTGATTTTAGAACCAAGAGGGATTGCGTATCGCTGGGAAATCCTTAAAATTGCATGGAAGATACGTCCGTACTCCTACTAAGGTTGGGGTATGGGGGCTTTGTCCCCTTTCAGACTATCGAAGTTAATCAATTTAATAACGTTTGTTTCGTTTAATAGAGAGAGGTTTTACAATGCGTAAACTAGGCTTTTTTGCCATCTTCGCGCTCGCCGTTAGCCTACTTGTTGCGCCAGTGGCTGCACAAGAAGAGCTGCCCGATTTTATTCAACACAGTGAATGCGACGTAGACTTAACGGGTGAAACCGTCACCATTTACCACTTTGGCGATTTAAGCGGTTCTTATGCTTTCATCACCCAACCCCTGCTAGCAGGCATGAGTGACGGCTTGGCATACTTTAATGCACGCGGTGGCGTTTGCGGTGCCGAACTGGTACAAGACTACAAGGACACTGGCGGCGACCCTGCCCAAACACAAGCGCATTATGACTTCTATCGTTCGCTAGAACCCAAGCCCGATGTTGTGGTGCTTTATGCTTCTGGCGATGCCGAATTGCTCCGTAGCCAAGTAGAATCCGACCAAATCCCTGCCATCATCAGCGCAGGCAGCGTTGAAGGCTTGTATGGCGAAAACGGCGATGCACCTGGCTGGATTTTTGCCACCAACCCCCTGTATGCCGACCAATTTGGCACATTCTGCGAATTTGTGGCAGCCAATGAAATGGAATTCCCAGAACCCGTTATTGGTTATGTAAGCTGGGGTGGCGCATTTGGTGAAGCTGCTTATACCCCCACCGTTATTGAATACTGTGCCGAACTTGGCGTAACCGTTTTGGATGAACCCCAATACTTCCGCCCCACCGACACCGACATCAGCACCCAAGTGCTAAATGCCGTTGACGCAGGCGCAAACATCCTTTACACCAACAGTCTCGCCTCTGGTCCCGCATTGGTTGCCAAAACCGTTGTAGACCTTGGCTTGGAAGATGACATTAAATTGGCAGGCGTAAACTGGGCATTAGATACCAGCGTGGGCTTGCTTTCTCGTACCAGCATTGGTAGCGATGGCTTACCTGCGGTCAATGGCATTTATGGCTCGCTTCCTTTCAATTGGTGGAGTGAAGTTCAATTGCCCGGCGTACAATTGGTTCGCCAATTGGCAGCCGAAAATGAACGCACCTTGCCCGTTCAAAACATCGCCTACATCTTGGGTGTTACACTTGCCGATTACTACATTGAACTCTACACAGAAACCGTTAATCGTGTGGGTAGCCTAGATGCCGTAGACGGTGCAGCCATCAAGGAAACCATCGAAAGCCTCGTTTACTCGCCATTGGGCTTGTATACCGTAGACTTCGCTGGCGGTGAATTACGCGCTGTTAGTGCAAACCGTATTGCCCAAATGTTCTTTGCCAATGCCACACTAACTGGCGTTGCCACCAGTGGCGATGATGCCCTAAAAGTCCCTCAAGAAGACGGCACAAATATCTATGTGCCCATTCTTGCACCTCGCACCGAATTTGCCCCTGCACCTGACCTTCGCGGTGGCGAATAATAAATTAGCTTAATGAGTGTACGGGGCATCGCTTGCGGTGTCCCATGCACCCCCCAAATCTTGACCGATGCACCCGTTAAAAAATGTTTTTTTGAAAAGGAAGCCTTATGATGCAAGCAACCGCCCCCTTACCCGATACTCGTAAAGCCTCCACTAGCCCACTGCTTCAAGTGAGCAATATTGAAGTGATTTATAACAGCGTGATTTTGGTCTTGCGTGGCATCTCATTTAGCGTAGAACCCGGCAAGATTGTCTCGCTTTTGGGCCCCAATGGTGCAGGAAAATCTACCACCCTTAAGGCAATTAGTGGATTGCTAAAGAGTGAGGCAGGCGAAATTACACGCGGTAACGTGACGTGGGGCAATACGCGCATTGATAACCTTTCGCCTGAGGACATTGTACGGCAGGGCGTAATCCAAGTGATTGAAGGTCGCCCCCTCTTTCGGCATTTAACCGTAGAAGAAAATTTGCGGTTGGGGGGCATGACCCACGAAGGCGGACGGCACTACAAAACCGACATTGAGCGCGTGTTTCATTACTTCCCACGCTTAAAAGAGTTAAGCGCGCGCACTAGTGGCTATTTAAGCGGTGGTGAGGGGCAAATGCTCGTCATCGGACGCGCCCTAATGGGACACCCTAAGCTCATCATGCTTGATGAACCCTCGCTAGGGCTTGCCCCCATGCTGGTAGAAGAAATTTTTCACATTGTGCGTGACATCAATCGTCGTGAAGGCGTGTCTGTGCTAGTAGTAGAGCAGAATGCCCGCGCCGCCCTCGCGCTTGCCGATTATGGCTATGTGATGGAAAATGGACGCATTGTACTGGATGGGCCCGCCGACCAACTGCGCGAAAACGAAGACATTAAGGAATTTTATCTTGGGCTTAACCAATTAGGTGAGCGCAAGAGCTATAAAGAAGTAAAGCACTACAAGAGGCGCAAGCGTTGGCTTGGATAGACCCCCTCTTTTTTTCTCATTGGATAATACTCAAAAGGACATCGCATGACGCATTTTGATGAGCGAGTTAAGGCTCTTGTTGCCCACGCCTACGCCAATGCCCCCGCCATTAAAGCCTTGATGGACGATGCGGGCGTTGCGCCTGACGACATTCAAACCACCCAAGACCTCGTTAAAATTCCTGTGCTTAGCAAGGATGCACTGGTCGAAATTCATCAAAAGAACCCACCGTTTGGGGGGTTCTTAACCGTAGACCCTAGCACCCTGCCCCGTATTTACATTTCACCGGGACCCATCTATGACCCACAACCCGCCCCCCAAGAACCCGAAAAAGTCCTAGAGCCGTTTAAGTATGTGGGATTTGGCGCGGGCGATAGGGTACTGAATACATTTGCCTATCACCTTACGCCCGCTGGCATTTTATTGGATGAGGGCTTGCGTGGCGTGGGCGCAACGGTTATTCCTGCTGGTCCGGGCAATACAGACTTGCAAATTATGATGATGATGGCATTGGGCATTAATGGCTTTGTGGGGCAACCCAGCTATTTGATGCAAATTTTAGACAAAATGGAGAGCATGGGCATCACTGCCGAAGCCAACCCCCTTAATAAAGCTCTCTTTTCGGCAGAACCCTATATGCCCGCGCAACGTGAACGCTTTGAAGGCGCATACGGCATGAACACCACGTCCGCGTATGGCACAGCCGATTTGGGGATGGTGGGCTATTCTCGCCATGACATGATGGGCTTTAGATTGTTGGATACACTGTTTATCCAAATTGTAGACCCACAAACAGGCGAAGAAGTAGAGGCGGGCAATACGGGCGAAATTGTGGCAACCACGTTTAACAAAGCCTACCCACTCATTCGCTTTGGCACAGGTGATTTGGGCGCATTGCATCCCGAATTGATAGACGGCAAGCAACACTTGATGGGCTTATTTGGGCGCAGTGGCGAAGCGATTAAAGTAAGAGGCATGTTCTTACACCCCAACCAATTAAGAGGCGCAGCCCTGCAATTCCCTATCATTACAGCCATTCAGGCGGTCATCACACGCCCCGAAAACAAGGATTATGTCGCGGTGCGCGTGGAGCTAAAAGATGGTGTACCCACCGACGGCATTGCCGAGAAATTACAACAATTGGCACAGATGGCTGTGCGCCTGCGCGTGGACGAAGTGCAATTTGTTCCACAAGGCACCATTGGTAGTGAGCGTGTTGTGCGTGATGACCGCAAGTGGGATTAAGCCCAAAATAGCCACAATTGCATCACGCGCGGTACGGGCATAACCATTCAATAGGGCGGGGACGCGCATCTTGCGCGTCCGCCGTGACCCCAAAAGGGGCGAAATAGTGCAAAAAACGCGAAAATCGGACACCCAGAAGGGTGTTCCTACTAAATAGGCAACCCAACGGGTGCGCCCCCGCGAAAAACCATCATACCCGCACAAAAAACCCCTTTCTCCAATTTTTGGGGAAAGGGGCAGGGGAAAGGGGATGAAACAACTTTACCCTAATCAATCACGTCTATTCCGAAAGAACGGCTGCGAAAGTGTATGTGCCTTCGCCTGCGTTGCCATCGGTAACAATACGGAACACCAGCTCAAAGCCAGCGGGCAATTCTACTTCTTCCCAGCCGGGGTCAGTCGGGGTTGTGCCGTCTGCCAGTAGTTCGCCGGTGGTGGCGAAGATATTGCTGTATGCGCCCGCGTCACTGGTAACGACAAAGTTAAACACGCCGCCATCACCACTGTTAAACTGGACTTCTACCACTTGCCCTGCGCCAATGGTGCCAGAAACTTCACCCACACTTGTGATGCTACCGCCATCAATTGTTTCTACAGCGGTGGCACTGCCAATGTAAGCAATGGCTTCTTCCAGCACATAATCATCGATGCTAGACATATTTTCTTCGGTAACGGCAATGGGCAAGTTAGGCTGAATCCCTACCCCTTCAATGATGACGTTGCCTTCTGCATCTACGCTTCTAAACGTGGGGAGCGCGATAAAGTAGTCATCGGGCATTTCGGTTTCAATAAAGCCACCCGCAATCCCGTTTGTGCCGTATACGCCCATGATGTCGATGCCAGCTTGTTGCAAGTAGTAGGCAAAGAACTCGCACGCGCTAAAGCACGCGGGGCTAACCAGTGCCAGCACCTTACCCGTGTATTGTGCGCCTAGTTCACGGGTGGGTTCTAGTTCGGGGTCTTGGGCGGGGTCACTAAAGAACGCGCCAAGGTCTTTGTTGTATTCTTCGCTGTATTCCAGAATAATCGGTTCTGTAATCAAGTAGGACGTAAGCAACGCAGCAATACCACTGCTTCCGCCACCGTTTTGACGAATGTCAATGATGATGGCTTCAGAACCAAAGGCATTGGCGGTTTGCAAGAACAATTCCCATTGCTTCTTAAACAAGTCCACGTTGCCTTCAAAGGCGTTCACTTGCACGTAGCCATAGCCTGTATCGGGCAAGAAGCTCCATGTGATAGGCGCAAGAGGCACAGAGGCAGGCTGACCATACACAAATTGGCGTGTAAAGCTTAGGCTGGTGCGCTCGCCAATTACGTTAAGGGTGGCGGATTGTTCTTCTTCGCTATCGGGATTCTTAAACGTGATGTCCACTGTGCCTTTGCCCAAAGGAAAGCGCGTTACAAAGCGTACAAGGTCTAGGCGTTCTACCGAAGGCGTGCTATAGGGGCGATTGGGCGTGTAGGCGTTGGCAATCGCTTCATCAGCCGTTAAGCCGTCGACGGCGATAATTTCTGCGCCGTATTCAATGCCTGCTTCAGAGGCGGGGGTATCTTCTACCACCAAAATAGCGCGCAATGTACCATCGCTTAGTTCACGAACCGCCAGCCCTAGCCCACCCGCAATAGCGGCTTGTTCGGCGGTGTTGGATTGTTCGGTCTCAAAGCCCATGTGACCATCAGGCATGGCTTCGGCAAAATCGGCTAGCACCAAGCCAAAGGCTTCTGCGTCTTCATTGGCTTCGGCTTCTTCAATGGCGGGGCGGAATTGTGCGCTAAGCGCGTCCCAGTCAATACCCTTAAACTCATTAAAAGCATATTCATTCTTGGCTTTTTCAATGAAGGCATCCCACGCTTCGGTATAGCTAAGTTCCGAAAAGTTATCGGGAGCATAGCCATCGGGTTCTAGCAAGCCAATTTCTACGCTGGCAGAACGGTCAAACGTAAAGACTTCTTCGTCCAAATTTACCACGCTATAGCCCACAGGCACAATGACGATAGCGTCATCTTCGGTGAATAGCTTGCCATCTTCACCAAAACCAGAGGGGAAGCCTTGCCCTTCTTCGCTGGCATAGATAAGCAATTTACCGCCTGTAATTTCATACAAGCTGGCAGGATTGATGCTGGTGGTGACAGAGCTATACGCGCCCGACCAACCAGAGGCTTCGCGGTCATCTAGCGTAATATCGCCATACACATTATCCCAATAAGCCACTTGGAACACTTGAACGCCCGTGTTTTCTTCACCATTGTTATCTACGTCATTAAACGTGCCTTGTGGGACAATGGGAAGCGAAATTTCATATTCCACTGCGCCTTCGGCAAAGAAGTCCGTGACCCAACGCCCAACGACTTGGGATTGTGGAGGGAATGCGTATTCAAGGTCACGAAGGATAAAGCCAGTTTGGTCTTCTAGCAAAATAAGCGGTACATCCGAGCGTACTTTTACATTGGGGTTTGTGATGGGCAATGTGCCAAACACACGGTTAACACCCCCCTCTTCGATGGTGATGGTAGCAGGTTCTTGGGCAAAAACGCCCCCCACCATCGTAAGCAATACCGCTACTACAAGCCATCTTTTAAGCATAAAGGTTTTCTCCTAAACAAGGGGTTTTCCATTAAAGTAAAGCTGAACTAATCATATAACAAATTGTCTTTCATGGGTTCACCCAAATGGGGGAATCTGGCGTTTGTGTGGGAGATTCTATGGCACAATGAACGTTTCTAGTAGCAATTCCTCGCGCCCATCGTCCAGCAAGATGCGCTGTCCCGTTTGGGGGTTGTACATGCCCACAAACAGCGTGTATGTGCCACTAGGCAATCCCTCTATCCTCAATGGGCGGTCATCGTGCGCCACCAAGCCCTCATACCATGCAGGCAAGGGCGTATTGGCAGGAATGCCGTCATACTGCGCCCAGAGGGGGTTACTGGTAGACGGATTCCAATCGCCGCGCAAATGCACAAACACGCTCACTTCTTGGCTAGAGCGTGCGCTTGCTTCCCAAAAGAGGCGCACGTTGAGCGTGCTATTGGGGCGCGGTTGCCGTTCTGAAAGCTGGTAGCCGATTAAACGCAATGCCCCAAACGAAGCGTTCACATTGCCAACGGTGTCTTGGGGTGCATCTTGGCTATGGGACAGCATAACGGGGTAACGTTCTCCCAGCACTTCTAGCACATACTCCCCATTAGGATACGCCGAATAAAACGGATACTCTAGCAATTGCCAATGGTCAGGGGTACTTTCTGCAACGCGGTGTTGCCCTTGCCACAGCGTGACGGTTTGCCCACGCGGTACGCCAATGCGTACAAAGTCTGTGGGGCGCAGGCGCGTTATCACGGGGGGCATTACGGCATCCGATTCTGGAAACGGTGCATCAACGCCCTCTTTTGCCAGCCACGCAAAGCCATCAAAGCCTACCGAGTTATTCACCACCGTTTGATAATTGTCGTTTAGCCAATTGCTGGCTCTACCGTCTTTATCGCCAATGAATAGCCCTATGTTAATAAGCCACAGCGCATCGCGCCTGTCCGTTAAGAATGGCATCGTGTTCTCTAAATCAATTGCCACAGGCACACCGCGCACCGTTTGCGGGGTGGGGTTTGGTAAATTCAGGCGGTCTAAATAGTAATGAACATACGGGTAACGCTCGCCACTCACAAACAAAATATGGTCATCAGGGCGTGCCAAATGATGAACGGCGTGCATCAGGCTGGTGTATTCATCCTGAAAATAGCGTGCATCCCAACGCTCATAAAAGAACACGCCCCCAAACGCCACAAAAACCATCACATAAAGTACAGCGACAGGACGCGCCATGCGCCACACGCCCCACAATGCCAACGCCAGCACCGCCGACGCAATAGGCGCATAAATAGAGAAATAGCGGTCAGTAACAGGCAACGTGAGTACCGCGCCCACCACCGCCAAGAAGAACGGGGGCAAGCCCACCACCAAGAGCATCAGCAAGCCCACGCGCCACTGCTTGATAAGCCACCACACGCCCCCTACACCCAACACGACCAACACGGAAAACGCTAACGTTTCATAGCGTTCTATACTCGCTGATTGCCCATTTGCCAGCACGGTAAACCACAGATAGGCGTTATACACAACGTCCACGCCCACTTGGGCAGGATTGCGCGTTGCCATCGTTAGCGAGTATAGCACCCACGCGCCCACCACCGCGCCGATGAGACCGCCTGCGACTATAAAACGGGCGTTAAAGCCCTTTGTGCGCCAACGCGCCGTAAATAACCAATGTACCCCCAACGCAAACGGCGCAAACGCCCCCAAGTAGTGGCTTAGTGTCGCCATGATGCTAAACGCCACAAACGCGCCCCACCACACACGGCGCATAGATGACAGGCGCAAATACGCCACAAACGCGCCCACCGCCCCCAGCGATGCCAGCGCATACATGCGCGTTTCTTGTGACCAAATAATATGAATGAGGGACAGCGAAGCCAAGCCCATCGCCAGCACGCCCGCGCCCCGTTGTTTAGACAGCCCACGCGCCAGCACGCCCGCCAGCGCAATTGCCAGCACGCCCACCAACACAGAAAAATAGCGGTTGGCAAATTCGCTCATGCCCACCAGGCGCACCCACCCATGCAATGCCCATTGGTATAGGGGAGGATGAGCATCACGGGCGACCCATTCGGTGGTTTCTGGCAGGGGCTTGGCGGATACATACACCGACCACGCTTCATCCCACCAAAACGCCTTATCTGCCAGCTTGCTTGTGCGTAAGCCAAAGCCAAACAGGAGCATACAGAGTGCCATAAACCCGAAAATTGCGTTTGTTTTTGTCATCATGGTGTGCTTTTCTTGTGCGTCTAAGTGCGCCCTATCTTATCATAAGCACAAAAAATGCCCTACCCTATAGCCTCATTTTATGCGGTAAGGGCATCGTTTTTGTGATGTATGTAGGGAC
>DAOTTQ010000010.1:0-16397 GCA_034437555.1 Anaerolineae bacterium | reverse complement strand
CACATTTACGAAAGCCTGTCTAAAAGCTCTTCGTAGCGCGTGCGGGCTTCTTGTAAGAATGGATAGGGATAAACCGTACTCCAGGTAAGGATAAACTCATAGTCGTTTAGGGCGCGACGTAAGTCATTCGTGGCGTTAGTGGCATTACCTACAGTCGCGCGTGCCTCATAAATTTGGGCGCGTAGCAAACGGCGTGTGCCACTGTCCTCTACACGCAGGGCGCGATTAACCGCTTCCAGCGCCACATCAAAAGAGCGTGCGATAAGGTTGGCGCGGGCTAAGGCTTCATCTAACGCCGGGGCATTTGCACCACTCACGCCTTCGGTTTGGGCTTCGGTCAGTAGGGTAAGGGCTTGGGTATTGCTTTCGCCTTGTGCCAATAGCACCTGCGCCTGCACCAAAAGCAAGTCGCCTGCAGGTACGCCATTCCAGCCCACCAGTTGTTCAGCATCTGTTTGGGCAATCGTGAGGTTGCCTGCTTTAAGAGCCGCATTCATCCGCGCAAAACGCACGCGAGGCGCACCATCGGATAGGCGCAAGGCTTCGGTCAGGTCGGCTTGTGCGCGGTCGTCCGCCCCCAGTTCCGTCCACAAAATCGCCCGTGACATCAGCACCTCAAAATAGGCGGGGTCGCTTTCGTCACCCGTTAAGGCACGCTCGTATTGCTCTAGGGCTAAAGTCAGTTTGCCCTCCGCAAGCCAAGCATCCCCACGCAATTTTACCGCCTCTACGCTACCCGAATACCGCGCCATGTATTGCTCGGCAAAAATCACCCCCAAACCATAATCACGCTTGCCTATGGCTGATAGCACTTGCAAACGAAGCGCGTCTTTAGCATAGGGTTCTATTTGCAATAGCACGTTTAGCTCACTGATAGTGTCATCGTATTGTGCCAAATCATAGTAAATTTGGGCGCGTTTAAGGCGCAATTGTGTGTTCGAGAGCGTGCTTGCGTTGTTAAGCAATGCCTCTGTAACAATGCGTAGCGCTTCGTCCGTGTTGCCCTCTAGCAAATAACGGTCTGCTTTTAGCACATAGGCTTCTATGGGTCGTCCGCTATCTTGTGCCAGCGCGTTATCTAGCCGTGCAGATGCGTCGTCCAGGGCAGTGGTCACGCTGGTTATACTAGCACGATTGCTTAATGCCTCACGGGTTTCTGCCAGTAGCACTTTAGCATAGGCAATATCTATCAACGGCTGATAACGGGAGTCGTTACTGCGTTCTTGCCAGCGTGTTTCACCTTCTATAAGTACGGTGCGTGCGCTTACAATGTCGCCTTCACGCAAGTGCCACTCCACAAGGAACGCATAAGGCAAGAAGTTTCCTGTGGCTTCTGTGCCTGTTCGTTCAGATTCAAGAAGCGTAAAGGCGCGTGGCATTTGCCCATTGTTCATGGCTTGGTTGGCTAGGTCAATATTGCGCTCGGAAAGTACGCCAACAGGTACATAAATTTCTGTGGGGTACGGCACATAGTAAATCGCGTCCTTTGTGGCAACACCTACGGGGAACGTGGGGGATGGTGTTAGTGTCAGTTCGGGTGTTGCCGATGGTGTGGGCGTAAAGCCCGGCGTGGGTGTAGCCGTGAAAGTGGGCGTAGGCGAAAGCGTCCATGTAGGCGCAAAAAGAATCCGTTGCACATCAGGGTTATTGAGGGCAAAAGCGGCTGTAATACCCCCAAACACCAGCACAAAAGCCAGCACGCCCCCAATAATTTGCGCCTGCAAAATGCGAATTTCTCGCTCGCCAGCACGCCCCGACGTTTTCTTTATCCACGTGATATTGGACAACGGCGAATCGGTTTTAGAGGCTTCTTGTAGGGCGTTGACACCTTGTTGGGCTGCCTGTTGTAAAGAGGCTTGGGGCGGAATAGGAATGCCCCCATTGCCTTGTGGGGGGCGCGGTGCGCGGGCAAATGCTTCTTCTAAAGGAATGATAACGGTCGCAGGTTTTGCAACCACTTCTTCAACAAAAGTAACAGGCTCACTATCAGGCTCAAGCGCACTCATTGGCGCACTTTTCTCAAAGCGCGTTTGAGGGGTTTCTTCTGGCACAGGCGTAACGGCAGGCACTTCTGTTGTTTGGCGCAACGCCTTTAAGGGCTTGGCAACAGGGGGCGGGGCATCTTCTGGCACTTCAAATTTAGGTTCAACGGCGGGTGCGCTCGGTTCCGGGTTACTTGCAAAAGCAGGCTCACTAGGCGGTTCGCTTTCGGGCGTTTCTGCGGGACTAATGCCCAACAATTGCTCTGGCGTTAGCCCCAGACGTTTAATGGCTTCTAGGGCGCGAGGGCTTTGTGGGTTAATTTGCAAAGCCTTCTGCAATGCCGTTAGCTTTTCCCGATTATCATGTGCCACCGTTGCCAGCCCCAGCCAAGCCCCCTCATGACGAGGGTCTAGCTTTAACGCTTGCAAGAATGCGCGTCTTGCCAACGGCTTATCGCCATTTTTGACGGCATTCACCGCGCCCTGTATCAGTTTTTGCACCTGTTCGTCTGCCATTGTCTCTTCTGCCCCTTACTTAACGCCCAATTTCAAAGTCAATTTAGGTTGATGCCACAGCAAGCTTTTGCCCCTGCGTGATTATCAAGGTTACATGATGTCACTACTATTTCATATTCTACCTTGAAAAGGGTACTATCTACAAAAAGACCCTTTACTTGTGGTACGATAGCGACGGTACGCGCTTTAGTGTGCCACCCGTGACAACCCGATAAAGAGTATATGATTTGCCCTATGCCAACACCATTTTCACATCTTGCCATTACCCAAAGGCTACTTACTAACCCAGAACTGCCCACTTTACAGCTTGCGCTTTTAGAGGCGCACTTGCCCGCCTACTTATTGGGGAGTGTGGTGGCGGATGCCCGTATTGATGCGCTAGATTCACGGGCGGCAACGCACTTTTACACCTATACAGAACCCCTCAAAAACCATCCCTGGCGCGTGATGATAGAACGCAACCCGACTCTAATGTCACCACTCGATGATGTGCATCGGGCATTTATTGCGGGTTATGTGGCGCACCTTGCCGCCGATGAAGTGTGGTCACTAGAGATGCTAGAACCCCACTTTGCGCGTGGCACATGGGGCAAGGACGTTCGCACGCGTTTCTTTTGGCTCCACTTGCTCTTGATAAGCATGGATGAACGCGACCAAAAAAGCCTGCCTCATTGGCACGCGCCAACCTTGCTACAGTGCCAGCCTAATGCGTGGCTTCCGTTTATGAATGACGGCATTTTATGCGGTTGGCGTGACTTTATTGCCCAACAACTGACCGAAGAAAGCCAAACGCTGGCAATTTTTGGTGGTAGAATAGGGCGAACGCCTTTAGAGCTACGTCCGATGCTTGATGATGAACACCTGATGCAAGAGCAACTTTGGCAACACATTACACCCGCCATTTTAGAAGGCGTTGAAGACCGCATTGCGACGTTTGCATTGTCACAATTGCGCCTTTATTTAGATGAAACGTCGTAAACACACACAGGAAACAGCATGACGCGCTTCTTTCTCTCTTTAATTGTTGGGGTTATTCTGGGGCTGGCATTGGGCTTGTTTGTCGGATGGGAAGTTGCGCCTACCGAATATATCGACAGTTCTTTGCCTATTCTTGCGCCACGCTATCGGGATGATTATACCGTGATGGTAGCGGCGGGCTTTGCCAAAGACACCGACTCTTTAGGCGCAGTAGAACGCCTACGCCTACTGGGTGTGGATAATGTAGCGCAGTACGTCCAGGACACCACAGAACGCTATATTACCAATAGTCGTGACCTTAACGATATTCGTTTGCTCGTCAATCTTTCAGAGGGGCTGGGCAGGCTAACGCCCATTATGGAAACATTTCGTGGGCTAAACACCACAGGGGGCAATTGATGAGCCGTGTTCCTGCGCCACCCGTCAATCATCACCCCGAAAACATCGGCTTGCGCCCCAATAGTCGCTATCGGGATAGAAGAAGCCCTATCATGTTTTGGGTGCTACTCTTTGGCTTTATTGTGGGATTGGGGGGCGGGCTATTTTATGCGTGGCAAATAGACCCCAAAAAAGAAGTAGATACACGCCCCGCCCAATTACGCCGTGACGAAAAAGCCAGCTATGTTGTGGCGATTGCGTTGCGCTTTGCGTATGATAGCGACCTTAACCGCGCCGTATCTCAACTTATTGAACTCGATTTGGGCGCAGACCCTTTTCAACAAGTGGCAGAAGTCGCCTGCGACCTTGCGGGTACAGGCTATGTAGATGGTACGGCTGGCGTTCGGGCTGTACGTGCCTTAAAGACGTTTTATCAATTACAAGGCAAAACGGGCTGTGCTGATGTTTTGGTGGTAGAAGCGCAAGTCACCCAAATTATTGAAGTGCTCGTCCCCACTGCAACCGCAACATTGCCCCCACCCCCCAGCAAAACACCACTTCCCGAAGAAAATCCTGCCAACGCCACACCCTTTGGCGTGGTGGTTGTTCCCACCACACGCCCCCTACAAACCTTTAGTGGGCGCGTCATTAACACTTTTTGCAGTACCGAATTTGTGGGTGTGATAGAAATTTTCGTACAAAATACTGCGGGCGATGGCATTGGGGGGCAAGCGGTGCGCGTGCGTTGGGATGGGGGCGAAGACCGCTTCATCACGGGCTTAAAGCCCGAACGGGGCTTGGCTTATGCCGACTTTGTAATGGAAGCGGGCAAAAGCTATGTCGTGGATATGCCCGCCCAAAGTGACCCCATTAATACGCCTTTAACAGCAGGCAATTGCACCACCGAAAGCGGACAATCGTCTACTACGTCTTATCGTGTGGTATTTAGACCTTAAGAGACATTGCGCGTTTAAGGTTCATAGTCTATAGTTAATTTTGAGTTTGACGGGCTTTAACAGGGGACAAGCGATATGGCTGACGTTTTTTTATCCTATTCACGTAAAGATGAGCTATTTGTTCGCAAGTTACACAAATCTCTTGGCGAGCAAAAGCGTGATGTTTGGGTAGATTGGGAAGACATCCCCCTTTCTTCGGATTGGTGGGGGCAAATTTGCCAAGGCATTGAAAACGCCAATACGTTTGTGTTCATCGTCACCCCCGACTCTTTGACTTCTGTTATTTGCAACCTAGAAATTGCCCATGCCCGCAAACACAACAAACGACTGATTCCTATTGTACGCAACCCCGCCAGCGAAGCCTACATGCTAGAAGAACTGCCCAAACGCCCTGTTGATGCAAATGCACAAATGGTACTGGCGGGGCGCAGCATTACAGACCTTGCTAAAGAAAACTGGAACGCTATTTCTAAGCACAACTGGATTTTCTTTGCGGACGATGAACGCTTTGACGAAAATTTCGCTTTAATGATTAAAGCCATCGAAACCGACCTTAACCACGTGCGGACTCACACACGCCTAACCACCCGCGCCCGTGAATGGGAACTACGGCAAAAGGGTAACGCCTACTTGCTGAACGGCGGTGAAATCCGTGAGTATACCGAATGGGTAAAAGAGGGTGCAGATAAAGAACCCAAGCCCACCGAACTACAGCTTGAATACTTATTTGCCAGCCAACAAGCCCAAGCGCGACGCACCACTTTTACTTACATCGGCTTGATGATCGGTTTGGTGGTTGCGGGGGTGCTAATTGCCCTGTCTTATTTACAAAACCAACAATTTGAAGCCAGCCAAGCCACACGCCAAGCCTTTGAGACCAATGCAGTTTTTGCAGAAGCCACCAACCTTTCTCAAAATATCATCCTTACCGACCAAAAAGGCACCAGCGAGGCGAATTTTCTGGTACTTACAGCGCAGATTGCTACCAATCAATCACGCCTGACGGTGGTAGCGCAAGACCAACAAGACCGCCTGCAACAGGCACAACAAAGTTTTGCCACACTTACCCAACAATCTCAAATTCAAAGTGCTGCCACAGGCGTTGCCGTGACACTGGGCGCAGTAATTCAAGAACGTGACCAAGCCGTTGCCACCAATAGCTTACTCACATTGCTGGTAACGCAATTGGCAGCCGCCAACTTAGACGCACGTAGTACACAAGTGGCGTTTGTTTCTAGCCCAACACCCTCTGCAACACCTAGCATTACCCCCACGTTCGACCTAACCATTGAGGCGTTTTTGGGAACACGGTTTGCCCAGCAACCTGCGTCAGAAACCGATGTTCAAGACGATGAGCCTAGCATCACACCAAGCACTACACCATCACCTACAGAAACGCTTATTCCAAGTGAAACACCCACCGTTACGCCTAGCCTTACACCCTTGCCGACTGCAACCTTTACACCCACACAAACGCCAGAGGTTGCTGTGGTTTACACGGGGGAAGTGTTTGTTAGCCCTTACGGCAATGACAATAACTCCTGCTATAGCAGTACAACCGCTTGCCTTACCATTACACGCGCCCTTGCCAAAGCACAACCCAACGCCACGCTCCGTTTAGACATTGGCTTTTATAATGAGCGTGTGGTGATTGATAAGTCTGTGGCGGTGATTGGTGCAGAAGAAGACCTTACTATTTTGAACGGCAACAACGAAGGCACCACGATCACCATTGCCGAAGGGGTACGCGCACGCATTGAAAACTTAACAATCACAGGGGGCGCAAACACAGAAGCGGGCGGTGGCATCGTTAATTTTGGCGAGCTACAAACCACAGACATTACGATTACAGGCAATAATGCCGAAGGAAGTGGTGGCGGTATTGCTAACTTTGGGCGTTGGGTGGCATTAAGCACCAACGTAAACAACAACATCGGGCAAAACGGCGGGGGTATTTACAACGCTTATGGCTCGGTTTATGTAGGAACAAGCATGAACGTTAGCAACAATACCGCACTTTTGGTTAATGCACAGGGCGATAGCTTTAGAGACATTTGCCCTCCCCAAGTGAGCGAAGAATACACCGCAGCCATCGCACAATGTTCTAGCCTAACAGAGGGGCAAGCATGCGTTATTTCGCCCAACGTTGCCACAGTGGCAGCCAACGGCGCACGCACCACCTATAACAGCGCAAACGCCACTTTTGCGCTTAAAGATGTAGCAACCATTAACCTTAGCGCACTCAATAGCCAATCCCCACGCGGTTCTGTGCTGGTGAATGGCACACTAGAAGGCTCACAAAGCAATTGGGTGTATTTGCGTGGTGGTGAACAACCCAACTTCATGATTGCACCCGAAGGTTCACCCACACTTTCACAGTTGCGGGCGGGCGGGCTTGCTATCGTCAACGTGGGCTTTGCCGATTCCTTGCGTGTTCGTGAAAACCCCAGCCTAAACGCAGTTACACTTACCCAGCTTCCCACAGGCACTGTGGTCATTTTGATTGAATCGCCCCGAAGTGCTGACGGTTTTAGATGGTGGCGTGTGCTTACAGCCAACGGCATTAGCGGTTGGTCAGCCGAAAGCGTAGATGGCACACCCCTCTTATTGCCCCTTGTTCAAGAGCCTGTCGGCATTGGTGGACGCTATACCATCTATGGAACTGGGGCGCGCGGCATTAACCTTCGTTCAGAGCCTCGTAGCAATGCAGGCTTAATTAGTGTAGTAACACAAGGCTTTGATGTGTATGTGTTGGATGGGCCCATTGAAGCCGATGGCTTTACATGGTGGTATGTACGACGCTACAACTCCGAAGTTACGGGCTGGATTGTAGAAAGCATTGAAAGAATGCGAGTGCTTGTCCCTACGGTTTTAGAGCCACAGGGCTTGCCCACTGCCTATGCGTTTGATAATGGCGTTTGTACGGCAATTACGCAAAATCCGTTAGTTATTAATGCGCCTAGCGGACGTTATCGCCCTGCCATCACGACCACATGGGACTTTAGGCAGAACTAGCCTAGCCATCACACTTCAAACCGACATGATAAGAAACCCTTTGCCAAAAACGAAGGGCTTCTTTTTTTATGAACGGGGCTTAGGCTTTGGGGCTATCTAGGCGTTGGGTGCTATAAATGCTGTGGTGTCCACTAACAAAATACGCCACAAAGCACCCCACCAGCAAGTAAATCGCGCTCCCACCCCCAAATAATTCTATGCCCATCAGCGTACACGCCAACGGGGTATTGCTTGCGCCAGCAAACACCGCGATAAACCCCACACTGGCTAAAAGCCCCTGTTCTACGCCCAATATCGGGCTAAGGGTTGCCCCCAATGTTGCCCCAATAGCAAAAAGGGGCGTAACTTCACCACCTACAAACCCCGAACCCAGCGTAATGCCCGTAAAAACCAGCTTAAGCGCAAAAGCCAACACAAACACCTCTTGCCCGTCCGTACTGGCTTTAATGAGGGGCAATCCTAAGCCCAAATACGCATCCGTTTGGAGTGCTAATGCTAACCCTAATACCACCAGCCCACCAAAAAACGGGCGCATGGGTACAGAACGCACCCATCGCGCTTGAAGCGTCTTTACGCCCTCCACACACAGGATAAACGCCATGCTTGCCAGCCCGAACGCCACCGCGCCTATAAGTATTTTCACCAAGAGCAACGGCTCTAGGGGCATCATGGGCATCAGCGGATAATGCGAATGTCCTACACCCCATGCCCGCGTGGTTAAATCACCAACAAGCGCACCCACAAAACACGGTAACAAGCCCTCGTAGCGTATTTTTCCCATGTGCTGAACTTCCATGCCAAACACAAAGCCCGCCATCGGTGTGCCAAACACGCTACTAAAGCCCGCGCTTACGCCTGCCATTAATAACAAGCGGCGGTCATTGCCTGTAATGCCTAAAACGCGCCGAAGGCTGTCCGCAAGGCTTGCCCCCATTTGTACGGCTGTGCCTTCGCGTCCCGCCGAACCACCAAAGAGATGCGTTATCAGTGTGCCTAATAATACAAAAATCGCCATCCGTGCTGGCACACGCGCCTCATTGACATGAATTTCTTCAATCACAAGCGCGTTACCCCGTGAGGACGTTGCCCCAAAGCGCGTATACATCACGCCAATAAACAATCCCGCCAACGGCAAGCCTAGCACCAAGAGGGGCGTGGCGGTGCGGGTTTGCGTTGCCCAATTCAGTGTGACCAAGAAAATTGCCGAAGCCGTGCCTGTGAGGATACCCACAAGACCGCCCAAAATAAGCCATTTTAGCGTGTCTTTAAGGGCATTTACGGCACTGCGTGGCGGAAAGTGTGCCATAGGGGGTGGCATTCCTTATCGGTTAAGATGGGTCAAATGTGGTACAATTTCAACAGATGAACACCTTCATCTTATGTGGGATAAAAAACACGGAACAACATTTTTCTGGTGAATTGCCCACATATCATCAGAGGGCAACATGCCTCTAAAAGACCACAATTATAACCTACAGTAAGCCGATAGTTTACTGTGATTAATGCTTTCTGTGAAAAGGAAAACGCATGGTAAAAGAACTTTGTGTTATTGAAGGGGACGGCATTAGCCACGAAGTCATTCCTGCGGCGGTACTCATCCTACAAACCGTCTTGCCTGATGTGCGCGTTTCTTGGGTAAAAGCAGGCTATGAATACTTTAGAGAAACGGGCAAGCCCATCGAGGACGACGGGCTAGAAGTAGCGCAACGTTGCCGCGCAGTTTTAGCAGGTAAAGCCAGCTCGCCTTCTTATCCTGTGGCAGGCTACTATTCGCCCATTGTGCGCTTACGCCGACAAATGCACACCCACGCCAATTTGCGCCCCACGACCTATCTTCCTGTACCTACCTCACGCTTAGGCTTAGATTTATTGGTGGTACGCGAGAACACAGAGGATGTTTACTCTAGTGAAGAACAACAAATTGAAGGGGGCGCAACCGTCCTCAAGCTGGTAACTCGGGGCGCAACCGAGCGCATTGCCCACACGGCGTTTCGTTTGGCACAAAGTAGCGGTAGAAAGCGCGTTACCATTGTGCATAAGGGCAACGTGATGCCCCAAACCGACGGCTTATTTAGAGGGGTGTCCTACGAAATTTCGCACCAATACCCCAATATTGAAACCGATGATTTACTCGTAGACACGGCAGCCTATTGGATGGTGCGCGAACCCACCCGTTTTGACATCATCCTAACGACCAACCAGTACGGAGATATTTTGTCTGATATGGCGGCAGCTTGGGGTGGGGGCTTGGGGCTTGCGCCCGCCCTTAACTTGGGAGAGGGCATTGCCATCGCTGAGCCTGTGCATGGCACAGCACCCGACATTGCCGGCAAGGGCATCGCCAACCCAACAGCGTGTATTTTAAGCGTTGCCATGTTGGTGCGCTATCATTGGCACGATAACGACACCGCCCAACGCATTGAAAGCGCGGTCTATTCGGCACTTAATGACGAAAATTACACGGCAGACCTGCGCTCTAGCAATGCACTCTCTACCGAGCAATACACCGAAGAAGTGCTAAAACGCCTGTAACACTTTCGCACAGAAAAACAAAAAAGGGCATCCTCATCAACGGGATGCCCTTTTGCGTTGTATTGCTAAATCGTCCTTACGCCAGCTTTGCCTTGATGTATTGGCTTAAGTAGTGGGCAAGGCTCATAATGCTCACCATCGGGTTTACGCCCGTTGCGGTGGGTAATGCGCTACCGTCCGCAACAAATAGGTTTTTCACTTCATACGTTTGCCCCTGTGGGTCTACTGCGCCCTGTGATGGGCTTCCCCCAATCCGACAAGAACTCATTTGATGTGCGCTAAACAACGGGAAGTCATTGGGCTTTAAGCCTCTGCTCTCAACATCCGCTAAAAATGCACCAAAGTCTTGGCTACCGTCATTCACAAAGCGCACCAACGCATTATGAGGGCTATAAATTTCTTTTGCGCCAGAGGCTTGATGAATTTTAAGGGCTTCTAGCAAGCCTTTTTGCAGGTGGGCGCGGTCATACGGGTGTAGCTCATAGTTCAGCACAGGCTCGCCGTGTTTATCCACTGTTACTGTGCCACCATAATAATCACGAGTAATCGCAATCACGTTTGCCATGTGGCGCAAATTGCCAATCAGCTGTTTATGCGATTCTGCCCCCATCCAAGGCAAGGTCGCAGCCATTAAGCCCGGATGTGAGGGCGCAACTTCTAACGCCACGCCATAGCCCTTACCGTCCAAGTCCATAAACTTTTTAGAAACGCGCACCAGAGGCGCACCCTGCCACGCGCTAATGTCATGGTCGAATAGGCTAAACATCACCGTTGTGGGGTGTAGGTGCAAGTTTGCGCCAATGTGGGGGTTGGTTAGCCCACTGCGCTTTAGAATAGCTGGCGTATGAATAGACCCCGCACTCACCACCACCGCCTTCGCTTTTACGGTGACATAATGCACACCCGACGCGCCCTCATAGCGCAAGCGCGCGCCCGTAGCAACGCCGTTCTCATGGGTAATGCGCTCTACTTTGGCTTTTACCATAATGCGCGTGCCATGGTCATAAGCATCTTGCAGATACGTTTTTACGGTGCTTTGCTTTGCGCCATACGCACACCCAAAATTGCAAAAACCGCACTCCTCACAGCCCTTCACGTTGCGCGGAATCACGTCCACAGGATAGCCCAACGCCTCACAGCCTTTGGTAAACGCTTGATGGTTGGCGTTGGCTTGGCTATAGTCACTGTTGATGTTAAGCCGTGTCCACACCGCATCCGTACTGTGCTGAAAGTCTTGGCTTGTTATCCCTGTAAAGCCGTAATCGCGCTCCCACTCTTCTAAAACGTGCTGCGGCGTTCTAAACGAGGCGTTCCAATTGACGGTTGTGCCACCGCCTAGGGCTGCGCCTGCCAATACCATCATGGCGGTGTCTTTTGTGGTGAGTGCGCCGTATTTTTCATAAAGGTTTTCGTTGGCTTTGCGCTCATTGCCATCAAAATCGGCTTCTGCGAAGTAATCGCCTTTTTCAACCACCAGCACATCCAACCCTGCCGCGCTTAATTCGCCCGCCACCACACCACCGCCCGCACCACTACCAATAATCAGCACATCGGTGGTTAAAACAGCGTCACCATCTACGGTAAGGGGCTGAATGGGGCGAGGCGCATTGGTGGCACGCGGGGGCAAGCCCGTATACCCCATCTCACTCCATAGGGGATTTTGTCCTTCTAAAGAAGGGCTATAGCCCAAAAAGAGCGTTAGTCGCTTAAACGCACTAAACGCCTTCCGAAGCACAAAAAGGTTGCTCGTTGCCCATCGTTTTAGCAATTGTTCGCGGTGTTCTAAAGACATTTGTGAAAGTGAAGACCATTGACCATTCACCAAGCCATTAAAGAGGGGGCTTTCAAACGCCATCAACAAAAACTTTAGCTCTCGGCGAGATCCCTCATCAATCGCCTTTTCATAGGCTTCTTCTAGCTGGTCTAATAAGCCTGTTTGGGTGGGGTTATAGCGTGCAATATTGGGTTTGCTGGCATTTTCTTCTAAAACAGGGATAAAAGTATCACAAAGTGTTGCAAGAGCGCGTCGTTCTCTTTCCGATAAGAACCCCATATCAGTTACACCTTAAAAATAATGTTGAATTTTTGATTATTATAGCGCATATCTTAAAAGGGGCATGCAATGCAGGGAGGCAAAGCGTCATGTAGCGTCAAGGTGTATCATGACGCATCTTTTTTTCAAATTCCCTCTCCTAGCGCAAAGCACAATAAGGAGAGGGAATTTAAGGGGTGAGGTTTATAGCCCGTAAACTTCACCCAGCTTGTTTTCAAGATAGGCAATATAGCTGTCTGATTCAATCTCGCCACCCGTGACGCGCTTGGTCAGTTCAGCCGTTGTAAACTTGCGCCCATGGGCGTGGATGTTGTCATGTAGCCAGCCCAAAAGCGTGCCAAACTCACCATTTGCAATTTCATCGGGGAGGCTGGGGTGTTGTGCCACCGCCGTATTGTAGTATTGCACAGAAAGCAAGTTGCCTAGCGCATACGTTGGGAAGTACCCCACCAAACCGCTAGACCAGTGAACATCTTGTAGCACGCCCAAACCATCATGAGGGGGCGTAATGCCAAAAGAGGCTTCAAAGCGTTCATTCCACACTTTGGGCAAGTCTTTTACTGCGACCTTGCCGCCCAGCAAATCACGTTCAATGCCAAAGCGTAAGATGATATGTAGGTTATAGGTGGCTTCGTCTGCTTCAACACGAATAAACGAGCGTTCTACCTTGTTGATGGCTTTGTAGAAAGCATCTAGCGAAACGTCTGCTAATTGGGGGAAGGTTTCTTTAAGCATAGGCAACGCCCACGACCAAAAGCCCTTGCTACGCCCCACCACATTTTCCCACATCCGCGATTGCGATTCATGTACACCCAACGACGTGCCGCCCGAAAGCATCGTGCCGTCTAGGTGTTGGGCTACGCCTTGCTCATACATGGCGTGTCCTGCTTCGTGCATCATGCCAAAGAGCGCAGGATTAAGGAAATTGTCCTCAAAACGGGTGGTAATCCGCACATCGTTTACCCCAAAGCTGGTACAGAAAGGATGCACAGACACCGCCTGCACGCCCCGATGCGTATCAAACCCAAAACGTTGTACCACGTTCATGGCAAATTCGCGTTGCTTGTCTTGTTCAAAGTGATGGTGCAGAGGGCTATCATCCACTTGGGGCTTTTGGCTAATACGGCTAATCAGGTCTACCAAACGTGGGCGATGTCCTTCAAAGATGCGGTCTACTTCGGCGGTGGTCATTCCGCGTTCAAAACGCCCCAACAAAGCATCATAGGGATGCTCTTTATACCCCAAGAACTCGGCGGATTTGTGCGCCAATACCATAATGCGCTCTAGGGTGCTTTCAAACGCCTTAAAGTCTTTATTGGCGCGAGCATGTACCCATGTTTCGTGGGCAAGCGTGGTTTCTTTTGCCCATTCTTCTACAAAGCTGGCAGGAAACTTGGTGGCTTCTTCATAGTCTTGCTTTACCACACGCAGTAGGCTAACGGCATCGCTTTCATAAACATCGTCTACTTCGTTTTCGGCATCATCAATTAAGTGCTTGGTGGCATCATCGGTAAAGATTTCGTGTTCCATGCGTGCCAACGTGGATAATTGACGAGCGCGCCCTTCGGCTGCCCCGGCAGGCATTTGGGTTTGTTGGTCATAGCCCAAAACCGCCATTGCTTCTCTTAAACTAACCACATCACCCAAACGGGTAAGAAGAGCTTGATATTTACTCATTTGAAAATCCTTGAATATTTGAAAAAACATGACTATTGTATAATATAGCACATTTGGGGCAATTAGAGATATGATGATGAAAAATAGCCATGGAGATTTGCCGATGCGTTATGCGTTCTTATGGGTGTTACTGGGTATATTCCTAATGCCCACACCTGCCCAATCCCAAACCGTTACCCTTCCCACACCGCCCCCCCAATGGGACGGCACATCGCGCTATACGGTACTCATCATGGGGCTAGACCGCCGTCCAAGTGAGCGCACGTCCCTTTTTGTCAGAACAGACGTGATGATTATCGCCAGCTATGACCCAAAAACCAGCCAAATTGGGCTGTTTCACATTCCACGTGACATTTACCTTGCCTTGCCTGATGTGGGGCAAATTGTCTCTGTCAACACCGTATTACAACTGGGTGAAGGCAAGCTGGCGGGCTATGGCGCACACTATGTGATGCAAACCCTACAATATAACTTGGGTATCCCCATTCAAGCCTATCTCATGTTCGATTTTACGGCGTTTACAACGGCGATTGATGCACTAGGGGGTGTGGTGGTGGATGTGCCTTATAATATCAGTGACCCCAACTATCCTGATATGAACTACGGTTTAGACCCGTTCTATCTTAGAGCAGGAAGCCAAACGCTAACGGGGCGCAATGCCCTCAGATATGTGCGTACGCGCCACGATGATAACGACTATGCGCGGGGGCGCAGGCAAATACAGGTGATGAGTGCCATCCGTGACCGCCTAGAAGAACCCGCCACCTTGCAAAATTTACTGTTTGGCTTGCCCAAACTCATCCAAGATTTAGACGGACATCTTTATAGTAATGTGCCGTTTGACCAGTGGGTATTTACAGGATTAGTCCTCTTAGAAAGTAACGCCATCATCAAGAGCGGTGGCATCGACGAAACAAACAGCTATCTTTACAGCACGCCCAATAATACCAATGCGCGTGTTCCCAACCTTACCCTTATGCCCGACATCCTCAAAGACGTTTTTGGCGAGTATTGGCGATAAACACACACAACAAAAAAAGGGGGCGTAGCGGTCGGCATTTATAGAACACGGTCATATAATAAGGGCGATGAGCAAACGACAAAAACGCCTGAAAAAATTGCGCCAAAACCCTACAAACGTCTCCTTTGATGACCTTAGGCAGGTGATGGAAGATTTTGGTGCAGTTTTGGACCGTGTAGCGGGTAGTCATTATGTGTTTGAGCTAACAGAACGTCAAATAACGCTCGTCATTCCATATCGTAATCCAGTGAAGCTGGCATATGTTAAAAAAGTCATCGAGTTGATAGACCTTCTTCAAAGCACCATGCCAGACCAAGAAGAAACCGATGAGGGCGCAGAGGAAGACCATGAGTGAACCCAAAGACCTAAACTATTATCTTGCATTGCCTTATCCTGTGGTGCTTCTTCCAGAAGAAGATGAGTCTTGGTCTGCGTCTATTCCTGAGCTATTTGGCTGTATTGGTGCAGGCGATACAGAAGAAAAGGCACTAGAGACCCTACGTATCAATAAAGCAATTTGGTTTGCGGCACGGTTGGATAAGGGATGGCATATCCCAGAACCGGGCGAAGAAGCCTACCAAGCTCTATCGTTTCACATTACAAAAAAGTAATTCTTTCTCTGTTAGCGCATCCCACACCAACCAACACACAATAAAAAAGGGGGCCTCCCACGTCGAGATGCCCCCTTTTTTATAGTAAAACCACAAACGGCTTTAGCTTATTAAACAGAGGTATCACCTACCACAGGAATTGCAGAAGACCCAAGTAAAACTGAATCGCACAGGGCAACGGGGCTAAAGGGAGCGGGAGCGTACACAAACGTACCCCCAAAAAAACCTACAAACGTTGAACACGATGGATCGGTGTACGCGCTGGGGTTATAGAGGAAGTAGCCACCCCCAAAATCACTGTAACCTTTCCCAAAAGAAATACAGCCTGCCGAAGGGAACGTGCTACCGTCTACTGCTGCTATTTCTACAGGAGCTTCGATACCCAACCAAGAGAAGAGTGCATTAATCTCACTGGCGCCTATCAAGCCGTATTCATAACGAATTTGGTACCAACCGGCAATCCACAAAATATCATTATCCCCACAAATGCCTTCAAATGCCCCACCCTCAAAACAGGCGTTAGCGTATTCGTTAACAGTAGGGTCGTTGGGGTTGCCTTGGTCATCAACACCTTGTGCAAATACTGACCCTGCCAATACAGTGACCAACATAAGAACCAAAATCCATGAAATTTTACGCATTGTTATATTGTCCTGAAACTTGATATTGTGTGTAATA
>DAOTTQ010000009.1:0-2512 GCA_034437555.1 Anaerolineae bacterium | reverse complement strand
AAAGCTATGCGGTGAACGCGGTCATCTTGGCACGGCTAACACGCATGTATGAACGTCAGGATTGGAGAGCCGTGGTTGCCAAAGCGAAAACGCGCAAGCTCCGCCTCTTTTCACGGCATAAGATGGAAAAGCGTAAAGCACTTCCTGAAGCTGAAACATCCCCTGAAGTGCCTGTTTCTGTGCTTCATCAACCGACACCAACGCCCACAGCCACCCAAAAGATGAAGGGGCGTGTGATTGATGAGTCTACGCCCCCTGATGAGCAGAATGTTGTCCTTCCTTACAGCGTGGAGCGTCGCTGATGAACCTGACGAAAATTATTGAAGAAACGGGCAGACGCATCCGCGCGGGCAAGATGCCTGCTGAAAAGCTGACGAATGCCGACGTGAAAGAGGTGCTAGAAACGGCTGTTGAGGTGATGAAGCAAGCCCTCCTTGAAGACGGGCGCATCGAGATTCAAGGGTTTGCCGTAATTGAGGTGAAGCGTACGGCGGTAAAACCCAGCACGCTGACAACGCTAAGTGGGCAAGTGAAGCAACTGCCCAAAGAGCGCATCCGCTGGGTGATACGCCCTAATGCGACGCTAAGGCGTGCAACCAAACGCACAAACAAGTAAGAACAGGGTTGAGCGAGTTGCAAAAGTGTGTCATGATATGTCATAATAGGGGGAGATAAGGTGATTAAACATTAGGTAGGTATATGAACGCGCTTGATACCCCCAATAAGAGTTTATTTTTAAGCTATTCCCGTAAGCAAACCCTATGGTGTGATGAGCTTTATAGTGCAATTGATACGTATACCCAATTTTATAGGTGGCGTGACAACAAAATTGCAGAGAGTAGCGATTGGTGGGACAGTATCTGCTTAAACATTGAAGGGTGTTTTGCTTTTGTAGCTTTGCTATCCCCAGACTATTTGAACTCGGTGTATTGTATGGGTGAATTAGAGTACGCACTGAAACTGAACAAGCCAGTGATTGCACTTGTGCTTGAAGAGAGCGATTATCCTGAAGAATTAGGTGCTAAACGGTTACAATTTGCGCGTGTTAAAGGTTTAGCGATGCCTAATGTGACTAACCGTGTGCTGAATGCAACCAACCAAATTTTACAGGACTATATGCAGGGCAAGTATTCAACAGACATTCATCCGCGCCCGCATCTGCGCTCGCTTGTGCCAGTGCCACCCAAAGATCTGCCTGTACCCGAAGAGGATATAGTCTTAAAGAAGCAAGTAGACGAGATTAGTATTCATGGGCAAATACCGACACGGGAAATGATTCGCCGTTTTAATGAAGAAAGTGACCGTAATTTGCGCCTTGCGCGAGACTTGCTCGTTAAAATCGAGAAGCGTGAGGATATTCCCAGCTTTTTTGATGTTGCTGAAGAAGAATCAGAACTACAAATCCGCGAAAGGGAATGGGAAGAAGCAGAGCGTCAACGCCAACGCTTAAAACAGGCGCGTGAAGAGTACGAAGAGTTAGAGCATTATCTTGAGACCACAAAATCGCATGTATCCCGCGCTAAAGCTTTTGGTCGTTTTGTGCAGTCTTACGCCAACTTTGGCGATCCTAAAGATCTATGGCGCATGACACAACCCACGCTAGAGCAAGCCCTAGCAACGGCGCGTGGGTTTACAGGGAAGCGTAACACAGATTGGCAACCGATTGTCATGAAACTAGGGGAAATAGACCCCACGACACCCGTGCCCGACATGGCGATGTGCCTTGTACCTGTGGGCAAGTTTATGATGGGAAATGACAAAGAGGCGTTCGATTACAACAAAAAAAGGGAATGGGTGCAAGGTGTGCGGAGCGGTGGTGAACAGCGCATCGAAAAACCGTATTGGATAGCACGCTATCCAGTGACCAACGCACAATGGAAATTAGGGGTGCAGGCGGGTGTGGTGAAAGAGCCTTCTGGTAATGGACTGACATGGTATAACGATAGTGCGATGGCAGATTGTCCTGTGGTTAAGATTAACTGGTTTGAGAGCCTAAAGTTTTCAGAGTGGGTGAAATGTACGCTCCCGACAGAACCGTTGTGGGAATATGGGTCGCGTGGGGTAGAAAACTGGGTTTATCCGTGGGGGAACGAGCTTGATGGGTCACGGTTGGTGCATAATGGTACGCCGACATATGGGAATAACCGCCCTGCACCTGTGACGGAGTTTGCCAGCTGGTCATCGTGGGTAGGGGCAATGCACCTTAGTGGCAATGTGCGGGAGTGGCAACTCAGTGCCTACGCAGATTATCCGTATGTAGCGAGTGATGGGCGTGAGGGTGATTTAAGTAGCACAGATGTTCTTCGGGTGCTTCGGGGCGGTTCATTCTTCAATACTACTAACTTCCTTCGCTCCGCCGACCGCTACGGGAATAGCCCAACTAATGTTGACGATAATACCGGGTTTCGGTGTGTCCGCACTTAATAGCTCTGGTCTCTGGTTTCTGTTCTCTGATTTCTGGGGGGTTTGGGGCATCGCCCCATCGCCACTAAGTGGCGTGCGTTTAGCGCCC
>DAOTTQ010000008.1:0-210609 GCA_034437555.1 Anaerolineae bacterium | reverse complement strand
CATTTCCGTACAAGCGCACCCGTTAGGTCGCCCAAAACGCCCCCTCATCCCCCTGCCCCCACCGCTACGCCGAGGGGAAGGGGTGCAAAATACCGCGTTCTTCAAGTCCCTCGCCAATTTTTGGAGAGGGATTTAGGGTGAGGTTGTCCTGCGGACGCACCCGTTAGGTCGCCCGAAATGCCCCTCATCCCCCTGCCCCTTCCCCCACCGCTACGCCGAGGGGAAGGGGTACAACACACCGCGTTTTTCAAGTCCCTCGCCAATTCTTGGAGAGGGATTTAGGGTGAGGTTGTCCTACGCACCCGTTAGGTCGCCCAAAATGCCCCCTCATCCCCTGCCCCTTCCCCCACCGCTACGCCGAGGGGAAGGGGTACAAAACACCGCGTTTTTCAAGTCCCTCGCCAATTCTTGGAGAGGGATTTAGGGTGAGGTTGTCCTACGCACTTGTGGCTTCGCCAATGCCCCCTCATCCCCTGCCCCTTCCCCCACCGCTACGCCGAGGGGAAGGGGTGCAAAACAGCGCGTAAAATAAACGCATTTAGCGCGAAACAAACTCACTGTGTGCTTACTTCCCCTTGTACAAGGTTGCACGATAACCCACAGCGCGTTTTTTAATAACAATTTTACAGTTGCTCACCATGACTATAGAGAGACGGCATTACAATGGACGCTATGGTTAAGAATTGTCTCAACTTATCGGCGCATACGAGGGTACATCATGACTCCACTTGGTTTTTTAGCGAATGAGCAATCAATAGACGGTTTTAGCATAGAGAAGATTGAAACGTTATTTTCACAAATTGAACGACAAGCAAGCCTTGTTATCAAGCTCACGACATACGCCTTACGGGTATTGCTTATTGGCAATGACGGAACGCCCCCGGACTTCGTAAGCGACCAGCAAACGGTGATGGGTGCTATCCGTGGCAGTGTGACCAATACCCAAAGCCAGACACAAGTCATTGAAAACAGCCTCACGGGTAGGCAATTAGAAGTAACTGCCAGCCGATGGGGTTTTTTAGTTCCAGAAAGTCGTGCTGTCTGCGCAGTTTTAGCATATCGTATTGCCCACAAATACCCCTTACTTTATAGCCAAATTCCGAACATTCGGCAGGCTTTACAGATGAATGAACTGACAGAGATTTACCAGCAACGCTACGGTAAAACGCTAGAAGAAGCGTTCAATTCATCAGATAATGAGTTATCTGCCTTCTCTGTGAGTACGGTAGAGATGTTAAAAGCAATGGGGAGTGAATTGGAGTGGGTTGCGGTTCGGCGTGGTGAAACGCTTGTAAAAGAAGGTGAACCCAGCGACAGCCTTTATGTGCTGGTCAGTGGGCGTTTAAGCATCCTAAAGGGTGAAGAGCGCATTGCACAGTTATCACAGGGGGCAATTGTTGGTGAGCTAGGCTTTTTAAGCGATGAACCCCGCAGTGCCACAGTGATCGCTATGCGAGATAGTATTGTGATGCGCTTAACCAAAAAGAGCTATCAGGTATTCGGTAAGATGCTACCCGCCATGCAACAGGCACTTATAGAAGGCATCGTTAGGCGTTTTGGCAAAGTTCAGCCTAAAGCCACGCCCCCCATCATCCGCTCTATTGCCATCGTGGGGGTAAATACCATCCCCACAGATATGATTGACCGCCTGCAAGAAGCACTTGGACGCTTTGGACAGGTACTGACCTTAACGAGCGATACGCTGGAAACGATAGCATTTGGTGGCGCACTAGAAATGTTAGACTCTCCGCGTGATTCCTCCCTAGTGACTTCATGGCTAAACGACCAAGAAAGCGCGTACCGCGTGATATTGTATATCACTGATGCCATCCCCACGACTTGGACGCAACAATGCTTTCAGCAAGCAGACCATCTATTGCTGGTGGCAGATGCCACCCACGCGCCCGACGCACCCTATCCCAACCAAGCCCTCGTTGAAAACAGAGACCTTGCGATTACCCGTGACCTTATGTTGGTACATCCCGACCATCAAGAGCCTTTGGGGACGTTGCGCTGGTTAAAAGCACACAGCGTACAACGACATTTTCATGTGGCACGCAACCGACCAGACAGCATTGCACGGCTGGCACGTTTCTTGATGGGACAAGCGGTGGGGATTATATTTGCTGGGGGTGGGGCGCGTGGATTTTCACACATTGGCGTAATGCGTGCGCTCAACGAGGCAGGCGTACCCGTTGATATTGTTGGTGGGGTAAGTGCGGGCGCGTTGATGGGGGCATTTTTAGCGCAAGAGCGTCACCCCGATGAAGCCGAGCAATTAGGCACACAGTACCTCACCAATTTTGTGGATTATACGTTACCCCTTGTGAGCTTGTCGTCAGGCAAACGCCTCTCAAAAGGGGTAGATGTGGTGTGTGGTGACAAGCACATTGAAGATTTGTGGTTAAAGTTTTTCTGCGTCAGCACAAACCTTAGTACCTCATCGTTGCACGTACACACACAAGGAAGATTACATCAGGCAGTACGTGCCAGTGCCAGTATTCCTGGCGTATTTCCGCCCGTAATTGCGGATAATGAAACGCGAGACATTCTGGTAGATGGCGGGGTGATGAACAACGTCCCCACAGATGTGATGCAACAAACGTTTGCGCCCGGCACGATGATTGTCATTGAGCTAGGGGGCGAAACCAGCGCGCGCCGTAGCCCATTTAACCATGACGAAGTGCTGTCGGGTTTCAGCTTGCTCTTAAATCGTCTAAATCCGCTGAGGCAAAAGCGTATTAAAGCCCCTAGCCTAGCAGGGACGCTCTTTCGCACGCTGATGATGAATGACAGTGCTTCGCTAGAAAAGCAACGAAGCATTGCCGACATCTATATGACCCCAGACCTAAAAAAATACAGCATTTTCCGCGCAGATTCGGTAACAGAGCTATCCCAAGTGGGCTACGAATACGCACGCACCGCCATTGCTGAGTGGAAAGAAAAACATCCCTCAATCATCTGGTAGAGTGTCTCTAAAGTAATAAAAAAAGCCACACTTTTAGAGAGGCGTGGCTTTTTTTATTTTTTAGTTTTATGTGGACTTGAAGGGACTCGAACCCATGACCTCGTCAGTGCGATTGACGCGCTCTCCCAGCTGAGCTACAAGCCCGTAAACACCGCCATTCTACACCCCGCCCGCCCTCAATGTCAAGCCTAGACGCGCCCCTGTGCGCTATGAGGGGCTTCTGTTATAATGCTGTCGTCTTAGATTCGATGATATGAGGTAACAGGCTTATGATTGATGTAAATCAACTGCGTAAAGGTACGAGCTTTGTACGGGATGGCGATTTGTTTAAGGTGCTAGATTATAAGCACAATAAAACAGGTCGTGGTGGCGCAACCATCCGCGTCTCTGTTCGCAACCTACGCACAAATTCTATTTCAGAAATGACCTTCCCTAGCGGTAACATGATTGAAGATGTGCGCGTGGAAGGACGTAACGTGCAGTATCTGTATGAAGATGGCGACTTCTTAACGTTCATGGATTTAGAAACCTATGAACAACCCCAATTGCGCCGCGATGTATTTGGCAATGATTTTTACTATCTTAAAGAAAATATGGAACTCAAGCTCAATAGCTTGGAGGGCGAAATCATTGATTATGAATTGCCCACCACCGCCGAGTATGAAGTCATTGAAGCCGAGATGGCAGTTGCCGGCGACCGCGCCCAAAACCCCAGCAAGAAAGTAAAAATTGAAACAGGCATTGAAATCCAAGTGCCAATGTTCATAAGCGTGGGCGATGTGATTAAGCTCAACCTTGAAGAAGGCACCTACATCACGCGCGTTAGCAATAAATAGGCCCATCAGGGGGCAATTGCCCCCCTTTGATAAGATACGCCCCATGACAAAACACATCCTCTTTATTGCCAGCCTACACCACCCCGAAACGCTCGTTGCAGAACAAGCCCTTGCGAAGCGTGAAAATCGCGCCCTGCCCATATTTCCTACTAGTTCCGCCCAAAATTTTATGGTGCGCGTGCTACAAGAAGCGGGTTATGTGTGTGATGTCTTTTGGCGAAATTTGCGCCACAATAACCCCCAAAACGCCAAAACCTTTGTGTATAAAGAGGGCATCACGCTAGACAAAGTCCTTATTGCCCTTAAAAATCGTTTGCCTTATCGCATCAATCCCCAGTTACTGGCGCGTAATGCCGAACTCTTGGCGTATGCCCGTCAGTTTAAGCCCGATGTGCTGTGGTTGGTGGGTGATAATACTGTGATTGCGCCAGAAACGCTTGCCACACTAAAGCAAGAGCTAGGCTGTACACTAATATACGCCAGTGGCACATCGCCCATTGTGTTCTCGAAGCCGATAGAGCGTAAAGCAGCGCGTCTGTATGATTGGGTACTGGTGAATGATTACTATCACGGGATTCAATGGCAAGAGCTGGGCGCAAAAAACATGCTGTGCTTGCCGATTGCTGCCATAGACCCCATCTTTCATCAGCCACGCCCACTGAATGATGCCCAACGCCAAGCCTATGCCTGCGAAGCGTCGTTTGTTGGGACGCTTATTCCGCCGAATTTATACAGCGAGCGCATCCAAGCCCTAGAAAGCCTAACGCATGTTGATTTAGGCATTTGGACAATCCACGACTTGCCCAAAGCCCTAAAGCCATTTTATAAAGGCAAAGCCCTTGCGGATGAGATGATGAACATTCTTTCCGCATCACCCATCACACTCAATATTCATGGCGATTTTATGCGCTACGGGGGAAATATGCGCCTATTTGAAGCCGCAGGAGTGGGCGCGTTCCAAATTTGTGATAACCGTGCGGGGATTCATGAGTGGTTTACGGTGGGTGAGCATGTGGCAATGTACCACAGCCTAGAAGAACTTCGTGAGCAAGTGGCGTATTACACAGCACACCCCAAAGAACGGCGCGACATGGCAGAAGCCTCTCGCGAGCACGCCCTTAAGCACCACACTTACGCGCACCGCCTGCAACGCTTGCAAGCCGAAGGCGTGCTATAGGCATAAAAAAAGAGAGGACACCCGCTTTGGGCATCCCCTCTTTTTGAAAATTACTTATGAATTATCGTGAGGCGCGTCAGGAGTGTGATAAATTTGCCAGTGTTCGGGAGAACGGAACAAGCTACTCAAGAGCAATTCGCGTACAGATAGCAGTTCTTTGGGCAAGCGGTCATACAGCTTGATGAACAAGTCTTCTTGCGAAGCCAGCTCTTGCTTCCAGTCAGCGGCTTCAATGGACATCAGTTCTGTAAACTGTTCTACGGTAAAGTTACTTCCGCGCCAGTCCAAGTCCTCGTAGCGGGGCATCCAGCCTAGCGCAGATTCCACGCCAATGGCTTTCCCATTCGCACGTTCCACAATCCACTTTAGCACGCGCATATTTTCGCCAAAGCCGTCCCACAAGAAATTGCCGTCTTTGTCCTTACGGAACCAGTTTACGCTAAAGATGCGGGGTGGGTCTGCAATTTCGCGCCCTACTTGTAGCCAGTGGTTAAAGTAGCTTGCCATGTGGTAGCCAATGAAGGGCAACATAGCGAAGGGGTCACGGCGTACCACACCCACATCCCCACCAATGGCGGCGGCGGTTTGCTCACTGCCTAGCGTTGCCCCAATGTAAACGCCATAGTTCCAGTTAAACGCTTGGTAAACCAATGGCACAGTGGTGGCTCTACGTCCGCCAAAGATGAAGGCTTTAATAGGAACGCCTGCGGGATTTTCCCATTCAGAATCAATCGAAGGGCATTGGTAAGCAGGCGCGGTAAACCGTGAGTTGGGATGGGCTGCTTTACGTCCGCTATCGGGTGTCCAGTCGTTGCCTTGCCAGTCAATCGCGTGGGCTGGGGGCGCGCCGTCCATGCCTTCCCACCAAATGTCACCCTCATCTGTCAGTGCCACATTGGTAAAGATGGTGTTCGATTTCAACGATTCCATCGCGTTGGGGTTCGTCTTATAGTTTGTGCCGGGGGCTACCCCAAAGAAACCTGCTTCGGGGTTGATGGCATACAGCTTGCCATCGTCCGCACGCTTAATCCATGCAATGTCATCGCCCACTGTGGTGACTTTCCAGCCTTCCATTGCCGCAGGAGGAATCAGCATAGCAAAGTTTGTTTTACCGCATGCCGATGGGAACGCGGCTGCCACGTAGGTTTTCTCTTTTTCGGGCGATTCTACACCCAAGATGAGCATGTGTTCGGCAAGCCAGCCTTCATCACGGGCAATGGCACTGGCGATGCGAAGCGCAAGACACTTCTTACCCAAGAGGGCGTTGCCACCATAACCGCTACCGAATGACCAAATAGCGCGTTCTTGCGGAAAGTGAACAATGTACTTGTTTTTAACGTCGGGCTGGCAGGGCCAAGCCAGGTCTTTTTGTCCTTTTTCAAGGGGCATCCCTACCGAGTGCATACAAGGAATGTATACGCCATCTGTGCCGAGTGCATCCCAGACCTTTGTTCCCATGCGCGTCATAATCCGTGTATTGGTCACGACATACTCGGAATCGGTGATTTGCACGCCAATATAGGCAATGGGTGAGCCAATGGGCCCCATGCTAAAGGGAATGATGTACATGGTACGCCCACGCATACAACCATCAAACAGTTTATCTAGCGTGTGGTGCATATCTTTGGGGGCAACCCAGTTATTGGTGGGACCCGCGTCTACTTTGTTTACACTGCAAATGAAGGTGCGTTCTTCTACACGCGCCACATCCGAAGCATCTGATCGCGCTAAGAAGCTATTGGGGCGTTTTTCTTGGTTTAGGCGAGTGTAAACACCCTTTTCTACCAAAAGCTCGCACAGGGCATCGTACTCTTTTTGAGAGCCATCGACCCAATGAACGCTATCAGGCTTACACAGGGTGACCATTTCGCTTACCCAGTCAATTACGACTTGATGTTTGAGGTTTGCGGGGGTTTGCATGATATTTCTCCTTTAGTTCTGTTAGGATACCGCCGAGCCGTAAGGTGCGTTTTGTGTGGCGTGTTATCGCACAAACAACATACTCTCATTGTATGGGGTTGCCCTTACAGGAGCAACAAAAAACGAGCATGTTGTGAAATAAGTCACATACGATAAGTGTCGTTTAGCATGTAGGATTGCTAATTGCCCCTGCTGTCTTTTACGATTCCCACGCCACACCCTGCTTGCCTGCCCAATAAAACACGCGCCAGATAGACAAAATGAGCCAATTAAAACGCCTAAACCCCTCATTCATTGTTGCATTTATCCTTTTCATCATGATATTTTTGCTTTACGTTATCACCGTGTCAAAGGGCATGATAACGGAAGCCGCCCTTAGCACAGATTCGACAGACCTACAGCGCATGGCGTATCAATTGGGCATTCCGCACAGTACAGGGTATCCCTTATACGCTTTATTCTCGTTTGTGGTGTCTAGGGTAGGCGAGGCTATGGGAGGGTCGCCGTGTGCGTTTATCACGGGGGTATCGGCGTTCTTTAGCGCGGTAGGTATGGCGTTCTTGTTTCTTGCCCGAAGATGCGCTTGTGTTTATGAACACTTGGTCACAAGAAATTTTCATTAGCCAAGAGTACCAAGACCCAATGAACCACTCGCACAAATGGCGTTGGCGATTGGGATGGTAAATAACAATAGTGGAGAACGGGGAACAGAGGCGTGTGTGCCATTAGAATCTTTGCCTCTCATCGGCACGCTATCACCAAGCTAAACCCCAAAGCGCGGGTGGGGGATAACGGAGTAATGGTCTGTGAGGGCGATTTTGGCGCAAACGCTTTCATGGAGCGCGTTAAGCCTTGCGATGGTATCGGGAGTAAATTCTAGGCGCATTTCGTAGGCGTTTTCGCCGTCGCTATAATAATGCTTGTGATTGTTACTTATAGTAAAGCCGTACTTGGTGTAAAGCCCTTGTGCGGGCGCATTGCCCACGCGCACCTCTAGCACAAGATACGTCGCTTTTAAGCGAATAGAGCGTTGTATCATGCCCGATAGCAACGCCTCACCATAGCCCTTACCCCGTGTGTTGGGGTGTGTGGCAATAGTGCTGATGTGCGCTTCATCGGCAATGCACCACAGCCCCGCAAAGCCCACAATTTCATTGGCAGGCGCAAGCGCGTTTGCACCGCTTAATTGGCGCAACATACGCTGAAGGCTACCCAGCGCGGAGGGTGTTTTGGGGGCAAAGGGGGACAAGGGCGAGGTTTGCTCTAAAACGACCATGTGGCTTACGCCCGATTCGTTCACTTCAAAATAGTAAGAACGTGCGGGCCACGGGTCGGGGAAGGAGAGACGTTCTACCACCATCGACTGTGCAATGTCGTGAGCGGTCATGTGACGAAGAATCAACATACAGCTTAAACGGGCGAGCTAACGTAAATGGGAAATAATTTAGCAGGCGAAAAATCGCCGTCTTTGTCGGCGAGTAGCCTGCGATGCGCTTCTTCCGCCAGCAACGAAGCACGCCGAACACGGCTTGCGGGCGATGCCACCATAAAAGGACTGCCCAACGCAATTTTTGCGCTAATCAGGGCTTGCGCTTCGGCTTCTACTTCACCTGTTACTAAGGTTGCGCCGTCTATTGTGAGTGCGGTTTCCCAATCAGTAATGAAAGGGTCTTGGTCGGCGTGCCAACGTGCTTTCTTTGCGCTGTACTTGCCCACAATCACGCGCCCTTTGCCTGCTTGCAGCAGCGCAATAAGGGTTTGCTTGGGGTTTACGGGTTGCCCTAAAGCCAAAATATCCAGCGTAGACACGCCCACAAGGGGCAACGCACGCGCCGAAGCCATACCCTTAGCAAATGAAACGCCAATGCGTAAGCCCGTATAAGAGCCGGGCCCATGAGCAACCGCTACGGCAGTAATGTTTTTGGGGGAGATGCCACAAATTTCTAAAGTTTGGGCAATGCTGGGCGACAATAGGCTATTGTGTTGGTTGCCTGCCACCCATGTTTGCTCACTTAAAATTGTAGTGCCATCAAAGAGGGCAATGCTTAACAACCGCGTAGCGGTATCAATGGCAATTATCATTGTTAAAATCCGTATGCAGACACGCGAAATGCTTCTAATAATCGTTGGTAACGCTCACCGACTGCTTCTATCTGCAAGTTACGACGCGTTTCTTCACGTACCTTTAGCTCTATCCATAGGCGTTCTTGGGGCAACACCCCTTGAATACGCTCTGCCCACTCTAAAATTACCACGCCTTGCGCCTCTAATAGCTCATCAATGCCAATGCTTGCGCTATCACTTGCGCCATTTAGCCTGTAGCAATCCAGATGATAGAGTACCTGTTTATCTTGGGTGCGGTTGTGTTGGTGAACAAGGTTGAATGTGGGGCTGGTAACGGGCGTTTTAGACCCCCACCCCTGCCCAATGCCAGAGGAAAAAACCGTTTTTCCTGCACCCATATCACCACTAAGGCAAATCACATCGCCCGCCCTTAACAAGCCCCCCAAACGCACACCAAAACGCTGTGTTTGCTCGGCACTGTGGCTCATGATGTCTAATTCACCTTCACGTAAAATCGGCACAGACTTTTCCCTAACGCTTTTGCTCTATCCTCTATTATACACCCCCTTAACTTTTGGGTGTAGGGCAATGACAACGCCAAAGGGGGCATTTTTTGCCCCCTTTTTTATTTACCACTGGCATTAGCGCGTGTTCATAAACCGATAGCCTACACCGCGTGAGGTCACAAGGTATTCGGGCTGTTCGGGGTTGGTTTCTATTTTTTGGCGCAAATAATGCACATACAGCTTTAGGCTATCAATGGCATCACTGTATTCTTCGCCCCATGCTTGCGTTACCAGTTCCGTGCGTGTTACTACGCGCCCTGCATTCCGCACTAGCACCGCCAATAAGTTAAATTCCTTAGGTGTAAGGTGTTTTAGTTCGCCACGCACCCAAAGCTCGCGGTTCATAAAGTTAATTCTAAAGTCGCCATCGTTAAAGATAAGTTCTTCGCTCATGCTAGGGCGTGGAGAACGGCGCAAATGTGCGCGAACACGCGCCACAAGTTCATCGTTATCATAGGGCTTAACGATGTAATCGTCACTACCCAGCTCTAGCCCGCGCACAATGTCTTTTACGTCACTGCGTGCGGTTAAAAAGATAATCGGCACATCGCTCATTTCGCGTAAGCGTTTACACACTTCCCAGCCGTCCATGTCGGGCATCATAATGTCTAGTAGCACGAGGTCGGGCTGATGCCGATAGGCTTTACGAAGTCCTTCTTCGGCGCGGTAGGCTTTGATGGCTTCAAACCCGCGCTTTTCTAGCAAGATAGAAATGAGTTGTACGGTTGCTTCTTCGTCATCAATAATGAGAATTTTTTCTGGCATAAGGATTAGTCCTTGTTCTGTGCGTTTTCTAACGCACCTCGACAAACTGTTACAAATTACAAACTAACTGTAGCACAGTTTTTTTATCCTACACAAGCACCCACGTCTACTAATGTCGTTTACGTACGGTAATAAAATGGATAGTACGGGTCTTTTAGTGGCTCTTTTAGGCTCTTTTGTTTGAGAATAATTTTAGAAATGTTCACAACTTTCGCAAACGAATCATATTTCAAGCCTCTAACCTTAACGTTATTTTTGGGGTTATTTCACAAATTTAGGTTAGAAACGGGGATAAAAAAACCTCGCCCCAGCCCTCTCCATTGATGGCTGAGGATTTTAAAACACCGTGATTTTATGCTGTGTAGGGACGCGCATTTTGCGCGTTCGCGATGCCCGAAAACACGAAAAAAAATAGAGTGAAAAAAGGGGTTTTCCGCAAGAAAAAGAACCCCCTCTCCTGCACGCTACGCTAAGAGAGAGGGGGCAAAGGGGGTGAGGTTACACCACCCTAGCCACGACTAGAGGGTGTTTCTTGGGGTTGTTCGGGAGAAGTTAAAGGCACAGTTGGAACAGTTGCGCCCAATGTGCTAGGGTCTACCACACCGTTGCTTACGCCTGCACTATTGGCATCTGCGGCACAACGGAAACCCAACCAACGAGGATACTCGTCTGTGGGGGCATCAGGGGCGGGGAAAAAAGACTGACGATGTACATTACGCGCAAAGAACGGCACACCATCCCAGCTCCCCCCTCTTAGCACCTTTTGCGATGCAATCGGCGCGCCAGCAGGGTCATAGACAGGCTGTGGTAAGTTAGCTTGTTGGTTGTAGTAGGCGGGTTCATACCAATCATTCACCCATTCGGCAACGTTGCCCGCCATATCGAGTACACCAAAGGGGCTTGCACCTAAAGGATAGCTTCCAACAGGTACAGTGCCGGGCGAGGCTTCACGGGGGCGATTGCTCTTGGCAAGGTTGTTATCCCAAGCGTTGCCCCATGGGTAAATGCGTCCGTCTGTACCGCGTGCGGCTAGTTCCCATTCGGCTTCGGTGGGCAAACGACGCGCCAGAGCCACACAATACGCATTTGCGCCATACCAAGACACCCCATAGGCAGGATGTGACAGCAAGCCAGGAGGTGCGTTGTAGTTTTGTCCGTCAAACGTGACGACACCATTGGGTACAGGGCGTTCATTGACGGTTTGGATGCAAATAAAACCACTACAGCCATTAGTATGGCTTACGCCTTGTGCGCGTAAATAGTTTAAGAACGCCACATATTGTCTAAAGGTCACTTCTGTGGTTTCAATTTGGTAAGGGTCTAGGCGCACCTGAAACGGTGGGCTGGCATCTTCGCCATAAGAGGCTTGGCAGTTACCGCCGTCACGGTTGGTACATTCGTCTACGGCTTGGAATACTTCTAAGGGCGTTGTTCCCATTTGAAACGTTGTGCCGGGAATTGTGACCATTGTAGAGCCAATGCCCACTAAGGCTTGCGGAATAGCAGGCGCATTAGATTGGGGTGACGCAGAGGGCAATGTGGGCGCGGGAACGGCGGGGTTAATCACGGCTTCCACATCCGACTGTGTGGTCACTTGGGGTACAACCTGCACACTAGCGGGGTCGGTGGTGGGTGTTGCCGAAGCTGCCACAACCACTGCTTGCCCTTCTAGGGTAGGGCTAGGGGTTGCCGTGACAATAAATGGTGCAATAGTGGGCGCGTTGGGGTCGGTGGTGGCAGTCACCACCAAAACAACCTCTGGCGCGGGAGTATACGTGGGTAAGGGGGGTGTAAGATTGCCTAAAACACCAGTTAGCATTAGCGCAAAGACGGCAAAACCGCCAAACAGGATGCCAGGGAAAAACCCAATCAGCAACCATTGCACACCACCGCCACGCCGTTTGTTATTGCCTATTCGTCCATAATTTGCCATTAAAGAGTCTCCTCTGATGGGTCATCAGATTGTTGTGTGCTATAGTTCTAAACGAGAATGTGCAGAATGACAAGGTGTGTTTAGCCACCGAACACAAAAGCGACCCCAGAGGAGTCGCTTTTTATGCTGCAAGAAATGGAAACTCTAGCGTTGATAGTATCTCATACCGTAAACGATGTTTGAGAACGTATTGCCTAGTGTCGGTCCGAGAACCGCCAAAATAGCAATCACCACTACAGCCACCAAGACCAGAATCAGGGCATATTCTACCAAACCCTGACCCTCACTGTATTGAGGACGATATAACATGATGACATCTCCTATGATAATTGTTAATGAGCAGGATAGAGACCAGCGCACGTCATGAGATATAATAAGATGAAGTACACTGATTTCATGTTTGCATCATACGCAAGTATAACACATGACTTTGGTACTACACAACCATTCTAGCCTTAAGAAGAAAGATTTTTTAACAAATGAACGGCATTCGCCCTGTAAATTTACAAACCGACCTCGCGCCCATCGCGGATTTAATAGAATTAGTGTTTGCGCCCACTATGGACGAAGGCGGGCGCACTGCCATTAGAGAAATGCGTACCCTTAGCCGCATGGGAATTGGCTTGGGCGTGCTTGCCCGCCTAAATGAAATGGCAGTCGGGTTAAAAATGGGCTTCGTTTGGCAAGAAGACGAGCGAGTGATAGGGAATGTTTCGGTGTATCCCGCCAGCCTGCCCGGTGGCAAGCGCAACGCATGGATTATTGCCAATGTGGGTGTTCACCCGACCTATCAAGGGCAAGGCATTGCCCGCAAAATGATGATTGCCAGCCTAGAAATGATTGCCAAACGTGGCGCACAAACCGCCATTCTGCAAGTGGACATCGACAACCCCAAAGCTATTCACCTGTATGAAAGTATGGGCTTTGTAAAAGAACGCGCCTTTACCACATGGCGACGCAGTAGCCTTACACCCGTTCCCCCGCAAAGCACAGAAGAAACGCCCGTGTTTATTACCCGCCGCCGCCAAAGTGAATGGGAAGCCGAATACGCGCTTGCTTCTGCCACACGCCCAGAAGCACGAGGGGGGTTGGGATGGTTGCGCCCCTTGCACCCTTCGCTGTTTGTGTCGGCATGGTGGAAGGCTCTGGGAGACTGGCTAACAATGCAGGGCGTAGAACGCCTTATCATTCGTAGTGAGGACGAAAGCGAGATTTTAGCCAGTGCGTGGCTAGAAAATTCGCTAGGGGCATTTCATACCCGTATGACGCTACTTACACACCCCAATTACCCCCAAATGATTGCGCCCTTGCTGGGTAATGTGGTACGGCGGTTTAGAACAACGTCACTAGAGATAGAACACCCCGCCGATGATGTGCCTACCAACGAAGCCTTGCGCCACTTTCGCTTTTTGCCAGAGCGCACCGTGTACCAAATGCACTGGCACACACACTAACGGAATTTACACACAATTTGCAATTGGTAGCGCAAAAATGGGGGATAATAAAGGTAAGAGATACCCAAAGGACGCTACCCCATGCCAGAAACCATCCTCATCGTAGACGACGAACAGCGCATTATAGACCTTGCGCGAATGTATATTAAACAAGAGGGCTACCACACTTTGTCCGCCACAGACGGTCAAACGGCTCTTAACCTCATTTTATCCGAATCGCCTGCGCTAGTGGTTTTAGACTTAATGTTGCCAGAGCTAGACGGCTGGGAAGTATGCAGAAGGGTGCGTAGCCGTTCTGATGTACCCATTATCATGCTAACCGCGCGAAGTGATGACATTGATAAAATTGTGGGGCTAGAGCTAGGCGCGGATGACTATCTTACCAAGCCGTTTAACCCCCGTGAGCTAGTCGCACGCATTAAAGCCATCTTACGGCGCGTAGAAAAACGCAACAATAGCAACACCACCGACGCGCCCATCACCATTGGCAATCTTGTCATTATTCCCCAGTCACGCACCGTCAAAGTCGGCACACGGGCGGTAGACCTGCGCCTGAAAGAATTTGATTTGCTACTGATGCTGGCAGAAAATAAAGATGTGGTCTTTACCCGTGAACGCCTGTTAGATGTGGTATGGGGCTATAACTTTGCGGGCGAAACGCGCACCGTTGATGTGCATGTGGCACACCTACGCCACAAGCTAGAGGGCATGATCGCTTCGATTGAAACCGTGTGGGGTGTGGGCTATAAGCTCACAATGGGGTAAGGATGATGTTTGATTGGCTAAGTTTACGCGGACGCTTGTTTATTTCGTATGTGTTGCTCTTGGGCGTGTCGTTAGTGGTGATTAGTGCGGCGGTATTGGTGTTTATTGCGTCACGCCCCGCCCCCACAGAACCCGCCTATAATCGCTTATCTGCCATTGTGCAGGGACTAAACATTCGGGATATTTTACGCGAATTTGCCCCCAACCAAGACAGCATCCCCGATGATTACCAGCGCATTGTGGGCATTATGGACGACTTCGCCACCACCCGCAACGTGCGCGTAATTTGGTTAGCCACCGTCAATGACCGCCAATTTGTAATTTATGACACGCTAAATGTGTATAGCAACCAAGCCCGCATTAGCGTATTTAACGATGAGTTCTTTAGTGCGACACTTGAGCAAACACTGTATCCCTTATCAAAGCAAATTTACGGGGGCTTTAACGACCCCGATAACAGTATGTGGCTTTATGGGGGCATTACCCGTAACTTTCAAGGCACACGGCGCAATAACAATGCCCTTAGTACTACATTGCTGGTCGCAGAACCGCGCCCTACGCTATCGCTTCAGGCAACTTTAAGCCAGTTTAGTAGCTCTATTTTGCCTCCCTTATTACAGGCGGGCGCAATTGGCATTTTATTGGCGTTTGTACTGGCATTTTGGATGAGCCGAAGCATTGCTAACCCCCTACAAACGCTGGTAAAGGGCGCAGAAGCCGTTGCTAAGGGCAATTATGAACAGCGTGTACCCGAAATGGGCGCAAGAGAAATTCGGCGGTTAGCGCACGCCTTTAACGAAATGTCACAGGAAGTACGCGCCACCCAAAACGCCCAGCGTGACTTTTTAGCCAATGTATCGCATGACCTTAAAACGCCCCTCACGTCTATACAGGGCTATAGCCAAGCCATCATGGACGGCGCAACCAACGACCCCGTTAAAGCGGCACGCATTATCTATGATGAAGCCAACCGTATGAACCGCCTTGTGATGGAACTCACCGACCTCATTATGATGCAGGCGGGGCAAATGACGCTAAAGCCAAGCCCCATCAACCTGAATGAACTGGCGCAAGCACTCGGGGAACGCCTTGCTGTTGTTGCACAGAAAAAGGGCGTAAGCCTGGATATCAAATCCAGCCCTGTACCTAAAATTGCCATTGATGGCGACAGAATCGCGCAGGTACTCACCAATTTACTAAGCAACGCTATCAAATTTACACCGACAGGCGGCAAAATTTGGCTAAAAACACAGCCCGAAAAGAATGGTGTTCTCATTAGTGTGCAAGATACAGGGGTGGGCATTTCAGAAAAAGAGTTATCGCGGATTTTTGAACGCTTTTATCAGGTAGACAAGACGCGCGGACCGCAGCGGGGTACAGGGCTAGGGCTGGCAATTGCTAAAGAGATTGTGTTGGCACACGGGGGAAACATTAAGGCAGAAAGCAAGGGCAGCCAACAAGGCACAACGTTTTTTGTATGGTTGCCCCCGCATGCTTAATGCGCTTTATTTATTCCGCAAACTGGGCAAGCGCGTTCATGGTGTCTTTAATGCGTTGGGGGTTTAGTGTGTAGCACTTTGCCACATCACGACGGCGTTCTGTAATATAGCCACTGGCAGTAAGCTGGCGAAGGTGACGGCTGGCACTGGATTGGCTTAGGTCTAGGGTGGTGATAAAGTCTTGGGCGCAAATTTCGCCCTCTGTTGCCAACATTTCTAGCATCCGCAGGCGCGTTTCATCTGCCAGTGCATTAAGGCGCACCAAAAGTTCAGAACGATTAAGGGCAGGTGATTTTTGTGAGGCATTGTGGGGCATGCGTGCGCCAAACACAATCATATCGTGGTTAAGTCGCTCACAATGAAACCAGCTAATATAGGGACCCATGTGGGGCGATGGCACAAAGACAAAATGCTTGCCCAAATTCATGCGTTCTTCAAAGTACTCTTTGCCACGCATATCACGGGTGGTCACAAATTCCACCAGTTCGGGCGTAGAAAGCGCATCATAGTTAATTTGGCTAAAAGCGTTTATGCTTTCTGTAAGCATGTTTTGGGTGCGATACCACTCATTATGCAGATATTTTTCCCACATGCTCCCCAAGAAGTCCACCACAAACCGCTTTAATTTGGCGGGGTCTTGAACAAGGTCATAATTGCGTTCCCACAGTTCGGGAGATGTAAAATGCCCTTTTTCTGCTTTTTCGGCGGCAACAACGCTCATAAATGCCGTGTAGTTGTCCTTATTGTGCAAAATATCTTGGTAGGTGGTAAACGCGCTCTTTTTGCTCATCCACGTATACGTTTTTACCAAAAATTCATCGTCGTTCATGCTGTTAATTTGGTTCAAAAATGCGGGAAAATCTGCATCTTGAAAGTCAAAAGCATAGTCATCATCTAGGTTAATGGTTGCAAGGGCAAGGTCTGCTCGTTCTTGGTCGGTTAGCGAGCGTGAAAGCTGGTACACAAAGTCACCTAGCCCACTGTAATTTTCTGCATCTTGGGCAAGATGTAGCGTGTTTAGCATTACCGTGACCACAGAAACCTTAAACGTTACTCGCACATCCGCAGGTGCTAACGTCATACCCCAATCCACCATGATAACAACTCCTAAAACATCAATACTGTCAATTTTTCAATTATGCGCTTAACTGCATAATTTAGCACGTTAAGGAGTCTTTGTCAAATAAAAAAACAACGCTCACAGAAATAAGTGTGAGCGTTGCTAGGCACTTCGGGTTTTATGCGTTCTACATCGCATTTACACTGCTTCTTGTATAGGCTCGGATACATTGCCAAGTGAAGTTTGGCGCGTGGCGGGGTGTAACATACCCGCGATAGATTGTTGGAGTACCAAAAGCGCAGGGGCGTTAAGGGTGCTTTGTTCCATCGCTTGCAAGTAGGCGGTGCGTTCCACCAAGTTCATCACATCTTCTTCTAGTTGGTTTAGGATGCCGTTGTCAATTACATCGCGTCTTTCCCACCATTTGCCATAACGGCTGTAGGGGGTACGTAGAGCTTCGGCTTCTAGCATGCTGGCTACATTGGCTTGTTCCGCCATCAATTGGCGATACAGTTCCCACGCTTGTGCAGGGCTGTCTGACTGCAAGCGGTAATCACGTCCAAATTTTGCATGGAAAGTCGAAGCAATGCGGGCGATGTTCGACACATGAATCACGAGTGTTTGTGCATTTTGAATGTCCATTTTTCCCTCCAAATTGGGGATGTTGCTTCGTTTCGTTCAATGCTTTAATGTTAAGCCAAGTTTAAGGATTTGTCAAGGGGTCAAAGTCGTACTGAAGTACCTAAAGTAGTGTTTTTTGTGTAAAAACGCTGTAAAAATCAGATTTTTTAATCGTTTAAGCAAAAAAGTAATTTTTGTAATCCCTCAAAATTGTTAAGAGATTTAACAATACCCTTAAACATCTTAACGCAATCATCCTCAAGAAAAACAAAAAGCCCCGAAGGGCTTTAAGATAAATGGTGCAAAGAATCACTGTGAATTATCGCTAGAGAGCTTAAGCAGGCTTTCCCAATGAATTTCGCCATTCACACAAAACTCGTTTAACACCTGTGCGGTGAGAATATTAATGTGTTGGTCATATTGAAGCTGATATTGTGCATTATGTTCACGGGCATGGTAACCAATGGGTTCTACAATATCAATATAGAGGCGTTCATTACCACTGATAAACTTCCAAAAAGAACTCCCTGTTAGCGTTTGATAGGAACCATTCGTTGTAGGACGTTTTTTGCCATAGCAGATACCTAACGTACATTGCACTAAGGGGGATACTTGTTCCACAATGGCTTTAGCTTCGGCAAAATTTTGGCGTAACCTGCGCTGTTGGTCAGAGTTGCCCCAATTTGGTCCAGATTTAATTTGCACAATGTGAACAGTTTCGCCATTCTTAAACAGTAAATCCACTCCTTGAAGAGGATTGGCTATCACGTCACAGGTTTGAGATGCAATAAAGATTGCCAGCTTTTCCATAAACTGCCCAAACAATTCTTCTTCAGAAGAGGACAAATATGCCGTCAGCCAATGGGTTACCAGTTGTGATGCCAGGGTGATATTTTTTGCCCGTACTAAGTATGGGTTTTTGCGCTTTACAATGTCACGTAAGTTAAGGCGGTTAAACACATTTAATCTGGACTGATGAAACCCTCCTATTTCACGCTCTACAAACTCTTGTACAAGCACTATGTCTAAAGGTCGCATTAAAGTAACTTTCGTTGTGAAGTTTTAAGCGTTTCTTGGGCTAGGGCATAGTATTCGGGCTTTAGCTCTATACCAATGTAATGTCGTCCTAGCTCTTGGGCAACTTCTGCGGTTGTCCCCGACCCCAAAAACGGGTCTAGTATAAGGTCGCCCTCTTGCGTAAACAACTTAATAAACCACTCTGGTAAGGCTTTAGGGAAAGCTGCACTATGCCCAGTGTTTGAGGTTTCTGTTGCCAAATGCAATACATTGGTGGGATAGGCTTTTTCACGCCCCACCCACGCCGAAACATTCTTGCCAAAACCACTTCCTACTTTAGACGTATCTCGTACTTTGTCTGTTTCGCTTAAGTGTGTTAGGCGTTTCTTTGCCCAATCCCCCATTGGGACCATCACTTCATCCTGATACATGGCAAATTGCCGTGATTTGTTAAATTGCAAGCATCGCTCCCAAGCATCCCTAAAACGATTGGGCCACTTGCCGGGATATGAATTTTTCTTATGCCACACATATTCCTCTGTCCACAGCCAGCCTTGCTGGCGCAACGCCAGAATAAGCTCAATCACATAGGTATGGCGTTCCCCATTGACCGCTTTCTCTTTGATGTTTAAGACAAACGTGCCTGTTGGCTTTAGCACGCGCAATAGTTCTTTACCAATTGGCAAGAACCACGCCACATAATCATCAGGATGAATCCCCCCATACGTGCTTTTACGGCTATCGGCGTAAGGGGGGGACGTAACGACCAAGTCCACACTATTATCGTCGAGTTGGCTTAGAATGTCTTTACAATCCCCCAAAACAAGTTGGTCTTTCGGGTAGGTCATAGTGCTTTAGCCACCCCACCCGCCCGCATAGACAGGTTGTGCATCGGCGGTCAGCTGGTACGTCTGCCGTGTAGTGCGGTCAAAGATGAAAATGTTATACGTGCCGTTGGCATTGCTAGAATACACTATTGCGTTACCATCTGGGCTAAATGAAGGCGAAATTTCATCGTTTGCTGTCGTAACAAGGGCTTCACTGGTAAACAAATTGGGCAGTATTCGTGCAATGTAAATGTCGTTGTCGTTAGGGTTGCCTGCGGTTACGTTATACATCACCAATTGCCCATCAGGCGAAAACGTGGGGAACGCTTCAATAAGCGTATCGCCATCACTGGTTAGGCGCGTTTGCGGAAAGCCCGTGGCGGGGTCGGATAGGTCAACGAGTACAAGGTCTGTGCCGTTAGCATCACGGCGCACCGCAATCACGCTACTGCCATACACCGTTGCCGACGTATATTCGGCATCATCAAACGTCACACGAATGGTTTGGCTGGGGTTAAACGTATGCAAAAACACCGCAGGGCTGCCTTGTGGTGATGTACCAATGAGTACCATTGTTGTGCCATCAGGTGAAAGGCGCGGACTTCTGGGGTCTGATGCGCCCGCCGCCACCAATGAACCGCTTAGTTCGGTGGTAAATTCGCTGCTGGGTGATTGCGTGTTCATCAGGGTAAGCACAAGGTTGCTTTGCACCACCTTCATATACACAAGGCGTTGACCGCGCCCTTCTACCGTAACATCTTGGGCAAAATCATCGTTAAGTTGTGTCAATTCGCCTGTAGGAAGCTGGTATTGGCGCAAGCGCAAGCCATCACGCCCCGAAGGATTTACGCCACCCCACGCAAAAATGCGCCCCACATAACCCGTTGGTGCGGGCAAAATACGCAAGGGAAGGGTGGTCGGTGTTTCTGAAGCCGATGGCAACGGTGTTGGCAAGGTATCAGAGCGTGTGCGCGTAGCAGTCGCTGTGGGTGTGGGCGAAACCTGCGCCTCCTGGACAGCCGTTAGCTCCAGCGCACGCTCGGTTTCTTCAAAAAACACCGTTTCTGCAATGCGTGTTGCGGCATCTGTTGTGGCAGTTGCATTAGAAATTTCTTGGGCAACAGCACGTCGGGCGTTGTCACGCTGGGCGTTTTGGCTTCCTGTAAACGAGGTGGTGATGAGCAGTATAACGACAGTAAATGCCACCAAGCCAATGCCGTAGCGTTGGGCATCACGGCGCGTAATGCCGAGTACAATTTCCTCATCCGCCTTGCTGTCGGCTTTGGGCTTTTCTGTCTGTGATAGTTCGTCCTGTGCATAGGTATTTTCGGGGTCTAGCTGTAGGATGGTCGTCAGGGCAATGCGCTTTTCTGCCACATCGTCTAGGGCTTGCGCCAATGCCACCCAAATATCTACGTTTTCGCTGTCTTGTTCTACCGCGCGTTTTAGCACGTCTACGGCTTTGGAGCGTTCATCCTGTGATAAAAGTTCTAGCCCTTGCTGATATAAGACTTGTGCGTCTTGGTCACTCATAGGTCTCTTCTTTCTAATAAATCCGATGAAATACGCTTTACTTTAGCCCGTCAAAAGGCGTTGGGTACGCGCCCTAGTTTTGTCCCACAAGGCGCAAAAGCAAGTCGGGACGCACACTAATTGAGCTAACTTCACGGTCATCACGCAGAATGCGCGTTACTGTGCGATTCGGCGGTTCGGCATAATAAAGCTGAAAAATATCGTCCTCACGATTAGCGATAAACAACACAAAGCGTCCGTCAGGCGACCAAACAGGGTTCTTTTCTTCAAAAGGACTAATGACCAACGAAGAACGCCGTTGTCCATCTGCGCCAATAATGTAGATGTTGCCACTCCCATCCGCGTCGTTAGCGTAGACAATTTGTCTTCCGTTGGGCGACCATTGCGGTGAATAGCTGCTGCCCGCGTCATCGGTAATGCGCGTTATCAGGGGTTCGGCGTTTTCGACAAACTCATACACATAAATCTCGCTAAAGTTGGGCGATTCTAAATCACTCGTAAACACAATGCGCCGTCCGTCGGGTGACCAATGCGGGTCTTTGCTAATGCCGTTTGGCGTTGTCGTGAGTTGTGAGGTTTGGTTGGCGGGAATGTCATACAAGAACAGTTCAAAATTGCCTGCGTAATCGGATGCAAACACAATTTGTTCACCACTAGGCGAAAAAGTAGGCGTATATACCGAAGCACGCTTTAATTCGGTTAATTTGCGGGCGTTAGCCAGGTCATTGATATTCGCAATGAACAATTCGCCCACCGTACCCGCAGGAATTGTAAAATCACCTTCTTGGCTTTCTTCATACGCCACATCACGCACAAATGCAATTTGCTCACCTGTGCGGCTATAAGCAATGTCACGGGCGTTTTCTAAAACGGGCTGTAGCCCCGTGCCGTCCATCATCACAATAGAGAGTGACGGTTGCGCCTCTAAACCACCACGACTGGCAAACAGGATGCCATACTCAACAAGCGAAAAGGGCGTAGGCGAGGGAAACGTGGTGGGCGTGGGCGTTTCTGTAGGCGTAGGCGTAAACGTCGGTGGCAATGTGGGCAAGTCACGGGTGCGAATAATCACAAAATTAGGGGTTAGCGTGGGAAACGGCGTAGGCGAAATCACCACCGCCAACGCTTCAGCAGAGAGGGGCGTAGACGTAATTACCGCCTCTTGTACTGTGGGAGATGTAAGGTTTAAGCCCACGAAAAGCAAAATAACGCCCACCGCCACGCCCGCCAACAACGCAAAATTGTTATTGCGTGGCGCAGAAGCACCGCCCCCTTCTAGTCGTGCGGGGTCATAAGTGGCTTGAGGACGATTAGCAGTGTTGCTATCCACACCCACCATTTGGTTAAGGGCATCACGGGCGCGTTCATTCTTGGGGTTAATTTGTAGCACCTTTTCTAGGCACACGCGCCGTTCACGGGCGGTATTTACCACAGATGCCATCCAAATCCACGCCAATTCGTTCTTGTCATCAGAGGCAAGAACAGCTTCTAAAAGCTGGCGAGCCACAACCTTATCGCCACGTTTGGCTGCGCCAATGGCGGCTTGTAGTTGTCGGTTAATGGGGTTTTCGTTGTTGTTTGCCAAGTTTCACCTCACTGGCGAAAGATGTCTTTCACGGGTTATTCAAAGTTTACAATCGTTTTGGCTTGCCATAGTTTGATTATAGCATGATTTATAATGCCATTCTTTGCTGGGGATGCTGTTTTGGGGGCGTTTATTTTTTTCTTATGGTGATATGCTATAACATCTTGCGGAGAACATTTACCCTAAGGAGAACGGTGTATGAGCCAGACCTATAGCTTTCAAGCAGAAACACAGCAACTTCTCGATATTCTCATTCATTCGCTTTACACAGAACGCGATATTTTCCTTCGGGAACTCATCAGTAATGCGTCTGACGCTCTCAGCCGTCTACAATTTGAAGAACTTACCAACCCCGACATTTTAGACGCGGGCGCACAGCTTGCCATTGATATTACGGTTGACGAAGAAAACGGCACGCTCACCATTAGCGACACAGGCATTGGCATGACGCAAGAAGAAATGATTGCCAACCTTGGCACCATTGCCCGCAGTGGCGCAAAAAACTTCTTGCAACTGATTAAAGATGCCCCCGCTAGCGAAACCGCCCAAAACATCATCGGGCAATTTGGGGTGGGCTTTTATAGCGTGTTTATGGTCGCTGATAACGTGCGTGTGGTCTCTCGGTCTTATCTTCCTGATGCAGAGGCTGCCGTATGGGAAGCAAGCGGTGGTACAGAATACACCATTAACCCCGCCGAAAAAGCCGATCGTGGCACAGACATCATCATTACCTTAAAAGAAGATGCCAAAGAATACCTAACCGCCAATAAACTGCGTGACATTATCAAGCGTCACAGTGACTTTATCGCCTTCCCCATTCACATTGGTGAAGATGACAGCCCCGTTAACCAACAAATTGCCATTTGGCGCAAAGCCAGCAAAGACATTAGCGACGACGAATATAACCAGTTCTACCAGATGATGACGTTTGACTTCGCACCACCCGCGCATCGTTTGCACATTCGTGCTGATGTACCCATGCAATTTTACGCCCTACTGTACATTCCTAGCACTGCCCAACCGAGCATGTTCGCACTTCGCAAAGAAGCGGGCTTAAAGCTATATGCGCGTAAAGTCCTCATCCAAGAGTACAGCAAAGACTTATTGCCCGAATACCTTAGCTTTATGCAGGGTGTGGTGGATAGCGAAGACTTGCCCCTTAACGTAAGCCGTGAGAACGTTAAGAGTGACCGTATTATGGCAAACCTACGCAGCGCCATCACCAAGCGCGTGATTGCCGAGCTTAAACGGCTGGTAAACAATGACCGCGAAACCTATCTTAAAATTCATAGCGAATTTGGGCGGTTCATCAAGCAGGGCGCAGTAATGACGGCACAAGACCGCGACGAACTGCAAGACCTTCTGTTCTTTAATAGCACCCAAGACGACACTCAAAACGAATGGGTGAGCCTAAGCGACTATGCCTCAAGAATGGTAGACGGGCAAAATGAGATTTACTTTGTGGTGGCAGATGATTTTGCCAGCGCAAGCCGTAGCCCTCATCTGGATGCTTTCCGCGCCAGAGGCATTGAGGTACTGTATTTCTCGGATGCGGTGGATGCCATGTTGCCCATGGGCATTACCGAATACAGGGGCTATAAACTGCGTAGTGTAGACGATGCCAACCTTGACCTGAACGAAGTGGGACAGCTAAAAGAAGATGACAACCAAGCCGAAGCCTTGCCCCAAGACCGTGAAACCGCCCTTATTGACCGCGTAAAAGCAGTATTGGGTGACCGCGTAAAGGGCGTGCAAGCCAGCAAAACGTTAGTAGGGAGTGCTGCCCGTTTGGTCAGTGAGGATGCAGAAAACGGCAATCGCCACATGTTCCGCATCAATCGCTTGCTAGACCGTGACTATGAGTTACCCGTAAAAACCCTAGAACTCAATATGCGCCATCCGCTATTACACAATTTAGGCACGCTCTTAGAACGTGAAGGGCAAGAAGGGCTGGTTGAATTGGTGGTAGAGCAATTGTTTGAAACCACTCTGTTACAAGAAGGCATCCATCCCGACCCCGCCAGCATGGCAAGCCGTCTTACGAAATTGATGGAAGCCGCCACCCACTCATAAATCGCCCCAAAAGATCCTGTTTAATGGGGGCGCGAGCGCAAAAGCCTTGCGCCCCCTAGTGATTGAATTAGTAGTATAATTGGGTCACTAGGTGTCATTAAAATTAGGCAAATGTCCGATATGTACCCTCAACAGCGCTCTCTATTTTCTCAAAATGGGCTTCGTCCCTTCAACTATCCCTTTCCTTCTACACGCTATCAGGGAAGCAAGCGGTCTTTGGTCGATTGGATATGGGAAAATGTGCAGCATTTGCCCTGTAACACCGTTCTTGATGTATTTGGGGGGACTGGCGCAGTTAGCCACTTATTCAAGAACGCGGGCAAACAAGTCACTTACAATGATGTCCTCTCCTTCAATCGACAAGTTGGAATCGCACTCATAGAAAATAACGAACATACCCTATCTAAAGGTGAAGTGAAACATCTTTTAGTGCGCCACGAGTTACAGCCCTACCCTAACTTCATAGAAAAGACCTTTGAAGGCATCTACTTTACCAATGAAGAAAATACTTGGCTTGATATTGTCAATACAAATGTTGCGTCACTTCAAAACCCTTATAAAAAAGCACTCGCTCAATTTGCATTGTTTCAGGCTTGCCTCATTAAACGCCCCTATAACTTGTTCCACAGAGCAAACCTATACATGAGAACGGCAAGTGTGCAACGTAGCTTTGGTAATAAAACTTCTTGGGATACCCCTTTTGAAACTCATTTTAGAGAATTTGTTCAGGAGGCAAATGCCGCCGTATTCAACAACAGCAGAGACAACAAAGCCATAAAAGTAGACGCATTAGAAACCCCAATAGGGCATGACCTTGTTTATATTGATTCACCTTACCTCAATAAAAAGGGTGTTGGAGTAGATTATGCAGACTTTTATCACTTTTTAGAGGGGTTGGTTCATTATTCGCGATGGGGAGAACTTATTGATTACAACAGTAAACACCTTCGCTTAAAACGACAATCTTCTCAGTGGCATAATGCTAAAATGATTCTTGAAGCGTTTAATACGTTGATAAAAAGGCATCACAAAAGTATTTTGGTCATTTCATATCGTGATGATGGAATTCCGACAAAAGAACAGCTTATAACCTTACTACGTCAATACAAAAATCACGTTTATGAGGCAACAATCCCTCAAAAGTATGCGCTTGCACATAAAAAAAACCAAGAACTCCTACTCATCGCACAATAACATCGGAGCGTTGCACATGATTCAAGGAGCCTTTCACAACCAATTTTCGCAGTACCTAAGCCTTATTAAAACCCAAATCGCAGATGACCATGGGGAGTGGACGGTTAAAGGCTTTATTGACAGACAACAGCGCATTTACACCATTTCACTAGACACAAAAGTGCTTTCTAAAGTTCTAGAATTACTGATGTACCCTACCATTACCTCATTCGCAAACGAACATGGCTACGATATTGTGCTGGCGAGGGTGCAAAACCACTACCCTGACATCAGTCTTATCTCAAAAAGTGATGAAAGTGTTCGTATTGCGTTGGATATAAAAACGACTTATACCGCGAAGCAAGATATTACGGGATTGACTCGTGTAAGCGGCATGACATTGGGTACTTTTGGTGGGTACTTTAGAAACAGAGATCATCCAGTAAGTAGCACGTTTGCGTATAACCGGTATAAGGCACACTTTGTTTTAGGGGTTGTGTATCAGCGTAAAGTAGGTGTGGATGAGCGCAAAATATACAAGATTTCAGACATTAACACAATCCCTTCTGTCGCTCACAATTTTCATATCTTCTTGGAGGAAAAATACAAAATTGCATCTGATAGCCCCGGTAGTGGTAACACCAAAAACATTGGCTCTACCAAACTTTTAGAACGATTGCTCAATGGCACTGGGGTATTTTCCAAACTAGGTATCGATGTATTTGACGACTACTGGATGAACTATCAAACAAGAGCAATGGCGAGAGAAAATGGGTTTGAAAACCCGCCTTATCATGATTTGCGGTCTCATCGCTCTTATGAACAACAAGGTTCATATATCCTACAGTTTTCTGATGATGCAATAGAAAGCGAATTGGATTTAGAATCACCCGATACAGATGGACAACCGTAACAAGAATAGAAAAGTGACCCCCTCATGAATCCCTTATGGCAAGACCACACAGCAACCCAATTTGAAGATGATGCGCTGGCAATGCGCGTATATACCAGCCAATTATTAGGGCAAGAGCCGTCTTTAGTGCTTCATGGTGGGGGCAATACCTCATTAAAAGCCACGATTACCAATTTTTATGGGCAACAAGAGGATGTGCTATACGTGAAGGGCAGTGGGTGGGATTTAGCCACCATTACAAAGTCGGGCTTTGCGCCTGTACGCATGAACGCCCTCTTGCACATGGCAACCTTGCCTCACTTAAGCGATAGTGACATGGTACGCGAGCAACGCGCCGCGATGCTCAATCCCGATGCCCCTACGCCCTCTGTAGAAGCCATCCTACACGCCATTATTCCGTTTGCCTATGTAGATCACACTCACGCCGATGCTGTCGTAGCCATTAGCAATACGCCCAATGGCGAAGCGCAGATTCGCGCGGCATATCATGATGAGCGTGTGTTGGTATTGCCGTACGTGATGCCGGGCTTTGTGCTGGCGCGTGATGTATATGAGCGCACACAAGGCATTGATTGGAGTGCCATTGAGGGCATTGTGCTATTGCATCACGGCATTTTTACGTTTGGGCATACAGCAAAAGAGAGCTATGAGCGCATGATTCGCTTGGTGAGTCGTGCAGAAGCCTATCTAAAGGCAAACGGCGCGTGGGATGCACTGGCACAATCTAGCGCACAGTCCCCCGATTTACTCCGCCTAGCTCGCCTACGCCAAGCCGTTAGTATGCACGCCCACCGCCCCATGATTGCCCTACTAGACGATAGCGAGCGCAACGTGGGCTTTGCAAACTTGCCCAATATGCCTAGCGTTGCCACACAGGGTTGCCTAACGCCCGACCACATCATCCGCACCAAACGAATCCCCCTTGTTATGGGCGAAAGCGATGACCCCGAAGAGCAGGTAAAAGCCTATGCCGAAGCGTATGAAGGCTACTTTAACGAATTTGCCACCACACAAACCCTCCTAGACCCCGCACCCCGTTGGGCAGTATGGGAAAAACACGGAACGCTCACCTTTGCCGAAACAGCAAAGGGCGCAGGCATCGCCAGCGACATTGTGCGCCATACCCTCCGCGCCATCCAATGGGCAGAACATTTAGGGGGCTGGCAAGCCCTATCACCCAAAGACCTCTTCGAGATGGAATATTGGGAATTAGAGCAAGCCAAACTAAAGAAAGCGAGCAATCGTCCACCCTTTGAGGGCAAAGTGGCGTTGGTAACGGGGGGCGCAAGTGGCATTGGCAAGGCGTGTGTAGAAGCACTACGGGCGCAAGGCGCATGCGTCATTGCCTTAGACCTTAACGAGAGCATCACCAGCATCACAGGCACAGACGCGCTAGGCGTGGCGTGTGATGTCACCGATAGTGCTGCGCTAAAGCACGCCATTCAAGAAGGCATACGGCGGTTTGGTGGGCTAGACTTGCTCATTAGCAATGCGGGCATCTTTCCGCCCAGCATGAGTATTGAAGCAATGGCAGCCGACCGTTGGGAGTCCAGTTTAAGCGTCAATCTCACGTCCCATCAACGGTTATTACAGGCGTGTATTCCCTATTTACGGCACGGCATCGCGCCGAGTGTGGTGTTTGTGGGCAGTAAAAATGTGCCAGCACCGGGCAACAATGCGGGGGCATATAGCGTAGCAAAGGCGGGCTTAACACAATTAGCGCGTGTAGCAGCGTTAGAATTAGCCCAAGAGGGTATTCGCGTGAATGTGGTGCATCCTGATGCCGTATTTGATACGGGCATTTGGTCGGAGGATATTCTCGCCAAGCGTGCGGAAAGCTATCACATGACGATAGAGCAATACAAAACCAAAAATCTGCTTAAAACCACCATCATCTCTGCGGATGTAGCGCGGTTGGTGATGGCAATGTTAGGCGAAGCCTTTAGCAAAACCACAGGCGCACAAATCCCCATTGATGGGGGCAATGATCGCGTGATTTAGCAACGCCTTAAAGCGCATTGTCATCCTTCATCACGTTTTCTTTCCACAATGTCCAAAAGTCCTCGCCCTCACCATAGTAAGCGCGTAATGCGTCCCAATGGCTATGGTCGGGCAGGGCTTCGGGGTGGCGTGTGCGAATGGCTTGGTACGCATCGTGCAACGACAAGCCCTCTATCTCTTTCAGTGCAATCACGCTAAACGTTACGCTTCGGCTAATGCCACTGCCACATGCCACCAAAATCTTCTTCCCTTGCGCGTGTTGTGCTTTTAAGAAACCAACGGCGGTTTCTATTTCATGGGGCAAGATAGGGCGACCATCCTCAATATGCAAAAAGAGCGTTTCAATGCCCTCTTGGGGCGAGGGCTGATGAAGCTGTAACATGCTGGTAATGCCAAATACTTTTAAGAGCGCCGTGTCTTTGGTGGCATTAAAACCGCCAATATGAAGCCAATCACGAATTACGAGCATAGGGATTTACCTTTCACAGTCTCTGGTTTCGCTGGTTTGAGAGGGACGGGGCGCAAGCAATACAGGCACATCAAACGTGACTTTATCACGCACAATCCGCAGGGTCACTTGTTCGCCCACCGATGTATTGGCAATCAGATAAGCCGTTAAATCGTCCATATTGGCAACATAATGCTCATTGACCGCCACAATAATATCACCGCCCACGCACACCGCACGCCCGCGCACCATAATAATTTGGTTGCCACCGCGCAATCCCGCTTTATCTGATGGTGAACTGAGGGCGACGCCACGCACCAAGACACCGCGCTTAACGGGTAAATTAAGCATTTCGGCAATCCCTGCTAGGCTAAAGCCATTACTTTCAGGGTTTACACTAATGCCCAAATAGGGATAGCTCACACGCCCTGTTTCTATCAACTGTGGCACAACCCGCGCCACTGTATTAGATGGCACAGCAAAACCCACACCCTGAAACACGCCAATATCCGTTCTAATGGCAGTGGCTACGCCGACAAGCTCACCTTGTGAATTAAGCAGGGGTCCCCCACTATTGCCGGGGTTAATGGGCGTGTCGGTTTGGATAATAGACGGGTTTTGATAGCCCGCAGGTGTTTGGCTGTCTATCATTTCTGCCGAGAGTAAGGCGCGCCCCAAGCCACTGATAATCCCCATGCTCATACTGCTACTTAGCCCAAACGGGTTGCCAATGGCAATGGCACGTTGTCCCACGCGCACCTCATTAGAATCGGAGAGTACCAAAGGAAAGAGGCGTTCTGGGGACGCATTGACGCGCAAAACTGCAAGGTCACTGTAAGTGTCTATGCCAACAGTTTGGGCGGTTAGCACGCTACCATCGTTAAACGTCACGCGCACCTCTACGGCATCTTTTACCACATGCGCGTTAGTGACAATGTAGCCTTCTTTGTTATACACCCATCCCGAAGCACGGCTAGTGTCTTGCCTGTTGTCTATCACGTTACGCACAGCTTCCACATTCACCACACTGGGCGTAACGCGCTCGTATAAATTAGTCAAAAGCAAGTATTCAGAATCAGCTTGGCTAATGAATTCAGCCGAGAGGGGGGTAGGCTGAATTACTGCTTGCGGGGCGTTAATGGCAATGGACAATACAGAAACGGGTGTACTTACAACGGCATTAGGAAAGCCTGCGCTACTTTGGCACGCACACAAAAACCCAACCACACCCCAAAGCATCCACCGCTTATAGCCCTTAATGATTGCCAACCCACACCTGCTTTCTTTATGGTTTCATAGTCGTTTTGGCAACTGCACCGCGCCGATACCGAATTATACCCTACACAACCCAAACCCAAAACGATTAAAAACCGACATTACAAAATGGTTTGTGTTTATTCTAAATCAATTTTTAACGGCGCGTTATCCCAAATCTTACATTTTATTATGGGGATATATTTCCCAACCGTATGAAGCTATAAAAAACAGGCGTTCTATGACCCCATTATATCCCAATAAAAGTAACGCACTATTACCGTATATCCCAAATTTTGAACCACTTGTTCTAGTTTTATTACGGTTATTATATCCCAACCATATCCCAAATAACAGGATTCTAACCATGTGAACATATGTTCTGTTCAAAACTTGTTCAAAACTCTGCAAAAATTGTTCAAAACTTATTACGAATTGTTCAAAACTTTGTAATGTGTTCTTTATAATGCGTAACAACATTGCTACTCCCTTCACAATATGTTCAAAACTTATCCCAACCTGTTCAAAACCTGTTCAAAACTCGATAAGCTGTAGGTTATATATGTTCAAAACTTTGCCAAAATTGTTCAAAACTCATAAGATAAAGGTTATATATGTTCAAAACTCGTTCTATTTTTTGTTCTACTTCTTAACACAAATTTGGGATATATATGCGCTTTAATGGCTTTTGGTGGTTCACAAAGGTTCAGCGTTTAATGTACTCTTAACAAAAGTTTTGAACACCCCCTACTACTACTACTAAAAAGAATTTTATATACAGCATAGGAAAAATCATCAAAAAAACTGCGCACAAATCGCGCACTAAAAAAAGGCACGTTTTCGCAAGTGTGTTACAATCTCTGAAAGGAATGAAAAATTAAGATGAGTGAGCTTGCTGGCATGACGACCTCCAATGAAAGCCAAATTGCACAACTAGAACGCAAAGCAAGTATTCTGGAAAAACTTTCTGAAATCAGCGCGTCCTTAAATTCGCAAGTAGACCTGCAACCCCTACTTCAGCGCATTATGGCGGTTGCCGTAGAAATTACAGATTGCGAGGCAGCATCGGTCTTGCTGTGGGATGCCAATCGGCGCGAACTCTTTTTTGCAGCCTCTACTACCCTAGACGAAACCAACGAACTGATTGGCAAAGCTGTTCCAATGGACAGCATCGCTGGCACAATCCTTAAACAAAACGACATTGTGCAAGTAGACGATGCCCGCCAAGACCCCCGCCACTACAACAAAGTAGACGAAGATATTGAATTTGAAACGCGGTCATTGTTGGGTGTGCCAATGCACTATAAAAACCGCGCCATCGGCGTGCTAGAGGCGTTAAATAAGCGCACTATGCCATGGACAGACGAAGACAGATATTACTTAAGCACACTGGCTTCTCAGGCGGCGGTTGCCATCCAAGGGGCGCAACTAGTAGCAGAACTAAAGCGCGCCAACGAAGAACTTAATGAACTTGACAAACTTAAAAATGACTTTATTGCCATTGCTTCTCATGAGCTACGCACGCCCTTAGGCGTTATCATGGGGTATGCCAGCTTTTTGCAAGATAGTGAAAGCACCGATACCCAAGAACACGCCACCAAAGTACTAGAGAGCGCGCTTAAGCTTCGTAAGCTCATTGAAGATATGGTGAACCTGCGCTATCTCAAACAAAAGCAATCCGATTTACACCGCGAAGAAACCAGTGTTCATGCCCTGATGGATTCAATATGGCAGGATGTGCGCTCGATTGTTGACATTAGCAAGCATAATTTTGACGTGAAATATCCGACAGAACCGATTGTTATTTTAGTTGACCACACACGGCTTTTAATGGCTTTCCAAAACATTTTGAACAATGCGTTTGCATTTACACCCTCAGGGGGCAATATCTTGGTGTATACCGAAAAGCATCCCAACGAATTGCGGATTGTGTTTAAGGACAGTGGTAAAGGCATTGAATCGCATCAGTTAGCTAAAATTTTTGGCGAGTTTTATCAAGTAGAAGACCACATGGTACGCCACCACGGTGGGCTTGGCATTGGCTTAAGCATCTCACGCGCCATTGTTGCGGCACATCAGGGGCGCATTTGGGCAGAAAGTGAAGGCTTAGAGAAGGGCGCAACGTTTATTATTGCCTTGCCCCTTAACGAAGCAAGCAACCCCTGAACACAGAATCCCCCTATGTGAAAAACCCCACAATTGCGCTACAATAAGTCTTTGATGTAAGGTTTATTGTGAGTGTAAGGTGGGGTTACTATGCAGTATAGGAATCGGCAAACCCTAAGCAGAGAAGAAAAAGCAGAACGTCAACGCCTTGCTGAAATAAAAGACGCAGAAAGACGGCTTAAAAATAACCGTTTAGGCATAACGGTCTTTCAGGGGTCTTGGGTGATGGTGTTTATTGCGCTTATTTGGGTGAATACGCAAATGCGCTTTTCGTCCGCGTGGCTAGCAGAGGGTGGCACATTGCCTGATGCTGTATTGCCTACGGCGGCAACAGTGACATTGCTCATCAGTGCCATCTTGGCACGCCAAGCCCTAAAGAGCGTATTAGCAAGCCAAACAAAGGCGTTTTTGCAAAGCTGGATGCTGGCAATTGGCTTAGGGGCGGTGTTCCTTGTCATCATGATGACACAGTTTTTTGCTATTTCGCCCGAAATGGGGCAATTTGTTAGTGTGTATCGGCTGATGATAGGGTATCATGCGCTTCATGCGTTAGTGATTGGCTACATGATGATACAAGTGTATCGTTATGGGCAGGTGGGTAAATACCACGCCGAAAACTTTTGGTCGGTAGAAGCTACCGTGAAATTGTGGTATTTTGTGGTCATTGCGTGGATAATGTTCTACGTTGTGCTATATTTAGTTTAAGTTTTGGCAGAACACGCTATTTTTTTAGAGGACTGTCTATGAATGCAAAACCCGGTCTTGCCCGCGCCCTTCCAATGTCCATTGTTGGCTTTGTGTTGGCTGCACTTTTTGTTACCGCATTACGTGGCTTACAATCAATGGATCCTATTTGGGATACAGGGGTTGTCTTGGTTGTCGCGCCTATTTTTGTAACTTATGCGTTTATTTGGGGCATGGGTGGGCTAGATCCACGCATGAACGAACATCCTCACCAACCAGAGGGTGGCTTAGAAAGCGCACTTATCCCTAGCGAATCCCACGCAGAACCTCATCACGAAGAAGCACCCGTTGCACCGTTTGGCGTGCTTTCGTCTGTGATTTGGCGAGTTACAAGCTATACGCTGATTATCTTCTTTGTGCTGTTTTCGCTGGCAATGTTGCCCACAGGCTTAACATTACAAACCGTCAACGAAGCAGAAGCCAACGCGGCAGACTTTGAAACCCTGACATCGTTTGACTTGCCATTGGGCTTAGGCTCGTTTCAAGGCAGTCAGTTGGCGGTGTTTTTGGGCTTAGTGGGCTTTACACTATTGTCGCTATTTGCTTTTGGCGGTGGCATCGGCTTGCTTATTTACGCCCTTAGCCGTCAGGTGACAGAAGCCAAAGTAACACAACCCAAACCCGAACAGCTAACGCCCCCCGCACCCGCCCGTTTTGCAGGGCGCATTGCTGGCAACCTAGCGCGTGGCTTGCGTAAGGGCTTACCTAACTTCTTTGGGCAAAAATAAGGAGCGCAAACACGATGGCAGAAGTAAGTATAAAATCAACCGCTGGGCATGGTGATACCGCCCAACATAATAGTAATCAAAAACTGGCAATGTGGCTGTACTTGGGGAGCGAAGTCGTTATTTTTGCCATCCTCATTGGCGGTTACGCGCTCTTTCGCTTTAATGAGCCAAGTATTGTTAAACGCCTTCATGGTGAGCTAGGGATTGCGCTGGTCACCGCCAATACCTTCTTGCTCTTGTCCTCTAGCTGGGCAATGGTGATGTCACTTCGCGCTGCCGAAATGAAAAAGCGTGGCGAATTTCTACGCTGGATGTGGGTCGTTGTTGGCTTGGGCGTGGTCTTTTTAGTAGGACAATACATTGAGTACAGCGAATTAGCTCACCTACAAATTACGCTAGGTGATGTGACGGCTGAATATGGCGGTTTTGGGGCGCGTTTTTATGCACCTACGGCATTTCACGGCTTGCACGTTCTCATTGGTGTTCTGTTGGGCTTGCATGTCATTTGGCTGGGCAACAAGGGCTTCTATGACGATAACCCCATTGGTGTAGAACTCTTTGGCTTGTACTGGCACTTTGTTGACGTGGTGTGGATTTTGCTCTTCACCGTCATTTACTTGGTTTAACTGGTTTTAGAAAACGAAAGTAGGCATCCCATGAGCGAACATCACACAGAAGCCCATGAAGAAGTACACAGCCACCACAGTGACACCGTAACCTTGCCCGTTGTTGGCACAATTACGGTTTACGGTGGCTTGTATACGGTTATCTTTGGTGTGTTGGGCGTACTTACCGCCATTGAAGTGCTATTAGCAGAACTGTTTAAGGGTGTAGAAGGCGATGTTGCCAATACTGTGCGGATTGTGGCACTCTTTGGCATTGGCGTATTAAAAGCCGTCATTGTGGTGTGGTTTTATATGCACTTGCGTTCGGATAACCCCCTGTTCCGCGTGGTGCTTATTATGCCGTTAGTGATTGTATTAGTCAGCGTGCTTTATCTCATTGGTGTTCCCATCGGTGAAGGCTTAGGGTACCGCTAATGCACCTAGACCTTAGCGACCAAGTGGCTCTTGTCACGGGGTCGGCGCACCGTGTGGGGCGTGCAATTGCCTTAGAGCTGGCAAAACAGGGCATGCACATTCAAATTCACTATCACAGTGCCGATGCCGATGTGGTGCGTAATGCCCTTCATGAGATTAAGGCGTTGGGCGTAAACGCATTTGCGGTAAAAGCCGACATTGGTACACCCGAAGGCGTAAACGACACTCTAGAAGCCTTAACACAAAACTTTGGGCGCGTGAATGTCTTGGTCAATAGTGCTTCTGTGTTCCCTAGCGGTCATCTGCTAGATGTAACGCTAGAAAGCTGGGAACAAACCATGAACGTCAACCTGCGCGCGCCGTTTTTACTAACGCAGGGCGTGGCGCGGATGATGATGGCAAATGACCCACAAGGCGGTTCTATCATCAATGTGCTAGATAAAGGCATAAGCACCCCTTGGGCAAAGCGTCCGCATCATGGCATTAGCAAGGCGGCACTTTGGTCACTAACGCAAGTTAGCGCATTAAGCCTTGCCCCCCACATTCGCGTAAACGCCGTTGTTCCCGGACCGGTGATGAAAACCGATGATGGTATGGGCGATGAAACGTGGCTTAAAATGGGTCATGAACTCCCCTTAGGGCGTACCGGTGACGGTATGGACGTGGGGCGTGCGGTGGTGTTTTTAGCCAGCGAGAGCTTTTTGACAGGCACGCTTATTCATGTGAATGGTGGCGAACACCTGCAATAGAAACCTAGGGGTGATTTTGCGGGTTTTTGTGGGCATCGTGTAAATTTCACACTTGCAAAACCTGCGCTTTTTTGGCTATACTATAGGCATTACGGGCAATTAGCTCAATTGGCAGAGCACTCCTTTGACGTGGGAGTGGTTAGAGATTCGAGTTCTCTATTGCCCATAAACCACAAAAACACCCTTTCATTAAACAGTGAAGGGGTGTTTTTTTTATAAATGATAGGGTTATAATAAGCAACGAAGACATAGAGGACATAAAACCTTACATGGATATTCTTGACCAATTACCCATCCTAGACAGCCTCTCGCCTGAAGTGCGCCCCATTGCCGTTCAGCTTGTGCTACTTCTCATTGCCTTAATGGTTATTTGGGTGCTGCGCCGTGTGATTCGCTGGCTTATTTTTCGTCCCATCCAACGCGCTGTTGAACGTACTGGCACCCCCCTTGCCCAAGTCATCTATGAGGCACTCCAACGCCCATCACAATTGATTGTATTTAGTGTTGGGATTTATGTCACGCTGGGACTCTTTGAGTTTGGCGCAGGCGCAGAGCTATTTGCCTCCTCTGTGGCGCGCGCGGTCTTGCTGATGTCGGGCTTCGTAACGCTATATGGTGTGGTAGACGTGGTGTTTTCCAATGTCAACACACTGAACGGCATACTGGGTCTTGTGGTAGAAACACGACTTTTGCCGTTTTTACGTACTGTCATTAAGGTATTGGTGGTGGTGGTGGGTGCGCTCATCATCTTGCAAGAGTTTGGCGTTGATGTTACCGCATTGCTCGCTTCCTTCGGGGTGGTCGGGTTGGCGTTATCGCTGGCTGCCCAAGACACGGCTGCCAATGTGTTTAGTTTTGCGGCAATTGTGAGTGATAATCCGTTCAAAGTGGGCGACTTTGTAAAAGTGGGCGATATTGAGGGCGAAATAGAAGGGGTGGGCGTGCGCTCTACTAGAATTCGCAAGCTGGATCAATCCCTTGTGATTTTGCCAAACAGTGAAATGACCAGCAATGCTATCGTCAATTGGTCGCGCCTGACTAAGCGATGGATAGATGTTACGTTTAACGTAGAAAATGACACCAACAGCCAGCAAATGCGCCAGCTTTTAGACCGCTTGCGCGTAATGCTTTCGACTCGGGAAAAAGTAGACCACAGTAGCATTAGCGTTCACTTTACTGGCTTTGGCGCAGAATTTTTAGAAGTGCGCGTGCGCTGTTATGTGCGCATTCGTGGGTTTGAGGAGTGGATTACCGAGCGTGATGCCGTCAATCTACACATCCTAGAAGTGCTGGAAGATTTGGGCGTTTACCTTGCATTGCCCGACCGTGTGGTAATGATGGTTGGTGATACCAATATCACGAGTGAACACCAGCCCCTAAAGCGGATGCGAATTACTTCAGAAATACAAGCGGTACGCCACGAAGTCAGCCAACCCAGTGATGAAAGTGGCGATGAAGGTGGCGCATGAGCAATAATGCCTTGATGACTGCGCTGGAGTTTAGCGCGGATGACCTACAAGAAAACCGTCAAGCACGCCTTAGCGAAGCCCAGCTTGACCGCCTTAAAAAGTTACAATCGCGGGCGGTAATGTGGGGTGTGGGCTTATTTTATGCGTTTGCGTTGGTGGCGACTGCGCTATTGTTCTTGGGTCAGCGTGAAGAAAACACTATTCTAAGCTTCGCGGGCGTGATGGTTACCGTGTGGAACGCCATTTTAGTGGGGACGTTTGCCCGTCAGTGGCTACGTTTTTGGGCAGATTTGCGTGGTGATACAGTGCGCGTGGCAGAAGGTGTGCTAGAGCGCGTTGTAAGGGCGTATGGACGCGCCAATAACTTTGTGTTGCGTGTGGATGGGCAATCATTCAGCGTAACACAGGATACGTTTAAGCAATTCACCCACGAAACCTCTTATAAGCTGTACTATACCACCCACACACATATTTTATTGTGTGCCGAAAAAGCGGCGCGTTAAACTAAGTCCTGTTTACGCGCTTTGGCGTGCTTCTTGGGCTTGGCGTTTGGCTTCTTTAATTTGCTCGTAATGCCCTACTTCGTGCATTAGCCCCAAAAGATACGAAACCTTCCAGCTTGTTTGCCCAAATTGTTCAATGTAGCGTTCACCAATTTTGCGGTAAACGTCCTCATTAGGGGTGTCGGGGAGTGCGTCAAAGTAAGCAAGGCGCATTTTACGGCTTTCTTCTAGGCGTTGCTTTAGCTCTGCCACTGTGGTGACGGTTTGCCAGTCAGGCTCATAGCGCAAGCGTCCTTCAAACTCAATACCACGCCCTAAAACAGACCCCACACTGGCGTATTCTTCTGTGCTGGCGGTGGCGTGTAGGATAATGTGAGCAACGCTCCAGCCTACATTCTTTTGGTCATCGGCAGCATAGGGGTCATCAGCTTCGGAATCATAAGGCAAAAACACCACATCCGCATCGTTTGCGCCCTCTAAAAAGCTTAGAAGGTTGTCTACGCTTTCGTTAAGGGATTCGCGGACTTGTCCGCGAGTAAAATTTTGACAATACTCTAGCATTTTAAGCTGTTTGTCTACAACGGGGGTAAAGTCTATCATAAAGATGGTTGCTCCTAAATGAGGTTAAAAAGTCTGTTCACACTATAGACGCAACCATCCGCCTAATGTTTACGTTTTAGTGTGTTATCCCCGTTCTATTTCTGGGGGGATGCGCTCTAACAGGCTGGCACTGCTGGCAATAATGTGGATTGCGCTCTCTGTGGTTTGGGCTTCATACAGGCGTGCATACTCCGTGATGCTGGCGTACGCATTAGGAAACTGCAAAATCGCCCGCCCAATAAGCCCCTCTTTAAGCATAAGTTCGATACACGCCTCTTGTGTGCCAATGTTAAAATGTAACCCTTGCCAACTGATAGGGCATTGTAGATAGCCAACATCGCTAAAAAGCAAGTAAAATAGGGGGGTGTCCTGTTGGTCTTTGTACACGCGCACATAAAGCCGTGATACTCTAACGTGATAGTGCAAAACTTGGCAACGATAACGTTGCGGTTCGGTAATGTTAAAGATATTGGTTGTGCCAAAGTCATTCTTTGCCATGTGTGCCTCTTGTTTTGTGTGTAGGTGCATTATAACGCAAGAGACGCTTCTGCAACGCCATGAAGTTGGGTTGCGTATAACGTTAAGCCATGCTTAATTCTATGGAGTGCTTTATGTCCTCATCATCCCACTATTCCAAACAAAAACACGCGCCCGAAATTTTGCCTATAGCATTTCTTAAAGGCTCTTTTCGCTTTTTTCTATATTACCCCCTGCGAATCTTTGTATACTACCCGTTTAAGTTCACGCTAGATGTTTTAGCGTGGGCATGGCGCAACACCTTTGGCTATGGCGACTTACCCGAATTTGAAAATCCGCGCCAACGGATTGCCTATATTAACGTCAAGCGCGAGTATCGCCGTCATCGGCGTTTTCAAACACATGCGGGGCTTTATCTTTTTGTGAATAGCCTTGTGTGGATTGACGCGTTTACTCGCCCCTATTATTCAAACCAATCACCCTTTATCTTTACGATAGTGTGGGGCGTTCTCTTGGGCTTACATTATTTGCGCGTGCGGACCAATCGCCAAGAGGACAGTGAATTATTAGATGTTTTACGCCAATACGGGGGCAACGACAGCGTATACAGTGAGCAAAAGCGCAAGAATATGCTGTACGAAGAAACAGAGGATTATGACCACTTTGAATCTGATGGCACGTATCGCCCCGCTTTAGACGATATTGCCGAATTTGAGGACGGCGAAATCGACTTTGAGCGTGAACGAAACAAACAGCAACGCCGTCAAAGGCGTTAGCATTTAGGAGTACGCGTGCGTTTTGTTGTTATTCTAATTATCCTCGTTAGCCTTGTTCCCAAAGCCTTCTTTAGCGCACAATTGCCTTTTGATGCCGACTTCGTGCCGATTGTGTGGTGGGGGTGGGACTGGCTAAACGGCGGTGTTTTCCCCACCTATGGCACGCTGTCTAGCGTGGGCGCGTATAATTTGCCCTTTTTGGTGTGGCTACATTTGCCCGCGCTTGTCCTTACCCGTGACCCACAAATGGCAATTTTAGCTACATTGCTTTGGGTGAATGTGTTGGGGATGGCGTGCGTGTATGCGCTAGGGCGTGAGCTATTTAACGCGCGTGTGGGGCTAGGCGCACTCATCCTGTATGCGTTTAGCGAAACCGTGATTACTAGCGCGTATACGGCGTGGGCGCAGGTGCTATTGCCTGCGTTTTTTGCGTTTGTGGGGTTGGCATTATGGCGATGGTATCGCACAGGGCGCGGACGCTATTTAGCAGCGGCGGGCGTGCTGGCAACCTGCGCGTTTATGATGCACTTTTCGGCGATATTGCTGTTTCCTGTGTTGCTGGTGTTTTGGCTATTGTCACGGGCGCAATGGTCTTGGCGCGGTGTGGGCGTGGGAACGGTGATTTGTGTGGCGTTGCTATTGCCGTATGGGCTGTTTCAAGTACAACGCGACTTTAGCGACCTTCGTGCCTTCATCACCCGCACCCCCCAAGTACCAAGCGAAACAATGGCGTTTTATCGTGATTTAGCCTATCCCCCAGAAAATAGCCCACTCCCTTTACCCGATGCCCCAAACACCCCTCAAGACGCGCCCTCGTCCGCCGTTAAAACACCCCCCACACTTGCCACACGCGCCCTAAATGAGGCAAGTACGGCGTTGGGTGTGTTGGTAGCCTTCGCGCCCCTTTCTAGCCCTTCTGGGGGCATTGTGGGCGTGCTGGCACTATGCGCTATAGGGCTGGCGCTGCTGTGGGGTTTGCCCCATACGCTAGGGCGTTGGCGCACGCTGGCAGAACACGCTCATGGGCGTGCTGTCTTGCTGGCACTCATGAGCGCGGTGTTTTTAGGGGGCATGTTGATAACGCGCACACTCCCCACCGAACAGCCCACCTATCTCATGGGCTTATTGGCGTGGGGTAGCGTGCTAGTGGCGTGGGCAATAGACACGCTTCTAACGCGCTTGGGGGCGTTACGATGGCGCACGATGCTCTTATGGGGGGCGTGTGTGTGTGTGGCAATGGTGTCTGTAGGCAGTCGTATCGAACGGCAAGCGACCCGTGAGGACACGCTTTTTCCGCAGGCATGGTATTTTAACAGCGTGGCGCGTGTGGTCGATGCCATTGCCCAAGATTGGAATAGCCCCAACGCGCTCACAGTGGCATATGACACTTTACCAGAAATGCGCTTTCAGTGGTGGGCGTTGGCGTGGCACACAGTAGATGCGCGTTACCGCCAAACGATGGCGTATGACTTTTTGCTATTGGCACGCCACAACCTGCAAAACAAAAACACCAGCGCAATCGGCACAGCCGAAACGTATGATTACTTGGTGGTGTTTACAGACGGGCTATCGCGCTATGATGACGGCGCGTATGACGTGCAAATTTTGGGCAAAATTGCCCTGCTAAAACCGCGCTAGTTTACAACATAAAAAAAGCCCTCATCGGTTTAAGAAGAGGGCTTTTTGCTAGGTTACATTATGTAATTTTTTGGGGGGGTTAGAACGGAATATCATCGCCCGTTGCGGGGGCGGGTGAACCGTAATCATCATAAGAATTATCTGCCCCAGAACCGCCAGTAGCATCCCCACGACTGCCCATCATTTGCAAGTTATCAGCACGTAATTCTAGTGAGGCACGTGCTTGCCCATCTTGTGCCACGTAAGAATTGGCGGTGACAGTACCCGTAATCATGACTTGCGTGCCTTTTTTAACGTAGTTCTTCGCCACGTCTGCCAAGCCACCCCAGCACGATACGCGATACCAATTGGTGTTTTCGCGTTGTTCATTGGTTTGGCGGTCTTTCCAACGGCGCGTAACTGCTACGCTAAACGAAGTGACTTGTGCGCCACTTTGTAAAAATCGCGATTCGGGGTCACGCCCAACATTCCCAACAATTATTGTCTGTTCAAACCCTGCCATGATGTCTATTTCCTCTTGTTCACTCATCGCCTTGAACTTTCTTTATGGTCAAAAGCGAAACTTTTAGAACTTATATTCTATCATAAATTCTTTAATTCGTCAAGTTTCGCCTGCAATACTTCGCGCACAACAGCAGGATTTGCTTTGCCCTTTAATGCGCCCATTATTTGCCCAAAAAGGGCATTAATCACCTTTTCTTCGCCGTTTAAGTAGCGTTCTACTACGCTGGCTTGTGATGCAAAAACGCTGGCTACTGTATCGGTAATGAGTGAAGTATCGCTCACTTGTGACAAGCCCTTTTCTTTCACGATGTCGGTGGGCGATTGCCCTGTTTCCCAGAAGATTGGGAGGACATCTTTACGGGCGGTAGCGGCGTTGATTGCTCCACTCTCTACCAGCTTAATGAGTTCGGCGAAGGCTTCGGGCGTAATTTTGGTTTCGCCAATGCGCTCACGTTCTATTTTATGGTCATTTAGCAAACGGAACAAATCGCCTGTGAACCAATTGGCGGCTGTCTTTGCAGAAACCCCAAACGATAGCACCTTTTCATAGTATTCAGACACGCTTTTATCGGCAGTCAGTACGCCCGCATCATAGGGCGTTAAGCCTAGCTCCTGTTCAAAACGGGCGCGTTTTACTTCGGGTAATTCGGGCAAGCCAGCACGCACGCGCTCTACCCACTCACGGCTCATTTCTACAATGGGTAAGTCGGGTTCGGGAAAGTAGCGATATTCATCGGGACGCTCTTTATAGCGTTGGATGATGATATTGTTCGTGTTTTCGTTCCAGCCGAGTGTTGCCGAAACCACCTTATCACCGCTTTCGTACAGCTTAATTTGGCGTTCCACTTCTACATCAATGGCGCGTACCATGCTACGAATGCTATTTAGGTTTTTAATCTCGGTGCGTTGGCGATATTCTGTATCGTCCTTGTGCATCACGCTGACATTGGCTTCAAAGCGCAAAACGCCCTTGCTCATATCCCCGTGGTTTACGCCCAAAAATTGCAAAATAGAGCGCAGTTTGCGGGCATAGGCTTCGGCTTCTTCGCTGTTAAAGAGGTCGGGTTCGGTGACAATTTCTAGCAATGGCACGCCTGCGCGATTATAGTCCACAAGGCTACTTCCATCCCCAAGATGCGTTAGTTTGCCTGTATCCTCTTCCATGTGGGCGCGACGGATGCGAATGCGCTTGCTAGTGCCATCGGATAGGTCAATATCCAAAAAGCCATTCACAGCAAGGGGATGGTCGGATTGGCTAATTTGATAGCCCTTGGGCAAGTCGGGATAGAAGTAATTTTTGCGGGCAAATTGGTTAAAGGGGGGAATTTCACAGTTTAGCGCAAGCCCCACCATCATCCCGTATTCCATCGCTTGTTCATTGATGACGGGCAATGTGCCGGGCATCCCCAACGAAAGCGGGTCAACGGCGCTGTTGGGCATGGCGGTAACGCTATCCACCACAGGACACGCGCTAAACATCTTGGTTGCGGTGAGCATTTCGGCATGAACTTCTAAGCCGATAATCGTTTTCCAGTCGCTTTTGCTCATCTGGGTTATTTCCTTCATGTTGGATGGCTAACGTGCTTTCTAATGCGTCCCATTATAGCACAAGATAGCCCCATCGTCAGAAACATACCCCACAAGGGCATCATGAATAGTGCCCTTAAACCTTGCGCTCGGTTTTATAGCGCACCCGATGAGATGCGCCTCCAAAAACACCCTTATCAAAAGCTCTGGCGTAGCTGTTCTATTTGGGCGCGTTGTGCATCTGTTAGGGCTTTGGCGTTTGGCAATATAATTTGTACACGGGCATAAAGGTCACCGTGTTGGTTCAGTTGGCGTAAGACGGGCATGCCTTTTTCTTTTAGCCTAAATTTTTTGCCCGATTGCGTCATGGGCGGTATCTTAAGCATAAGGGTTTTGCCCAGCGTTGGTACGCCTACTTCACCCCCCAAGAACGCCGTAAACACATCCACGTTAATCTCGGTATGAAGGTCGTTGCCCTCGCGCTTAAAATGGGCATCTTCTTCCACTTCTACCACCAAATAGAGGTCACCACCGCCTGCACCTTCGCCCGCCAGCTTTACTTTTGTGCCGTCAGTTGCGCCTGCTGGAATACTTACGCGAAGGTTGCGCCCGTCTTTGGTCACCAGGCGTTCTGTGCCTTCATAGGCTTCTCGTAGGCTAATTTGCACGCTTCTTTCTATGTCTTGCCCGCGTGGGGCTTGGCGTTGTGCGCCCCCAAAACCACCAAAGCCTCCGCCACTTGCTGCCCCCCCCCGAAAGAAGGTGTTAAACATATCTTGCAGGTCTTCGGGGTTAACGGTGGCGTTTCCGCCTTGTTGTGGGTTGCCTCGTTGTGGATTGCCCCGTTGTGGATTGCCCTGTTGTGGGTCACGCCAATTTGCGCCGTAAGTATCATACTGCTGGCGTTTTTGAGGGTCACTTAACACTTCGTGCGCCTCATTAATTTCTTTGAAGCGCGTTTCTGCGTTGGGGTCGTTTCGGTTAGCATCGGGATGATACTTCTTTGCTTTCTTACGAAATGCCTTTCTAATGTCGTCAGGGCTGGCGTTTTTAGGTATACCCAGTAAATTATAATAGTCGCTTGGCATCGCGTATGTTCTCCTTACAAAAAAATCTCATCCCTGATGATAGCACAATCACATATAAAACTCGTTAGCGGTTGCGCCTATGCGCCACCATAAAGTTTTTCGCTCATGGGGCGAATGCCAATCATGAGAATACGGCTCTTTTCGGGCTGGTTGGCGGCAAAAAGAATGGCTTCGGCAATGTCCTCCGCTTCGCTCATTTCGGCAAGCGCGGGCATTTCTGGGGTGCGTCCCGTGCCAAAAGCAAAGTAGGTGCTAACGCCACCGGGGGCAATTATGCTGACTTTCACGTTGTGGGGGCGCAGTTCGCCATCCAATGCCGTCGCAAAGCCCACTTGGGCGTGCTTGGTGGCACAATATACCGCTTCATTAGGGAAGCCATTTACGCCTGCCTGTGAGGACACAAAAATGACGTTACCGCTTTTGCGCTCTATCATTTGGGGAACAAAGGCGTGTGTAAACAAGAACGTCGAGCGCATATTGGTATTCATCATCCAGTCGTAGTCCTCTACGGTGGTTTCTATCAGCGAAGCGTAGCGTGCCACCCCCACATTATTGACCAAAATATCTACCTTGCCAAACGCCTTTAGCACGTCATCACGCACACCTGCAACGGCTTTCGCATCGCTGGCATCGGCGGGGAAAGCCTCTGCCTTTACTTGGAGAGCGCGACATTCTGCCACAAGGCTTTCTAGCTCTTCGGCGTTGCGGGCGGTGACGGCTACATTAACGCCTGTTTTGGCAAATGCCAGTGCCGCCGCCCGCCCAATACCGCGTGATGCGCCTGTGATGAATGCGACTTTTGGCTGAATTTTTCCGAACATTTTTAGCTCCTTATGAACCGTTAGTAAAAAGCCTATTATACCGCGTAAAGTTAAACCTAAGATGAACAGGGTTAAACGTGGGTTTTTTATTGTGCCGTGTGTCGTGCTATAGTTATCGTTAGTTCAAAAACCAATTATTAAATACCCACAAGGAAGGAAAACACACCATGACAAAAAAAATTCGTTGGGGCATTTTAAGCACCGGGCGCATTGCCGAAGCCCTCGCCTATGCCATGAGCAAGGTTGAGGACGTTGAGCTGATTGCTGTTGGTTCACGTAACCAAGAATCTGCCGATAAATTTGGCAATAAATTTAAAATTTCTCATCGTCACCCCACCTATGAAGCCCTTGTCAATGACCCCGACGTAGACGCGATTTATATCGCCACGCCCCACAGCCACCACTATGACAACATGAAACTGTGCCTAAACGCGGGCAAGCATGTTTTATGTGAAAAAGCCTTTACGATTAACGCCAAGCAAACCGAGGAGTGCCTAAACCTTGCCAAAGAAAAAGGTCTTTTCTTGATGGAAGCCATGTGGACGCGCTTTCATCCATCGATAAAGCAGGCGCAGGCGTGGATTGCAGAGGGTGTGATTGGGGATGTGCGTCGTGTGTACGCCGACCTAAGCGCAAACCTTGCCTATAACCCCGAAGGGCGCATTTACAACCCCATGTTGGGGGGCGGTGCATTGCTGGATGTGGGCGTGTATCCTGTGTCGTTCTCACAGCTTATTTTGGGTGTGCCAGAAGCCATGAATAGCGAAGTGTTCATTGGTGAAACAGGCGTAGATGAATATGAGGGGATGCTCTTTCGCTATGCCCATGCCACCGCGCACTTGTCCGCGAGTGTGCGCTTTCAGGGTGCAAATGAAGCAACGATTATTGGCGATAAGGGCTATATTCGCTTTCACGCGCCCTTTCACCACAGCCAAGCCTTGACGCTAAAATTGAACGGGAAAGACGCGGAAGAGATACCCACCCCCACCGAGTACAATGGCTATCATTACCAAGTGATAGAGTGCAATCGCTGTATTCGTGAAGGCTTGCTAGAAAGCCCCGTGATGCCCCACAAAGACACGCTTGCTGTAATGAAACTCATGGACAGCCTACGCGAAGAATGGGGCATCCACTACCCCATTGAATAAGCCGAGACGATATTCTTGCCGTCAGACGTAAAACCGATGAAACAGGGTTTCATAATCAAAAAACACCTCAAAAAGGGCGCAAATCACCATGGTTTGCGCCCTTTTCTCTTGTGGCGGGTGTTGTCCCCCAAGAATCTACGTTAGGTCAATTCCAAGGATTACGCTTGTTACCCCCATCGCCACGACGGCGCGGTTCTTCGGAGTCGGTATTGCTACTTTGTGAGCGGAGCATTTGACGGCGTGCTTTTTGCACATCACTCTCGTGCTTTAATAACACGGTGAGTGTGGTTTCTAGTGTGCTTTTGTCAATGGCATTTGCGTTTAGCATGACCAATGCTTTTGCCCAATCAATCGTTTCAGACACGCTGGGGTTCTTCTTAAGGTCTAGCCCGCGCAATTGTTGCACGTATTCTACGGCTTGTGTTGCCAATTGGTCGGTAATTTCGGGGACACGCGCCTTCACAATGCCAATTTCTGTTTCAAACGAAGGATAGTCTACAAACAAATACAGGCAACGGCGTTTAAGGGCTTCGCTTAGTTCACGGGTGTTATTGCTGGTTAAAATGACGGTGGGGATGTGCTTGGCTTTAATTGTGCCTAGTTCGGGCAGGCTTACTTGAAAGTCACTTAAAATTTCCAGCAGAAACGCCTCAAATTCGGCATCAGCGCGGTCTATTTCGTCTATCAATAGCACCACAGGCTCTTCTGACATCACGGCTTTTAACAAGGGACGCGCCAGCAAAAACCGTTCACTAAAGAACACATCTTCTTCGCGCCCTAGTCTATCGGCGGCTTCGGTGAGCGTGTCGGCTTCCTGAAGAAGTTGGCTGAGTTTGTCGCGTAGCAACTGGGTATATAACATTTGTTTGGCATATTCCCATTCATACAGTGCCTTGCTCTCGTCCAAGCCTTCATAGCATTGCAACCGAATGAGGGGCATATTGGTGGCTTTTGCATAGGCTTTTGCCAGCTCTGTTTTGCCCACGCCGGCGGGTCCTTCAGCTAGAAGGGGTTTTCCTAGCTTGCTGGCAAGGAACATCACGGTAGAAATGTCATCTGTGGCAAGATACCCCTGTGATGCAAGGGCATTATTTACTTCTGCAACATTGTTATACATGCAAATCTCCATTCGCTACTTATCTTAATTGTACACTGTGTTAGGCTTTTTGGGCGGATTATTTCGTTCATATGCGTCAAGATGTGTTACAATGTGAGCAATATTGCCTGATAAATCAACAGGAGTCATGATATGCCAAAGTGGGACTCATTTAATAAATTTTTGCAAGCAGCAAAATCTACCCCCGATGATGAAACACGCCAACACATGGTGGACGAATTATTAGAAGAACGACCCCATTTTCCATGGATAGAAGGCACGCTTGCCACGTTTGTCTATACGCGCATGGGTGCGGAACGGGTGGCTGTCAACCTTGATATTATTGAAACCGACCCGCCCTTTGCCCCCATGACAAAGCTAGAAGGCACAACCCTTTGGTATTTGCAACGGCGGTTTAAGGCGGATGACCTACTAGACTATATGATGATTGTGGATGACCCCATGACCCCCATCAAGGGCGATAAGCATTTGCTGAATCGCATTGGTAAATATTGGCGCACAGACCCCCGTAACCCCCTTAGAATGACCACCGCCCAAGCCGAAGTAAGCGTTCTACAAATGCCACAGGCTCGCCCCTTCCCCGATTGGTCGTCATTTAGGGGTGTGCCACGCGGGCGCATCTTTGAACACGAGTTTTCGAGCGTGCAGATGCAGTTTGAAAACCGCAAACTGTGGGTGTATACGCCCCCTAATTATAACCCTGCGGAAAACCGTTTTTATCCGTTAATGGTGTTGTTGGATGGGCAATGGATGGTGGGTCCCCTACAAGTGCCGTATATTGCCGACACGCTCATTAAGCATGACCGCATGGAGCCAGTGATTATTGCCATGCTTCAAAGTGGTTCACAAAACCAGCGTGTTAAGGACTTTGTCAGCAATGACAAGCACTACGGCGCAATCTTGACCGAACTTTTGCCCTTTTTACAAGATGCCTATCGCGTGGATGCCACCAATTTAGGCGTGGGGGGGGTGGATGTAGGCGCAATTGCCGCCGCCTATTGTGCGCTTAAAAACCCCGCTGTTTTTAGCCACCTCATCATGATTTCACCCCCATTAGGCAAGGGACAAGCCCAAGATAAGCTGGTGGAATATGCCGACCGCTTTGAGAATGCGCGTGTGTTGCCACGCCGTATCTTCCAAAGTGTGGGGCGTTATGAACTGCCCACACGCTATTACAAGCCCGCGCTGGCATTGGGGCTGATTTTGCAACGCCGTGAAATTAACAGGGGCGATATTGACCATGAATTTGTAGAGATGGGCAGTGGTCATAGCTTGGTGTCGTTTAAGGGTGCATTGCCAGAAGCCCTAGCGCACGTTTTCCCTGCCACAACAGAGGTATAAACTGCGGATGTCCAAAGACCGTTACATGACTGCCCAAGAAGCTGCCCATGCGCTGGGCGTAAGCTTGCCGACGCTGTATGCGTATGTCAGCAGGGGCTTAATTCGCTCTAGTGGCACCAGTGGGCAACGCCAACGCCGTTACTATGCCGAGGACATTGAGAAACTCATTGCGCGTAAAGAAGGACGGCGTAACCCCGAAGTTTTGGCACAAGATGCGCTTCATTGGGGCGCACCTGTGCTAGAGAGTGCCTTAACTCTGATTGACGACCACGCCGTTTTTTACAAGGGGCGCAATCTGCGTGGACTTGCGCGTACTGCCACCCTAGAGCAAATTGCCGCGCTTCTGTGGACGGGTGACATGAGCAACACAGAAACGCTCTTTCACTCCGAAGCGCGAATAAGTGCGCGTTTGTATGAGACCATTTTGGCGCAAATTGAGATGGACGGTATTTCTTTACAGCCCATCCAAGCCTTGCAAACCATGCTATCTGTTGCCGCCAGCGATGACCAAGCCGCGTATGATTTACGCCCCGTTACGGTGATGCAAACGGGAGCAAAAATCTTGCGCCTAATGGCATCGGTGCTGGCGGGGGATGTGCAAGAAAGCCAACCCATTGCCACCATGCTAAAGCAGGGTTTGCGCCCCCATGATGACCGCGCCGAAGCCATGTTCAACGCACTCCTAACGATTTGTGCCGACCATGAGCTAAATGCGTCCTCGTTTACCGCCCGAATTGTGGCAAGCACTGGCGCAACGCCCTATGCGGCGGTCATTGCCGGCTTGTCCGCGTTGGGGGGCTTTAAGCATGGGGGCTATACCGAGCGCGTCGAAGCGTTCTTCCAGTCTGTAAGCACACCCCAAGAGATGCGCGAGGCACTGGCAGGGCGTTTAAGGCGCGGCGAAGATATGTCGGGCTTTGGGCATAAGCTATACCCAAAAGGTGACCCACGCGCCCAAATGATGCTGGATACCCTGTATGCGCTGTATCCCGATTCGCCCCGTTTGCCCTTTATACAAGCGGCGATTGATGGCGCGCGTGAACTGATTAATGAGTCTCCGTCCATTGATTTTGCGTTGGTGGCGGTGGCAGATGTGCTGGAATTGTCACGGGGGTACGCGCTAGGGCTGTTTGCGTTGGGGCGCACGGTGGGCTGGATAGGACACGCTCTAGAACAATACAGCGTGGATAAAATTATTCGCCCTCGCGCCCGCTATAACGGTGAATTACCCCCGATTGAATAGCACGCTTTCCTCCTAAAAAACATAAAACAAAACGTTTCACAAGACCTCTATAAAGGGTACAGTTAGGTGACTTTCTTGCTTAACTGTACCCTTTATTGGCTATAAAGCGCAGTTTGAAAAAAGAAATGAACCTTAACAAAAAATTTATCGTCTCTACGTGAATTTGTGCTATACTCCTCCTATCTTAAGATTTGTTATGGTGGAATATGTCATGAACCTCGCTGATGAAGGTGAAGATAGCGGTAATGCACCAAACACCGCCCCTAATCGTGATGATTTAGTCATTAATATTGATTATTTCTTTGAGATTGCCATTGATTTATTTTGTATCGCAGACACAAACGGCTACTTTATTAAGGTAAATAAAGGATGGCAAGCCGTGCTGGGTTACAGCACGGAAGAACTCGAAAATCATCGCTTTTTAGACTTTGTGCATCCAAATGACATGCCTGCAACCCTTCAAGCTATAGAGCAGCTTGGCTCACAACAAGCTGTTATAAACTTTGTTAACCGCTATCGCCGAAAAGACGGGGAGTATCGCCTAATTGAGTGGCGTTCAAAACCCGAAGGCAACTTGATTTATGCGAGTGCGCGTGACATTACAGAACGTAAACAACTCAAAGTGTATGAAGAACAATTACAACATGCCCAAGATGAGCTAGGGCAAAGTGAAGCCCGTTATGAAACCATTGTATCTGCCATGCATGAAGGTGTGGTGTTCCAGCTTAGAGATGGCACAATAGAAACGTGCAACCCCGCCGCCGAACAAATTTTGGGGCTAACGGCTGACCAAATAATGGAGCGTACCTCCATTGACCCCGTATGGAATGCCATTCATGAAGACGGTACTCCCTTTCCGGGTGACACCCACCCCGCCATGGTAACACTGGCGACAGGACAACCCGTTTCTGATGTTATTATGGGCGTTCATAAACCCGATGGTACGCTCATATGGATTTCCATTAATACCCAGCCCCTTATCCGCCCCAACGAAACCAGCCCGTATGGTGCAGTTGCCACGTTTATAGACATTACAGGACGCAAAAACGCAGAAATACAGGCGTTACAGGCACACCTAGAAAGAGAACGCACCCAAATTTTAACTTCTTTTATTCATGATGTATCCCATGAGTTTAGAACGCCCCTTGCGATTATTCAGTCTAGCCTGTACCTGATGAACAGAGTGAATACTAAAGAAAAACGTCACGAAAAGACAGAAATCATCGAACAGCAAATTAGGCGTATTAACCAGCTTGTAGACATGCTTATTAAAATGAGCCAGCTAGAGAGTGGTGTGATGCTGAATCTCCAGCGGATAAACCTCAATACTTTAGTAAACATGGTAGCGACCCAAGCAGAAGTACAGGCAATAAAAGCCAATCTCGCTTTGCATGTGATATATGGTGATAGCTTGCCTGATATTGATGTTGACCCCGCACAAGTGACAGACGCACTTGGGCAAATTATAGAAAATGCGTTGCGGTTTACCCCGTATGGGGGGCTTATTACGCTTCGCACGTACCAAACCACAGATAACCGCCTAGCCATTATGATAAAAGATACGGGCATTGGTATCTCACCCGAATCCTTACCACATATCTTTGAACGCTTTTATCGGATAGACGTGGCACACACCACAGCGGGCTTTGGGCTAGGCTTGCCGATTGCACTCGCCATTGTGGAACGGCACAACGGCACAGTTGAGGTAACCAGTGCCGAAGGTAAAGGGACTACGGTTATAATTTTTCTTCCTATCACTGCCTAATCTGTGTTAAAAATTAGGAAATTTACTAAAGTACGCTAGAATTGCGTCAGATGAGTTAAGTAAAGGCGCAAGGGATGTATATCGGCGTAGATATTGGTGGCACGTTTACAGATTTTGTGGTGAATGACAATGGCACATTACAACTCTATAAGCTCCTAAGCACCCCCGACAACCCCTCACGCGCTATGCTAGAAGGCTTGGCACACCTCACAGGCGGCAATTGGGCGGGGCTAGAGGGCGTTGCACACGGCTCAACCGTGGCGACCAACGCCATCCTAGAGCGCAAAGGGGCAAATGTAGCGTTTGTTACCACACAAGGCTTTCAGGATGTGCTACACATTGGCAGGCAAAACCGCCCTCATTTGTACGCCCTTGCGCCCCAAATTCCCACGCCCCTTATTGCCACAGAACACAGCTATGAAGCCATAGAACGCCTTGACCATCGCGGAGAGGTGCTACTGGCACTGGATGAAACCTCCCTAGACCGCACCCTAGACCGCATTGCAAAGGGCAACTATGACGCAATAGCGGTGTGCTTGCTGTATAGCTTCTTAAACCCCACCCATGAGCAAGTGATCCGCCAGCGCATTGTAGAACGTGGCATTGTAGAGGCGTGGCAAGTGGCGTTAAGTAGTGATGTATTGCCCGAATTTAGAGAGTATGAACGCGCCAGCACCACTGCCCTAGAAGCCTATGTGCGCCCCCTGATGGCGCGTTATGTAAGCGATTTACGGGCGCAATTGCCCCCCAGCGTGCGCCTACGCATTATGAAAAGTGATGGGGGCATTATGCACGCCGAAAACATCCGTGAACGGGCGGTGCTTACCGCACTGAGTGGACCCTCTGCAGGGGTTATGGGCGCGTTTGCGCTGGCAAAACAGGCGGGCGAAGCGCAGATTATCACACTCGATATGGGGGGTACATCCACCGACGTGGCGTTGTGTGAGGGAGATGTGCCTGTTGCACCCCACAGCCAAATTGACGGCTTGCCGCTACGAGCGCGTTTATTAGACATCGAAACGATTGGCGCGGGCGGTGGGAGTGTGGCGTGGGTGGATAGTGGGGGCGCGTTGCGCGTGGGTCCTCATAGTGCGGGCGCAACGCCTGGCGCAGCAGCGTATGGGCGCGGTGGCACATTGCCCACCGTTACCGATGCCAATGTGGTCTTGGGGCGGATTCCAGAAACGGGCTTTCTGGGGGGCGCAATGACGCTTTCAACAAGCCTAGCGCGTGAGTCATTATTGCCCATTACCCGCACGCTAAACATGAGCGTTGAACAAGTAGCGAGTGGCGTGATTGCCGTCGCCAATGCCAATATTGAACGGGCGGTGCGCCGTGTATCGGTGGCGCGTGGCAAAGACCCGCGCTTTTTTACGTTGGTGGCGTTTGGCGGTGCAGGGGGCTTGCACGCCTGTGAAATGGCAACACGCCTAGAGATGAAGCGCGTCATGATTCCGCGTGCCAGTGGTGTGCTGTGTGCGCTTGGTTTACTGATGGCGGATGTGCGCGTAGACCACAGTCGCCCAGTATTGGCGCGTGCCACACGGGGCATTATTGCCCAAGTGCGTGCTATGCAAGCCGAATTACTGTCGTTGGGGCGTGATGACCTGCGCCGTGAGGGCATTCGAGATGATGCCATGACGTTCAAAGTCTCTTTAGATATGCGCTATCGCGGGCAAGCCTATGAGCTTACTGTACCTTTAGAGGGTGATGTGGTGCGCTCTTTTCATCTGGCGCATGAAGTGGCGTATGGTCACGCGCTAGAAGGGCGTGAAGTAGAAATTATCACGTTACGAATGCAAGCCATTGGGCGATTACCCAAGCCTGTGCTAGAACAATTTGCACTGGGCAACCCCGACTCCACGCCCGCCCACATGGGGCAAACCCATGAAGGGTTTCATATTTACAATCGGGACGCACTAAAGGCAGGGATGCGCTTTCGTGGGGGGGCATTGGTGCTACAAATGGACGGTACGGTCTATGTGCCAGACGGTTGGACTGCCAGTGTAGACCCGTTCTTACACCTCATTTTGGCACACGAAGGGCAATAAAACATGACCGTAGATGCCATTTCATTAGAAGTGTTCAAACATTTGTTTGTGGGCGTTGCCGAAGAAATGGGCATTACCCTACAACGTGCCAGCTTTAGCCCAAACATCCGTGAACGCCTTGACTTTAGCTGTGCGGTCTTTGATGTAGACGGGCGCATGATTGCCCAAGCTGCCCATATTCCCGTTCACTTGGGCAGTATGCCTGCCAGTGTGGCGCACGCACTAGGCGCGTTTGAACGCTTGAATGAGGGCGATGTGGTGGTGCTAAATGACCCCTATAAGGGCGGAACGCACTTGCCCGATATTACGATGGTATCGCCCGTGTATGACGCTGAAGGCGTGGCGTTTTATGTGGCAAGTCGCGCTCATCATGCCGATGTGGGAGGCATGTCGGCAGGCTCATTACCCCTTAGCACAGAACTTTATCAGGAAGGGTTGATTATTCCGCCGGTGCTATTGCGCCTTAGTGGCTGGACAAATGAGGGTGTTTTTAGCATGATTGTGGCAAATAGCCGTAACCCCCAAGAGCGCGTAGGTGATTTAGAGGCGCAGTTGTCCGCGCATCGTATTGGCACATACCGCCTGCGTGAACTATTAGGCACACACGGGCGAATGACGCTTCATACCCATGCCCAAGCTCTCATTAGCTATGCCGAGCGCATGACACGCGCCCTGATTGCCAGTATCCCCGATGGCGTGTATCGCTTTGAGGATGCGCTAGAAAGTGACGGGCAAAGCGAAAACGACATTTTAATTGTGGCAACCGTGCGCGTGGATGGCGAGGCAATGAGCGTTAATTTTGAGGGTAGTTCGCCCCAAGTGGCGGGCAACGTGAACGCAGTGATTGCTATTGTGCAAAGTGCTACATGGTACAGCGTGCGCCTTTTGGCAGAGGATGATATTCCCGTAAATCAGGGATGTTTTGCGCCTATTGAAGTGCTTGCCCCAGAGGGAAGTGTGCTAAATCCCCATTTTCCTGCGGCAGTAAGCGTGGGCAACACCGAAACCGCGCAACGGGTGGTAGACGTGGTGCTAGGGGCGTTAGCACAAGCCTTGCCCCATCGTGTGCCTTCTGCCAGCCAAGGCACAATGAACAATATCACAATGGGCGGTAACACCAACGGACGAGCGTTTGTGTATTACGAAACCATCGGCGGTGGGCATGGGGCATCCCCTACATCACATGGGCTGAGTGGGCGACAAAGCCACATGACCAACACGCAAAATACACCCGTAGAAGCCCTAGAAATGGCGTACCCATTGCGCGTGTGGCGCTATGCCCTACGCCATAAAAGCGGTGGCAAGGGCAAGCATCAGGGGGGGGAGGGCATTATCCGCGAGATAGAAGCCCTCACGCGCTGTACGGTTACACTCAATACAGAACGGCGTAGGCTTGCCCCCTATGGCTTAAACGGCGGTGGTAAGGGCGCATTAGGTATGAATACCATTTTGCGAGGCAAAAAGCGGCAAGTCGTGGGGGGCAAGTACACCACGACCCTAGAAACAGGCGATAGGGTAATTATCGAAACGCCCTCTGGGGGCGGATGGGGTACGCCAACCTAAACCAAACCCTAACGCCAAGTGCGTGTGTGAAAAGTCATTTTGCCCTATACTCAAGATGTGGAGTTAAGCAGAAAAGGCAAGGATGTAATGGATGTTGGGGCAATTATCAACAAGCAATACAACGTTATCGAACACATCGGGCGCGGTGGTATGGCGGATGTGTGGTCGGCAAAAGATAATCGCTTGCGCCGTATGGTGGCGATTAAAACCATTGCCGTTGGGCTATCACCCGACATTGACCCCATGCAGTTGTTTAGCAAAGAAGCCCAAACCATTGCGCAGATGGAACACCCCCATATTTTGCCCATTTACGATTTTGGCGAACATGAGGGCAACCTTTATATTGTGATGCGCCTTGTGACGGGTGGCTCTTTAGAGGATTTGCTAGAGAAAAACCCCCTTTCGCTGGATGAGACGCTTCGCATTGGTAACGCTATCGCCGAAGCTCTAGACTATGCCCACGCCAACAAAATTATTCACCTAGACCTTAAGCCACCGAATATCCTCATGGATAGCTCGCGTTCACCCTATTTAGCCGATTTTGGGCTGGCAACGGTACTAGACAAAGAAGGACGCGCACGCAACCCCGGCAGTGGTACATTGCTATATATGGCGCCAGAGCAACTGACCTCTGAAATGATTGACCACCGCGCCGATTTGTACAGCTTTTGCATCATGCTGTATCACATGCTCACGGGGCGTTTGCCCTTTGATGGCACTGTGCCTTTGGCGTTGCGCCAGCTACAAAATGGCGAAGAAATGCCCGAAATTAGCGAATTGCCCACAGAAGTTACCGAAACGCTTCGCAAAGGCACACATCGTGACCCCGAAAGACGGTACACACGCCTGATAGAAATTATGCGAGAACTGCAAGCGGTGTTACAACCCTCCGCCCTTAGCGTGACGGTGGCAAAAGCTAGCGATAAAATAGACCTCTCAACGCTAGAATCGCTGACAATGGAAACAGAACGCCTGATTAAACTGGGCGATAACGACCTGCTAGAAGCCGTAGACCTATATACACGCGCTCGGTATAATTGGGCGGGGGGGCAAGGGCGTTTCATCGTTAGCCTAACCCACTTTATGCTGATGAGTGGCTATTATCAAGAATCGCACTTCTACGGGCTAGACATTGACGCAACCGGGTATCAGATGCTTTTGCGTGGTGCGCTAGAACATGACTATGAAATGGCGTATTGGTGGGAACGTTGTCACGATGAGCAACGTCGTTGGGTGTGCTTGCACACGCTTCGCACAGGCAGTACACCGGCGCGGATTCGCGCCCTATATCGTTTAGAAACCTTGCCCGATGACGAACACAGCCCCGTTATTCCTAAATTGGTGGCGCAAGCCCTAGAAATAGAAGCCGATACCACCGCACGATTGGCTGCCCTACAAGTGCTAGGGACGCGCACGCGCCTGATGAAGCCCACCATGCGTTACCAAATACAATCACAGTTTAGGGGGCGGTTGCTATCCTCTATGACGCGCTTGGGCATTGAAATTCAGCCCCAAGCCGAATGGAACGAAGGCGTTTACTCGCCTGAAATTGATTTGATGGTTGCCGAACAAGCCCTAGACACTAGCACGCCTGTGGTTGCCGAAGCTGCCTCGCGTACCATTGGCAAGATGCACTCGCTAACGGCGGTACGGTTTTTAGCCAATGAACAGCGCAATAAGCGCACAGGGGCATTGCAAGCGTTGGCGTTTGTGCGTGATGAAACGCCTAATTTACCCGATGTGGTCTCACGGCAGGCGCGGCTTTATGCGTGGCTAACGAATACCATCAGGCGGCTAACCTCTAACCCACTAGATAGCATTTTGCGCTTTACGCTGGCATTGCTGGGCGGATGGATTGCGTTTGGCGCACATATTTACAGCACCTACTTCTCGCAATCCTTGTTTACACCCCAACGCTGGGGCAATACCATTGCCGCCGGCTTGGTGATGGGCGTGTTTGTGGGTATTGTCGTTTTGGTGACGGATGAATTTTCGCGCCGATTGCGTGGCTTTTGGGTGTGGTGGTTGCGGTTACTGTTTAGCGGTGTGCTGGGTGTCTTGGTGGGCATGTTGGCATGGGGCGGTATTCGCTGGTTTTACTTCTCAAAAATTCCCGGCTGGGACTTAATGCGTACCGGTGGCGCGGGCTTGGCTTTGGGCTTTGTATTTGTGGCGGTGCTTAATGTGCGCGGATGGCGTGCGCTGTTTTTGCCCGCCCTGCTTACATTTTTGCCCATTTTGGCATCGTTCCCTAATTACTGTTTGCAAGATTACTTCTGTATTCAGCCCGACGGCTCACTATGGCTACCGGCGTTTAATTACTTCCCGTTTGCAGGCGTGGGCTTGCTCATTGGTGCCTACGTAGGAAACCTTATTCCACACTCAAAATTTGTCACCGATGCCCCCCTGGTACACTTGCCCACACGCACTAAAACTGCGCTAAGCTTGGCGTTAGGCGTGGCGTGGGCGGGCGTTATTTGGCATGGCTACGTGACCATTTATAGCCAAAACTTTATCACATGGGATCACATTAATCTTTGGTACTATGGCAGCATGATTTTAAGCGTGGTATTGGTGTTCTTGATGCAGCGTATCCAATCCCTAGCGTTTTTGTTGGGTGCGCTTGTACCATTTGTGATTGTGGGCGTTATGAGTACCCAAGCCATCTTTGGCACACTCGAAGTTTTGGGCGTTGACCACTATGTGCCAAGCGCATTTGTTGCCCCACAAAAAGAATTGGGCGAAAATGGCGTGCGTGATACCCTTCTCACGTATCGCTTCCCCGACCAAGTGCTAACGCTAGGGATTCCTTTAGCTCTTGTGATTGCGTTGGGGGCATACGTGCAAACGACGTATCAAGGCATTGCCAGCTGGATAGGCAACGCAAAAGCACGTCATGCGCCCCGTGATGGCTGGCTAACGGGCATGTTGTTGTACGCGCTCTTTATGGGGGGCTTATTCGCCGTTTTATCGCTGTTCCAAGCGCACGCCGACCTTATTTGGGGTGTGGGGTGGAGCGCGTGGGGATTTGCTGTGTTTGTGTGTGCTATGGCAGTCTGGCGTTGGGCAAGGTGGGGCGGTTATGGCTTGGTGACGTTGGGTATGCTCTTGGTAGCAGGCGGTTTTGCCTATGATGCCCTTCTTGCCCGCACAATAAGCCAAGAAGGCGGTTTCCCCGCCCTTTTTGAAGCAGGTTCAGTGGTCTTTTGGCTGGCGTGGACGTTGCTCATCGGGTTAGGCGCGTGGGGCGCGTTACGCCGTCAATTGTGGGGTGGCTTATTGCTGGTGTCATTGATTGGCTTGTGGTATGTGGTGGCGTTGTTTGGCGTTGTGCCTGCCAGCATGACCGTGCAAGCCATAGCAAACTTGGCATTTATGGCGTTTGCGCTTGCGCCCGTGTGGCTAGAACTAGAAGCATCGCGCTTTAGATTACCGCGCATCGCGTTTGCTTCTGTGCCTGTTGCGCCCACGCCTGTGGTTGCCCCCACGCCAGAGACGGTTGTCCGTGAGCAACCTGTCACCAAGCCTATCGTTGACGAACTTTCTGAGCTACCCGTAGCAATTAACGTACAGCGCGCGCCTGCCTTGGCGGTATCGTATAACTTACACACCGAGCAAGAACCGCTGGATGTCCCTATCCCGCAAGCAAACGCTTCTGTGCCATCGCCAGAGCTAAAAACAGAATTTGACATCAACACACCTGCCCCTGCACCCTCTGACCTTAAAACTTCATTGGATGCAGGTAAGCCTCCTGCCAACTTGTCTCGTCCTGCATCACGCATGAAAATTGACTTGGGGGCTATTAAGAAAACGAGCAAATCGGATGAGGGCGCGCCAAAAACACAAGCTACACCGCGTCCCTCGCTTAAGATTCAGCTTGGTTCTAAGCCAAAGAGTGCAACCAAGCCCGACTTAAAAACAGAGATTGACCCACAAGGGGGCGAAGAAAAGCCCAAAACGCCATCACGCCCTGTCATTAAAATACAAACGGGCTTGCTGAAGCCCGAAGAGCCACCCGCGCCCGACCTAAGAACAAAGGTTGACTATCAACCAGAGGACGACAACAAAGAAGAGGACTAGCCTATTAAAGAGACGCACAAACGCTGTGCGTCTCTTTCGTTATAAGCCCTGATACAAGCGTCCACCAAACTCATGCACCAGCGCGTTGTCGTATTCATCGGCGGTTTGGGCAATTTCGGTGATAATTTCCATCGCTTCGACATAGTCTAAGCCGTCGGTGGGGCGTTCATGGAACACCATCACAATGTCGCCGTAGATGCCAAACTTTAGGCTGGCAATGAGCATGTTCATTTCTAGCAATCGCCGATAGAACGGCAATAAGCCGCTTTGAGGCACATACATAATGGGGGATAGCACCTGAAAATAGTGCTTGCCCGCTTTTTCTGCAAGGTAAATTTCTATTGTTGCCGAGCCTTGCTTAAATTTCCAGCCAATGCCCTCGATGTTCTTCTGCCGACTTTCGGTAAGGTTTACGCCCGCCGTTTGCAGAATATGTTCTATGGCTTCCAGAACGCTTTGTAAATTGGTTTGCTTTGGCTTGTTACCGCCCCACCCAAAAAAGCCCATGTGTGATATCCTTCTCTTTAATCGTTGCGTTTAGGTTTTCGCTCTTCATTTCAATTGCTAATGGTGTTTTTGCCGCAAATTAGGGTTGCTTATTGTTGTCACAACGCAAGCACTTTTCGTCGTACTTGCCCACTCGCGCCCCACAATAGGTACAGGGTGCAAAGAGATGTTCGCCATATAGTACCGCCGTGGCGGGGTTGGGCTGGCGAATGAGCTGTAAGGCGTAGGGTAGGGTGCTTCCGCACGTTTCACAATAATGCCCGCCCATGCTTTTTGCACGGCTTAACGCGCCACATTGGGGGCAATACACCGCTTCTGCACCGTTAAATTGTGCCACTTCTTGCTCATAAAGCTGAAGGGCTTGGTAAATGGCGGTGATGTGTAGCGCGTAAAAATAGCCATTTGTGCCAAAGTGATTGCGCGTAAGCATCCCTACCAACGTTCCGTTACTTTCAATCATCGGATTGCCCCCGCTATCATTGGGAACGCTGTTAATCATGGTGGGTATCCAATGAGGCGCGGTTTCTTGGCGTGTGGCACGTTTGGCAGTACGGATACCCTCGCCACCATGTGTAATGGCAATCAGGGGCGTGTTGTCCATTAAAACGGGCGACGTGGTGGCGCGGAGCAATTGGCGCACGTTAGCGTTCACACGAATCAACGCCAAATCAAGGCTAGTGAACGAGCGAATGACTGTTCCTTCTAGGGTGCGCTTGTCCATCAATTCCACTCGGACGCTGGTTTGTGCGTCAATGGCGTGCCGTGTGGTGGCAATAATACCTGTATGGGCAATAAAGAAGCCTGTCGCACTACCGTTTACACCCCCAGAAATGCCTACAGTGCGCTGTGCTTCGGCAATGTCGATTGGCATAGTGCTTGCCCCAAAATGCGGGTCATTTGGGTTGACCGAAAGCCCTTGCGAGCCATAAGGCGCGTTAGGATTTACGGGAGGCATGCCTTGTGAGGGAGTATTGCCAGCGGTGTAAGGGTTATAGGGCGCGTTAGGATTTACGGGAGGCATGCCCTGTGAGGGAGTATTGCCTGCCGTATACGGGTTATAGGGCGCGTTAGGATTTACGGGAGGCATGCCCTGTGAAGGGGTGTTGCCTGCCGTATACGGGTTATAGGGCGCGTTAGGATTTACGGGAGGCATGCCCTGTGAGGGAGTATTGCCTGCCGTATACGGGTTAGAGGGTGGCAATTGTGAAGCCAATAGCACGCTAAGGCGTTCACTCACTGTCGTATTGCTAGGGTCGGCAGAAATAGCTTGCCGATAGCACTCAATCTTAAAGGACATATCCGGGTTGGTTTCGGCTAACCACATCAACGCCACGGCGCGAATGTTAGGGGGCATTTCCTCTTTAAGCAAAATGCGAAGCAAACGCGCCCCTTCTTCTAGGTTGCCACTTTGGATGGCTTGCATGGCTTGTTCAAAGTTACGGTCAATCATAGGGCTGTGCCTTTAATGCGACATGGGCATAATAGCTCCATTATAGCCTGAAAGAACATTCTTATTCTACTTTTACCCACTCATATTCAGGGTTCATTTGCTCGTCAAACGGTAAGACTTGCACCCATGTATTGCCAGGCTTAAAGTAGAATGGCGTGCCGTCTTCCTGATAGAACGTCATCATTTCTGGACGACTATCGCGCACCCAATAGCCCGTGTAGCGCACGCCATCCCTTAAGAGAACCGCGTTGCCCCGTGACCAAATGGTAATTTGTGCGCTCCAATGAATGGTGTTATTTGCGCCAAGACTTTCGACAATATCCGTTAGATAATGCCCCGCGTTAATGATGAGGACGTTATCTGCGCTAATTTGCGTATCGGTCAGTACGTCAAAGTGCGGTTGCCCATCGCTAGAGCGATAGTATTTGTTGGTGGCGGGGTCATAGTGCCATTCTACAAACGTGGTTAAATAGCGCACTTGGGCAAAAATGCCTACGCCATCATTATTGGCGGGCGGTTGCAGATGAAACACCATGCCGTTTAGGTCGGGTTTTTGGGCGTTGCCATCGCGTTCTGCGCGTTCCCACAATGCCACAAGGTTAGCAAATAAATTATGTGGCACAGCAACAGCTTCATCACGATAAAAACTGGGCGCACCCAATAGAACGGCTTTATAGGCGCGTTCCACAAAATCAGACGGCGGGATAGCGTTGGGAGGTCCCACAACATTCACTTCTTGCGTGCATTGTTCTTTATCTTCACGCGCTTTGCACAGGTCGTTTATTACATACTCACTGCCATAAATGCGCTTATCAATCCCAATGCTTGCGCCCGCAAATGCGAGTAGCCCTTGATAGATGACAGCCAGCTCATAATCAATAAGGCGTGCGCTTCTAATTGACCCTACACGTTGTGGCGCATGGGTGTAAAACACCGCACTAAAGCGCGTAATGCCCACTTCGGTATAGTGTTCATACACCACATCGGCAAGGCTAATGCCACTTTGGGGGCGCACTAGCGCGGGCGAATTAGACACTTTAACGATGATGGGACGGCGGTTAAGCGTGTTGGGGTCATCTACGGGCAACCCTGTGAGTGGGTTCACATTTTCCGGATAGGGATAGGCGATTGCGCCTTCTAGGAGCGGTTGGGGGGTGGGCGTGGTTTCGGGTGTGGGTTCTTCTTGGCTAAGGGTGAAACAGGCGGTGGTTGCCAATACGCACACCACTACAATAAGATAGCGTTTAAGAGTAGTCAATAGAACCTCCTTGTTTGTTCTATCTGGCGTTTGGCATTAGAATAAAGCATCATTGGCAAAAGTAAAACAGGCGGATTGAAAAGATACCCTTGCCCCAAGCGCGTCAATCTTGTAATAGTGCCAAACGTGATACAGATTTGATGGTATGGTATACTGCTAGAAGATTATTCCTACCTTTGCTTTTGTTGCGCCGTTATCTTAAAGTTTGTATTCTCTTTTGTCGTCAGAATTACTTGGTAGATATCCCAATAGAAACATCCCCTGAATTGCCTTTTTCGCTAAAGTCGATTCCCCACAGTTTCCCCCATCCTGCCGAACTACAATGATGGGTTACCCCTATGGATAGTTAAAGAACATATCGTTTGTTCTATTTGGCGTTTGGCATTAGAATAAAGTAGATTGCACCTCCGCGTTTCGTTGTGCCACTTTTGTGGGTATGTTGACGATAAACGGGGGGCAAGCTATAATCGCTATAGCGTTTTGTGCCTGATGAAAAAACAACATTGAACCTAATCAGGGGGCATCTATGCCACTTCAAGGCAATATCCGTGACTTCAGCACGACCCAATTATTAAATCTCGTCAATTTGTCGCGCCGTACTGGCATGCTCACTATTTTTGAGAGCCTTCCAACAGGTGAAATGGACGCGATGAACCACCCGAAGATGGCACCCGGCGCAGAACGTGCGAGAGTATCGTTCCATGCGGGCAAGCTGGTGTATGCCAATCTTGCCGACCAAGAAGGTAGCTTGGTATCGGTGTTAAACCGTGCGGGAAAACTGAACAACGAACAAGCCAAGCTATTAAAGCAAAAGATGGGCAATACGGGCGATAAAGGGCTGGCAATGCGCTTAATTGGGGCGCGTTATGTAACACAATCCGATATTTTAGCCTGTGTGCGCCAACACTTCTTAGACATTGTGTATAGCTTAATGTCTTGGGGTGAGGGTCCCTTCCGCTTTGAAGATGAAGCGAACTTGTCTAATGAACATATCCTTGTTCCTATTGACTTGCAGAACGTCATTATTGAGGGTTCTCGGCGACTAAACGAAGCCAAAGAGCTAGATAAAATTGTTGGCGACCTTGAAGATAGCCTGCGCTTTGCCGAAAATGCAAAACAGAAGTTTAAGGGCATTCACCTTACGGTGGATGAATGGAAGATTGTCCCTTATGTTGACCCCAAAAACACCATTCGCCAGATTATGAAGGTGGTCAATATGTCTGAGTTGCAAATCAAGCGGGTGGTTTATGGCTTGAATCAGGCGGGCTTAATTGAGATTATTAACAGTAGCGCAAAGCGAGATGCTGCCAAACAGCCCCTCACACGCCGTCAACAGATGATGAAGAAACAATCTGTGCCAGAAAAGAAGGTCGTTTTGAGCCTGATTGAAAAACTCAAGTCTATGTAATACTTCTGGATTATTCATTTGAGAGAAGTGGGTCATTATGCAAACAGTTAAAATGGTTATCACGGGGCCCTTTAGCTCCGGTAAAACAGAGTTCATCAAGTCGATTAGTGAAATTGAAGTGGTCTCGACGGAGCGTGATATTTCTAAAAACACGCAAGAAGCCGAGTCAAAAGGCCAGACAACGGTTGCCATGGACTTTGGTCGTATTACTGTGGATGATGAGCTAACGCTCTATCTCTTTGGTACGCCTGGACAACGTCGCTTTGATTTTATGTGGGAAATCTTGGCAGAAGGCATGTTGGGCTTTATTGTGATGGTAGACAGCGCAAAGCCCGAAACTTTCCGCGAAGCCAAAAGCATCCTAGAGACGTTCCGTGCTTATGCACCTACGCCCTATGTGGTGGCTGCCAACAAACAAGACCACCCCGACGCTTGGAATATTGATGACCTACGCATTGCGCTTCGCCTAGAACCCGAAGTAAAACTGCTTCCTTGCGTGGCAAAAGAACGTGACAGTGTAAGAAACGTTTTGCTTGAACTGCTATACACCATCCTAGAAGAGATGGAAAGCTAGTTACAAAAAGCGTATTTGGGGCAATCTTTGGGGGTTGCCCCGCCAAGCAACAGATAAAAAGTGCAAAAGGTGCAGTGTTTTTCATGTGCCTGTCTCTTATACACACACCTTTTTTTGAAAAATACCCACCCACCCATAATGTTTTATGGCTTACACACATAAAGGCTAAACCAACGTGCCAACCTTAGTTACAGAGCAGGGAATTGTTCATTACGAAGTGTATGGGCGTGGTAGACCCGTTATTTTGCTTCACGGCTGGCTGGGGTCTTGGGCGCTATGGCGACAAACCATTGAAGAATTGGGCAAAGAGTTTCGCACCTACGCGCTAGACTTCTTTGGCTTTGGCGATTCAATTGAACGTAGTGACAGCGTTAGCGTTGATATTTATGTGGAGCTGGTGAACCAATTTATCGAGCGTTTGGGCATCCCCAAAGCCCCTCTCATTGGTCATTCAATGGGCGGCACGGTGGCGTTGGCGGTAGCCTCGCGCTATCCCACCCGCATCGTAAAGGTGGCGGTGATTGGCTCGCCGATTGTGGGGTCATCGTTAAACTTTTTCCTTAAAATGAGCGGTTATAAAGCCATCGCCGACTTGGTGTATGGTGTTCCCTTTATCAAAGATACGTTTATTTATGGCTTAACACACCTTGGCGCAAAAGACGGCGCAGCCCTGCACCGCATGGTTAAAGAAGACGCATCTAAAGTGTCCTCTGATTCGTTCTTTCAAAGTATTGGCACGCTTAGAAGAACCGATGTCACTGACCAATTGCCCAACATCAAACAGCCGATCTTGGGTGTTTATGGCAAACGTGACATTATTGTAAACCCCATGCAGGGAAAATACTTGCTAAAGCACGCCCCCACCGCAAAAGAAGCGTGGTTTGAAGGCAGTGGTCACTTTCCTATGCTGGATGAACCGCAACGCTTTCATAGCGTGATTGTGGACTTCTTAAATAACGGCTAGGCTATTTCCCCCAATAGGCAAGCAGTGGCTATCGTCAAAGCCTACCTTGACGCTTTAACCCCATCACCTTAGAGATGAGTTCTTTCCTATGTCCCGAATTACCTTAGCAGGCTACCTTAACGACACCCCACAAGGCTTTGAGTCTTTATATAACATCCGCCAACAGTTTGAGCGCACGGGCGATTCGCACATTTTGGATTTTAATGATTGCCAGTTTTTGGGGCAAAACGCCATTGCGTATCTTGCGGGCTTGCTACAGCTTGCAAAATTACAAAAGCGCGGGGTATCGCTTAGCCTAAAGGGATGTAACCCTAAAGTAAAAGCCCACATTGAAGCCAATGCACTGTTAGAAGCGTTTAAGGATGGGCAGCAAAGCAAGGCAAAAAGCACTAGTGTGCCTTTGCGCGTCAATAAAACATACGCAGGCGACTTTTCGCAATATCTAGAAAAGGCATGGCTAGAGGGCAGAATTTACCCCCAACACATTGAACAGATTTTGCCTTGTGTGCTAGAAGTATATCAAAACGTTTTTGACCATGCTCGCTCACCCATTGGAGTTTCTGTGTGTGGTCAACATTACCCAAACAATGAAACACTCAAAATTACGTTGGTTGATTTTGGTGTGGGGATTCCTGCGACAGTGCGTGAGTTTTTGCAAAATCCCTCTCTTGCGCCCGAAGATGCGCTACGATGGGCATTTGAGAGTGGCAACACCACCAAGCGCGAAGGCTTGGCAAGGGGCTTGGGTCTAAAATTGCTAAAGGGCTTTATCCAACGTAATCATGGTGTGCTAGAAGTGTATACAGACGGCGCACTGATGCGAATGGACAAGACCAACGAGCAATTCTCACCGTATGCACAGGCTTTTGGTGGTACAATTGTCCAAATTACGCTGATGTGTGATAGTAAATATTATGCCAGCATTTTTGAAGAAAACAGCAATGAGCCTCTTTTCTAAAGAGAAAAAGGGATAGCCATGATGCAAATTCAAGTTAAAGAACGGGTCGCGAGAACTGTATTACCATGGACAATGGTCAAAAAATATATGACCTTATTCACCCCAAACTCTTATCGGGAGAAGTTGTAACGTTAGATTTTTCGGGTGTACGCATTTTTGCCTCACCATTCATGAATGTGGCAGTGGGTCAATTGTTACGTGATATTGACGCGGAAATACTCCAACGCTTGCTAATTATAGACCAAGACAAAATAACACAGGTTGGCTTGTCTATTCTGCGTACTGTCATTTAAAACGCAAAGTCTTACTATGGCAATCCTATTGTGCAAGAAGCCGTTGATGCTGTCATCAAAGCCACATCTGAGGATAATTGATGGCAAGGTTGCACATTCAGGCAGACATTGTAGACATTAGAGGTGATGCGCCTGCTTCAACGGACAACTTCGTTATTGATACGAAAAAATTGAGCTTGCGTGGCTACAAGTAGAACAGTATGGCACAACGCTTTTAGAATTGACGCTTAACGATGATTTGATAAACGCTGCTGTTCGACGCATCAAAACTTTTCCATTAGATGGATATGACTTGTTTATGCTTGAAGCGATGCAAAGGGAGGGCTTAACACAAGTCATCACAGACGATTCAGATTTTGCCACTGTGGCAGGAATCACTGTTTTTACTGCAAATAACAATGTCATTCAGCAAGCACAACAACAAGGTAAGCTGATTCTCCGCTAAAGCCTCGTTGTCATACCTTAGTCAGATAAAATGCGCCTACTAATGAGTTTAAAGAGGTTGCACAGTGAAAAACGGGCTTGCTTTTATTCTTATACACCTTTTGCCCGTAAACCTTACCCTTTTTACCCATATCAGCACCCAACAGTATCCGCGTGTGGCGTTTAATTGGGGCATTGGTCATGCAGATATTATGGGGCTAGATTGCATCACGTATCTTTACGCAGCCACATCACAAGAAACACGCGGGCGCTACAGGCTAGAATGGAAAACCACCCCGTGAAAACGTTGGACATTTTACGCCGCGATGTGCGCCAAATCGTCGTCATTTTGCCGTGTTGCATTGGCGATGTGGTGCTAGGAACGGCTCTTTTGCCCCTCTTGCGTCGCCAATTCCCCGATGCAAGCATCACGTGGGCAATCAACACACACTCTAAGGGCGTGCTAGAAGCGCACCCGTTGATAGACGAACTGCTAGAAACAGGCGAAAGCGCGTTGCCCCTCAATACGTGGCGTGAAATATGGGGGTTTGCCAAAACCTTACGCGGAGGGCGTTTTGACCTTGCGATTTCGTTGGTGCGCTCACCCAAAATGACGCTTGCTGTGTTTTTAAGCGGTATTCGTCATACAGCAGGCATCAATAGTAACGGGCGTGGCGTGCTGTATCGCTATCGCTTCTTCGTAAACCCAGATCATGCCCAACATGAGATGGCGGTGTATTTGGGTGTGTTGGGGGCAATGGGTGTGCCAATACCCGAAGATGCGTTGCCACCGTCCCCCCTGCGCCCTCAAGATAGCGAAGTGATTTTTAGGGATGATGTGCGCTCGTTTTTGGCGGATGTTGTGCCACACGGTGCGCCGTATATTGTCGTAAATCCCAATGGGGGCAATAATCCCGGCATGAACTTGCCTGCTAAACGCTATCCTTTGGCGTGGATGGCAGAGGTGTTGCGCGCCCTTAGCCAGCATACGGGGGGAATCCCCTATATCGTCTTAGGGGGCAAAGGGGACGCGGATACCGTAAACGCCCTCATAGGACACCTAAAGGGCGGGAAAAGCGCGTGTTTACCCCTCGTAGAGGTGCTAGGGTTTACAGAAATGGCATCTCTCATGCACCATGCCACGCTGTACATTGGCAACGACACAGGCTTAACGCATTATGCGGCATCCACTGGCATAAAAACCGTTATGCTCTTGGGACCCACCGACCCGCGCCGTTATGCCCCCAAAGGCACACAAGCCACCGCGCTCTATCGCACGTCCACATGGGCAACGCGCGGGGTAGCGGACGGTATTCCGCAAGGGTGGACGTGGGAGCAGGATGGCATCCCCCCCCACGAAGCCCTAGCACGTATCAAGACCATTTTAGGCTAAACAGCTTTTACTTGGGCATGTGTTCGGGCAGGATGTCTTTAAGGTACGGGTTGTTTTTATCACGGGGCGATAATAGGGGCGCGTCTGTTCCCCACGTTAGCCCAATGCGCGGGTCATTCCACGCCACGCCAAACTCATCGTTGCCATCATAATAATTGTTTACCACATACATCAGCGTGCAGTCTGTAAGGGCATAAAAGCCGTGTGCCACGCCCACAGGGATAAACAAGCCGATGTTGTTCTCTTCGCCAATGTCTACCGTTTGCGCGGTCAGATAGGTGGGCGAAGAAGGACGCAAATCCACCAAGCCCGCGCGAATTTTACCCGTTGGCACTGTCCAATAGTCCACTTGGTTAAAGTGATAGTGTAAGCCACGCAACACGCCCGCCTTGCTATCGCTACGGTTCATTTGCTGTTTTTGCCAGCTTACCTGTGGAAACCACTCGATACGAAATGTTTCCATAAAACGCCCGCGCTCATCCCCAAAGGGGCGTAAATTGGCGACAATAACGCCTTCAATGGCGGTTGGTTTTAGAAAGTCAGTCATGTGCTTTTACATTCCTCTTAGTCACGTAAAAAGGCGCGTAAGGTGTTTAGATAATCAGTAAAGTGTGTGCAACGTACATGATGCGTGGCGTTGGGGCTGTGGAATACTTGTAGCTCGTGCCAGTATTGCGCCAAATAGTCGGAAACTTCTTTAGAAACCAATGCGCCATTTTGCGTGTTGCCTGTCATTAGCAAGCCCTTGATGTGCAATTTGGGCAGTTCATCGCGCCAATAGGGGGGCGTGTTCCACTCCATCACATCAAAAATGCTCACATCTAAATCAAGGCGTGCGTCCACACGGGGCTGTATATCGGCTTCATCCCATCCCACATATTCGCTTCGGTAGTAGGTGAGGATGCTTTCACGGGGGGAGGCTTGTAGCGTCACTAAGCCCTCTTTCCATGCCGACATTTCAACGGGAACGCGGGTAAAATAAAACGGTGGGTCTTCTAACACAATACGGCTAAGTTTTTCGGGATACCATGCGCCCACTAAAAACGCAGTCGCCGCCCCCATACTATGCCCCGCAAGCACCACGTCTTTTAAGGCAAGCACATCTATTAAGCCGGCACAATCGTGAGCAAGGTCGCCTAATGTAAACGGCTCGGCGGTAAGTCGTGATGATTTGCCATGCCCACGCGCATCATAAGCAATCACATCGTGTGTCTCTGCAAGATGAGGAATAAGGGTTTCCCACACAACGGCTGCATCGGTAAAGCCGTGTAATAGCACAAGGGGAGGCTTGTTCCCTCCTGTTCGCAGGTAGTTTAGGGTTTGACCATTGGCGGTTACGGTGGCACGTTGCAAAGGAGACCTCTCAATCGTTGCGATGACGGGCATTGTATGGTTTGTGATTATAGGCAATAGATGACGTTTTTTATAGCCCTTACGGTGTAGTGCTGGCACGCCACACGGCATCTAAGGTATAAAGCAAAAGTAAGTTACGGGCAGTATAGCCGTAGTTAAGGTTATTGGCGTTAAATACCGCCACCCCACGATACCCCATTGGCGGAATGCTGGGGTGAATCCCGTCCTCTGATAGCCCATTGTCGGGCAATGTCGTCATGAGGGCGTGATAGTCCATGAGTGGCACTTTATAGCGTGTGGCAATGCTACGGATGATGGCATTAAACTTTGGCACGCGCTCATTGGCTTGGGCGTTGTCATCGCGCGGGGGAATGGTGCTTAAAATGGGAACAATGCCCCGTTTGATGCTTTCGCTTACAATTCGCTCTAAATAATCGTAGTACGTGCCTTCTGGCACAAAGCCCACGTCATTTGTGCCTATCATAATTAGCGCAAAAGCAGGGTTTACTTGGCGATATTCACACGCTAGGGGGCTTTCGCCTTCGTTGCACGCTTCGGGGTTAGCATAGTCGGGTCTAAATAGCGTGGTGGTGTTCCAACCAATTTTGGCGGCTAAGGACACATTGGCAAATGAGTTTTGGGTGCGGGCGGTTTCTGTACTAAAGGTGTCTATCAGTTCACCCAAATCCCAATATTCTTCTAGGGTATACGCGCCTTCCCCAATGGCATTAAGTGTAAACAGGCTCTCTGTAATGCTATCGCCCACTTTAGAGAACACATTGGGGCGATTGCTTAGCCGTTGTCCTAGCCGATAAATGGTCTTTACGCGGTCTGGCACTTCGCTAATGTAGGGCGTAAGGTCAAGCGGGGTTATCGTTTGGGCATCGTATAAGATGGGCGTATCTTGCAAGTTGGCTTGTAAATACTCTGCCAGCACCCACCCGTTGATGGTGCCTGTTCGGATATTTGCCCACAGTCCGCTTGGGCTACGCCCGATGACGCTAACGGATGTTTGGGCGGGCAATGCTATTAATACACGCGCCAAGGTATTAGGGGCTTGGCGCACGTTGACATTTGCGCCAATATCCTTGATTGTGCCGTCATTTTGGGCAAGAACGGCGCGTGTGCCTAGCAAAAATAACACAATAACCCAAAGGGCTGTTTTCATAGTGGGGGCTTTCTGGGATTTAGTATGGATTTTTGAGTTATTGCCAATTTCCTATCCACTGAATACGCTTAAATGGGTGTTGAATTGCGTTAAATAGACGTTCATCGGCTGTCCAAAAGTCACACTCTAATCGCTCTGATAAAGCGAGGTACTGTGAATCATAGGCAGTAGGGCGATTAAAACTTGTCGATAATTTCTTTTTCAAGGGCGGTCATTAGTCACTTCTGCTTTTTCTTATTATATCGTCACTTTGAGCATAGAAGAAATTACACGGTGAATCTTTTAACAAGCCCACGCACCCAACGCCCTAGCCCAGTGTGGTGTGCCATGTGCCGTAAAAATTCGCCCGCTACAATGGCATTACTACTGCCAAACGTGGGGTAAATGTGGGGCATAAAGAACATATTCGACACGCGCCCCATAATCACTGAATCATACATAGATGACCCTACACGGCATAACCCACAACAACAAACGCACAAAAGCGCCCCGTAAGTGTTGTCTAGGCAACACCATGAGCCATTAAAAGCGGTTACACTAAATGTAACACAAATATATTAGGCTAGGGAGAAAGTTTACTATGGCTACAATGACAACATCTTCAAACGCTTTGGTACGTCAGGCAGGTATTGGCGTAGCAGGGGGTATCGTGGGCGGTATCGCCTTTGGCATTATGATGGGCATGATGGATATGCTTCCTATGGTGGCGGCTTTGGTGGGCGCAAGTGATGCGGTAGTGGGCTTTATTGTTCACTTGGGCATTAGTGCCATCATTGGCGCGATTTATGGTGTGGTATCCAGCCGTTTGCCCCAAGCGTGGACACCCCAACTGATTGCAGGCGTAGCCAATGGTGTGATTTGGTGGGTTTTAGGTGCGCTTATTTTAATGCCCCTCATGCTAGGCATGAACCAAATGGTGTTTGTGATTGAACAAATGCAAATTATGAGCCTGATTGGGCATGTGATTTTTGGTGTTGTGGCTGCGGTTGTGGTTAAGGTGCTTAAAGAACGCGCTGTGTAAGCAAATTTTAAGGTTCTTCGTTCAGGATGAGGTTATCCCCTTTTCTTATCCTGAACGGAGAAGGCAATGAATAGTGTTAAAGATATAGACATTCAGCCCATCTTTAGGGGCGTTTCTTTAGAAGAACAGCACCTTATTGAAAGTAAGATTCAGAGTGTAAAATTTCCACGCCATAGCTATATTTTCCATGCGGGTGACAGCGCAAATCACTTGTACCTTGTGCGTGAGGGCGTGGTGAAGCTCTCATATGTGCAGGAAGGTGGCGAGGAAAAGATTATTCATGTGGCGCAATCCCCCGACCTTTTTGGGCATCTCTTTTTGGGAACATATCGACACAGGGTAGGGACTGCTTATGCGCTCTCATCTGTGACGTTATATCGCTTAACCGAAGAACAGCTGCTAGACCTCATACAAAAGATCCCCATTATTGCCATTAACCTTATTTGCTACTTTGCCGACACCCAAAGAGAACTTTTGGCGCGTTTACATGCCACCATGCACCTTAATGCTTATTATCGGGTGTTGGGAACGTTGCATTGTTTGGCGCGTCATTCTTGTTGTAGTGCTGACCAGTGGTTTAAGCTATCGCCATATATCAGTCAGAAGGACATTGCCAATATTGCCTGTGTCAACCGCTCAACGGCAAACCAAGTGTTACAAGAGCTAAAAGCGAGGGGGATTGCGGTACAAAAGGGACGCGAACTCCTGATTCACCGTGTGGCAATCCGTGCGTTATTGCAAGAGAACGGCTTAGAGATTCTTGTCTAAACTGTAGGACACTTTTGCCTGCTGGCGTGTCGTCTGGGCAATTTGGGTAATGGTGCTGGGGTGAACCGGCTTCAGCAAAAACTCGGCACCCACTAGTTCTCGCTCATAGTATTCTTGCGAGCTGATAACCACAATGCGCGTGGTATCAAACGCAGGATTTTGGCGAAGCGCGCTTAAAACTTCTAGCCCACTCACACGCGGGAGGCGTACATCCAAAAAAATGAGTTCGGGAATGGTATGTGAGATAAAAGCGAAGGCTTCATCGGCATCTTTGGCAAAGCCAACGCAATAACCTTCTTTTGTAAGAATGAATTCGTAAATGCGACGCAAGCTTGCGTCGTCCTCAACAACAAGACAATTTAGCATAAAAATAACCTAAGTGTGCTACGCTTCTTTAAGTCTGTTACCTTGATGAGATTATAACACGAGTTTTCGTAAATGAAACGTGAGAAAAGGTGAAAAACGTCACCAACTTTAACAAAAGGAGGGCTAATTCACTAGAATAATTAAGCTAAAACAACGCTTGTCGTAAAAAGTGACGATTTGTTTCAGACAGTCTTATGAAGTACACCCCACAACAAAGTAAAAACCTGTGCTGCGGGATGCTGTAAAACGAGAGGCTATATGTTAAGTTAAGCAAATTTTTCGGGATATAGTTCTTTTGCGAGTGCTTCTTCTTGGTCTACCCATTCACGTAAGGCATTAACACCCTCTTGCCAGAAGTTGGGGTCATCCAAATTAACGCCCACGCGCTTTAGCAGTTCGTTGGGGTAATTGCTTCCGCCCGAAGCTAATAAGTTTTCATACTTTGGTACAAAGCCTTCACCCTCTTTGCGATACAGGTTATAGAGTGACATCACCAACAATTCGCCAAACGCATAGGCGTATACATAACCGGGCGTGTGCAAGAAGTGGGGAATATAGCTCCACCACAGATGATAGTCCTCGCGAAGGGTAACGCTATCGCCAAACATGGCTTGTTGGGTGTTCTTCCACAGTTCGCTAAAGCGTTCTGTGGTTAGCTCACCTTCGTTACGGCGGGCGTTGTGCATGGCATCTTCAAAGCGGTTCATGGTTACTTGGCGGTAAATGGTGGCAAAGCTATCTTCTACTTTTTTGGCAATCATCGCCAAGCGCACTTCGTTATCGCTCTCGCGTTCCATAAGGTCGTTGAACACCACCATTTCGGCAAATGTGGATGCCATTTCGGCAGTGGTCAGGGGAGTATACATGCTAAAGACCGTCTGGTTTTGGGCGGCAAGGTACATATGAATGCCATGCCCTAGCTCATGTGCCAGTGTCATCACATCATTGGCTGTGCCGGTAAAATTGACAAACACAAAGGGATGCGTGGACTTTGTGCCATAGCTGGCGTATGCGCCCCCACGTTTGCCCGCCATGATAGGGGCGTGAATCCAGTTTTTCTCAAAGAAGTGGGAGGCTGTCATTGCCATGGTGCTACTAAATGCGCTAAAGGCTTTTAGCACAATGTCCTTGGCTTCTTCCCACGTATAAAAGCCTTCGCTTTGCTTAAGTGCCAGTGGTGCATAGCGGTCATAGTCAAAGAGTTCGTCATAGCCCAATAGCACGCGCTTTAGCTTGTAGTGGCGTGCCACAATTTCGTAACTGCTGGTGACGGTTTTAATGAGCGCATCCACAACGGCATCGGGGGCTTGGTTGCTGATGTTGCGGGATGTAATCCATGAGGGATAGCCACGCAATTTGTCGGTGCTGGCTTTATCGGCAAGCAGGGTGTTAAAGATGTACGTCAGTTCCATGTTACGGCTCTTCAGCGCGTTAGTAATGGATTCGGCGGCTTTAATGCGGACTTCACGGCTTTCATCCTGCATCTTGGAAAGCACTTGGGGCATGGGCATTTTTACGCCATCAAACTCTAGCTCTAGGCTTGCCATAATTTGGTCAAAAAGGCGCGTCCATGCGTCATTACTCGTCACGTTTTTGGCAATAAGCAATTGTTCTTCGGCTTCACTAAGCTGGTAGGGCTTGTTTTGGCGTGTCACTTCTAAATGATAGCGATAAGGGGCAATGGCGGGGTCATTGAGTACGGCTTGGGCTTTTTCTTCGGGCAGATTGTTCCATTCTAGCTCAAAGAACACCAATTCTTGCTGAATTTCGCTATAAAACTCGCCACAACGTTGCATAAAACCGCCCCATTTGGCATCGGTGCTGGCGGTGGTAAAGTTTAGGCTGGCAAACGTATATTGCTTGCCAAAAAGGTCATAGATGGTTTCCATGCCTTGATAGGCTTCTAAATAATCGGCACCGTTCATTTGTGCCAGCTTGCCCTTATGTTCACTTACAAACGTTGTCACCATTTGGCGTAGAACAGTGGTATCTTTTTCAATATTGGGGTCATCAAGGCTTGTATACAGAACAGATAAATCCCATAGGACATTTTCTGCCCCTGTGGGCTTGGTTTGAGTTGCCATGTGGTCATCCTTGTATAAGTGGTCTATTTGAATTATTTTTAATGCTTGATTATATAAGAAAACGCCACGAAAACCAAGAGGTTTGTGGCGTTTTTTATGCGATAGCGTTTGATGAGAAGCGCGAACCCTTAGGTGTTATACGCCTTCTAGGTTGGCTGCGCTAAGGGTGGCGTTTTTAGAGTGAATCCCTGTTGCGCCATCAGGACGTGGGGAGTTTACTTGGTCGGTTTGTAGCTCTCCTTCGCCATTATAGCAACGCACTTCAACGCGCTGTGTGCCTTCGGCAAATGCCCAGTCGTAACGCCAAATCACCCACGTTCTATCAGATAATGGGGCGCGGAGGCGGGCTTCTTGCCATTGTCCTTCGTTGACGCGTACCTCAACCTTGCTAATGCCCTTTGCACCTGCCCATGCAATGCCACCCATCGGCACAAAGTATTGCCCACCGCGCTTAAAGACGGCATCGGCGGCAACCGTATCAATGACGCTGGTGCTATTGACAATGGCTTCTTCTGACCAACCGCGCCGTACCCAGTAGCCTTCGCCCTTGCGCGTCACAAATTCAATGTTGGTAATCCACTTGGGTTGCTTCATGCCGTAGCGGTCTGGCACATGAACGCGCAAAGGGAATCCGTTGCGCGTTGCAAGGGGTTTGTCGTCCCATTCATAAGCCAGCATGATACGCTCATCGCTTTGAAGCAAGTCATAAGAGACAAACTCATCAAATTCATCGGCACCCGTAATCATCACAGACACCACGCCTTCTTTTGGCTTTACGAGATTGATGATTTCTTTGAAGGGAACGCCTGTCCATTTAGTCGTACTAATCAGGTTGCCCCCTATACGATTAGAGATGCACGACATGGTAATGAATGATTCAATCGAAGGGAGCGCACGAATATCAGCTAAGGACAGCGTGACGGGGTTTTCTACTTCGCCACCAATGGGCAATTGATAGGTGTCGCCGTCGATGCTGGGGGGCAGACTAGAAATATCAATGCGATAATGTTCTGCAACGGGGGTGTACTCGCGCCGTGTGCCTAGTGCCGCCTGAAGGGGGTCATTGGCGTTAGGCATGGGGTTGCCCTTGCCGTCTACTAGCATTTCATCAGGTGTGCCTACACTTTGGGGTTCATCACCACCGCCCGTAAGGTTCAAAAATTCGGCAAGCCCTGTTCCCAACACGGTAACGGCAGCCGTTGCTCCACCCAAGCGCACCAAGAATTGACGGCGGTCGATGCTTTCAACTTTTACTTTGGGCACTCCTTCTACGGGGGCAAGCTGACACAATGCTTGATACACATTGCCTAGCACCATGCCCCAACCGACCATCAGCAGCAGTATCCACACAATTTGAAGCGTGATTTCTGCGGTGGCACTGCGGTTAATGGCAAGGCTAAGTAGCACCAAAAGCCCACCCACCATTGCACCCCACACAATGCTTGCCAACGCAACACGCTTGTAAGGGGCATTAAGGCGGTTAAGTAAGCCAAACAGCGCACCCACTAACACAATAAGCAAAATAGCAAATGTGACAATCCCGATGATGTGTTCGGCAGTTTTGGCAGCCGTGTCTAGGTTTGCACCCAAGCCTAGTAGCGTCAGCACGTCAATCATGCGGTCTATGCCAAACGTAATGACACCGCCTGGCAGGGTGCGTGCAATAGCATCAAACACATCAAACGGCAAAAATGGTAAGCCCGCAATACGCTCACCCAAGAAAAAAAGCGCAATGAGTGCAGGCGCAACGATTGCACCCACGCCCAGCCCAACCAGCCACGATGGGCGCGATGTAATTTGCAAGTTCATAAGCCTTACCCCCTTAAATAAAAACGTTCCTTCCATCATAACAGCCATTTCTTGCAAGAATATGAAGAGAAGTTCAGAAGAATCTCCAAAAATGCCTGGTTTGTAAAAATTAACGGTAGGGGGTGCGTTATTCGTGTACAATAAACCTATAGATTCCTCTTAAAAATGTGAGGCTTAATATAAATGTCAGTTTCCTTTATTTGGCTCGGACACTCTACTTTTTTGTTTGATATTGATGGTAGACGCGCCATCATAGACCCCTTTTTGAACGATAACCCACTTTCACCCATGAAAGTCGATGATTTACCTTCTGTGGATGTGGTGCTTATTACACACGGTCACGGCGACCACATTGGTGACGCACCTGCCGTTTGTAAAAAGACGGGGGCTGTGGCAGTGGGTACGCCCGAAATTACGCGGTGGCTAAAGTCGCAAGGCGTAGAAAAGACGTTTGAGGGCAATGTAGGCGGTACGTATCGTGGCGAATTTCTTCATGCTAAGTGGACACAAGCATTTCATACATCGTCCCTGCCTGATGGCTCTTATGGGGGTCAGGCAATGGGCTTCGTCATTCGTGGGGGCGGAAAAACGCTCTATCATGCGGGTGATACGGGCTTGTTTGGGGACATGGCACTCATTGGCGAAGAAGGGCTGGATGTGGCGTTTTTGCCGATTGGCGATAAATATACGATGGGCGTAGAAGATAGCATCCGCGCCATCCAACTGCTAAAGCCCCGTTATGTGTTGCCCATACACTATAATACTTTTTCTGCCATTAGTGCGGATGTATCACATTGGGCAGAACTGGTACACCGTAACACGCAAGCCCAGCCCATTGTGCTAGACCCCGGCGGTACGTTCTTAGTAGAATAAACTCCCCAACCTCATCTTGTAGAAGGCAGGCACGCCCCTAGCCTTCTACATAAGAAATCAGCGAGAACGTTTCAATAGGGTAGTAATCCAGCGTTTCTTGCCCCAATACCACTTCTAGGCGGACCCCATCCCTAAGGGCTAGTGCTTTGTTCGGGGATTAACGGCAAGCGAAACCCAAACAAGCTCCCTTTGCCATATTCGCTATAAAACAAGATAGACCCATGATGACGCTCTACAATGTTTTTGACAAGGTGTAAGCCTAAGCCTGTGCCGTCAATGTGGCTATTTTCGTCTGTTTTGGCGCGATAGAACGGGCGAAACAGGCGTTCTTGTTGCTCTTTAGGGATGCCATAGCCCGTATCTTGTACTTCAAAGTGCAAGTAATTGGCATCCTCACGAAGCCGAATAAATACTTTTCCGCCTTCTGGCGTGTACTTAATGGCATTGTTCAGCAAGTTGCCGATGGCTTCTGTCATTTGTGTATAATCGCCAATGACTTCAAATGGCGTTTCATCTTCGGCAACGTCAATTTGCACATGTAGGGCTTTATTAAGGGCTTGGTCACGGTATTGGGCAATAATCTCGCCCAAGATACGATGAAAGTTAAAGCGTTCACGGGTGGCGTTTTGTGCTTGTTCTTCAATGCGCTCTAGCGAAAGAATGTCCGAGAGCATTTGGTTGGCGCGGTGGGTGGCGTTGCGAATGGCTTCTATATAGCGTTGTTGGGTGGGCGTAAACCCCGAATTGCGGTCTTGAAGCAATTCTAAATAGCCCAGTGTCACGCTGATGGGGTGGCGTAAATCGTGGGCTGCCATGCGTATCATGTCGGTTTTGTATTGCTCTAGCAGGCTCACTTGCTCATAAAGTTTAGAGAGTTCTTCGGCGCGTTGTGCTAGTTCGCGTTGGGTGCGCTTGCGCTCGGTAACATCACGCATAATGGACATATATAGCACGCGCTCACCCATTGGAATGGGCGCAAGTGTAAGCTCTACGTCTAGCTCTACCCCATCTTCACGGACGGTTTGCACTTCAAATCGTCCACCGGCGGGCGTGTCACGTCTAAAGTCGTGGGTGGGCTGAAGCTGGCGCATATTCATCTTAAGTAGATTATCATAGCTATAGCCTAAAAGCCTTGTAGCGGCGCGGTTGGCATCCACAATATGCAGTTCTTTGTCCTCTACAATAATAGCATCACGCGCTTGGTCAAAGAGGGTGCGATAACGTAGCTCGCTTTCGCGGACGGTGTTTTCGGCTTCTTGGCGTGCGGTAATGTCCCTAAAAATGAACGCGCGCCCCTTAACTCTTGCTCCCTCATATAGGGCAATGATGCGCATTTCAACCAGCCTGTTTCGGCGTTTAATTTCTATAATACCCTCTAGCAGGTTGCCCGCAGTTGATTCGATATAAAGAGCTTCTGCGGGGAATACATCTTGCACGCGCAAGCCAATGACATCTTTAATGTCTTTGCGGATGGTTTTGCTAAAGATGGGGTTCATCATCAAGATGCGGTTGCGCGTGTCTAGCACCAGCACGCCATCAGGATGATTGGTAATGACGGTGCTATAGGCATCGGGTAGCACATCAAACACGCCCAATTGCACCACACCAAACACCAGTACCGTTACGCTAACGGAATAGGCAATGGGTGATAAATCAACAAAGAAGCCTGTGGACAAAAATAAAATTTGTACGATGATGGGCAAAATCATAGACCCGCTGCCCAAGATGCGTTGCCATGTGTCGCCTTCGTGTCGTATGAAAATCCACGCAGCGGCGAACATCGCTAACACTTGATAGATAAGGTGAACATAACGCCAGATGCCTGATTGCGTTTGTAGGTAGCTTAAGCCGCCCTGATACGCCACTGATACGCTTTCCCAGTATAGGTTATAAGGGTTAAAGATGCCGATTAGCAGCGAAACTATAGGGACGAAGATAATAACAGAATAGCGCGTGCGCGATAAACTGCGCCCCGTGTATTCTATGGCAAAGAGCAATGCCCAAAATTCGACAAACACCATGCCCACGCGCTTGGCTCTATTCCAAAAGACAAGGCGGTCAAGGTCAGAGCCTGCTTGTAGTTCCAGAGTATAAAGCAACGCCCATATCGTGATAGCCAATGCCATCCCCATAAGGGGTTTTGTACCGTGTAGGGCGCGGTACTGCCATGACATAAACGCCAGCCCCAACGCCAAGCTACCTGCTAAAATTGAAAGAAGTGAAGCACCTGTCTGCCAATCCATAAGCCACTTTTCTATATCCCGACATTTAGAATTATAGCCTATGTTTTGCTATGAACTTGTAAAATAGTCTAAATAGTGTGAGGGGCGTTATAAAATTGTAACGAATTGTAATAAGAAAAGGCTTTTGTGAGGGGAAAAGGGGGCAATGCGCGGGCATTACCCCCTGAACTGCTAGAGAATTTGTGATAAAAAGAGCTTTGTGCGCTCGTGTTGGGGATCTTCAAAGAAGTGTTCGGGCGTTCCCACTTCTACCACGCGCCCACCATCCATAAAAATAACGCGGTCAGCGACTTCACGGGCAAAGCCCATTTCGTGCGTTACTACAATCATGGTCATACCAGAACGTGCGAGTTCTTTCATTACGTCCAGCACTTCTTTAATCATTTCGGGGTCTAGTGCCGATGTAGGTTCGTCAAAGAGCATAATTTTAGGGTTCATGGCAAGGGCGCGGGCAATAGCAACGCGCTGTTGTTGCCCACCTGACAGTTGACCGGGATACTTTTTCGCTTGGTCAGGGATGCCCACACGGTCTAGCAATTGCATCGCCACTTCTTCGGATTCTGCTTTGGGGCGACGGCGCACGTGGCGTTGTGCCAATGTCACGTTATCCAACACGGTTAAGTGTGGGAACAGGTTAAACTGTTGGAACACCATGCCTGTTTCTTTACGAATGGCACTAATGTTGCTTACGTCATTCGTAAGGTAAATACCATCTACAATAATATCGCCTTCTTGGTGTTCTTCTAGGCGGTTGATACAGCGAATGAGGGTGCTTTTACCACTCCCAGAGGGTCCAATCACCACCACCACCTCACGCTCGCCTACCGTCATGTTAATATCTTTTAGCACATGAAAATCACCATACCATTTGTTCAAGTTACTGCAAGTGATAATGGCATCGCCTGTGCTGTGTTGTTGGTTAGACATGAACTTTTCTCCTCAACCTGTGTTCTAACGTTAAATGCGGCGAACTGAACCGCTACCACTGCGCTCTAAGAGGCGACTGACATAGGACATGACATAGCTAAACACAAAGTACAAAATGCTAATAAACATCAAGCCTTCGCGCCGTGTGCCTGTAAATTCGGGTTGTACCACCATGGAATTGACATAGCCTGTAAGGTCAATCAAGCCCACGATAAGCACCAAAGACGTATCCTTAAAGAGCGAGATGAATTGCCCCACTAGCGCAGGAATAACGGTTCTAAGGGCTTGGGGAAGCGTGATGAAGTACGTCACTTGCCAGCCCGATAAGCCTAATGCTTTACCCGCTTCCATTTGTCCGGGGGGTAAGGCTTGCAAGCCGCCGCGCACATTTTCTGCAAGGTACGCCGCACTAAAGGCAATGGTTGCCACAAGAGCGCGAATTGTTCCCGGCACTGTTGCCAGCGTGGGGTCAATCAGGGGGATGAACAACTGCCCAAAGAACAGCACCGTGATAAACGGCGAACCACGCACTAGCTCGATATACAGCGTGCAACCGTATTTAACGGCAGGAAGCGCACTCTTACGCCCTAATGCCAGCAATACCCCAATGGGGAACGAGGCGACAATGCCATACAGTGTAAGAATGATGGTGAGTAAGAAACCACCCCAGTTACGTTGGTCACTTAGGCGCAAGAACCAGCTACTATAATCGCCATTGACGGGCAGCACAGTGGATGCCAAAACAAGGGGCAAGAAGAAGGACAAGAGCGTTACCAGAGAACCAACGATAACAGCGCGTGTTTCTTCGGCATCATCCGCGATGCCATAGCTACTTGTGCCAATCCAAAACGAGATGAACGCAGGCAACGCAATGAACAAGTTCACCACGGGCAAAATGCCAAAGCCATAGTGCGGTTGGAACACCACAAACGGCATTGCCATCGTAAGAGCGATGCCCGCAATGAGCAAGCCAAATCCGATGAGACTTCGCCCAAACTTTGCGCCAATGCGTGAGGCAACCGACAAGAACGCCACTGCCCCAAATAACAGCGATAGGTTGAGCATTTCTGGAATACTAAAGCCGGCTGCCATCACCCAAATGAGAACCGTAGAGGACATGAGTGCATAACTAGCAAACGTTTGAGTATCTTTTTTACCCAAGAAGCGCATGAGCAAACTGCCTAGCGCGTAGCCCAGCGCGATAAACGTAATCAAAATACCTAAGTTAGGCGCATGCCGTTGTAGGAAGGGTGACAGATAAACGCGCAAGTAAGCATCAAGGGGGCGGTCACCGCGATATTGATTTTCGTTAATTACAATAAAGGGCATATCCACGCCACCCACGCGCGGAATAGGGGCTTCTGTGCGATATTCATCAGTCATCCGCACATAGTTACTGACAAATCCACCACCAGCTTGCAGGCGTGAAGTCCGCAAGATGGGGTAAATGCCATCGATGCTAAGGATACTCATGCTTGTTTCGCCTTCAGACGTGGTTTTGCGTAGGATATACCAGCCATCTTGCGGGATAGTAAACGTAGCGGTTTCACGGCTTTCGTTAAGTATTGCCGCCTCTTTAATGGGTTCAAACGTTGTACCGTCTAAAATTTCGATGGTGACATCGGCTTGATTGAGGGCAAGCGTTTCTGTAACAGAAGGAATTACGTTTAGGCGCGTGAGGTCGGCTTCTAGGCGTGTTTTTTGTGCCTCTGTTAGCAGTGGAATGGCGGCTGTTGCGTTGTTATCTAGCTGTGCTTGCAGGTCGGCTTGTTGGGCTAATGCCACAAAGCGGTCTGCGGTGGTAGAGCGCACACTGGATAATTGTCTATCCATAAAAGAGGCAATGTTGACAAGCTCTGTGTCATTCGTGATATTGGCTTTGCTAATAACGATGTTTTCATCTTTTTTGGCAATAAAAGCCACTTCGGGGCGTGGGGTGTCGTTTACATTGCCCACAGAAAACGCATTGCCCGCCATCATGTAGGTGTTGGGCAGGCTGATAGTGCTAAGCACTAAGGGGGGAATGGCAAAGAGTACCACCACTAGCGCAATCGTGAGCAAAATGAGTACCCGTGAGAGGTGCTTTAGCCAAACATAGATGCCAATGCCACACAAGAAGGCTGTACCCACTACGGCAAACACCAATCGCCACTCTAGGTCTTGTTCATAGCCACCCATCATATATTGGCGAATGTTAAAGCCGATTGCCCACCAATTCGCGCTTTGGGTTGCCCATTGGTAAAAAGTAATCACCAAATACGCCACCACAAAAATTGACAGCGTCGTTAAAAAGATGTCAGTGGGCGTTTTGATAAGGTTATTACGCACCCATGCTATTGTCCCTGTTTGATTAACGGGGGCGGGGCGGGCAGGTGGGGCATCATAATAGACGGCTGTCTTCGATTCGGTATAGTTGTCAGTCATCTGGTTCCCCTTTAGCGTGTGACAAGCTGGAAGCGACTGTTAACCACGTTCATCAAAAGGGCAATAATCAGGCTCATTATCAGGTATGTAATTAAAATGAGGAAGAAGCCCGGTATGGATTGACCACTTTGATTCATAACTGTTTGTCCAATGCTGTACACATCCGCAAACGCGATAGCACTCGCCAAAGAGCTATTTTTGGCTAAGTTTAAGTATTGATTGCCCAGCGGCGGTATGATGACGCGCAGGGCTTGGGGCAAGATAATCATTTGTAGGGTTTGTGAACCATTTAAGCCTAGCGCACGCGCCGCCTCAAATTGCCCAAACGACACTGCTTGAATACCCGCACGCACAATTTCGCCAATAAACGCCGATGTGTAAATAATCAAGCCCAGTGTGAGCGCAAGATATTCAGGCGAAAGCGTTACGCCTTGTTGAAAGCGTGTGCCACGCTTAATGGGGATGCCCACCACCAACGGCTGTTGGCTTACTTGGGCTTCGTGACGTGCTAAGAAACGCCCACTCTCTTGCAGTTCTGTAATTTCAACAGGGCGATTGTTTTCTAAAACAAAGCCTTCTTCTAAGGTATTGGGAACGGGGTTTGCGAGGACAGCTTGCACCTGCTGAAGCAATAAGAGACTTCCGCCACCCACAACTGCCACCATTAGACCAATGCGAATAAGCCTAGAAAGCCCTTTTGTCATCCTTAAGGATGCTTGGTCAACAATGGTAAACAGCACCACGATGAGTAACACGCCATAGCCTAGCGTGGTGATGATCGACCAAATAGGCGATGCAAGCAGTGTGTCGGGGGCATTGCTGGCAAAAATCCACCCAAACAGCATCCCCACTAGCACAATGCCTGCGGCGATAAGAAAGCGTGGGATATTACGCCCGGTGCGCTCGATAACGCCACTGAAGTAAACAAACGTCCCTGCTGCCACGGCGGCTGACAGCACCACGATGGCAAACCAAAAGTTAAACGAGACGGTTTGGATGAGTTCGGGAATGGCAACGGCTTTCCGTGACAAATAAAGTACCGAATAAACGGGTGTCCATAGTGCGCCATCTGCTGCAATAATCTCGGCATTGGTAAGTGTGCCAAGCAATGCCACCAACGCCATTTGCCCCACAGCCACCAAGCCCGCCCCCACAAACGCGCCGTGCATCACGCTAGGAACGGCTTTTTGCTGGGTAAAACCAATGGCAAACACTACCACACCCACCAAGCCCACGCCCACAAATAAGAGGGGGCTATACCCTAGCAACAATTGCACCAGTTCAATAAGGACTGCGCCATATAGTGCGCCCGTTAAAATGCCCTTTAGCGTATGCCGTTGGCGCGATAACGCCCAAATAATGAGCCACAAGACGGGATAGAGGATGACGCGTAAGGGGAAAACAGCAATGCCCTCGGCGGGAAAGGTGAGGTCGTCGCCATCACGGGGCAAAACTTCTAGCATAAAAACGTAGTACCAAAAGATAAGTTGTACCAAAAGGGGTGTGTTGCGTAAAATCTCGACGTATGCCGAACTTAAATTACGCACCAACCAGTTTCGGCTAAGAAGCGCAATCCCAGTTAGAACGCCCAAAATTGTAGAGAGAACCAACCCAATCACCACCACACGCAAGGTATTGATGATGCCCACTTGTAAGGCTTGTGAGTAGGTGGACTCGGCACTATACCATTCAGGGGTTTCTAGTAGGTCGAAGCCTGCGCGTGAGCTAAGGAAAGAAAATGAAGGGATAGACCCCTGTGCAATCAACGAGTTATAGACGTTAGTAGACAGGGTATAGACGGCGGTAAAGAAAGCAACCGTGAAAATAATTTGTGTGATTGCCTGAATGACGCGCACATCTCTAAAAAAACTTAAGACTTTTTGAAAAAGAGAGAGGGGTGGTCTTATTGCTTGGTTTCTATCCAGTTCCATCATAGTGTTTTTAACCATGTGCTATCAAGGTTAAGGGCATAGAAGCTATGCCCTTAATGATCAATTTTAGAAAAAGGGGGGCAATTGCCCCCCAGCGATTTAGCGGAATGGGGGGCTATAGATTAAGCCACCGCGTGTCCACAAGTCATTGGCAGAACCTTCACGTACCAAGCCAAGAGCATCTAGGTTACGGACATAAACTTCGCCGTAGTTACCTACCTGGCTAAGTACCGCGACCATAAAGTCGTTGGAAAGGTTAAAGTATACGCCGGCGTTGTTGTTGTTTTGACCCAACAAACGAGCAACGGTAGGAAGAACGCGAACGGTGTAATCTTCAGGGGTTTCACCTTCAGCTTGTACAAATTCAGCTACGTTCTCGCTGCTTACGCCACTTTCTTCGGCTTCAATCATGCCGTAGACGACCCAAGACACCAAAGAGGCAAATTGTGTGTCATTTTCTGGGCTTAGAGGGGCAAGAGGTTCCTTGCTGATGGTGTCGGGAAGGATAACGTGGTCGGCAGGATTTTCTGCGCCACTACGAAAACCCGCCAAACCGCTTTTGTCAGTTGACCAGCTTTCGCAACGACCCGCAAGGTAGGCTTCCCATGTGGCGTTGGCATCGTCAAACTTCAAGATTTCAATGTCTAGAGCATTCACGCTGATGTAGTCGGTCACAAAGAGTTCTGTGGTTGTCCCACTTTGAACGCAGGTGGTGGTGCCGTCTAGGTCTGTGAAAGCCATAGCTCCCATGGCGGCGGTGGTCATAAAGCCTGCGCCATCATAGAAGATTGTGGGTCCAAAAGTTGCGCCCCAATCCACATCACGAGTAAGCGTGCTGGTGGTGTTGCGAATCATCACATCTACTTCGCCTGATTGGATAGCGGCTTGGCGTTCACCAGCAGCTAGAGGGCGGTATTGCACTTTGCTGGCATCACCAAAGATGGCGGCAGAAAGAGCGCGGCAGAAATCAACATCAAAACCGCTAAATTGACCGTTGGCATCTTGGAAGCCAAAGCCACGTAGAGTTGCATTCACGCCGCAGATAAGTTCGCCACGGTCGACGATGCGTTGAAGAATGGGGCCCGTTGGGCGGGCGGTATCTTGGGCGAAAGCCACAACACCAATCGCCAATGCGAGAAGTACTACAGAAATACGTTTAACCATTACTATTCTCCTCCGTATGAAGTAATTTATGGAAATGGATTCCCATACCACAATTTTTAACACATTATTGACAAAGTTGCAAACAAAAAAGCGACAAATCTCAACGGGTATTTATCATTGGTTATTGACGAGGAAAATTAGAGCGACATCAGCTCAAAGCCAAAGTGGCTTCCTTTGCCATAGTCACTAGAGAAAATGAGCTTGCCCTGATGACGTGCCACGATGTTTTTAACAAGGTGTAGCCCTAACCCTGTGCCATGCACTTCTTTTGTTTCGGGGGTTTGTACGCGGTAAAACGGCTGAAACAAGCGGTCTTGGCGTTCTATAGGAATCCCAAAGCCGTTGTCAATTACAATAAACTGATAGTGCGTGTCGCTGCGTGTAAGCTGAACCACCACGCGCCCGCCTTCGGGCGTGTATTTGATGGCATTGCCCACTAAGTTTGTCATGGCTTCTATCAGCTGCACTCTATCGGCGGTGACATAGGCATTGGTTAGCGTGCTTTCGTAAACAAAAGAAAGTTGTTTTTGTTCGGCTTCTGCCAAATGGTCGGTATAGACATGCTGTGCCTGTAGCGCAAGGTTCACAATTTCATTCAGGGCGGTTTCGGCAAGTTGCTCTATGCGCTCTAAAGATAAAATATCGTCCACGATACTATTCATACGATATACGGCGTTGAGGGTTGACGATAAATAGTCGTTTAGGTGTTCTTGAAGGGGTGGGTTTTCCATTTGGAACATTTGCAAATAGCCTGTGGCAAGGCTAAGAGGGTTTTTAAGGTCATGGGATGCCAACCGTATCATGTCTGTTTTAAGCTGTTCAAGGTTGGCAACGCGCTCGTGGGCGGTTCTTAGCTCGCTCAGTTGGTCTAGCACTTGGCGATACAAGGATGCATTAGAGAGCGCAATGACCAGATAGCTTCGTAAAAGCTCTAAAAGCTGTAGCACATCCTCTGTAAAGCGTTCAGGATACGCCGTATCTAGGCACAAAATGCCAATCTGGTTTTCTTGCGCCCCCAGTGCCATTAGCAACCGCGCTCCTTGCACGTTCTTAAGGGCAGGAAGGTCATCTGTAAAGCCGCTATCCTCTTTAAGCAATAAGGGGCGGCGATTTTGGATTAAACGCGCTAGTGTCTCTCCGTCTTTCAAAACGCCCCCATCGGGCAGGTCATAATCACCAATGGTTTGGTGGACTACAAACGGGCTACCGCTTTGGCGCAAGGCAATAAACGCCCCATTGGCTTGTGACAGGCGTAGGGACGCATCCAACACCAGCATGGCAACATGGTCAATGCTAAGGTGACTGGTAAGTTCATCATAAACCTGAAGCACCAATGACAGTTGTTCCACGCGTTGATTCAGGGCTGCCATTTCTGCCGTTTGTTCTTGCCAATGCTTAAGGTCACTGATGGCATCTTCTAAGCAGGCTTCGGCTGCGTTGGGCGCAGTTCGCATTAAGCGAATGGCTTCTTGAATTTTGGCTTCTAGGCTTTGTAAGCTAGGCATGGCAGGGTCTCTCGTTAAACACCACTCACAATATACCTTAAGTTTAATGACTTTCTCATTTGACCATACACTATGATTGCTAACTTGTTTCAAGTTTCTAACAAAATGAGTTAGTTTAATGGATTGGTCAGGCTTGTTATTTTAGGATATGATTAGGGTATCGGTGTGGTCACTATCGGGAAAACTTCATATCATGGAACAGCGTCATCACCCTAAACCACAAAAGCAAACTTCCAAAGTCATCAAACTTGTGGTGGCAGGCTCAACTCAATCAGGCAAGACACAATTTATTCAGAACATCAGTCAGTATACAGAATGGCAAGAAGAACCCAACAACAGTTGGTTTTTTGGGCGCGTGCGCGTAGACCCCACGCTTATTTTGCATTTCTTAGAACCCCCAAGCCAGCAGCAATTTGATTTTTTGTGGTTGCGGGATGTTATTAGTAAAATTCGTGCGACAGGCTACATTATTTTGGTGGATAGCACGCGCCCACAGCAATTTGGGCAATTCTTAAGCATCTTGTACACGGTACGCGGTTTTCATGAGGACGCGCCTTTGGTGGTGGCAGCAACCAAGCAAGACCACCCCCGCGCATGGAATCCAAGAGATATTCAGCTGGGGCTAGGGATTCGGGATGTTCCTGTTCACCCTTGTACCACCCACAACCGCGATATGGTGCGCGACGTGGTGCTGGATTTGCTGTATCAGGTGATTGAGTAGGAGCGCACCCGTCGGGTTGCCCTTGCGAAATTAAAAATTACCCTGATTGCTAGTCCCTGACTTTTACAGGGTTTTACCCAAACGCCACCACTTTTTGCAAAAAGTGGGCAGAAAAGGGTCAAGGGGTACTAATCCCTTGTGGGTGTTTGAGGGCGAAGCCCTCAAGAAAAAACAACTAGCAATCACGGTAAAATTAAACACAAAACTCGCTCATTACACAATGAGCGAGTTTTCGTTTTAGCGGTTGCGGTTAGTCAGGGAGCTTTTTACGTCATTCAAGAATACGTTGTACGTTTCTTCGTTAATGCCCGACTTGGGAACAACGCGGATATTTTGTAGTTGCTCACGTTCTCCTATGGCAAGGTCAACGTCACCTGTTACCACCATGACAGGAATGCTGGCTGTTTCGGGGTTAGCACGCAGTTCATCCAATACCGCAAACCCGTCCATGTCGGGCATCCGCAGGTCTAGGATAATGAGGCTAGGACGGCGACGCGCCACCAATGAAATGCCCTCTTTACCACTTTCGGCTTCATACACGCGATAGTTCCCGTATTGGCTAAGCAATTGCTTTAACAAGCGGATGGCTTCGGGTTGGTCATCAATGATGAGGATTCTATCGCCACTTTGCTCTTTTTCGGCTAGTAGAACGGCTTTTACCAGCACATCGGGCATAAAGGGACGCTGAATGAACTGATATGCACCATACTCTATTGCCCGTTCGCTTTCATTGCTTAGGCTACTGACAACAATCGGAATATCAGAGGTATCATCACGACGCTTAAGGTTTTGTAGGATTGCCCACCCTTGCCCCGCCGCAAAGTTGACATCCATCACCACAACAGTGGGGCGCATTTGCCCCACCATCGCCTCAGCATAAGATGGATGGTCGGCGGTTTGCACGTCAAAACCTTCGCGTTGTAGGGCGCGGCGGTATTGGTCTACTACGTCCTTGTTGTCCTCAACCAGCAAAACTTCGCGCTTGGTAGGCATGGCTTGGACGGTGGGCATAATTTGTGTGGCTTGGCGCATGATGTCCTTGCGGTTTATCACGGCGGTGTCCGCGTTGGGCTTTGTTTCATCGGCGCTTACTGGGGGCTTTTGGTCGTCTTGTTTGCCGTCAAGGGGTTTTGTGGGGAAGATGACGCTAAATACAGACCCTTCGCCCACTCTGGACTCGACAAACAGCCTGCCCCCCTGTAATTCGGCAAAGGCTTTAGAGATAGGCAAGCCCAAGCCCGTACCGCCCACAGTGCGCGTTAGTGAATTATCAATTTGGCGGAATTGCTCAAACAAGATGGGCATATCTTTTTCATCAATGCCATGTCCTGTGTCAATGACATCGGCGCGGATAACCGTTGTTTGCCCATCATCTAACGATGTGGCATAAACGCGCAAGGTAACGCTACCTTCTTCAGTGAATTTGATGGCGTTACTCATTAAGTTAAGCAAAATTTGCCGTGTGCGGAATTCATCAGCATAGGCTTGGGGCATGTTAGGCGCAACCTCTACAATCAGTTGGAGCGTCTTGTCCTTCATTAAGCCGATGGCAATGGATTTAACCCCTTCCACGGTGGGCTTCACATCAAAGTAAGCACTCTTAACGGTCATCTCATTGGCTTCAATTTTGGCTTGGTCTAAGATGTCGTTGATGAGGCGCAAAAGATGCTGACCACTGTTATAAATGGTCGTTAAGTCTTGCTCTTGCAGTTCGCTTAGGGTACCGCCAATGCCTTTGAGCATAATACGGCTAAACCCGATGATACTGTTAAGCGGTGTGCGTAGCTCATGGCTCATGTTTGCCAAGAATTGGCTTTTAAGGCGGTCAATTTCCCGAAGCTGTTCATTGGAGCTTTGTAGGCGGTCTACAAGGAGCGTATTTTGGATAACGGCTGCCAAAGACCCGCCAAGCGTGAGCATTAGGGTTAGGGTGTCGTTGTCATAGGCATTCGGCGATTCGTCCTCTAAAATAACCATCCCCACCAATTCGCTACCGCTACTAATGGGTACCATGATAGCGGACTGTGCCGCAGAACTAATAGGAGCATAGCGCACTTCGCGCGCGATATTTGGCACAATTTGCGATTGTAAGGTGCTTGCCACAATGCCAATTAGGTTTTCGCTGTCACCCACAGCCACTTCGGATAGCTCGCTAATGGGTTGGTCACCCCCCACCAACGCGGTGGGCTTCATGAGCGTTTTGACATTCTTTTTTGCATCGGTGTACTTTTGGGGCAAGTAAATGGCTGCCGTCAGTGTTTCCATTGAGTCTGCCAAACGCTCTGTGATGGCTTGGAGCGCGTCCTTGAGCGTGTCGGCGGCAGTTGCTGCCGTTGTCACATCAAACAAGAAGGCGAGTTCGTTGGCGCGGCTTTGAGATTCGTCATACAGGCGCACATTGTCGATAGCGATGGCAATTTGTGCTGCCAGTGCTGTTAGGGCTTGGATGTCCTCTTGCTCAAAGGCGTTAGAACGGTTGGATTGCACGTCTAGCGCACCCACGACGCGATCTTGAATGATAAGAGGCAACGCTAACTCGGAGCGCGTATTGGGCAGGTAAGGATTGGGCTTGTGGACAACGTTAGCATCTGCGGTATCCAGTGCCAGCGTGATTTCGCCAGTTTCGGTTACACGCCCAATGACCGAGCGTGAGCCTTTTTGTAAGGCGTGATTAACCGCTAACAGTTGTCGCCCTGCATCACCGGTACTAGCGCGTAGTATCGCCCAGTCGTTTTTGTTGTCCATCAAGAAAACTTGAACGTGGTCATAACCAAATTGGTCACGGATGAGATTAACCACTTGGGGTAACAATTGGTCGATATCAATAATTTGCCCCACGCGCTGGGCAATTTGCGTGGTGGTTTCTAGCTGTCCTGCACGCCGTTCTGTTTGAGCAAGCAGGCGACTGGCTTCTAGGGAGAGGGATGTTTGTTCGGCAAAGGCTTGATACACGCGCAATTCACGGTCGATAAAGGGCGCGGGAATACTACGGCTAAGCCAAATGACACCAATGGAACGGCTAGGAACGCGCAACGGAATTAACGCCACACTATTTGCGCCTAGCTTGGCAAACTCGTTATACGCCTTGCCCTTTAACCCACTGTCGGGGTCGTTGATGTTGTCAAACGAAAGGATTCTATCGGTTGACAATTGCTCCCATGCGCCAAAGGTTTCTGCGGAAAGTTCCATGCCCATTAGGTCGCGTTTGCCGTCTACCTGCCACATCACTGCCACTTCGGCGCGTGCTGCCACAGAATCCCATTGTGGGCGATTGAGCATTAAAATCATCACGCGGTCAATGGATGGGTCAATGAGGAAGTCTGTAATAACGTTCAAAACGTCTAGGGGATTGCTGGCATCTGTCAGGGCGCGCGAGGCTTGATAGATGGTGCTGGTTTCTTGAAGCGAGCCTTGAATTTCTTCTAGCAACACAATGTTGTTAATAACCACGCTGGCACTGTCGGAAACTGTGGTTAAGAAGCGTTGTTCGCCAGTACTGAGCGTGTGCTGTGAATGATAACCGACAAAGATGCGTCCGCCTTGCTCATCTTTAATCCGTAAGTTAGCAATGGCAAGTGTGCTAATTTGCCCCGATTCTAGCAACATGCGCTCGATACGACCAATGGAGCTACGCATCAAATCGACGACGTAGATGCCACTGCCATCATCACGAAGGGGAACGGTGACCAGCTCTTCTAGGTCTAGCCCATTCGCAATTGCCTCCTCAAAATTACGAGACACAAGCAACTGCACCTGACCCTCAATCATCACATACACCGCAAACATATCCGCTTGGAGTGAATCTAGCGAAGTTTCAATGGCGATAGCCACTTCTTGCAGATTACTAGAACGGTTAATGCTACTGGCTGCGCCATAAAGTGATGCCGTTTCTTGCAAGGCAATTTGTGTAGATGCGACCAAGTAATTATTGTCGATAGCGGTAGACGACATATCCGCCATAGTGGTAAGGATACGTTGTGGGTCTATCCCTAGCTTATAGGGTTCGGGATGAGTGACGACCAGCCAACCCAAAGGGGTAGTACGCATTTTTGCGATAAGGGGTGCCACAAACGCCGATTCTGCGTCCATTTGTCTTAAAACGGCACGAATGTCATCGCTCACATTAGAATTAGAGACACTTTCAATAGAGACAGGCTCCAGCTGAAGCAAGAAACGAAGGGGTTCGGCATCCATGATGGCATCGGTTGTTTGGCGCATCAGGCGAATTTCTTCCCCTTCTTCATCGGTAAGTACGATGTAAATATCCCCCATTTGTTGCAGTGTTAGTTGCTCTATGAGGGTATCGAGCATCTCATCGACAACCTCACTCTTGGCGAGTGCAAGCTGTGTTTCATACAGCGTTACCGTTTCACGCAGGTTTTGTTGGAGCGTGTTTTCTAGACTGCGAAGGTTCGTGATGTCTTGAAAGGCGGTTACGATGGCAGTGATGTTGCCTCTATTGTCGTAAATTGGCGCGGCATTAATCAGCAAGTCAATCCGCATATCGCCGTTGACCACCGTTACATCATCCGAGAACGCCGCACGATTTTCTGTTTGTGCCACAAAGAAGGGCAACAGTTCATCGGGATAAAGGGTGTGCGTTTCGTTACGATACAGCGCATAGCCCTCTGCACTAAAGGGCTTGCTCATGTCTATTTTGCGTCCCAGCAGTTCTTCGATGCGCTCATTGGTTTGGCGTGGTAAAAAGGTGCTAGGTTCTAGCACCAGCACGCCCGCCGGCAATGTCGAGAGGATGTTCGTTAGATTGGCACGCTCAAAGATATTGTTTTGAAGCAAGTTTTGGTTTTCGATGGCAACCGCTACTTGGTCGGCAACGGCTTGCAAGAAGCGTACATAGCTATCGGTGATGATGCTGGCTTTGTCGGCGTGCAAAATCATCACCCCAAACCATTGTTGGCGCACCTGAAGCGGTGTTATAACTGCCGCTACCGAGCTATCTTGTCTTAGAAGGCTGCGCAACGCGCCATTCTCTATATTTCGCACATTAGAGTATACCAGTGCGTTCTCGTCGGATTGCTCTAGCATATAGCCCAAAGGCACATCGGCTTGGCGAAGGCTAGTGCCTAAGCGCAAGGTGGTTCGTAGGCTACTATCAGATGACCACTGATACACATATTCCAGTTCGGGGGCGGTGGGAGATGGCAAAGGACGCGCCAATAACACCGACAACGTGACATTAAGCGGTGGTGATGCCGTTGCTTGGGCAAAGGGGGCTGCCACATGCGATGCCAACGACTCGTAAAGGGTCACTATGTCTTGCGCCGAAGCAATCGCGCGGCTTGCCACATAGAGCCTTCGGGTTTCATTGAGGGCGGCTTCGGTACGCTCTAGCAAACGGCGATTTTGGATTTGTGTACTCATTTGCCCCGTAAGGGCTTTATAAACGTCGAAGTCCTCTTGTGACAGTTCGTGGGACGTATTAGACACAATATAGAACAGCGCAATAGGCAAGTTATCAATATAAAGCGGGAACATTGCCATAAAACTTTGTTTGGCTTCTTGCATACGCTGTACAGCATAAGAGTTTGGCTGGCTTATGGCATCTTCTGCCGTCACAATTTCGGGTTCACGAATACGCAATGGCGATTGTGGGTCAACAACAAGTGGCAACACATTACTGGATTCGATAACATTGCCCATATCACTATAAGCTACTACGCGCACGCTATTTCGCCAGCCCGTTACGTCGGCATCACCCTCTAGCAATCCCAACCAAAAGTTAAGCGTGGGGTCGCTGGTGGTGGCTACGGCAGCATACACAAGGTCAGATAAGCCCCGCGCAGTATTAATTAAACGACTTGCCGAATACAGCTTTTCGTTGCGTGCCAACGCTTCTTCGGTTTGTTGTAGCAGTAGGCGGTTATCTACGGCAACGCCCGCTTGCCCCACCAACGCATCGTATACGCGCTGTTCGCGTTCACCAAACTCGCGTTGTGTGGGAAACTCTATCGTAATGAAGCCCTTCCACGCACCACGCATATTTAGCGGCACTAAAATAACCGACTCTGCCCCCAAGTAAGTAAACAATTGAGAAAGGGGCGCATCAATGCTTTCATTGCCCTCAGTATAGCCGATGAGGGTTGCTTTTTGCGTGTCAAAGCTTTTCAGTAGCTCAAACTCATCTATTTTGAGGGCGGTGTTGATGTCAATCGGTGTTGCTGGGCGTGTCGCTAAGAACGGCAAATCTACCGCAAGGCGTACTTCTGCACTAATGCCCATTTCGTCATCGTCAATCAGCCACATTTGGCTGCCCGTTGCATCAGGGGCAACGGCGGTAACAATGGAATACAGTACATCCTCTAGGGTAAGTGATTCGTTCAGTTGGCGACTAAGCTCATAGAGTGTGGACGTTTCTGCCAAGCTAACTTGCGTTTCTTGAAACAAACGCGCATTTTCAATAGCAATAGAGACACGCTCGGCAATGGCTTGTAAAACCGCTTGGTCGCCGTCTGTTAGGTCGCCTTCGGGCAGACTCACTTCAATTTCACCAATGGTTTCACCACGAATGGAAATAGGGGCAAACGCCTTGCTATCCTTTTCAGAGGAAGGTGCGCCATATTGCCCCTCAATCTGAATGCTATCGCTAACATTTTCCCATGCAGCGCGGGTAAGCTGGCGATTAAGGCGGTCAATTTGCTGAATACGCTTGTCAGATTGTGTTCTAAACTGGGTGTTGTAAATGGCAATAGCGATTTGATACGCCAATAATTCAAATGTGGGCAAGTCTTGTGGCAAGAAAACGCCCGTTGTTTTGCCTTGAATGTCTAGTGCGCCAATGAGGGTTTCACCCACAATCAGGGGCAACGCCATTTCTGCGCGGGTTTCGGGCAACAGGGGGTTAAAGCCGTGTTGGACTTCGTTGCTAGGGTCGCTTACGTCATTTAGGATAACAGGGCGACGCTTGGCTGTGGTTGTACCGATAACGGTAGGCGAACCAATGGCAAGTTGATGGTTGCGTGCCAGCATCTCTACGCCGGCTTCACCGCGTGTATACGTTAGGCGTGCCATGCTACTTACTTCGTCTACTACAAAAATTTGTGCGTGGTAAAAGCCCATTTCATTACAAATGAGGTTAATCGCACGCTTCATAACCACTTCTAAATCGCGTAGGGTGGCGGTTTCATAGCCAATGCGCCCTACGACCCGTAAATCGCGGTTACGGCGTTCTACCTGTTCCTGATATTGCTTATTAAGTGTTTCTAGCTGGCTGGCAATGCGAACAACGCTTTCACCAATGGGCGAAGATGTCAGCCCCATAGCACCCACTTGAGGCGCGTCATCATTGGCAATGCGCGTAATCACATCGGCTGCTTGTTCGATTGGGAAAAGCACCCGCACCACTGCCCACCGCAAGAATACCCCCGCCAAGAAACCAATCACGAGTGACGAAAGCACCACTACTGCCACCGTTAAAAGTTCAGAACGGTATGCCGAAAAAAGGTTATCTACAATAAAGAGGCGGAAGGGGTTATTGCTAGTGTCACCTAAAGGAATGATGATAGTGCGACCGCTAATAACGTTTGTGCCTGTATGGTCTGCAACAAAGTTTGTGGGGCGTAATACCGTTAAGTACGGTACAAGCGACCCATAAAGCTCGCTATCGCCCGTGTTGCCTAATGGCAATTCAATGTCGGAAAAGTATTGCAGGTTAGAGGCAGTGTTATCTGCCAATATCAAGTTGTTTCCTGCTGTCAAAATAACGTGACGTTGGTCTAGCGGGTCAATGAAGTTAATTTCGGCACGGTTGACAAGGTTCAAAAAGTCTTGTGTATCTAGTTCAATTTGAACTGCGCCTTGTACTTGGTTTGCAGTAACCAGCACAGGCACAAACAGGCTGACAACCCCACGAGGAGGCGCAATTAATAACCCATTACGGCGGTCACGCTGAAGCGAAAAATTGCTCATCACCACGCCACCTATATCGGTGCTGGTGGCACGAACAAAGTAAGAATTGGTGCGATAATTATTGCTTCTTAGCCCCAGTTCAAGTTCTGTGGTAATTTGGGAAAACCCACGCGAATTTATCACTTCTAGCTGAACATTGCCCTCGCTATTGATGTAACGCACACTCAAAATATCAGTGGGATTTTGCGCGATAAACTCACGGGCTTGGGATGTGGCTTCACGTGCTTCGCCAATCCCATTGATAAAGTTCTTTAGGGTAGCGTTGGCGGCGATGGCTTGTGTTTCACGCAAAATTGGCTCTAGGTAGTTTTTAAGTGCAAGATCTGCGCGGTCTAGGGCGTTGCTATGGGTGGCACGTTGCTGACTAATCCCACTGCTTATCGTGCTAATAATCGTACCAATAGACGCAATGGCAACCACCACTGCAACAAATGGCACAATCCACGAAAGCAAGCGTTCACTATAGGCGTTGTAGGCTCTTGAGGTATTCGCCGTCATCTTTGTTTACCCCTCACTTCTTGGTTTGCCGTTGTGTTCGTTGTTATTTTCGGCGGTATTTTCGGGATGCTTGCTTGGGCTGTCATCTGCTTCTGGCAACTGTCCATTGGTATGATGCCCATTTTTAGGGCTACCTTTGCCCTTAGATGCCACATTAAAGCGAATGGCAACCTTGGGTGTGCGTAAGGCTTGCCCCACTTCTTGCAGGGCGGTTTCGATAATGTCTTGAATTTCGGTTTGGCTGGTAAGCTTGGACGAAATTTCGTTCACAAGGTGTTCACGTTCTGTCGATTGTACGCTACCTTGGAACAGGCGGGCGTTATCAAGACTAATGGCGAGACGGCTGACGAGTTCTTCTGCCAGCAATACTTTGTTGTAGTTAAAATCGCGCTCGGTGAGTTCATACTCTACGACGCCTAGCGTTTGCCCACGTAAACGAATGGGAACAGCAAAGGGAATGGTGTTTCGGGTGGTTTTTTCGCCTACCACAGATTGCCCACTAGAGAGAGCCGCTTGACGAAGGTCTGTGCCATCATAGCCAGTGGGGTTGCCGTATTGGCTGATAAGCTGGTTCTTGCGTTGCGAGTTCATATACTCGCGCCATGCGCGGCGTGTGCGCTCGCTTTTTTCTACTTCTAGGCTGGCAAGCAAGCGTTGTGATTCTTCATAAAGGCGCGTGTTTTCAATGGCAATGGTAATTTGGTCTGCCAATGTTTGTAACGCCTCAATTTGTTGGGGAGTAAAGCTATCGCGTTGCTTGCTTTGCACGTCTAGCGCACCCACAACTTTAGATTCTAGGCGCAATGGAACCGCAAGTTCGGCTTGGGTTTCTTGTAAAAATTCGTTTTGGCGATGCACGTTACTGGCAGAAATATCACGCGCTACCACCACTTGCCCTTGCTCGGTGACTTGCCCAATCACGCTAACACTACCTACGGCAAGGCGATGACCGCGTGTAAGCAATTGCTCCCCCGCTTTGCCGGTACTGGCACGCAAGACGGCATATTCACCGTCATTATCCACCAAGAAAATTTGGGCGTGATAGATATTAGGGAAGTTTTGGACGATCAAGTTTACCACTTTGTCTAGCAAAACGCGCAAGTTACGTTCGGCGGTGGCAGCGCGACTAATGTCTTGGGTAACGCGCACATCACGGTTACGGTCTTCTAGGCGTTGTGTCATGTCTTTGATGAGGCGATTCACTTGGTCGCGCATGTCAATAAATGCCACTGACAACATGCCTACTTCATCACCGCGTTCATTAGAGGTAACAGGAACATCATAGACCCCCCCAATCATGGCACGCATGGCTTCGCGCAGTTGGCTAAGCGGGGGCGTGATAAGTTGATTGAGGAAAATGACTATCACAAGCACTAACGCAAACAAGCCCACGCCCACAGGAAAGCCTACTTGGGTAATATAGGTATTGCGTTGAAGCGCAACGATAGAGGTGTCTAGTTCAGTCACAAAGGCAAAGCGTGTGCCATAGACTTCGAGTGGGGTAAAGAAACCAATGACGCTTCGCTCGGAGTTTTCGCCTGTGGCATAGGTGGACACGGCACTTGGCTCGCCATTAAGGGCGCGTTCTACCCCCACCGTATTGGTAAAGACCAGTCGTTGCCGTCTTACGTCCAGCAATTGCAACGCAGAGGAGCCATCGGGCATCACCATAAAGCTATAAGCAGGAAAGAGTTCATTGGTATTGCGTAAGTTAGCAAAAATAATGTTATCAAGGCTTAAATCGGCAACCAAATAGCCCACGATATTGTTTCTGGAATCCGAGATGACATGCGCTACTTCAAAGTTGACGACCCCATTACGGTTGGCAACCACCAACGTGATAGAGTCATTGACGGTAAGGTTTACCGCAGATAAAAACACATCCGAGCGGTCTTCTTGCTCGAATTGCAGGCTAAACGGCAACGTTTTGTTTAGACTCGCAGCCGGAGCAACCACTTGCCCTTCAGGGGTAAGTAGCCACACGCTTTCAATAAAGCGTCGTTGGTCAGAGAGCAAGCCGTTCAGCATGGCTTCTTCGGCGCGCGCCTCTACTTCGCTCACGGTTTGGCTATTAATTGCCGTGCCTTGCCTAATGCGCAACGCGGAGGAAAGCACGCTACGGTTGATATTATTGTTCACAAATGATTCAATTTGTGCGCCTACAATGTTAAATGTTTCGGTAATGCCTACCTGACGGCGCAACCCATTTTCTTGCACATAGGCTTGTAGATTGCTGATGGTGTTGCGGTTACTGCCTTCAATTGAGAGGGCAACAACCACTGCCACAGGTAAAATTACCGCCACCAAAATCCCGATGAGGAGCTTTAAGCTAATGGGGAATGTGAGCGTCTGACGGTTCATGACGTTTCCTCTGGTTTACGCTCGGTCAACTGGGGTTGTAGGAAGATTTGTGTGCTAATTGCCCCTAGTGCTTCGTTGAATGTTTCTGATGCTAATTGTAGCACATCATCAATATCTGTTGAGCTAAGAAGTGTGCTAGCAACGGCATTTGCCTTGCTTTCGCGTTGGGCTTGTGTTTGGCTTTGCTCAAAGAGACGTTTATTTTCTAGTGCCAGCCCCAAACGTTGTACCACATTACGCAATAGCTCTACTTGGCGTTCTGTTAGCGTTACGCCCATCGGGAGCTTAAATGACATTGCGCCCAGTAGCTGGTCACGAAGCAAAACGGGCAAACTAACGGCTTGTTGACCGTTCTCTTGCGTTACTACTAGCTCGCCTTCTTCAAGAGCCATCCGCACAATATCGGGCAGGTCACGGGCATAAGTCATCACCGAACCATCGCCACTGACATCATAGCCAAACGTGCCATTGGTATATTGCTCAAAGAACGTTTGCCAGTTTGTGGTAATGCCTTGTTGCGCTTGTTCTAGCTCTTTTACGCGCTGGCGTTGCTTAATAATAAGGCGTTCTTGCTCGCTAACGTCCTCACGTAGTTGGCGCAAAAGGCGGTTACGCTGAATGGCAAGCGCAAGCTGGCTGACATAAACTTCCATCGCTTCTATTTGGGTACTGCTAAAGCGGTCATCGGTTTCTGTTTGTAGGTCTAGTACGCCAATGACTTCGTTATTGTAGCGTAATGGCAACACTAGCCCACCCTTTAAGCCCGCCGAAAGGTGGCGGCGGCGTGCTGGGGAGCTGGTTTCGTCTACCAAAATGACAGCATTTGTGCGTAAGCACTCGCCAATGGCATTAAGGGTGCTAATGTCGAGGTTTTCGCCCACTTGTAGGGTATCGAGACCAAACCCAATATAGTAGCGTGTGGCTTGGCGATGTTGGTCATCTAGCAAGTAAATATGTGAGGCGCGATAATCGAACTCCTTGCGAAGCCCACGCAACACATCTGCTAACAGCTCACTTTCGCTTTGCCCTAAAGACTGAAACTGCGTGGCATTCACCACTTGGCGTAGGTCGCGTAGCTCATTAACAAACGATTCTGCAATGCTTTGGGGGCTTAAGCCAAAGACAATTAGCACAGCCACCATAAAGAACAGGATGGCATACAGCGGCAGCAATACAGAGGGCGGGTTATCCACACGGATGAGGAGCGTGGGCTGGGCAAACGCCCCAATGGCAAGCGTAATCGCCACGATAATACTGACTAAAATAACCTCGCGTCGCCCTAAAAGCGTGCCTGCTAGAATGATGGGAATAACGAAGCCTGTAAACGCCAAGTTTTCAAAGCCACCCATATATAAGACAGACGCTAAAATGATGAGCGCACCCACAAAGAACTGCTTTGCTAAGCGTAATCTGCCTGTTTGAATGAGTATGACCGTTGCCACCACCACAATCGGGGGTAAACCAAACGAGATGGGGTCAAGGTCACTAAGCCCATAAACCCCCGCCGCAATCGGGATGTATTGACCCAATACCAGCAGGAGCGCAAACATCAGCATGGTACGCAATAAGTCGCGCGCCTGTTGGCGGTCTACTGGGTTTGTATAAGGGTATTGCAGTATAGAAACAAACAGCCATAAACGTCTTATCATTAGGTTGTGTCTCCCTCATGCCCGTTAGCTGTGCTTGCACTCTTGTTCGGGTTGACAAAGTTGCCTAGCCGTATCATGCCCTTTTCTGCGCCTAGTGCTTCTGTTAAGCCCTGTAGGGTAATTTGTAGCAGTTCGTCAATGCTATCTGCTGACTGATACCCCGACACAATTTCACCAATGCGCTGTTCTTGTGCGGTGGCTTCTTGGGTTTCTTCAAACAGGCGAGCGTTGTCTAGGCTAACGGCAAGACGTTGTGAAATGGCTTGTAGCATGTCGGCGGTGTCGCTGGCATAGCTACTATCGGTGGTTTCAATTTCAATTGCACCCACCACTTCGCCGCGTAGCTCCACAGGAACGGCAATGGTGCGCCGTCCGCGTTTGGTGTCGTTGATGGTCATCACGCGCCGTCTTTGGGCTGCTTGTATCATGGTGGGTGTCCATTCTGCGCCAGGTTTAAACTCGCGTTGTGTCCACGTTACCCCACTTACAACACCGCGCCCTTGCAGATATTCATCCCACGCTTGCTTGGTAAGCTGGCGATTCAGGCGTTCAATTTCGCGCAGGTTGGTTTCGGATTCTAAGAACAGGCGTTTATTCTCACGGATAGTCGATTCTTGGCGTTCAAAGAGGCGTGCGTTGCGAATAGCGGTTGCCAGTTGGTTTGCCATGACTTCTAGGGCTTGCACGTCATTTCGGTTAAAGGCGTTGCTTCTCATGCTATGAATATCTAACGCGCCGATGATTTTATCCCCATCTACGATAGGAACAACCAATTCTGAGCGTGTGTTGGGCAACGAGTCCCTAAATGTAAAGTCCTCACGGGTTGCTGTTTCACGCGCTACCAGTGCCTCGCCTGCTTGTAATGCACGTCCGATGAGTGTATTGGCATTCACCGAAACACGCTGATTTTGTGCTAGTAGCACGCGCCCGACATCCCCCGTAGAGGCGGTTAAGCGAGCATAGTCGTTGGACTCATCGGCAAGAAAGATTTGCACATGATAAAAGCCCAGCCTATCGCGCACAATTTCAACAGAACGGTTGAGCAGGGGGGTGAGGTCTAGGTACTGCCCAATCACTTGCCCGATGATTGCACTTGCCGACAGTAAATCAGAAGTACGGCGTGCGTTTAAAATAAACTCTTGAAACCGCGCTCTAAACACACGCAATATCAACGAAAAGCCGATAAGTGCTGTGGTATAAGGCAGGGTATTTAGAAAGAAATCATAAGAGGGGTCGGTGGTAAAGAGTATTGCCTCTAGTGTAATGGCACGCACCGTAATGGTGGCAATAACGCCAATATAAAGGAGCCTCCCGCCAAACATGGCACTTGCCACACAAGCCAGCGCAGAAACCCCCACAACCAAAGGCACTTGTGTTTGCACCAATGTGGCAAAGGTAATTGTGATAATGAGGATGTCCGAAAGCAAGAATGTGCCGATACCCCGCGTGGTAAAAAACAGCAAGCCCGCAAACAACGTAATAAAGATGGGTACAGAAAGTTGCACACTTTCGCCACTAAAGTAGTTGTTTGCGCCGTCCACAATCAGAAAAATCAAGCCCACAGTCGTTACCATCTGAACAAAGCGCAGGCGCAATTGCTCAAATGAAAGAAGGGGGTCGCGTAAGACAGTACGTTCAATCAGGGTCATGGTCGCTTAGTCTCCTGACGATGTTAAAGGGGCGGTGGTGATATTAGGTTTGCCCAAGCGCACAACAACGCGCTCGGCTTGGAGCAATTCGCTTAGGCTACGGGCGGCTTCTGCCAGTGTTGCCTCTACGTTATTGGTGGTTTGCAAACGGCTACTCACCACGTTAATTAGGGCTTCACGTTGGGCAGAGCGTTGGCTTTGCTCTAGTAGGCGCGTGTTTTCGGCTGCCAGCCCAAAACGCTCACTTACTTCTTTTAGCATTTCAATGTCATCAGCACTCATTTCACCGTCTTCACTTAGCTCAAATTCCATTGCACCAATCACTTGCCCGCGTACTACCAACGGGATAGAGACGATGTTATCCTCTTGCACAATCACTGTACCTTTAATGGCTTGCTCTAGGGTCGATGTCCATTCGGCTTCTTGGCTAACAGCTCCCGACTCTAGATCATAGGTTAAGCCCAAAGATTCGGGTTGGTCACGCAGATAATCCGACCATGCCCGACCAATAAGACGCTTGTTAAGGCGTTGCACTTCGGCAAGGGCGTTACGCGCTTGCTCGGCAAGTTGTTGGTTTTCTTCTACGCGCTGGCGTGCATTATCAAATTGGCGCACATTGTCCATGACCAACGCAATACTATCTGCTAGGGCTTGGAAGGTGGCTACGTCATTGGTGGTAAACGCTAGATCATCGTAGCTTTGCATATCCAGCGCACCAATCACTTGGTTGCCAATACGCATCGGGAACGCAACTTCGGTTTTCGTTTGGCTTAGGAGGTCGTTGGGGCGATAGCTTGTGCCTACTTGGTTGGCATAGGCAATAATCGGTTCACCCTTAAATGTCGTTTGCCCAATCACGCTTAGGCTACCCACCGCCAGCCCATGATTGCGTGACAATAGCACGCGCCCCACATCACCAGTACTCGCCACCAACCGCGCTTGAACACCCGTACTATCAATACCAAAGACTTGCACATGATAGAACTGCGGATAATTAACTTGCAAAATGCGAATGGACTTGTTTAACGACTCATCCAAAGACAAGCGTTCCGAGCCAATGCGCGTGATGGTTTGGGTAATTTCTGCTAGTTTTACGCGCTCTACGCCAGCAATTTCTTCTGTTTGAAGGCGAATGGTGTTTGAGAAGCGGATGAAGTAATAGGCGATAATCATCATGGCGAACATTTGCGCCGTAAACGTAATAAAAAACGCGGGTTGTATCTCGCCGGGGTCGGTAATGTAAGACGCATACGCCAGCCCAAACCCCACCAAAACCCCTGTGGTATCGTTAAGCAGGCTAGTGACAAATGCAAATATCACCAAGTTTACAACAAAGATGGACACGCTAAAGTTGCTGGCAGGAATAATGATGATGGGCAAAATAGCCGTAATATAGATGAAAGCGGTTGCCATCCAGCGCGATACTTGTAAGCGTCCACTGCGGTTAATTAAGACGCTTGCCAAGCCGATTAAATACGGCACAACCAAAAAGATAATCACGTCTGGACGATATGAAATTACTTGTATCATTGACACACGCGGTAATGCATCAGGCGATGTGGTGTACCACTCGGGCGAGAAGAAGGCAAAGAGTGTAAATGCCAGCAGACCCCCATAAATGACTGCATACACCATTAAAGCGCGGTCATGTTGCACGCGCTCACGATAATTTGCTGTGTTTAAGAACAGGTTTTGGACAAATGGGCGCATCGGCTTAGGTCTCCTGCTTTGGGCTGTCAATGGACGTTGCTAAGCGAATTCGCGCACGCTTTGCCCCTAGCGCACGTCCCACTTCTTGCACTGTTACGCGCAACATGCTTTCCATGTCAATTTGCTGTTGCAATTGGGCGGTAATTTCGTTGGCTCTTGACTTAATGCGCGTCTGTTGTTGGCTACGCACCAGGGCATCGGCGTTATCTAGCGCAACAGCCATTTGGTTCGCCATTTGGCGTACCACACCCATATCGGCGAGGCTATAAGCAGACGGGATATTTTGCGCCACTTCTAGTACGCCAAAACTGCGCCCGCTACTCATCAATGGTAGTGCGATCACCGAGCGTATCACACCACGCAGAGGGTGATTCCAAAGGGTATTCGCGTCTAGGTCGTTAACTTGTTGTGCTTCATAGTCACTCCACACCTGTGAAATAAGCGTATTCACGCCTTCTTTGACGGGCTGCGGTGCGTCAAAAATGGTGGTGTCACCGTGTTGGCTACGAGACATCATGCCTAGCACATGGTGCTGACGGTCATAGACATACACCGCCGCATAGTCATAGCGTGTAATGGTTTGTAGGGTGTCCATAGCATAGCCCAAAATCGTTGATAGGTCTTGGGTAGCTTGTACGGACTGCCCGAAGGCGTTGATGCGCTGAATTTGTGTGGCTTGGCGTTGCGAATCAGCATAAAGGCGCAGCTTTTGCAAACTTAATGACAATTGCGACACAATCGTATAGCCTAGCTCCACCAGTTGCTCATCAAAGGCTTGGATGGGCTTCATCATGTTAAAGCTCACAGAGCCAATGAGCTGTTTTTGCGAGTTAAACATTGGCACAACAAACAAGCCTTTAATGCCAATCAACAAGAGTTGGTTGCGTGTTTTTTCATCTAGCTCGTTTGTCTTTTCTAGGTCGCGGGCGATAAAGACCCGACGTTGTTCCCTTAAATAGGCGTTGAGTGAATCATCGGGTGTAATTAGCGTCCCAACATGCCCAAATTGTGGGTATTCTGCCGTTACACGCGCTAAACTGCCCGTTTCATCACTTAAGCTAATTGCCACGTGGTCGGTCTTTGTGGCTTCTTGCAGGGCTTTAACGGCATAAGAGAGCAATTGCGCCTCGTCTTGTTGGACATTTGCTGCGTTGGTAATGTCGTTTAGGATGCTTAAAAGGCGCACTTGCTCTTCTGAACGCAGGGCGGCTTTTTGAGTTTCTGAAATAAGGCGACGATTTTGCAATACCAACGTCAGTTCGGCTTGAATGTTGTTAAGAAGCCGTCTTTCACTTTCACTAAATTTGCGTGGCTCGTTATACGTCAGTGAAAGCTGTGAAACACGCATCCCTTCATCAAAGAGTGGAATAGTTGCCGCACTCTTAATGCCATCGGCAAGGAACATGGCGCGGTTTGTTACTTCTAATTCGTTCTCAATATCTTCAAAGATTTCAATTTGCCCACCCGACTCTTGCATAATTTGCAAGATGCCCTCAAGTTGTTCCGGCGTTGCGCCCTCATACAGCACACGGTTGGTTTCTTGTACTTCGCCATTGCCCTGAACAATGTAACGCAAGAGAAATTGTGTGGGCAAGCCTCTACTGTCATAGCTAATATCCAACAGGTTAAGGCTACGCAGGCCTTGCCTAAAAATGCCATATATCACCCCTAAAATTTGTGGTAAATCGAGGGCAAATGTGAGGGCAGATGAAATTTCATATAGGGTTTGTAGCTCGGAAATGCTTTCTAGCATTTGTTCTAGCAGGTTGCGCCGTTCAATCACAATTGAGGCTTGCTCTGCAAGCGAGCGATATACGGTGCGCTCGGATTCTGTAAGCACAATGCTTCGTTGGGTATCATTAAAAGAGATGAAGCCTACGATTTGACCTTCGGCTTTAAGCGCCACTAGATACGCCGACTTGATTTTTACTTTCTGCAAGAGTTGACGCGCAGACTCGCTAAAAACATCGGTATCAACATCAGCAATCAATAGCTCATCTTGAATGATAAGCGTGTTTTGAACGTTGGTTATGTCTTTGCCTAATGCAAATACATCATCAGTTTCATACACTTGGGTGGCGTTGGCTGTGCCAACCACGCGCACGCCCGTAATCTCATTCTTTTCGTTCGTTTCAAACACATTAACGCTCACAAACTGACCGGGCTGATGAAATGTCCGCGCCAGTACCGCCGCCACTTGGGCAAGGTTGTCACAGTTACTTAGCTGTTTAGAGGCTTCTACTTGGCGTTGCAGCAAGTCCCTTAGGACTGCATTATCTAGCCAAAGGGCAACTTGCTGTGCGATAAGGCTAAGTGAGTCTATTTCATCTGATGTGAGGGTATGACCGCTATCAACACGCAACTCTAGCAAGCCAAAGGGCTTGGAGATAGAGCGTAGCCCAAAGATAATAAGGGGGTGCGCGTAGTCTACTTCACCCGTTTCTAGTACACGCTGGTATTGAGGCACTTTGCTAAGGGAGATAAATGCCGTGTCGTCGCGTTGCGAGGTATGCCACACCGTTAGCCCACCGCGCACTACCTGATAAAAGGTAACCACGTTGATAAAGGGTAGGGTTTCTGTGGTGCGCTCGGCACACAACTTCAACAGCTCTTGTGTCCCTAGTGTATCGGGCATTTCACGCCTAAAACGACTTAACAGCCCAAGAATCGCGTCCGTCATTTGTTCTCCCTTTTTTTGTTGTTGCCCCTGCTTGGCGAAACTGCCGTGCGGGTTATTGCCATTCCCATACTTGCTCGCCCGCCAAAAGTCGTTTAATTTGGCTAGGAAAGCGGTCAGGGTCTAAGGGTTTGCCAAGAAAGCCATCAAAACCGCTTTTTTGGGCGCGAAGCATTTGGTCTTCGCTGGCTTCTGCGGTGACGGCGCATACCACAACCTCTTTAAGGCGTGGATGACTGCGTACCTTTTGTAGGGCTTGGTAGCCGTCCTCATAAGGTAAACGAATGTCCATCAAGATAAGGTCAATACGGGGCAAGGTTTCTGCAAACTGTACCACTTGCCAACCACTTGTTTTCCATTCACAACGTTGCACGCCCATAAACGCCAATAACCGCGCAATGAGTACGAAGTTTGGCACGTTGTCTTCTACAACAAGAACATGCGCTTCGCTGGGGTCAATCGGGTTTTTTGCCATTCCCACCTACCTAAGATACTCTCTAAGTTCGTCTATAAATGTATCCACATTAATTGGTTTACTGATATAGCCATCGCAACCTGCCTCCAAAATCATCTCTTTATCGCCCGTCATCGCGTTGGCGGTAAGGGCAATCACAATCAGATGAGCAATTTCTGGAATTTTGCGAATTTCCCTAGTGGCAGTTAGCCCGTCCATTTCTGGCATACTGATGTCCATTAGCACCAAGGCGGGGGGGTTTGCTATGGCTTTGGCAATGCCGTCACGGGCGTTGGCTGCCTCTTCTATTGCCATATCCTCCGACATCAAAATGCGTCTCACCAGTGTTCGGTTATTTGGGTCATCTTCAATATAAAGAATGTGCATCGTTAATACGCCCTACGAATCATAAATTTGCTAAAGACTATTCCCAATTATAGCAACACCCCGATGGATAAAGCATAAAGTTTGTTTATCATACTTAAGTATAACGCATCTTGCGCTACTTTGCTTTCGTGCATTTTAGAAAATTTTGCTACAATACCTTAAACCTAACACAATTCAATCCAATGGAGAAACCAATTATGGCAAAGTCATACAAAGCATACCCTGAAATGGTCATTGACCCCAAAAAGACATATAGTGCAGCTATTGAAACCAGCAAAGGCACCATTAACCTAGACCTTTATGCCGATAAAGCCCCCCTTACGGTTAATAATTTTGTCTTTTTGGCACGCGATGGTTTTTACGATGGGCTAAACTTTCACCGTGTTCTCGCCAACTTCATGATTCAGGGCGGATGCCCAGATGGTGATGGTCGTGGCGGTCCTGGCTATCGTTGGGATGATGAAAAGTCGTCCTTGTCGATTGCCCACAGCAAGGGTGTGATTAGCATGGCAAATGCCGGTGCTAATACCAATGGTAGCCAGTTTTTTATTACGCATGTGGTTACAGATTGGTTGGATGGCAAGCATGGTGTGTTTGGTAAGGTGAAAAGTGATGCCGACCAAGCGGTTGTTGATGCTGTTCGTCAGGGCGATAAAGTCATTAAAGTGACCATCACTGAATCCTAAACAGCCTAGCGCGTTAGTACAACGCTCTTAAACACCCAACGGAGGCAAATCTTGTCTCCGTTGGCACTGTTATCAATTGCAAGTATTTAAGCATTCTATAGGTTTTCAACAAATTGTTTGATGTATTTGCGAAGCGCGCTAAGGTGAAACGGCTTGGACAGAAACAACGAACAACCCGCTTCTTTGGCTCGTCGTTGGTCGTCAGCATTAATGGCAACACTCATCGCAATAATAGGGATGTGTGCCGTTGTGGGGGTAGCTTTTACGGTTGTGGCAAGTTGCCAGCCGTCCATCCCACCGGGTAAACGCAAATCTAAGAGAACGAGTGCGGGCAATACTTGCTCAATGAGCAATTTCCCATCCTCCCCACTTTGGGCAACCATCACATAATAACCCATCGACTCTGCCAAAGCCTTCACCAACTCAAGGTTTTGCAGGTCGTCATCAATTGCTACAATCGTTAGCATTAAAATAGACACCTAGTGTAACTCTCCCTTCATATTATAATGAGTTCGTGCCTTTTTGCGTTAAGGTTTCTATGTTTTATCAGATTACAACCGTTTTCGTACCCAGAATAAAAGAAAGGCTAACTTTTATGCTAGATGTGGAACCTATTGAGAACAATCAATCTATTGGGCGATTTTTCTATGGTTTGTTAATTTTCTTTGTGGTGATGATGGTTGTGCTTACGGTCATTGCCAGCGTGCAAGCCCTTAACCGTGAAGAAGCCCAAGACACCGAAACGCTTGAGTCTTGTGCTGTGCAATTGGTGCTATCAGCTGATATTGCCAATCTTGAGCATCGTGAGCGCGTGCTAATGGAGCTAAACGATAGCAATAAGCCCTCCACGCTTGCTTTGCCATCGTCCCTATCAGAAGCCGTTCCATCATCCCTAGAGGCGTTGCGCCCCCCTTCGGGTGTGGAAGTAGCCAGCAACGATGCCAGCGGCTGCACTATAAAATAGAAAATGTGTTCGTATTTCTAAGGCTTATTCGTTTACAAACCTTGCGTTCATGCGCTATAATAAGGGCAGGTTTTGTTCTATTTAACCGAATGAGAAGGTGCAAACTTGGATATTACGTGGTACGGGCATAGTTGCTTCCGTTTAACAGAAAGAAATCAAATCACCATCGTGACAGACCCCTTTAGTGACACGATAGGGATTCCCGCGCCAAAACAGCTAAAAGCAGATGTAGTGACCATTAGCCATCATGGTGACGGACATAGCGCAGTAGACAATATTAAGGGCGCAAGCCATGTTTTGCATGGGGCGGGTGAATACGAAGTGAGTGGCACATTTATTACGGGCATTGCCATGCACCATATTGAGGCGCACACGGTACGCTCTAACATTGCCTATTTGTATGAGTACAATACAGGCATTACGGTACTGCACTTAGGCGATTTATCGCATGTCCCCGACCAATCGACGATAGAGGCTATGGGCGAAGTAACGGTGCTACTTGTACCTGTGGGCGGTGGCAATGGCTTAAAGGCGGCAACGGCTGCCGAAGTAATTGGCTTAATTGAACCCCTTTACATTGTGCCTATGCACTACGCCATAGAGGGCTTGCGCTTTGAACTAGACCCTGTAGAGAAGTTTTTGAAGGCAATGGGCGTAAGCAAAGTGCAAGAAGAGGACGTGCTAAAGGTGACGACAGCGACGCTTCCCGAACAACCGCGTGTTGTTATTCTTAATCCGCAAAAGTAAAAGAGAACGTGAGTAACAATGGCAGATAGCGTAAAGCTCATTATGAAGTGGGATATTTTGCCAGACCGCGACCAAGAATATTTTGAGTTTGTGGTGCGTGAATGGGTGCCCGCCACCCAACGCTTAGGGCTTCGTACTATTGGCGCATGGTTTTCTGTGTATGCCACTGATAGTGGCGAACCGCGCATTATGGCAGAGATGCTGGCGGATGACCTAGAGGACATCAGAAGTATTCTTAAAAGCCGCGACTGGGAAGACGTTCATACTCGTTTGCTGGAGTTTGTAGAAAACTACAGCCAAAAAGTGGTGTATACCACAGGGAACTTTCAGCTTTAAGGGGCATACTATATGGGCGACCCAACGGGTGCGCCCCTACGAAACCGTTTTTAGTGGTAACAAGGGGCGTGATGAGCCACGCCCTTTTTTGTTGTAGGTAGGGCTGGATGCGAGACCTTGCGCCCCTACATAAATCGTTTTATAGCAATTTAATGAGCTTGCGCGTTTCTTCTACCAGCGCGGGGGGCCACATAAACTCACGCCCTACCCAGTCGGCATCTAAACAACGGCGTTCTTGCTGAACCAATTGCATCCACAATTGACGCGCTTCATCTGTTTTGCCTAAGCGGTTTGAACAGAGCGCAATCCCACCAACAACCAATTTTTCACTGGGCATAATTTCAAAGGCTTTGCTATAGTCGGCAAGTGATGCTTCGATTTTGTCTAGCACAAAATTTAGCACGCCACGATTGTTAAGAGCGCGAGCATCTTCGGGGTCTAGCTCTATGGCTTTATCAAAGTCTGCTAGGCTTTGGTTGTAGTCGTCTTCATAAAACCATGCCGCCCCGCGTGAGGTGTAAACGTCGGCGTAATCGGGCTTTAGGGCAAGGGCGCGGTCGTAGCTTTCAATGGCGAGCTTGTGGTCGTTCTTGTCGCTGTAGGCAATGCCACGGCTGTACCACGTTTCATACAAGGTATCATCCAGCTCTAGCGCTTTTTCATAATCTTCTAGCGCACGCTTATGGTCGGCTTTACGCGCATAAAGGTCGCCCCGTTCCCCGTATGCCAGCGCACAGTTGGGGTCTATCTTTAGGGCGCGTTTGAAGTTGCTCATTGCGTCTTGATATGCGCCCCGATAAGCATCCAGTTGTCCGCGTCCCACATAGTACACGGCTGTTTTTGGGCTTAGGCGGATGGCGCGGTCTAAATCGGCGAGGGAGGCGCGGTAATTGTCCTCATCCATGTACGCAATGCCACGCTGATAATAGGCTTCTGCGTTGTTGGGGTCTGCCTCAATGGTTTCATTAAGGAGTACAATTGCGCCCTCATAGTCATCGGCTTCCATTAGGGCTTTTGCTTTGCTGATGTTATCGCTCATGGTGCAAATCTCTCTGGTTAATGTGTTATAATCGCAAACGTTTTGAATCCAAGATTATAAAGGAAAAAAAGCGTGGTTACATCACCCGAACTACAAGAACTTGCCACTAATACCATTCGCACCCTCTCTATGGACGCTGTTCAAAAAGCAAATAGTGGTCATCCGGGCTTACCAATGGGCGCGGCTGCGATGGCATACACCCTTTGGACACGCCATTTGCGCCACAACCCCACTAACCCCACGTGGGCAAATCGTGACCGTTTTGTGCTAAGCGCAGGGCATGGCAGCATGCTCATTTATTCACTATTGCACCTGACGGGCTATGATTTGTCATTGGATGACATCAAGAACTTTAGGCAATGGGGAAGCAAAACGCCCGGGCATCCTGAATATAAGCACACGCCCGGCATAGAAACCACAACGGGACCCCTGGGGCAAGGGGGGGCAACAGCGGTGGGTTTTGCGTTGGCAGAAGCCTTTTTAGCCAAGACGTTTAATCGTGACGGACAAAATATCGTAGACCACAACACCTACGCCATTGTGAGTGATGGTGACATGATGGAAGGTGTGTTTATGGAAGCGTGCGCGTTGGCGGGGCATTGGGGCTTGGGTAAGCTGATTTTCTTATATGACGACAATAAAATTACGCTAGATGGCGCAACTGACCTCACGTTTACAGAGGACATTACAGCACGCTTTATTTCGCAGGGCTGGCACACGCTTTCGGTTGCCGATGGTAATAACGTAGAAGCTATCGACCAAGCCATTACAGAAGCGAAAGCCGTTACAGACAAGCCCTCGCTGATTTCGATTCGTACCATTATTGGCTATGGTAGCCCCAACAAGGGCAACAGTAGCAAAGCACACGGCTCACCTTTGGGCGCAGATGAAATTAAAGCCACCAAGCAAGCCTACGGTTGGAATCCCGAAGAATCCTTCTTCATTCCGCCCCAAGCCCTAGAACACTTTAGAGAAGCCGTTTCACAAGGCGCAAGTCGTGAAGCCGATTGGAACGCCAACTATCAAGCATGGCGCACCGCCAACCCTGATTTGGCGCACCAATGGGACATTGCACACGGAAAAGCCACCCCTAATTGGGAAGCCGATTTGCCACGCTATACCGGTGAAAAAGGTATTGCCACGCGCAACGCGGGCGGTGATGCCCTAAACGCGATTGCAAAGCACTTCCCCACCATGATTGGCGGTGATGCCGATCTTGCAGGCAGTACAAAAACACTCATCAAGGGCGCAAAGGACACAGGGCGCAATGTACCCGCAGAACGCAACGTGCGTTTTGGGGTGCGTGAACATGGCATGGGCGCAATCGTGAACGGTTTGGCATTACATGGGGGTATCATCAAGCCTTACTCTGCCACGTTCTTAACGTTTAGCGACTATATGCGCGGTGCAATTCGTTTGGGCGCACTGATGAACGCACCTGCCGTGTATGTGTTTACCCACGATAGCATTGGCTTGGGTGAAGATGGGCCCACACACCAGCCTGTAGAACAGGTAATGAGCCTGCGGATGATTCCTAATTTGCACGTTTTCCGTCCTGCGGACGCTAACGAAACGGTGGGCGCGTGGCGTGCCATTATGACTTTAGATGCACCGTCGGCAATTGTGCTATCGCGCCAAGATTTGTTGGTGCTAGACGGTGGCAACATTGACGGGATTCATGAGGGTGTAGCACGTGGGGGCTATGTGTTGGCAGAATCGCCACGCATTAAGAAGGGCAAGCCCGATGCGATTATCATTGCCACCGGCAGCGAAGTCGAAATTGCCCTGCGTGCCTTTGACATGCTAGAACAAACCGAAGCGCGCGTGCGCGTGGTGAGTATGCCGTGTTGGGAATTGTTTGATGACCAAGACGAAGATTACCAAGAGTTTGTGTTGCCTAGTGATTCGCCCCTGCGCGTCAGCATCGAAGCTGGTGTGACGCTGGGCTGGCAAAAATACGTGGGGCAAGTGGGCATTACCATTGGCGTAGATACGTTTGGTGCATCCGCCCCCTATGAAACCCTCTATGAAGAATACGGCTTAACCGCCAAAGCGGTCGCCGATGCCGTTGCCGAACTTGTGGACGAATTTGGCGAAAACTAGCCTTCACGCTTGACACGCTTACACAAAAACACCCCTTCATCATGTCGATAGAGGGGTGTTTTTTTAGTCATAAGCGCGTTACTGTGTTTAAGAAGTAGTGGCGGGTTCTTTCTTTTCACGCATTGCTAAAAGTTCGGCTTCTAGCTCAATTTGTTTTGCAATTGAGGCTTCTTGGGCTTTTTGGCGAGATTCTTTAAGATGGTCACGCAAATTTTGCCTGAACTCCTTACCACTCACGGGCGATAAGAGCGCAACAATGCCAAACCCTGCACTGATGCCTACGCCAAGCCCCATGATAAAACGCCAAAGTTTATTCATCATCGCTCTTTACCTTTTTAGCCTGCTTTTTTTCTTTAGTATACCCTATGGCACACTGACATTAAGCGTATATGCCATCGGTACAGAAGTCACGGGTGCAAATGGCGAAACCGCCAGCGTAACACGGCTAACATTGGGCAATAGGGGCAAGTTTAGCACGCTAGATTCGTCTACAAGCCAGCGTGTTACGTTGACTTGCTCGCCGACATATTGTACCGCTTGTATCCATGTGCGTTGGGGTAGCCGATTATCCGAGAGTACCCACCCTTCAGAAACCCAACCGCCATCGTCCGCTTCAAAATCTGCCAGATAATTAATTTCTGGAATGGTGATGTCATCGAGTGCCACACCTGGAAGCGTTTTGGCATCGTCTGTAATCATCTCAAATCGTACTAGCACTTCTTGTCCTACAAAGGGCGTAAGGTCTACACCATCCGTCACCCACTTTAGCGAATAGCCCGTATAGCCCACACCATAAGAACGGTCGTTGGGATTGTCTGCGGTGGTGCGCCGTCCTTCTAACAATTGCCAACGGTTGCCTCCATCTACGCTAATGGTGACATACATATAATCCCAGTACGTTTCTAGCTCGTACCACATGCGATAAATGAGGGTGGCTTGGGTTACGCTACGTAAATCAAAGGCGCGTGTAAGCGTGGTGTTGCTTTCATCGCCAATATTGCTGTACCAATAGCGCACCCCACTAGAAGCCCCTTCTGAAAGCAGGCTAGATTCGCTCGGTTTTTCTAGCGAAAACGTCATTTGCGTGGCGTTTGGCGTGGGGTAAAACGTATAGTAATGGGTGGCGTATTGGTTGGCAGATTCTTGGCGTGTGTAGGGATACGCCGACACAACATCCGTCATAGAGGGCGTGGGCAAGGCTTGCCAGCCATTTTGATAGCCATAGCCTTGTGCTACGTTTTGGATGAGATTTGCCAATACCCAATCAGCAAAGAACTCATCCACATTGCCCCCTGTAAGGCTCTCTAGGGTTTTGTCTACGCCTAACAGCCCATCGGCGGGTTCTGTGCTTAAGCGTTGCATCCCTTGTAAGCCAAAACGGTCGTAGAAATACTGCATAAACATCAGGGACGCGCCATAGCTGGCAAACGTATTGCCCCAATTGTTAATTTGCGTGTTAGGGCTGTTCATGAAGGCGTTGACCATTACGTTATTGTCATCTAGCCCCAAGTATTTTTCGGTAAAGGTACTAAAGCCCTCGTCAATCCATGCCGTTTCGTTGCCGTCTACGTTGTGGCGTATCATGTGCTGAAATTCGTGCGCCATTACGCTTACTGTACGGCTACTCATCAAGATGTTCTCAAATTCGTTAAGGTTAAAGATGAGCATTTCGCGCTCGTTGCTGTTTCTTACAATTTGCGCGGGGTAAGTATGCTGGCTGGTAAAATAGGCTGATACCGCTGGGTTGATTTTGCGTGAAAATAGCAAATGCACCCGCGAATCGTTATCAATGCCGGGGTTGGGTTCTTCGCCCCATAGCTCACGAACACGGTTATACACTAGTACATCAAACGCGCTCAATAGCCCATCAATGGCGGTTTTGTCTATTTTTCCGCCGTCCTCAATCCATAGATAGGCGTGTTGCCCTACCCCCCATAGCTCCGCGTTTACCAATGCTACAACGCTTTGTGAGGTATCAATCACGTAAAACTGCGAAAATTCGCCCACTGCTGGCACACCCGCATTATTGCGATACGTGAGCAGGTCATAACCAAGCAAACGCTTGGCAATGTCTAGGCGGTTGGCTTGGGGAACAATGGTATTCCCTAGGTTGGCGTAGGTTGGAAAGCGACCTATGTCCACCTGGGGCATACTACCGTTGCCTGTGATGGGTGCATCTGCTACCTGACCGTGCGCCACCCCAAGCCCCAACAAGAGCAAAAGACAGCATAAAAGATAAGAACGCATGATAAAGTCATCCTATAAACTCAGCACGAAGCCCTGCTAAAGTGAGTGCTTCTTGAAACTTTTCGAGAGTGTCGGCACGTACTGTCACCGCCATCTCGCCTAAACGCGCCCCTAAGTACCGCCGTAATGAAGGTTCGTTATAAATGCGGTCTAGCACTTCTGGGCTGGTGGTGCGTAGCACAATAAGACGTTCTAGGGTCAATTCGGCAAGTGCGCCTGCCTGTGTTAGCGATAAAAGCCGCGAAACAGGGGCGGGCAATGCGTCTGTGTGACGTTTTAAGAACGCTTCAATTTGAGCGGGTGTAATGCCCTGCTCTTGTGCCATTTCTAGGCTCTTTGCTGTAATGCGATACGCATACGGCTCTGCGCCCAATTGCCATTCTGAAAAGCGTGCCACTTGATAGCGGTCTGCGCGTGACACTTTACGGCTAACAGTAAGGGTGGCATCGGGTAAAACGCGCACCTTTTCTTCGCTATCGTTGGGTTGTGGAAAAGGTGCAAGCCCCACAAACCCGCGCCCATACGCATTAAGGCGTACAGCATCTTCGGCAACATCGGTAAAGCCAAGCCAGTGCAAGGGGGCATATAAAAAGGATTCAATGAGCGCACCTTCAACCGCATCCCAGCTTTCAAACCCGCGAAGATATTCATTTTGGGCATTACGAATGTACCAGCTATCATAGTTCCCGTCAGGACGTTGAAAATGAGGTTCGGTGGCTTTAACGGTGTCGATGAAGTCTTGCACGCCCCACCACGCTTTAGGGTTTTTTGGGGGCAAGCTGGCTAAAAATCCCAGCACGCTTTGGCGTGCAATTAGGGGGTCATAGGCAAACGCTTCGGGGTCGGGGAACAAGCCCGAAACGTGCCATAATTCCTGATAAATATCGCCTGTGCGCCATGCGTCGGCAAGGTGCTTAATTTGTGACCAACGCGGCAACCCTAGCCATTTCTGGCTACCATCACGGCGGGGGTAGGCGCGTCCATCTTGCACATGAATGAGTTCTGCGTTTACGCCCACACACAGCATAAACGTCAGGCGTTCTATTTCAGGCTTTAAGAACGCGGGTAAAATGCGCTCGGCATCCGATGGCAAAAAGCTATCGCCTTCTACGCCTGCGCTGTGCAAGCGCAAATAGGCTAAAAGCGTGGTCATGTCGTCCACAATGGCTGTATCTGCCAATTGAATGTTATCAAGGTCGCTATCATCTAAAGGCTCTAGGGGGGTGTTTGCCACACTGTGCAAGTTTTCCCCTTCGGATAGCACTTCGTCCTTTAGGTTGGCGTACTGTGTTTTGTGGATGGGCAATACATCGGCAAAGTCGGAGGGAATATAAACAATGGGGACAATGTGACCGCCCTTGTTCTTTTCAAAGCCCTCTGTAATAAGACCGCGATAGTACAGGGCTTGCGCCACAGATTTGGGTTGTTTGTGGGGTTTTTCGCGTTCAATTTGGTTGCGCCCCATTTTTTCTAGCTTGCCGTATAGCAGTTCAAATTGCGTTTTAAGCATTTTGCGGTCTTTATTTGCCAGCACCATTTGTAACGCGCCGCGTGCGTCATCGTCTAGCATATCCCATACTTTTTCTGCCCGTGAAGGCGTAAGCATGGCATTGGTTAGCGTGGGCGCAACCTCATCAGATGCCAGCTTAACAGTGGAAACACTCCATACTTCTGCTAGGGCATAAAGTACCCCAATATCTGTATTTTGTAGTGCAATAGGCAGGGTTTCCATAGTCACTCGTGTGGTATGTTGGGCGGGCGCAAAATTCGCAATTTTTATACATACCCAATCATCTTATCACGGTTTTGGGGGTTTTAAGCATTGTCTTTATCCTACGTTTTTTGGGCTGTGCGTTCTCTCATCACGCTCTCTATCCTCATGCTTAAAGGATTCCGCTATACTACTGTGGGGCATTACCGCGACTTTAGCGCGTAGGGGTGCGTATAAGAATAAAATCATGCGTCTTGTGGAAGGGAATATTTGTGAAGCGTCTATTGATGTTTGTCGTTGTGGTCTTGGGGGTGCTGGGTTGTACGCCTACAGCACAAGAAAGTACGCCCGTAGTGCAAGACCCAAAAGAAACACTGGCGCAAGCCGTTATTAATTTAAGACAAGCCAGCACGTTTCGTTTGCTGATAGAACAAACGGGGGTAGAGTATACGTTTAGTGTGTCATTGGATGCAGGCGCAAGCAGTGTAACCGCCTCTATGCGTCGTGGCGAAGTGCAGTATATGTCGCCAAACACCATGTACGGCAATATCAACTTGCGCGTTAATCCGTTACCGCCGATTGGCGTAGAAATTTTTGCACAAGCCGCCGACCAATGGTTTAAGCTGTCTAGTGCCGACTGGATTAACTTCCCGATTGCCGAAGGCTTTGACCCCGAACAACTGGTTCGTGAAGGCAGTGGCTTTAGCATTGCTTTAGAGCAATTGCGCGAAGTGAACTATGTGGGCTTAGAAACCCTCATTGATGGCACACAAGCCATACACATCCGTGGGGCTGCCAGTGGTAGCGTGATTAACCAACTGATGTTTGACTTGCTAGACTTACAAAATGATAACGTGGTGGTGGATGTTTATATTGCCCCCGATAGCCTTTTGCCTGTTCAACTAAGCGTGACTGTGCCAGAAACCGCCGCGAATGGCGAGGCTGACACACGGTGGACAATCGAAATTTACGACTTTAACCAGCCTGCCGTATTTACCGCACCCGCAGGGATTACATTGCCAGAAGGGGCGGGTGCATGAACGCCCCCTCTCCCTCTCCTTCTCTAGAGCCTTCTGCACGTTCTGTCAACGCTTGGGTAGTGATTGCGTTTATTCTTATCCCTGTGTTTGTGGGGTCACTTGATTTAACTGTGGTGAGCGCGTTTTTGCCCAAACTCATCACAGAGCTAGGCTTGCCCTTTGATACGGCATTGGATGATGCGTCTTGGATGGTGACAGGCTATCTTTTGGCGTACACCGTTAGCCTCACGTTTATGGGCAGGCTAAGCGATTTATACGGGCGCAAAGCCATTTATATAGCGTGCCTGGTGGTGTTTATGGTGGGGTCTGTCATTGTCGCCACCGCCGATTTAACCATTCCCATCCTTAATGGCTCGCTAACGGATGTCGTCTATACGCTGTATCGGCGCATGGGGCAACGAATTGACCCGGCGTATGTTGAGCTACAAGTCATTATCTTTGGGCGCATTGTTGCCGCTTTGGGCGCGGGTGCGCTTGTCCCTGTTAGCTTGGCGTTGGTCGGGGACTTATTCCCCGCAGAAAAACGGGCGCAACCTTTGGGCTTGGTGGGCGCAATAGATACGCTAGGCTGGGTATTGGGTCCCGTGTATGGGGCAATTCTTCTGCGCTTTATCAGTTGGCAGGGCTTGTTCCTGCTAAATGTGCCGTTTACCCTGATTACGCTGGGAGGTGTGCTATATGCCATGCGAAACATCACGCCGCAAAAAGCCACAGGACGCTTCGACTTTTTAGGGACGGCGTTTATTGTGGGGGCGTTGTCTTGCTTAAGCATTGGCTTAGGCGGCAATATTGACGTTTCGGGCTTTTCGGGTGACATCAGCGACCTTACGCCCTTGCCCAGCTATGCTTTGCCCGTTTTGGCGTTTGGTGCGGTGCTATTTGTGCTATTCATCGTCACAGAACGGCGCGTTAAAGACCCCCTCATCCGTTTAGCCATGTTTACCCGCCGTAGCCTGTCGATGGGGTCGATTGCCAATTTCTTCATTGGTTACGCGCTGTTTATCGGCTTGGTGAGTGTGCCAATTTTGGTAAACTTACGCATTGCAGACACCAGCCGTTTAGACGTGGCTTCGTTGCAGGTGGGCATTTTGCTCTCTGCGCTAACGATTCCGATGGCGTTAGCCACTGTGCCTGGGGGCTGGCTAAGTGAGCGCATTGGCATTAAGAACACAGTGCTTTTGGGCTTAGGGCTGGCAATTGTGGGCTTTGTATTTATGTGGCAAACGTGGTCGGTATATCCCGATTTATCCTATGAGGTGATTGCCTTACAAATGGCGTTGGTGGGTGTAGGGATTGGCTTTACGTTCTCGCCCATTAGTGCTTCCATACTCAATAGTGCTTACGATGATGAGCGCGGGGTTGCGGGGGCGTTGGTGCTTATTTTGCGTCTAGTGGGCATGACCGTTAGCGTGGCAAGCCTTTCTTCTATTATGCTATTCCGTGTGAGCTATCTTACCGCACTTGCACAGCAAGCCAGCGCAACGTTTGACACTGGGCAATACGCCGTCTTTTATACCAATTCTGCCTTACAGGTACTTAGTGAAATGGGGCTAATTGGGGCGGTGATGTGCGCCATTGCCGTTATTCCTTCGCTACTATTGCCTCATACGGTGGCTGTTCTGCCTTTGGAAAATCGGACAGAGTAAAGAGCGCGTCTTGTGGGTGTTTCTGCTTTTGAATAATCGGCAGGAACACCTCTACACGGCATCCTTTGCCTGTTTCCCCGTCTGTTGCAATGCGTCCATTGTGTAGTTCTACCACTTTTAGAGCAATCGGCAAGCCTAAGCCAAAGCCCCGTGTGCTGTGTGCGCTATCGCCCCGATAAAAGCGTTCAAACATGCGCTTCTTATCGATATCACTTAGCCCAATGCCTTTATCGTCAATGAGAATATAGACTTGTTCAGCGCGTTGTTCGGTGACAATGCGGACGGGTTGGTTTTTTTCACAGTAGCGTACGGCATTATCAACCAACTGCAACAGGGCTTCTTGCAACAGGGACACATCCGCCATAATCAGGTTAAGATTTTCGTCTAGTTCTAGCTGAAAGGGGTGATAGTTCTTGTGTTGCTCGCTTTGCATGGGGGCGACAATTTGCCGAATAAGCAGGTTGACATCCGTTAGAGCGGTGCGTAGGGTGATGTCGCTGTCTAGCTTCGACATCATCAAGAGCACATCAAGCAGGTGTGAAATAGAGAGAATTTGTTCTTCTATCGCTTGGACGCGGGCTTGTTTGGCTTCGGGTTCTGTCATGCGCGTTAGCAAATACACATTAGAGCTGATAACAGAAAGCGGTGTACGAAACTCATGGCTGGCATCACGCACAAAATTACTTAATAGGTGAACGCGCTCGCGCTCTAGCCTAAGCTGAAGATTGCGTTCTTCTACCAAACGCCGTTCCGTGTTGTCTTGTGCTACGCCCAAGATTTGGGCAGGAACGCCCGACACTGTGCGCTTAAAGACCGTTTCACGGGTGGTTAACAGTCGCCAAGAGCCGTCTTTATGTTTTACACGCGCAGTCAGATCTTTTACCTCGCCATCTTTCGCGGTGAATAAACTTTGTAAATGTTGTTCGTAGCGTGCAAAATCGTCGGGGTGGCAGATGGTTTGTAGGATGCCAGGGTTTAGGGAGATGATGTCGGCATAGGGGTAGCCCAAGACGCTCTCAATCGCTTCATTCATGTATAAATTGACGTGCGTTTTCACATCATAAACATAAATAATGTCGGGTACAGTGCGGGTAATGCCCTCTATCATTTGGTGGCTGTCGCTAAGGCTTTTTGTGGCATCCAAAATTTGTTGTTGGCGGGCGTGTTCAGCAGATTGGCGAATAAACATGAGCGACAGCACGACAAAGCCCGTGACAAAGTTAAAAAGGAACACCCCATTCATCAATACAGGCATATTATTGTTGTGCTGTACAATCCCGTATAGCACAATGCCCATGAGGGCAATTAGCCACATGCCCACGGCATAACGAAATGCCAAAAACAAGCTCACAAAGATAACTACTGTAGACAAAAAGTAAAGTGTCCTAGCATCAGGCGTAATACGGATGAGCGCAAACGCAAAAATAAGCCCATAGCCATGCACGCCCAATATACCGACTGCCCAAGACAGGTGATTATTGATGCTCAACAGATAGGCGACACACAGAATCATCATACTAGCAATTATCGCCCCCGCTCGTACTGGGGTGTTTTCGTCAATGAAAAAGGCTTGCATCGCCAAGATAAGCACTTCCATGCCAATGATCGTCAGCAATGCAAACGACAAAAACTCACTCGTTGTTTTGGGGTCTAGGGTAATGCTACGTGGTGGTGAAGGAATCGCCTTTGCGAGGCGGGCTAGTAATTTTTTCATGTTGTTTTTCTAAAATTAATTAAGGACACCTACTCGTAACTATAGACGATATAATTCTTTTTGCCCACATTTGCATTATAATACTTTGGTACGGACTTTGAGAAGAATGCAATTGCTTCATCTGCCCTTTAGAAGAGTAAAATGCCTATTTTTCTCTATGGTGGCAAGGGGGCGAGGCAAGAATAAATAATATGCTCTGCGTAACTGATTTTCTTTTAAGGATGTGTTTTTATGCTCAAAAAGTGTTTAATTGCCAATCGTGGTGAAATTGCAGTAAGGATTATCGGGGCATGTCGTGAACTTGGCATAAAAACCGTAGCGGTATACAGCACCGCAGACAAAAACGCCAAGCACGTGCAACTGGCTGACGAAGCCTACTTTATTGGCGAAGCCCCCCCCAAAGACAGCTATCTAAACGTGGATGTATTGCTTGATGTGGCAAAGCGTACGGGGTGCGACAGTGTGCATCCTGCCTATGGTTTTTTAAGTGAGCGAGCATTTTTTGCCCAAGCGGTGCTAGAGGCGGGTTTGGTGTGGGTGGGACCGCCGCCACGCGCCATTGAACTGATGGGCGTAAAAACCACCGCACGCGCCCTTATGCAAAAAGCAGGCGTGCCTGTGGTACGTGGCTTTCAGAGCGATGATGCGCCCCTAGAAACGTTTATCACAGAAGCACAAGCTATCGGCTACCCCATCATGGTAAAGGCGGCAGGCGGTGGCGGTGGCAAAGGCATTCGGGTGGTTTATCATGCCCAAGACTTGCCCGAAGCCATCCTAAGCGCACAAAACGAAGCCCAAAAAGCCTTTAGTGATAAGCGCGTGTTCTTAGAACGCTATATTGAGCGCGGACGACACATTGAAATACAGGTGCTTGCGGATACTTTTGGTAATACCGTTCACCTGTTTGAGCGTGAATGTAGCACCCAACGTCGCCACCAAAAAATTATTGAAGAAACGCCCTCACCCTTGCTTACGCCTGTGTTGCGCCAGCAAATGGGGCAAGCAGCGGTGGATGCAGCGCGTGCGGTGGGCTATGTGAACGCTGGCACAGTAGAATTTATTGCCACAGAAACGGGACAATTTTTCTTTTTAGAGATGAATACACGCTTGCAAGTAGAGCATCCCATCACAGAGATGGTAACGGGTGTTGACCTTGTAAAATGCCAAATGCGCATTGCCAGTGGTGAAGCCCTGCCCTTTAGCCAAGAGGACTTATCACAGCGCGGACACGCCATTGAGCTAAGGCTCTATGCCGAAGACCCACGCAACGGCTTTTTACCGTCAATTGGCAAGATAGAAACGTTTATACCGCCGATGATGCAGGGCGTGCGCGTGGACAGTGGCATCCAAAGCGGTGATGAGATTACCATTCACTACGACCCGATGATTGCCAAAATTATTGTGTATGACCGTACCCGTGATGAAGCCATCCAACGCGCCCTTAATGCGCTAGAGCAAACCGTGATTTTAGGCACTATTACCAACATCGACTTTTTAAGGGCGTTGCTGGCTCATGATGCCTTTAAGAACGCCACAATTGATACCACCTTTGTGGATGCCCATTTGCAAGACCTAATGCCTCCTATGCCCGAATTGCCTTTGTTGGCGTTGTTGGGTGCATCTTTAATCGACGATGCGGGAACACCAAGCCCACTAGGCGCAACGCCAACGGGCAACCCGAACAATAATGACGTTTATAGCCCATGGAACGCCACAGACAGCTTTAGAATAACGAACTAATCATCATCAGGAGAAGCACACCATGAGCGCAATGGCAACTGCACAAGAACGCGATAGCATCCTAAAGCAACTCACAGACACTTTACAAGCCAGCCCCGATGTTACGGGGATTGTCTTGGTGGGGTCGGGGGCGATAGGTTTTAAGGACAGCTTCTCTGATATTGACTTGGTGGTGATTGTGTCGGAGGAGAGCGTTTTTAAGACGACATACAACGCGCTTAAAGACAGCCTAATGACCGCCTTTAAGGTGTCGTATCACTTTGAAACGCACATCACCACAGAAGATACCAACCTGATTATGATGCTAAACAACTTTTTAGAAGTGGACTTGTATATCGCCAAGAAGCGCGTTCTTGCCATTCGGGATAAGACGTGGAAAATTTTGCATGACCCGACAGAGGAGGTAGACCACATTATTGGCGAGTCGTTTAGCCAAACGCTGATGATTGCGCCCCGCCGTCTTTACTTGCAAGTGGTAGAGCGCATTTGGCAACCCATTTTAGAATGTGTGTCTGCGCTAAACCGCAACGAAACATGGAAAGCCCTCTATACCCTAGAGCAAATTCGTAATCAAACGGTGCATTTGGCGGGCATTAACCATCATGTAGAAACAGGGGGCTTTAACGGAGTTGACCAATTGCCAGAAATGATGCTGATTAACCTGCGCCATACCATCCCCACCAGCACCAGTAACGTTGCCATTCGTCGCGCCCTGCGAAGCACTGTCACCATGTTCTTTACCGAAGCCATCACGCTAGAACAACGCCTAAAGCTGGACTTTGCCCAACACATGCAAGCCAAGCTGATGCCCTATATTGAAGCCTATAGTTAACGGACGCGTGGTAGCTCATCCATGTAAGTGACATCGCTCATACATACCATGCCACTCATGGCAAATGCTACCATACCCTGTGTAAACGCGGTAAGCGCGCTGATGGCGGTATTGATGGGGGGCAAGTCCTCTAAAAGTTGCACTTTGTCGGCGGTGGCAATGAGTTCTATGGCAAACTTTTGATGCGTTAAAAGCAAGTCATCGCCCTTATAGGCGCGTAAAATGCCGCTTTCGCGGTCACTAATTGCCAATAAAGAACCACTGGGGGAACACGCCATGCGCCCAATATCAAAGTGTGTTTCTATCTCTTTTTTGGGCTTGCCGTTTGTCCCTATTAAAACCACCCTGCGCCCGTCACTGACGAAAATTTGGTTGCCCCCACGAGAAACCGCCAGTAACGCCCGTCCCGATTCACCCACGTTTAAGCCCAAATCAAACACGCCCAGCGCGTCCTTTTGATAGAAGATGTGAACCTTGCCCGTGTCATCAATGCAAACGGTGTGTGCCAATTGGCGGTCAAATTCCAGTGCCAGCAGCCGTTTGACGCTATCCAGTGGTAAAACATCAATCTCGCCTTCATCGTCAAAAATGAGTTCTCTCCCGCTTTGAAAATACAGGCGCATTTTGCCATTGTCGGTTAAAAATATCTCTGTGGTTTTGGTGCGAGCATACGGCAAACTAAAACCCGTTTCTTTAACCATCAGGCTCTGCAGATAGGTTTGCCACGCCCCGCCAGAAAACGCATCAATAGGCGCGTTGGGTAGCTTCATTTCTGCCAACAATGCGCCCGTTTCAAGGTCATAAACGTGGGTGAGGGTAGGGCGCGTCCACACAGCTAAAAGGGGGGTGGTGTGGGGGATAACGTGCAAGTGCTGAATGGCTTGGTTTGCCAGATGAACGCGCCATGACATAATGGTTTTAGCCTCCGCTTGGGTTGTCTACGCGAATTTCTCCGCGTGGCACAGTAAGAATGTACCTTATTTGTACCGCAAGCGTGTTAAATTGTCGTGAAGTCAGTCGCCAATCGCCAATGTTGTCCTCTAGGGCATACAGCAAATCATCAAAGAAGGGGCGTTGGTTGGTGGCTTTGTTTACTAAAAACTGTGCGCCAATATCGGGCGACATCAGCAAGCGCAAATTGCCATCCAGCACCCTTAGCTCGCCTTGCCGTGAGCGCACGTCCTCTGAAAGGGGGTTATACACAGGAAACGACACTACCGCCGACCCCTTGAGGAGTTCCATATTCACCCACTCTAGGTTAATGAGGGCAAGGTCTAGGTTGGCACTGCCATTTTGCGATGCAAACGCCATAAACACGCCCACTTCTTGCGGAATTTCAACCCGTAGGGTGGCGCGTCCTACTTCATCGAGCTTAGGGAAGTCGTTGGGGCGCGTTTCTTGTAGGGTAAGGGTGGCAATTGCGCCGTCCTCTGCGTAGGTCATGCTCATGTTGCTGGCAGTGCTTCCCACATAGTTGGCTTGAAGTGTGGGGTCATTGGCAACTGCGCCAAACACCTGCACATCGGTATCTAAGATGGCGATGTTGATTTGTAGGGTGGTGATATTGGGGCTAATGTCTTGGCTAAAGTTGGCTTGGTTTTCGCTTCGTTGGGCGTTAATGCGTGAAGAAAACGCCGTTGTTACCAAAGCTGCCGTAATGCCCACCGTGATGAGCAAAGCCGCAAACCCTGCCAAGCGAAAGCGGTCTTTTAGAAATAGGCTTAAGCCAAAGAACACCAGTAACGCGCCCGATGACCGTAAAAGCAGGTCATAAATGCCCGATGGCAAAATGCCCAATGCCCCCGTTAGCCATGTGCCAACACTGGCAATTGTTACCACGCCCCACAGCACATTGCCGCGCCCAATGCTAATTTGGCGCACTGTAAAGACGGTTGCCAGCAACAACGCCAAGAGAGGCGCGTATAGGCTAACGCCCGACACTACAAGCGCATCGTAGCGCAGCCCATAGCCCACGACGATTGCCACCGAGAACAGCAAGAGCAATAACGTCACAATTACGTTGGCGCGACGCGCAGGCGCACGTGGTGAACGAAGTGGTAACATCCACCACGCCAACACATAAACAGCAATGCCCCATCCGCCCGTTAAAACGGCTAATGCTACAAAAAGCACACGCCAAAACCATGCGCTTAGGGGCGTGATGTGGGCTAAACCACCACAAATACCACCCAAAATTCGTTGTTCCCAGCTCCGAAACATGCGTATTTTTTATCCTTCGTAAGTTACCCGATTGCCCATAGGCGTACGGTATTATCACCGCTACCACTGGCTAATAGCGTGCCTGTGGGGTTAAACGCAAGGCTAAGGACGGGCTTGGTATGTCCGCCAATGGTGGTGAGTAGTTCGCCACTCTCTACTTCCCAAATTTTGATTTTTTGGTCGCGCCCACCACTGGCAAGCAACGACCCATCAGGGCTAAACGCGACACAATCTGCGCCATCGGGGTGCGCTTGCAAGATGAAAACTTCGCGGGCTTCGTATAAATCCCAAATACGGACGGTCATGTCTTTGCTGGCGGTGGCTAATAGCGTTCCACCCGATGAAACGCGCACATCGCGCACCCAATCATCATGATGCCCAAGCACTGTACCCAGTGTTTCGCCCTTTAAGTCCCATAGGCGTAACGTATTGTCCCAAGACCCCGTTGCCAACACATTGCCCTCTAAGCCAAATGTCACTGCACTAATTTCTGCGGTATGCCCCTCAAATGTGTTTAGCGGTCTACCAATTTCACTGTTCCACACGCGTACCGTTCTGTCGGTGCTTGCGCTGGCAACCATTGTGCCACGTGGGCTAAAGCACACGCTCTCTACGCTTTCGGTATGCCCTTTAAGCGCAATACGCTCGCTGACTTTATACGTTTGGGGGTCTACAGACCACACGCGCACTAGCGTATCTGCGCCACCTGTAACCAGTGAATGACCGTCTTCGCTAAACGCCACACATTTGATGGGCGAATTTGCCGATTCTATCACTTGGTTGGGGTCGCCGCCAAACCCATTTACATAAAAAGCTAGCCCACCGCCACTGGCAATCGCCAGCATATCGCCCAAGGGTGACCACGCCACTTCTGCAATCCATGCCCGTTTTACAAACCCAATCTCTTTAAGCCGTGTTACGTTTTGTGTGTTCATGATTTGGTAATTTGCCATAAGAAACCCCTTTTGGGAACAATGATGCCTCTATTATAGCGCGTATTTTCAGTAAGGCGTGATTGGCAATAGAAGCGTTCTTAGGCTATCATTCGCTTGTAAAAATAGCAACAGGCTGACTTACGGCATGGATAACTATTTTGAACAGGGCATTCTTTTACTAGAAGAAGGCAATTATGACGAAGCCATTGCCAGCCTAACCAAGGCCGTGCGTTTGTCGTTGGGCAATTTGGGCGAAATTTTGCTGTTTCGGGGCATTGCCTATCGCCTAAAAGGAGACTTACTCCGCGCCCTTGCCGATTATGACGCATCCCTAGAACAAGACGCATATAGTGCCGAAGTGTACTGTGAACGGGGCAAGCTGTTTTTATCACAAGAAAAGTTCAAAGAAGCCCTGCAAGATTTTAACTTTGCGCTGACCATTGACGAAACCCTGGTAGAAGCCCGCCTGCAACGCGCCCTAACCCATGAAGAAATGGGCTTATACACCGAAACCGACTATGACTTAAGCCTGATTATCCAGCAAAACCCTAGCCTTTCACAGCCGTATGAAGTGCGTGGGCGCGTGCGTGCCGAACAAGCCCGCTTTGCAGAAGCCATCGCCGACCTAGAACGCTATTTACGCATGGGGGGCGGGCGCGAACACGATAACCACAGCGAAACGCAATCGTTCATCATTACCCTGCGCTTAAAGCAATGGTCTGCGCGTATTTTGGGTGGCTTTAAGCGAAAAAGAGATGGCTAAATTGGTCTAACATTGGTCTTGTGACCGTAAGCAATCTACGCCACGATAAAAAGCGTGACGTAGATAAGCATTTTGAGGAAAAGCACACCATGAAAATTGGCGTATTAGCACTACAAGGCGCGTTTATAGAGCATGAAAAAATGCTGGCAACATTGGGCGCAACACCCCAACAGGTTCGCTTGCCTAAAGACTTAGAGGGCTTGGACGGCTTGATTATTCCGGGTGGCGAAAGCACAGTAATTGGCAAGCTGGCAACCCAATTTGGCTTAATAGAGCCATTGCGAGAGTTTGCACGCCACACCCCCACATGGGGAACGTGCGCGGGTTTGATTTTTTTGGCAAAGGACATCGGCATAGAACGCCAACCCATTTTGGGCTTAATGAATGTTAAAGTCAACCGCAACGCCTTTGGGCGACAGGTAGATAGCTTTGAAATTGACTTGCCCATTAAGGGTTTGGGCGATGACCCGTTTCATGGGGTATTTATTCGCGCTCCCCTTGTGGAGGGCGTGGGTGATGGCGTAGACGTGCTGGCATCGCTCCCTGATGGGCGCGTGGTGGCGGTGCAAGAAGGGCATCTCTTAGGCACATCCTTTCACCCCGAATTAACCAACGACACGCGCCTACACGCCTACTTCTTGCAAATGGTCGCAAATGCACACCCCATTTCGGAGTAAAAACAGGAGCAATTCTGGATGAGCAGACGCTTTCGTTTTGCGCTAGAGTGGGTGTTGGTGCTATTGCCTGTGTTCTTTGTGGCACAAGACTGGCTACGCTACGACACCGCGACCATTTTAGTGGGGCATGAGATGGAATGGCTGACGGGGCATGTCACGTTAGCCAGCGATGCCCTCCGCGAAACGGGGCGTATTCCGCGCTGGAATCCGTATTACAACACAGGCGAACCCCTACTCGATAACGCTTTTTCGTTTGTCATGAATCCCCTTAGTAGTTTACCCACGCTTTTAGCGGGTGGGGTGCAGGGCATTAAGTGGTCATCGGCGTTTTATGTGGCGTTTGCGGCGTTGGGCGGGTGGTACTGTGGCTATGCCATGGGCTTAAACGGTGTAGGGCGCGTGTTCTTGGGGTGGTTATTGCTGTTTAAGGGCAACCAACAGATGATGCTTCGCACAGGCTATTTTCAGCTGGCGGTGCAACAAGCCTATTTTGGCTGGATTTTGGGCGGTGCAATTGAAGTGTTGCGCACACGCAAACGCTATGCGGTGGTGCTAACGGCGTTAATGGTAATGCTGATGTTTTGGGCGGGCAATGTGTGGTATATCCTGCCCGTGTTGGTGATGTTGACAGCCGTCACATTGAGCGAAGGCGTGCTATTACGCAACACGCTTGGGCTGCGACGGATGGCGTTGGCGGGTGTGCTGACGTTGGCATTAGGGGCGGCGTACATTGTGCCTGTGGTACAAGAACAGCCTAGCATTGCCCGCCACGCCCCCGAAAAACGCGCCGGCTGGGAAATTCAAAATCCGCTAGATGCTTATGCCCTGTATGTGCGCGGTGACTATGAATTTGTCACCGAAGAAATGACGGTTTACGACCCCCATTTTGAAACAATGGGCAATGGCTGGCTAAACATTCACTATAGCTTTGTGGTGCCGTTTTGGTTTGTGGTGCTGGTGGTGGGCGCGGTTCTCTATGGCTTGTTGCGTCATCGTGTGCGTTGGCGTTATAACCGCATCACGGGCTTCTTTATTGCGGCATTTCAGCTTCGCAATATCACCGCGCCTCGACAACCCATGACCCCACAAACCGCGTTTTACTTGCGCTTCGCTCTCATTGGTGGGGTGATGATTGTCCTTATGACCCTATGGGGCATGGGTGGCACAAGCCTATTTGTATGGCTTTATGAGCAGTTTCCGCTCTTGGGGCAATGGCGTTTTGTGGGGCGTGCGCTGGCGATGGGGTCTTTTTGGGTGGCTATTTTAACTGCCATTATGGTGCATTGGCTTTGGATGCGTGCCAGTATGCGCGGACGCGGTGCGCTTTTGCTAGGGTGTGCGCTGGTGTTGATTGAATTGGGGAGCTTTTGGGGTTATTCGCCGAATGTCATTGCCTATCATGAGGAATATGATGCCTGCCTTGCCGATTTACGCGCCAGAGAAGGCGAGGATGCCTTTTTAACCGTAGAGTATTTGGGTTATAACATCATGACCAGTTTTCTAAAGCATAAAGTACGGCATTGGAGTATTGAAGCAGACTTTTACATGATTCCCGAACCCAACACGCTAGGATGGGTAGACGACTTTACGTTAGCGCGAGAAAACCCACCCTACTACTTGGTGCTAGATGGCAATGTCAGTAGCAATTTAGTGCAGGATGGGCAATATCTGCCCGACCGTAAAAGCCTACCTTCACAATATACCGAACAATGCTTGTGGGCATACACCGACAAGGCGTTGCCGCATGCGTTTAGCATCGGCGCGGAATGGCAACAAGGTTATGCTGATTTACCTGCCGAGTATTGGGGCTACGCTAACTTTATTACGCCCGTCACCGCACTATACCGTGAGTACGATACGATTGCGCTGGTGGTAGAGGGCAACGCAAAAGCCGATTATGTGCTAGTGATGGAAAGCGCGTTTAGGGGCTGGCAAGCCACGCTTAACGGTGAGCGCGTGCCATTAGAGATTATTGGGGGGATGCTTGCGCTAAAAGTGCCTCAAGATGGGCAATTACACCAAATCCTGTTTGAGTATCGTCCGCAAGAGTTTATAATAGGCGCGTTTATCACCCTTGTGAGTGCGGTGGGGTGCGTGATAGCTTTGCTGTTGCCACGTCGTCATCATCGCGCCCCTGTTACGGAGAACGCCCCTAGTGAAACAACTTAAATCGGTCGCGATTAATCTTGCCATTGCTCTTGTCACCACCCTTATAGCGGTGCTATTGCTAGAAGTCCTCCGCCCGAATACCATCAGGCAAGCACAAGCCCTCTTAGGGATGCCCTTGCCCATCCGCTTTTATGCGGGCATGGGTGATAGCTTTACGTATCAGGGGCAAATTACCGCGCCACCCCCCAACCCCTATGAAATTATCAGCGAGTATATCCCTCTTTATGACGCTGACGGCTTTCGCGCGCCACAAAAGCCCGCAGAACGCTATCAAGTGATTGCACTGGGCGATTCTTTTACCGAAGCGTATACCGTCGCTATCCCGTGGACGGATGTTTTGGCAAACGAGACGGGCTTAAGTGTGCGGAACTTGGGCGTGCGTGGCTATGGCATGATAGAAGAAGCCCTCATCATGAAAACTTATGCCAATGACCAAAGCATGGACTATGTGGTTGTGGCGTTTTTTGAGGGCAACGACGTTTCTAATGCCGAATCTTATTACTGGACAGATTTTAAGCCTCCCCTAGAAGTGACGGGGCAAGAGACGGTGCGCGATAATACCTTTTGGCAATTTGTCCACACGCCACAACCGCGCTATAAATACCCCCTTAACCTAACTCTCAACGGGAAAACCACGCCTATGACGTTCTTAGAGGGCTTTCTGTGGGGGCTAAACGTAGAACTTGCGGATATTGCCCAATCGTGGCAACTAGAGCAAATTGCTTTAGCATGGCGCGATATTAAAGAAGTCGCAGGGGAGGCGTGCGTCGTCATGGCGTATATTCCGTCTAAAGAACATATCTATGTAACGTTGCTTACTTTAGAAGAACGCGCCCCCATCTTTGATACCCCCTTTCGGCAGTTTTTACGTGATAATGGGCGACTAGGCTCTGAACCCGACCCCACTACCACCTATGAAACGCTTGCGCCACGCCTAAAAAATGTGAATGTGGCAGTGGTAGAACGCGCCGAACAAGAAGGCTTGGCGGTGCTTGACCTTACGCCCATCTTTACGCAAGCGGCGCAGGAGGGCGCGTTGCTTTATCATGTGTATGACACGCACGCCAACCAAGCAGGCAATGACCTGATAGGCAAAGCCGTCGGCGAGGCGTTGCTGGGTGGCATTTGCACGCAGTAAGTAAGGCGCGTGGGCATGTGTTATAAATGATGATTATTGCCAGCAGGCGTAGATACGGCTAGAATGAAGTCCCATTTGCGAAACACATCAAACGAGAGATAAACAGGATAAATTATGCGACTTGGGATTATTGGCTTGCCCAACTGTGGAAAAACCACGCTCTTTAACGCGCTTACGGGGTCTAGTTTGCCCACAAGTGCCGTTTCTAGCGGACAATTTGAGATCAATACCGCCGTCGTCAGTGTACCCGATGAGCGCGTGGATAAACTTGGCGTGATGTATGAAACCAAGAAGAAAACCTATGCCACTATTACCTATGTGGACATAGGCGGGCTAGACAAGGGCATTGGACAAGGCGGACTGAGTGGGCAATTTAGAAACGCCCTCCAACAAGTAGACGGCTTCGTCCATGTTATTCGTGCGTTTAGAAGCGACACTGTGCCACATCCGTATGTGACAATCGACCCCCAACGCGACCTTGAGATTATTGACAGCGAGTTTTTGCTGATTGATATTCTCGCCGTAGAAGCTCGCCTAGACCGCCTAAACCATGATATTCGGGTGAAGGGCAAGCGTGTAGACCAAAACTTGCTAGATGAACAGCCTATCCTAGAGCGCGTTAAAGCCCAGCTTGATGCGTCCAAGCCCTTGCGTGACCTTGAATTTACGCCCGAAGAACTAAAGATGATTGGCGGTTTTGGCTTTTTAACGCTTAAGCCTGTACTGATGGTCATTAACCTTGGCGATGAAGTAAGCGAAGGCGACCGTGAAGTAAAGTACAGCTATAGCCACGCCCGACACATTGCCCTGCAAGCCGCCCTAGAAGCCGAATTGGCACAGCTTTCTGCCGAGGATGCCGAGATGTTTATGGAAGAATACGGCGTATCGGAGCTAAGCGCGTCTAAAGTGATTAAGCTAAGCTACGAATTGCTAGGGATTCATTCGTTTTTGACGGCGGGCGATAAAGAGTGCCGCGCATGGAGTATTCCTAAGGGTGCAAATGCTTGGGAAGCGGCGGGTGCAATCCATACCGACATTCAAAACGGCTTTATTCGTGCCGAAGTGATTCCTTATGACATCATGGCAGAAGCCGGTAGCGAAAAAGCAGTAAAGGCGTTGGGCAAGATGCGCCTAGAATCTAAAGATTATGTCGTGCAAAACGGCGATATTTTGGTGTTTAGACACAGCGGTTAAACGCACATTATCGGGTTGACGAAAGCCCGTGATTCTTGTTACAATAACCGCTTGAAGTGGGGCGGTGGTGAAATGGCAGACACGACCGCCTTAAAAGCGGTTTCCGCAAGGAGTGCGGGTTCGACTCCCGCCCGCCCCACACACACAAAGCGATGGCTTAGGCTGTCGCTTTTTGCATTTCTGGAACAAAACAAGACGTTTTCACGTATAGTAAAAAGTGTTTTAATAGCGTTTCGCTATATCAATCAAGTGAGGGTATTTGGGATGGGAAACAGTTTAGCACGCATTATTTCTTTGCTAATTGTGGTAGGGGGCTTTGCGGGCGTAATGATTACGCTCATCATCGCTTCGGGGCTTTCTAATTTTGGTGATTACATAATTTTGTTCTTTTTGGGGGCGTTTATGCTGGGGGGCATTGGGTTTACCGCAAATTGGGGTGAATCGGACACTAAAAGCACAGAAGAAAGCGCCAGTAAGCGCAAAAGTGGCGATAAAATTAATCGCCTCCTAGACCGCCTTAGTGATGAAGAACTCGATGACCTGCGTGACCGCCTAAGCGAAGAAATAGAAACGGGCTATGGCTTGTCTAGTGATGGCGAAATTGTTAAACGGCGTTAAACAGGGCAATCGTAGGAAAAAGAGGGTGCTAAAATAAGGCGTTTTAGGCTAAACTGTAAGGTATAAGATGTAAGTCTGTCACAGAAAGGGAAACGCCCCATGAAGTTATTCCGTTATACACTAGCCCTATGCGTCCTGATGATGAGCGTGAGTGTGTGGGCGCAAACCACCACCACCGCCACAGAAAGCGCACCTACTTCAAACATCAATTGGCTCTTTTCGGCGTGTGATAATCGCGGTGTTGTGGACTTGACTGGCACAATGCAAGCCAATTATGACATTTACATTCAGATGTACCGTGAAACGGGGGCGCGTGGTGTGGCTCTTAGTGACCTCATTCGCGTACCCGTAAACGGCACATTCCAAGTCAGCCAAGTGCTAAATTACCCCAGTGGACAAGTGCTAGGCATCGGACAATTTGCCAGCCTTAAAATTAGCATTGCCCGCGAAAGTGACCCCACTTCTAGCTTATACAGCACCATTCAAGATGATGTGTATGACACCTGCATTACGCCTGCCTATGGCACGGTTGCCACAACAGTGGCGGGGACAGGCACAACAGGCACAGGCACAGCCATTAACCCCACTACAGGGCAAACCGTTACCGCCAACGTGGGCGAAGTAATTAGCCGTAGCAATGTGCTAAAACCTGGTGGTGGCTATCTAAACCGCGTTTTTGCCCAGCCCCGAGAAGGTGTAGTACAAATTGGCGCACGCCCCAGCCTAAATGTGCGTGAAATAGGGCGCGTTGGCGATGTGGGCTTGATTTTTGCCGAATGTGACCAATTTGCAGGCGCAAACCCCGGCAGACTCTTTGATACCGACAATCTAACGGTCTTTTGGTCTTGGTTTGCAAAAACGGCTGCCCAAGTGCGTGACCACCAAGCCCAAGTACAATATGTCGTTCAAATTGAAATGTTGGGTGCGCCCGGACAATTCTTCCAGAGCGTGCAAGTTAGCCCCATTGCTCGGCTTGAAGATGGCAATTATTGGACATTCTACACGGTCAATATGGGCAGTGGGTGGAAGCCCGGCTTGTATCGCATTAACTATCGCGCAACATGGCTACAAGCCATTACCGATGGCTATGACGATTTTGGTCCCGCTACAGAAAACGAAGTAGTGACAGGGTTTTGTGTCTTTAACATAGAAGCCAATCCCTATGGCACAGCCGTCACCCATCGCTTGCCTGTTGCCCCATAAGCACCCGTAAAACAATACCTTATGATGATGGGGGACATTGTTCCCCCTTTTACCTATTTAAGATGCTCATTAAAGAAGCCTTATGCTAAAAGAACACACCCAACAACTCCTCAATATTAGCCTCACCGATGAGCAAGTGACACAGTTTGAATCCTATTCTAGCGAGCTTCAAGACTGGAACACGCGCATTAACCTGACGGCAATTACCGACCCCCAAGGCATTGCCATTCGGCACTTTTTAGACTCGCTCACGGTGGTGCAAGTGATTGGCTTTGATGCAGGCGATAAACTCATTGACGTGGGAACAGGTGCGGGCTTTCCGGGCTTGCCCCTTGCAATTTTGTTTCCGCAGGTGCATGTCACCTTGATGGAAGCCACAGGCAAAAAACTCACGTTTATTCAGCATGTCATCGATACTTTGGGCTTAAAGAACGCGAAAACGCTTCATGCACGCGCAGAGGATGCCGGGCAAGATGTGGCGCATCGTGGGATGTATGATGTGGTGTTGGCGCGGGCAGTGGCACGCTTGCCTGTTTTGCTGGAGTATATGCTGCCGTTAGCAAAAATAGGCGGTTTTTGCATTGCCATGAAGGGCGCAACCGCCCTAGAAGAAATTGAAGATTCTAAACGTGCGCTGTTTATTTTGCATGGTGATGTAAAGCCCCCTGTAACGGTGCAATTGCCGTTTGTGGAGGACGACCACTATTTAATTACCGTAGAAAAACTAGAAAAAACCCCCAAGACCTATCCCCGCAAAGCCGGCTTACCCGCTAAGAAACCCATCGGTTTTTAGGCAGGCTCTAGGGTAACCGCAACACTATCACCACGGCTAATGGGTGGTACATAGTGCAAGCCAATCACCTTGTCGCCCCCATCGGGCTGAATGATGATGGGGCGTAAGTAATCTAGCTTAGACAAAAACGATACCACCATATCCCCCACACTATCCAAACCATCGGGTAGGTTTTGGGGCAGGCTATAGCCCGTCATGAGGACATATTGCCACAAGTCTTTAAGCACCGATTGCGGTAAAAAGTGGCTTTCGCCCCCTTCGGGCAATAGCGAAAGGCTAATGCGCCGTTTGCCTTCATCACGTACTGCCACGCTAAACGGTTTGGGCGTGTCGCCTAGTGTATGATGTTGGGGTGTTTTACGGGCTAAATTAACGATATTGCGCCAAAATGCTTCAAACGTCACATCTTGCGTTTGCCCATTTAGGCGTTTCGCCAGCACATCCGCCCGCAACGGTTCGGCATAAGGGTCTTTATCGATGTGGATGTAGACCATAATCGGCAAGGGGCGCAGATACGATTCCATCAGGGGGCGCACTTCGTCCCACGTTAACCCATCATCCACCCCCAACGCAGGAAAAGACACGCTGGCAAATTGCTCATCGGCATAGACGCTGGCGAATTTTTGTAAGCCCGCTTCAATGCTTTCTAGGCGGGCTTTGGCGTTGGGGTGCTTCTTGATGGGGAAGTTAAGTACCCACTTCTCACCCCCCTTGTACAGCAACAGCTTACCAATATCAAAGTTATCGGCTTGGCATAGCGCGTGATACGCCTCATACATGGGCGGAAATGCCTGCTTAAACTTTTGTGCAATGCCCTTAGACATGCTCCCGTGTGTATTAACGGGATTGATGAGTACATGCGCCGGGCTTGTAAACAGTGTGCCGTATAGGGTAGTAATCATGGGGTTTGCCCTTATTTAGTTACTTGCCAATAGCGTAATTTCGCTCAAAATTGTGTTCAAATTTGGGTTGCTCTCTAGCGAAACATTGGCTTGTGGTACACGCGCATTTGCAATAACGGCACTATCGCCATCCGGCAAAATGACCGCAAAACCGCTTTCAAGGTCGCCATCAAGGTTACTGACTTGGTATGCCACACGATACCCTGTTGTGCCAAAGTTATTCACCTCGCTTACGTCGCTTATGGTAGCGTTGGCGACATTGTCGCTAACCCACTGTTGGGCGGCGGTGCTATCGGCAATGGCTTGGCTAATGCGTTCAATGCGAATGGTGTTGCCGTCGCCACTTAGGCTGGTGGGGGCGTTTAAGCCACTATCTACCACTTGCCAGCTATTGGGGAAGCGTACCAGTGCGCCGTTGTTGGTGTCTACAAATCCTGACCAATCAAAAGCCACGCCGTAAAGGGCGTTATTAGGCTTAAAGTTTTCTAGGGTGTTGTCTAATAGATGCAACGCCACATTGGTAGAATCGGGGGGGGTGATAACGCGCACATTGTAAATCCATTCGCCGTCTGTGTAAGACACTTGGCGAGCGATAAAACTTTGTAAGCCACGCCCTAGCGTAAAGTCGATGACGAGGCGGTCATTTTCCACTTTGCGCCCCACTTCTGACCAAGTGGTGTAATCGCGCCAGCTACTGCCCAGCCACTCGGCGTTAAAGAACTCTTGTAGGTCGTCAGTGCTTTCTACAGGCGTAAGGGGTGAAATGACGCGGGCATCCAATACGGATTGGGCGTTGCTATTCCTCATGGACGTTTGTACTTCAGTGGCGTTATTGGTATCTGCGACAGTATCCCAACCCGAAGGCACACTAACGCTAAAGATACCCGTTTTGTGTTGATGTTGGGTGTCAAACGTGATGGTGCTTAGGTCACTAATGGGGGTGGGGCGTTGGGGTGCGTTGGTGGGTGTGGGCGGAATCACTTGGTTCTGGCTGGTTTGAACAAGGGGCGCAAGCGCACTTGCCGCCAACACAAACACCAAGAAAAACCCTAAGTAAACGTTCAGGCGGTTACGTTTCGCCTTCGATTTTTGTAAAGACATGGTGGTAATTTCTCCAGTTGGCTTAATCTATTAGGTTGGCAAAAACGTCCTTATCATACCTAAAAAGCCCCCTCATGGGTAGGGCTTGACAGAAAGCCTTAAAAAGCCCACAATGACACATGATGAACTCTTTTGAACCTTTAAGACAGGTGATTTATGAACGTGCTAGTTCGCCAATGGTCTGTCTTTCCTTCGTTGGTACATCACAAAACCAGATAATCCGTTAGGAGACGAACGAAAATGACCGAACAAACCTTGCAAGAGGTGATATTGCCCGAAACCTATGAAGGCTATAGCATCCGCCCCATCCAATACACTGATGATGATTATGCGCAAATGGCAGCCCTGTGGGATATGGGCAATCACTATAACGGCATTGATGCAAATCACAGCATTGACGACGTAAAAGAAGAGGTCACAGACCCCCGCTTTAATGTTGAAACGTCCACGCGCTGTATTTTTGACCCTGAAGGGCGCATGATTGCCCAAGCGATGGTATTTGATACGTCGGCAATTCCTGTGCGTGTGTTTATGGTGATGGATATTCACACCGAGCATCGTGGCAGAGGGCTAGAACACGCCATGATGACGTGGGCAGAAGCACGTGCTCGCCAAGCTATTGAGAAATGCCCTCCCGAAGCCAAAGTAACACTAGAGCTATGGTCATTTGCCGCCGATAAACAGCGCATTGCCACTATGGAGGAATACGGTTTTGAGAAGGCGCGTTTCTTCTACAGGATGAAAATTCACTTTGATGACACCAACCCCACTGTGCCAGCCTTGCCCGAAGGCTTTCACATTCGCGCCTTTAACTATCCCGAAGAATTAACCGTGTATGCCGAAGCACGTCTGAACTCCTTCCAAGACCATTGGGGCTTTGTGGTACAGCCAATAGAGCGCGTGATAGAAGATTTGCGCAAGTGGTATGACAACGACTCTAAATTTGACTCATCGCTGTGCTATTTTGTGATAGACAGTAGCAATGGCGCAATTGCGGCGTTTTCCATGTGTCGTATTGAAGAGTGGGGCGAACCCAATCAGGGCTATGTGACGACATTGGGGACAACGCGGGCGTATCGTGGGAAAGGGCTGGCATTGGCGGTATTGCGCCACTCTTTCGCAGGCATATGGGAGCGTGGCAAGCGCAAAATGACGCTTCATGTGGATGGCGCAAGCCTAACGGGTGCGGTGCGCTTATACGAAAAAGCGGGCATGGAAATTGACTATATCGAAACCGCGTATCGTAAAACCCTACGCGATGGCATAGACCTAACGACATCTACGCTAAAAATAGAATCGTAAACAAAAACGTAGGGGCGTGCCTCTGGCGCATCCGTGAAAAACCCCGATGCACGCGACAATATATAAAAATCGGACACCCAGAAGGGTGTCCTTACAAATGCGTTATTTTATGGTGTGTTGGGGTGCACCCGTTGGGTTGCCCGTTTATTTAATCCCACTCAAACGGGTTGGCATAGTTCTCCCAGACGGTTTGCCCCTGTGCAAATTCTTCGTCTGTCAGCAGGCACGCATCCAAACATGCTTGCAATGCTTCTTTTTGCAGGTCTACGCCAATAAACACCAGTTCTTGCCGTCTATCGCCAATCTCGGGCAAAAATTCGGCTTTAATCTCGGCGACCCATTGGGGGTCATCGGGATATTCGCTTTCATCTACCGTACACCACCACGTGCCAATGGGGTCTAGCAAAATTTGTAAGCCCGCCTGCGACCATTGCCCCACGCTTTCGCTGTCGGTTGCCAGCCATGCAATGCCTTTAGACCGCAGTATATCCTTTAAGATGCCCTCGTTGGTGATGGCATTAAATAGGCGTTTGGGGTGGAACGGCTTCCGCGCACGATACACCATGCTACTAATGCCATATTCCTCGGTTTCGGGCGTGTGTGGCTCTGTTGTTAGCCATTCCTCAAATGTACCAGCGGTCTCATAGTCAAAAAGCCCCGTGTTGATAATTTCTTTCAGGTCAATTTGGCTGTTGACGGTACGAATAATCCGCGCTTGGGGGTTCATCTTCTTGATGAGGCGTTCTAGGCGATTGACTTCGTTTTCTTCTGCTAGGTCACACTTATTCAGCAAAATCACGTTGGCAAATTCGATTTGGTCTACTAGCAAATGAGCAATGGTGCGGTCATCATCTGCACCTGAGCCAATTTCGCGGTCTGCCAGCGTTTCTAATGAGCGCAATTGCACCATAATATTGTGCGCGTCTACCACAGTTACCATAGTGTCTAGTTCGGCAATATCGCTAAGGCTATTTTCTTCATCATCTAATGGAAACGTGAAGGTTTCGGCAACGGGCAAAGGCTCGCTAATGCCCGATGATTCAATGAGCAGGTAATCAAACTTGCCGTCCATTGCCAAATTGCCAATTTCTACTAGCAAATCTTCACGGAGCGTACAGCAAATACAGCCGTTGCTCATTTCTACCAGGCGTTCTTCAACACGGTTTAATTGTGCGCCACCCTCACGCACCAATTGGGCATCTACGTTAATCTCGCTCATGTCGTTGACGATAACCGCCACGCGCAAGCCTTGACGGTTGTTTAACACATGGTTGAGAAGGGTAGTTTTGCCCGCCCCCAAAAAACCACTTAATACAGTTACCGGGAGTTTCTTCATGCTTACTGGCTCGCTTTCTTGGCTATAACAAACTTTTTAGGGTGCGACCATTGCGTTCTAAAAATGCCACTAAACCAATCTTATCAACCGTTTTCATGTCACTGGTTGTTAGGGTCACTTTAACCCATTGGTCAATTGCAGGCACATAAAAACGCTTGGATTGCATATTTAGCTTAAATGTGCGTTTGGTCGTGTTAAACGACTTGCTTCGGCTCTGCCCAAATTGAGGGGTGCGTGTAGTGATTTTGCGTTTACTCGCCATAATGAATCTTTCTATATGATACTTTGTCTCAATAGGGTGTTGAGTTTAGCAGAAGGCGTAAAACGAATCAAGTGTGTATCTTATACAAGCGTGGTGATTTGGGCTATGCTTTGACGCATTGAATTAGGGTTCTTCAAATGAAGCTTATGTCTATCTTGGGCTTTTTGGTGTATCGCGTTGCGTCTATGGGTAGCCTACTATACAATAGAAGCATTGCTAAGTTAAAGATATGGAAGCTAGGGTTTGCCCATGATTGGACGTGAACTCGGCGGGTATCGTATAGAAGAGCAAATTGGCGCAGGGGGCATGGCAACTGTTTTCAAAGCCTTTGACCCCAAAACCGAACGATACGTCGCCATTAAAGTATTACCACAACAATATTCTACAGACCCGATGTTTAAGACACGCTTTGAAAACGAAGCGCGCTCGATTGCAAAGCTAGAGCATCTTCACATTTTGCCCGTTTTTGCCTATGGCGAACAAGACGGCATCAGCTATATGGCGATGCGCTATCTGGACACGGGGTCACTTTCGGACTACATTAAGCAACAATCACCCCTGCCCCTAACGACAATTGCCGCCATCTTGCGCCAGCTTGCCGATGCGCTAGACTATGCCCACGCCAATGGCATCCTACACCGCGACATCAAACCCTCTAACGCCCTCCTAGACAAAGTAGGCAACGCCTATCTTACCGACTTTGGCATTGCTAAGATGGTGGGTGGCACAGCAGGGCTAGATTTAACGGGTAGTGGCATTATTGGCACACCCTTTTACATGAGTCCTGAACAGTGCCGTGGCGAAAAAGACCTTACGCCTGCCAGCGATTTATACGCGCTGGGCGTGGTGCTATATGAAATGATTACAGGGCATACGCCGTATCGTGCCGAAACCCCTCTGGCTGTGCTACAAATGCACCTCTTTGACCCGCTTCCCATGCCTAAAGGCTCACGTTCAGATTTGCCAGAGGCGGCGCAAAATGTGGTCATTAAGTCAATGGCAAAAGACCCTTCCCAGCGTTATGCCACAGGCTTCGCGTTGGCAAAGGCGTTTGAGGACGCGCTGGCAAAAGCCGAAACTGCCGTTGGCTTGTCAAATGACGTTGATAACATTTTCACGCTAGTGGGCGAACAACCCACAATGGGCGCTCCTGTTAAGCCCGTCACCCAAACCGTCTCTAGTGTTACGGGGACACCCCCCCCGCAAACGGGAACTGTGAGCGCAGGAACGGGCAACTTTAGCACTGGCACACTTGCTCCTGTGGTGTCTAGCTCTTCTGTAGGCTATTTGGTGGCGGGCATTGTGGCAATTGTGGCAATTTTCGCGGTTATCTTCTTGGCATTGCCCCAAGAAACGCGTGATAGTGTGATGGTGGGTGTTGGGGTTCTTCAGCCCTCTGCGACACCCACAGCCACCGCGACAAACACACCCACCAATACGCCGACTTCTACCCCTACCAATACACCCACCAACACGCCAACAGCGACCGGCACGCCCACCAATACGCCAACAGCGACTTCTACACCCTTAGCGGCAGACCCTTTTAGCCGCGATGAGGTAGGCGTGGTTTTGGGTAATGTTGGGCAAGATACAGACGCACTAGAACGCTTTGTCCGTGACCTACAAGCAGGCAACATAGCCATCGTGGGCTTGCCTTATAACCCCACAGACCCCAGAGAAGCCGAAATGGCTCTAAATACTTATGATGGTGCAATGGTGGTGTGGAGCGAGGAAAGAGGCGACACACGCTTTGTTCACCTGCTTATCAATGAACGCTATGACGAGCCTGTTTACTTGCCTGACACACTGATGAATGGCGTGATGTTGCGCGATTATCGCTTTGTGTATCCGCCCAGTACAGACCGCCGTTTCTTAAGAAACCTCATTGATGGGCAGGTGGCGGTTTTGGACGGGCGTTATCAAGATGCCATTACATCGTTTAATCGTGCCGAAACGTTTGCCCCCAATGCGTCTCGTAGCCAACGCGCCGAAGGCTTGTTCTTTTATCGTGCGCTGGCACACCTTAACTCGGGTAACTATAACGATGCCATTGCCGACCTTGACACGGCACTGGATAGTTCTGAAGAATTTTTAGAGGCGTTTATCAATCGGGGCTTGCTAAAGACAGCCATCGGGGACTATGAGGGCGCACTCGCCGACTATACACGCGCACTCGACCTTAACCCCGATAGCCTGCCTGCGTACTATAATCGCGCCCGTGTGTACTTGCTAACGGGTGACTTCGACCTTGCGATAGACGACTTTAACAGTGTCATTGGCATTGATAGGGGCTATTCGCTGGCGTATGAGGGGCGTGGACGCGCCTATTTTGGCACAGGAGATTTTACAAGGTCACTAGAAGACTTAAGCCGCGCTATAGACCTAGAACCCAACTTTGTGGATGCCCTGCGCCAACGCGCCTTTGTCCAAAGCTATGTGGGTAGCTCTGAAGATGTGATTGCCGACCTTGACCGCGTACTAGAAATTTTGCCCGATGATGTTGGGTCTTATACGGTGCGTGGGCAAGTCAAAATTCAGTCCGGTGACATTGAAGGTGGGCTTGCCGACTATGAGGCTGCGCTTGCCCTAGACGAGAATAACTATGATGCACTGACGCGCTTAGGGTCGTTTTATCTCGATGAGAACCAGTTTGATGAAGCTCTGGATTACTATAATCGTGCCATCAGCCTTTATAACGAGGATTCGGATGCTTTTGCCCAACGTGGACGCATTTATCTGGCACAAAATAAACCGCGTGAAGCCTTAAGTGACTTCCAACGTGCTGTTAGCCTGTACGATGAATCTTCGCGGTATTATGCACTGCTAGGACGCGCCGAATACTTGCTGGGCAATGACGACGAAGCCCTTGAGGCGTTTGATGCTGCATTGTCGCTGCATGAAGAAGAATTGGCGTACACTTATCGCGGTGTTCTAAAGTTCTATGCCAATGAAGATGAGGAGGGTGCGTGGGCAGACTATGAAGCGGCAGTTGCTGCGGGAGGTCAAGAATCTGATACCTTCTATTATCGCGGTGTATTTTATGCCAATGGCACAGAACAAGATTATAACAGTTCCATCGTAGAATATACGCGCGCGATAGAACTGAACGGCTCTTTTGCAGATGCGTTTAACGAGCGTGGCTTGTCTTACTACTATACGGGACGCTACGAAGAAGCGATTGCCGACTTTGAGCGCGTGCTAGAAATAAATGACGAATACAACTTTGCTTATAACAACTTGGGTTTGGTGGCATACCGACAAGGGCGCGATGCGGATGCAGAAGCCTTCTACACGCGAGCCATAGACTTACGCCCCTCTGCACTAACGCATAACAATCGCGGGCTAGTGCGCTATGAACAGAGCATGTATGAAGAAGCTATTGAAGACTATACCGCAGCCATTGCCCTTAACGATACTGTGGCGGGCTATTACGCCAATCGTGGGCAAGCACAATATGCCCTCCGTGAGTATGACCTTGCGCTAACCGACCTTGAAAAATCACTAAGCATCGGTGAAACCGTTAAGGCGTATCAATATCGGGGTAAAATTGCCAACCGCAGCCAAGAATACGAAGATGCCATTAGTGATTTTAATGCTGCGATTGACTTGGATGACCGCGCTTCTGGTGTGTATGTGGATAGAGGTACAGCCTACGTCAACAGCCAGCAATACGAGCTTGCGCTTGATGACCTAAACTTTGCGCTAGACCTAGACCCGTCCCTATCGAATGCCTATTACTGGCGAGCTTTGGCGAGCTACCATCTAGCCGACTATGAAACCTCTCTCAAGGACATGAGCGAGTATATCAGCGTTTATGACCAAGACGGCATTGCCTATTACTGGCGCGGGGTGATCTATCGCCAACTACGCGACTATGAGAGCGCGGTGGCTGACCTTGACGTTTCAATTGAATCATGTAATAGCGAATGCCACTTTGATTACTTTATGCGAGCAGATTCGTTCTTGTCATTGAATAACCATGTGGCTGCCCGTGCCGACTTCTTAGAAGCGGTAACGCTAGAACCTAATTATGGGGCTGCATGGCGTGGGCTGGGTGCAACTGCCTATCGCTTGGGTGAATATAAAGAGTCTGTTGAGTTCTATAACACAGCAATTGAAATTTCATCTAGTGATGCCGTAGCATACTATAGCGTTGGTGTTGCCTATGATGCACTGGGCGATGTTGAAAACGCGCTGAGGTCATGGAATCAGTCTATTCGGTTGCGGACAGGTGACATTAGCACCCGTGAATTGTTGCTTACAAGTGGTGATGTGACGGGTGCGATTGAAAGCACGCTTTCGCAAGACCACTTCACATTTGAAGCGACTGCCGAGCAAGTGATTTCAATTACGTTAAGCGAAGGAAGCGATAACACCCTTGATTCTGTCATCGTTCTTCGCGCCCCAGATGGCACGCCCATTGCGTTTAATGATGATGGGGATGATGGTGGGCGGTACTCGGCAACTTTGGATATCAGACTGCCCATTGATGGCTTGTATACCATTGTGGTGGCGGGCTATGACGGCACTAGTATCGGTGACTTTACCATGACAGTAGACCTTCGATAAAGCCTTGTTTTAAGGGGGAGATTACTCCCCCTTTGGGTATGAAACTTCATGATGCTTGCGTCTTTAGGGTGTAGACAATACACCATGACACCGCAAAATGACAGAAGAAAGGTCAAATTTTGATGGATGCACAACGCTTAATCCACCTACGCGCCCAAAAAGACGAGTTCTTTAAGAATCATCCACAATCGCCCATAAAGCCCGACCAGCAAGCAACATTTACGGGGCTAAAGTATTTTGTGGGCAATCCAAAGCTAGATTTGGTGGTGATTGTGAAGCCCTTTGAGGAGCAGAAAGACGTACAAATTCAAACCTCCACAGGCGATGCACGCTGGTATCGGCGGTATGGCGAACTTTACTTCTTAGCAGAAGGGCAAGAAGCTCGTTTAACCCTATACCAAACACCCAACGGTTTCTTTTTGCCGTTTGTAGACGCGCTAGCAGGCAAGGAAACGTATCCTAGCGGACGCTATTTAGAACCCGAAGCGCTGCCTGACGGCACATTTAGAATTGACTTTAATCAAGCCTATAACCCCTATTGCGCTTATGGTGACGGCTGGAGTTGCCCCATTACACCTGCCGAAAATCGTTTGTCGGTGGCAATTCGCGCTGGTGAAAAAATCTATTAGGGTTTTCCTGCCCTCTATTCTTCGGGCTTCTTTAGCGGGTTACGGAGTTTAGAGGGTATTTCTATCTCTTGGACATGAAGCATTTCACTTTGTTTGGGGTTTAGCTTACCAATGGGGTAAGGGTCTATGCCCCCTAGTTCTGCGCCCATCATGCGCTGAATTGCCATCATTTCTTGGGTGGTGATGTTTTCCATTGTGCCTTCAGCGTTATCGGTGGTTTTTGTGGCAAATGCACGATGAAACGCAATGGTATGAAACTGAACGCTTGCCATATTTGCCAGCACCAACGCGCCGGGTGACAACGAGGACGGCGTAATATCACTTTGGCGAATGAGCAAGATACTGGTAAACAATACCCCCACGCCCAACCATTGCCCCAATGTGAGGCTTTCCCCCAAGACAAACGATGCCAGCAATAAAGAAACGCCAATTTCGGTAATGCCTAAAATGGCGATTTGCATCCCCCCAAAGAACTTTACGCCTGCAAAAATGGCAAGCCGTGAGAGGGCAGTCGTGATGCCCAGAATGCCAATCCAAGGGAGCGCGTCCTGAATCATCACCGTAGAAACAGGGGGCGAAATTGCCAGCCACACCATCACCACCACCACGCCCATCGTGGTTAGAATGTAAAGTGTTGCTGTGGGCGATGGCATTTCATGAAGCACATATTGGCTAAGAACCACCGTACCCGCAAACATGAGGGCATTTGCCAGCATTAGCCCCACTCCCGCCCAATTGATGCCGTTAGCGTTCATGCTGGTAATCATGATGAGCGCAAATAACGCCAGCCCCACCCTTAATAGGGTAATTCCAGAGGTGCGTTGTCCCCCAATGCGAGCCAAAAGCACCGCAAACGCCAAATAAGAACCGTTGATAAGCTGAACAAGGGACGCATCAAGCTGTGTGAGCGACGCATAGTAAAATAGTGACCCAATGCCGTTGATAGAGCCAATGACAATGCACCCAATTAAACCTGCAGGGTAAATATACAAATATCTGCGAAAGAAAAGCGAATAGATAAGCCACAAAAAGCCCACCGCAACGCTGGTTCTAAGGGCTGCGACTGTAAACGAATCTGCGCCTGCTTGGATGGCAAGTTTACCAAAGATGGGAGCCATCCCTAAGAAAAACGGGGCAGAGAGGGCAACAAGAACTTTATAGGGTGGTGGCTGTTGAAGGGTCATGAGGTGTGTTACAGTGATTGACGAGAAGCAAGCTTTTTAATGCGTGAACCGTTGGCGCGTGCTTCGGGGTTGGCGATGATGGGCATCACGACAATAAACTCGCTGCCCGGACAGTGTTCAGGGTCATAACCGGGGCTTTCTACCCAAATTTTGCCCCCGTGCGCCTCAACGATGCCCTTACAAATGGTTAAGCCTAATCCTAGCCCACCCCCCAAGTAATTGGTTTTGCTGGTGGTGTGCAGGGCAATATCGCCCCCAATGCTCATGCGTTCAAAGATAAGCTCGCGCATTTCTGGGGCAATCCCAACGCCCGAATCTTTAATGCTAAAGCGCACGATTTGGTTGTTGGTTTGGGCTTGTATCAAAATACTGCCCCCATCAGGTGTGTACTTAATGGCGTTGCTAATAAGGTTGCTTACCATTTGTTGCACGAGTGCCTCATCAAAGCGTGCTGCCACAGGAAACTCGGCTTGGTTAAAGTAAATGCCCAAGCGACGCTCGGCTAATGCCTCTTTATAGCTTTGTAGCACACGGCGCACCGCGTTTCCAAAGTTAGAGGGGGTGACGTTTAGCTCGATTTTCTTGGTCATAATACGGCTAACCGTTAAGATTTCTTCAATGATGCTTTGCATCCGCGTAATCGACGTGCTTAAGCCCTCAATGAGGGTGGCAATTTGGGGGTCGCGCTCGCTTAAATTTTTGAGGGGTGGGTGGTCTTCTAGCAAACGGCTATAGCCCGTAATGAGCGTTAAGGGCGTGCGTAGCTCATGTGCTGTGAGCTGAATGAAAGTGTCTTTCATTTCGTCTAGGCGTTCTAGCTCACGGATACGTTCTTCTAGGCGTTTTGCCACGTCTTGCATGTGACGATTTTTGGCATCATCCAGTTTTTGTGCGTCTGCCATGCCTTCAGAGCCACCGCTTAAAAAGAATTGTATTTCTAAGGGCAATAGGTCGGCATTCAGGGGTAAGTCTAAAAAGCCACTCATGCCCGCCGCTAAGCACAAGTCGCGCCCTTCGCTGTCGCTAGGGTCGATGATGGCAATAATGGGCAAAGTTTCAAATTGAGCATCGGCTTTCAGCATGGTGGTTAACTCACGTCCACTCATATCGTGAACCTTCATCTCGGTAATCACAAGGTCGGGGTCGTGCTTGCGGGCAAGGTCTACACCTTCTAGCACTTTGCGCCCTACCACTACCTGATAGCCCGTGTTTTGAAGGGTATGTGCTACAACGCGCAGGTACTCTGGATTTTGAAGAATGAGAAGAATGGTTGCGGACACAGTAAGCCCTTATGCGTAAAATATCGCCAAAAGACACACGGCATTGTGTGTCCCTTACTTCATAAACTATAACACAATGTGCCTATTTCAGCGTGTTAATAACGATAGAAAAGCGTGAGGAATGACATTTACCTTAGGGCAGGGCTTCGCTTTTTGAGAAGAAACAATACTTTAGACGGACAAAAAACGCGAGTTAGAACGGGGCAAGGCAAAACATCCCTGCCCCGATGTGTGTCTCTTATCTAACAGGAACGTTGTTTAAGTCGCCCTGACGAATGTCAAGATAGCCCGATACTACCCAGCCCACTGTGCCTTTCCAAACAATCTGGTACCAGTCACCAGCGCGGGTACGCCCAACCACTGGTACAAAACTTCCCCAATCTACGCGCCCAATTTGTGCCGAGCCGATGTTGGCTTCTGCCCGTAGGCGCAAACCTGCATTGGTCACTGCTAGTACGCCCGTATCGGTTACGCCCGCAGGCAGCCCCACCGCAGACAAGCCACTGACAACGGGGGCGTTAAATTCGTTGCTGTTGATGTAGAGATAATAACCCCAAGCCCATGCCTGATACCCACCAAGCTGAAGCAAGAACCAGGTGGCGTTTTCGTTGCGCCCTACAACGGCGTAGGTTTGCCCCTTCAAAACTTCTCCCACCTTGATGCCCCCTAATGAGGGCGCGTTGCGTGTGTTTAGCACACCTGCCCTAATGACAGTGGCGGTTAGTGAACCTGGTGCAATCGCAGGCAAGCCGGTAGGCGCAGGGGTAGCAGTGGGACCCTCTGTGGCAGATGGCGTGGTGCTGACAGACGACCAATAAAACTGGACAAGTGCCGCATTGGTAAACTCAACATAATCTACGCGGATGGCGTGTACGCCTTCGGTGAGGATGACATCCGCCGTAAGGGTTTGTGTACCGCCAGTGGCGACTAATGAATCAATCACTGTTTGCCCGTCAATTTGAACGCGCACACCGTCATCGGCAATGGCTGTAAAGCGATATGTGCCAGCCGTAAACGTTTGTGAGCTTGCCCACGTTGCACTAAAGTTATCCGGGTTAATGGTGCCGGTGAACGGACTGCCTGCGCCAAAGTTAAAGTTAATTTGGGCATCTAGGCGCGTAAGCGCAGGTGTGCCACTAAAAGAAGTGTTATTGTAATAACTGCCCGTCCAGTTGCTGCCAAAAGTTTGGGCAGATGTGAGCATCACAGACAAGCCGAGTGTGGCGATTAGCCCAAACGACAGTACCAACAACACAATGCGCGATTGAGTAGACGATGGAAGATGAAACCCGTGTTTCATAACGTATAACTCCTATGAGGACAAGACCAACTTCCCTAAAGTATATCACGATTCATATTATGTACGACAAGGCGCAACCCCTACGGTGTGCCTGATTGCCAATGGGTTGCCCGTTAAAGAATGTCTTGTGCTACACTATGCAAAACAGATAGGGAGGCAAACCCACGATGAACGCAGAACCCACCTCTAACACCAAACCCGAAAAATCACCCTTAGAAGCCACTGCTCTAGCACTCTACTATCAAGCAGCTGTTCTGATTAAAGAGGGCAAAACAGATGAAGATGTGATTGCCGAACTGGGCAAACTGGGCATCCCCCCAGAGACTGCACAAATGATGCTGGATCGCATTAACGTTTCGCGCCGTAATGTTGAAAAGGTCAGTGGCAGGCGTAATTTGGGCGCGGGGATAGTGACTGTGCTAATTACCTGTTCATTGCTCTTTGGTTGGTTTGGTGTGCAAATTACGGGCATTGGAGGCGTGCTGGTGCTATTGCTCTTGTGTGGGGGCTTATATTTGGTTTGGCGTGGCTTGCTTCAATTGACAAATTTATAGGAGAAATCGCATGGTTGTTCAACTAAGCCTTGAATATCATCAAGTCATAGAAATTGTAAGCCAGCTCACAGACGAACAAAGAGAGAGCCTATTGGCATATCTGTCACAAAATCGCTCTCAAAAGATGCTGTCTTCGGCACAACGAAAAGCAATTTTTCATGCGAACATCCTCGCTCATACAATTCTTGAAGAGCCGTCTGTTCGCCGTGAAGATTGGTATGGTGACGATGGCAGATAGAGTGTTTATAGACACAAATATCTTACTGCGCGCCTATCATGCTCAGTTTCCAGAACACACTCGCGCTAGGCAGTATTTTGATGCGTTGTTAGATAAAAACATCGAAATTTGGATTAGTTGGCAAGTGATACGTGAATACTTGGTGCAGGTGACTAGCCCAAAGACCTTTGAAATTCCTTATGCGCTAAGTGTTATTGTGAATCAAATTGAGACAATACGGCAAGTGTGTTACGTGGCAGACGATATAGAAACAGTCACCAAAAATCTTATGGATTTGCTCGTACATCACTCTACATTAGGCAAACAGGTTCATGATGCAAATATCGTTGCCACGATGTTGGCGTTTGATATCCCTGTTTTGGTAACGCTTAATCTTAAAGACTTTATCCGATTTTCATACAAAATAGACCTTCAAACTTTGCCCGACTAGCTTTATTTAGGATGAACGTATTTTATGAACGCTTTGCTGGCATATCGCCCACAATTTCCTATTTTAGACACTTGCACGTACATGATTAGCAATAGCTTGGGTGCAATGCCCCGTGATGTGTACGATAAACTGAAAGACTATGCCGACACATGGGCGACATTGGGCGTAAGGGCATGGGGCAAGCCCTACGGCAATAACCCGACATGGTGGGAGCTTAAAGGCGCAGTGGGGGATAGCATTGCCCCCCTCATGGGCGCACCCAAAGGAAGCGTGCTGATGCACGAAAACGCCAGCATTGCCAACAGCATTTTGCTAAGTGCGCTGGCGTGGGATGACCCCAAACGCGGTAAAGTTGTGGTGACAGACCAAGATTTTCCATCGGATACCTATACGCTAAAAGCCATGTTGCCCCCCCATATGCACGTAGAAACCATCAAAAGCCATGACAATAACATGAGCATTGACACACAAGCCCTGCTTGATGCCATTGATGAACGCACGCGCTTAGTCAGCATTAGCCATGTACTGTTTCGTAGTGCCTATATCATGCCTGCGCAAGCCGTTATAGAGAAGGCGCATCGTGTGGGGGCGCAAGTGCTGTTAAATGGCTATCACAGCGTGGGCATTATTCCTGTGGATGTTACGGCGTTGGGCGTGGACTTTTACATTGGGGGGACGTTGAAATGGTTGTGTGGGGGTAGTGGTGGTGTGTTTATGTATGTGCGCCCCGACCTGTTAGCCTCACTCACGCCAAAAGTCACGGGCTGGTTTGCCCACCAAACGCCATTTGCCTTTAGCGAAGACTTTGTGCTTCGTGAAGATGCCTATCGCCTAGCGAATGGCACACCCGCCATTGTGGCACTGTACGCCGTACAAAGTGGCATTAACATCATTGCTGAAGTGGGCGTAAACGCTATCCGTGAAAATTCAGTGCGCCAAACAGAAATGCTTATTGCATTAGCGGATGAGGCGGGCTATACCGTAAATAGCCCACGCCAAACCGCAGAACGCGGTGGCACAGTCACGGTTGCACCGCCCCATGCTTATGAAGTATCCCGTGAAATGATTGCCCGCAACATCGTCATTGATTATCGTGAGGGGGCAGGGATTCGCATCGCACCCCACTTTTACAATACGGATGACGAAGTGCGCCTTGTGATGCACGCCATCGCCGAAATTTTAAGCGACGATAGCTGGAAACAGCACACCCTACGGGACTTTGTGACCTAGCAACCAAACGGCACGCTTAGGTTGACAGGCGTGCCAGCCTCGTATAGCTCATAGCGCAGGAACAACGTGCCACTAACAGGCAAATTGCCCCCAAAGAGCGTTATGTTCTCGACTTCTAGCGTTAGGTAATAACGGACGACGGCGTTTAGGGTGGGCGAAACCCACAGCTCGCCTGTCATCCCTAAAATTTGGCTGTCTGCGCCAAACCCCACATTCGGCAACACAAGGTCATCGGGTATAAACGCATACCGCCAAACGATTTCACTATTTACTGTGGCGCGTTGATACGCCGTTGTGGCGTTCTTGATGCCCCCTAAGAGTGTACCTGCGCTTAGTTCTACGGCAAGTTTGGCATCATCGGGCGCGTTTTGAACACACACACCATCGCGCACCAAAAACACATCCTCGCCTAGTCGTACCGCTTCATAATTCAACGATGGAATATCGGGCGTAAGGTTATTGGCTAAAGATGCAATCACGCGCCTGGCATTAGTAACGGGGTTATCAAAAATTTCGGCTTCGCTTAATGCGTTGGTGGTGCGTGGCGTGCGGGCAAATACGCCCTCAAAACTAAGTGAAGCTGTTGCCCTAAAGCCTCCTAGACGTTCTGTGTTGGCATCAATGCGTTCAAAAGCGACCGTATCAAAGCCTGTGGGGGGTGCTTCACGGGTCATCACGACGCTAGTAGCAAAGGCGTTAGGGTCAACTTGGGTAGGAAGAGGTGCATTGGCGGGGTCGGTTCGACACGCGCCTAAGCCCACCAATAACACCCCATAAAGGACAATTTTATGAAAAGAGAACCGTTCTAAGGACACTGTGTTCCGCTTTCTGTGAAAAATTCAACAAAAACCAATTGACAAAGAGCGATTCGTTTCGTATCATTTTTTCACGGTCACCCGTTAAAGTAAATCGTGTCTTGAAATTTGGTAAGAGACAGCGTATACTTTCGGGGTTGGTGAGCGTAGCTTAACAATCAAACATGAACGAAGAAAACAGCTTACACCTCAATAACACCCAACACACATGCTTATGTTGTGGACTGTCGTTGCCGAAAAGTAAATCGAGGAACAAAATTTGTTCACAGTCTTGCTCGGCATCTTACAATAGTCGTGGTGTAATGAGAAATGCAAGAAAGCACACTTCCGAGTGCGCCCGCTGCAATAAGCTGAAGGAACGACTTGTGAATAAATACTGTGATGAGTGTGCCAAACAGCATGTTTATCATAGACTTAAATCGCTTAGTGACGCAAAGCAAGACCGTTCCAGAAAATCGTACTTGTTAGGTAAGCGCGGTCATTGCTGTGAGGTGCGTAAACTAGACAGTTGGATGGGCAAGCCCATTCCTCTTGACCTAGACCACACAGACGGCAACCCTGACAATAACAGTGAAGAAAATTTGCGCCTCATCTACCCAAATTGCCACGCCCAAACAGATACTTACAAGGGTAAAGGCACTGGCAATGGGCGATACAGCCAGCGAAAAACAATGAGACGCTCTCGTTACGCTGATGGTAAAAGCTACTAAAGAACTTTACTAATACAAAAAAATGCCTCCTTAGCTCAATTGGCAGAGCACATTACTTGTAATAATGAGGTTAACGGTTCAAGTCCGTTAGGAGGCTTTTGGCGGCAATTTACGCCAATTAACACATTTTTGGGTCGGTGTCCCGAGTGGCAAAGGGGGGGGACTGTAAATCCCTTGGCTAACGCCTTCGCAAGTTCGAGTCTTGCTCGGCCCACTTGATGGGGGGAAGAAATTCCCCCTCTCCACGCCTCCCTAGCTCAGAGGTAGAGCACTTTCTTGGTAAGGAAGTGGTCATGGGTTCAATTCCCATGGGAGGCTCTGGTAACTCATCCCATTTTATAATGTAACTGAAGAAGCGGTGTATCATGGCGAGAAAAAAAGGCAATCGTATTCTGGTTAAATTGCGTAGTGCTGAAAGCGGTCACATGTACTATACATTCAAGAACCGTCAAAACACTTCGCAACGCTTGGAACTAAAAAAGTACGACCCCATTGTGCGTAAGCACGTTGTCTATAAAGAAACAAAATAGATAACGCGATAATAGAGGGGTGTAGCTCAGCTGGTAGAGTAGTGGTCTCCAAAACCATTGGTCGGGAGTTCGAATCTCTCCACCCCTGCTCAAGCAACCAAACACCGCCCTCAAGGCGGTGTTTGTGTATAGGCTACCAGACAAAGAAGCGGTAGTAAGATACCCTGTACCGTTTATCGTCTATAAAGGTTACAAACAAGGAGCAAGTCTCATGGCAGAAACAGCCACCGAAAATCAAACGAGCCGTCGTCGTCGCGGTAAAGAAGAAGAAGAAGAAGTTGTTGCAGAAGAAGCCCCCGCCAATAAAGGTCGCGTTACACCTGGTCGGCGTAGTCGTGATAACCAAGAAGACGAAGGCAATTTTGTAACACGCGCGTTTGGCAACATACGCGAATATCTAAGTGGTGTTCGTGAAGAACTGCAAAAGGTGACCTGGCCCACCCGTGAAGAAGCCGTCCGCTTAACGCGCATTGTGCTTATAACCCTCCTAGTCGCTGCCATTGTAATGGGTACGATTAACTACTTGTTTAGCTTGTTCATCCGCTTTGGCATTAGCACACCCATTGCTTTTGTGGTGTTGTTTGCGGTGGTTGCTGGCGTTACCTTTTACGTTTTTCGCCGTGAAGGTAGCGGGCGTAGTGGCTATTAGTTTGTTTGAAGGATTGCGTCATGGCAGACGATAAGAAAAAACGCCAAGATTATGACCCCGACCCCATTTACTTGGATGAGGGTAATGATAACGTCAATATTGTGCTGGATGATGGTACAGCCTCCTACCGCAAAGCCGACACTGTAAAAGAGCGTCATTGGTATGTGGTGCATTGCTATAGTGGATATGAAAACAAAGTGCGCCAAGCCATTGAACAGCGTACAGAAACGATGGGAATGCGTGACCGCATTTTTGACGTGATTATCCCTACTGAAGAAGAAATCGAAATCAAGGATGGCAAGCGTCGCCCTGTAGAGAAGCGCGTTTTCCCGGGCTATATCTTGATAGAGATGATACTGGATGAAGATTCTTGGTACGTGGTGCGTAATACCGCCGGCGTCACCGGTTTTGTGGGCATGGGTAATGACCCAACGCCCCTGCTTCCTGAAGAAGTGAAGCAAATTATGGATAGGATGGACAACGAAAAGCCCGTCTTTAAGGTCAACTTTAAGGTGGGTGAGAAGGTACGTATTATCGGGGGTCCCTTTAATGAGTTTATTGGGCGCGTAAGTGCTATTGACCCAGACAAAGCCAAAGTGCGCGTCATGGTTGATTTCTTTGGGCGCGAAACCCCCGTAGAACTAGACTTTATGGAAGTTGAAAAAGCCTAGCCTTCCCCTTCATCCTCATTACACTACTGCGTGAGGTCTTAAGGGGCGAAAGCCCCTTGTCTCTAAAATGAAATTTTAACGAGTGAGGTTAAACCACAATGGCAAAGAAAGTAAAAGCAGTTGTAAAGCTGGCGATTAACGCCGGTAAAGCTAATCCTGCCCCCCCAATTGGGCCCGCATTGGCACAACACGGCATCAACTTGATGCAATTTTGTAAGGAATATAACGTACGTACCGCCGACAAAATTGGCGAAATAATTCCTGCCGAAATTACCATCTTTACCGATGGTTCCTTCAAGTTTGTGCTAAAGTCCCCTCCTACTTCTTTCTTGTTAAAGAAGGCAGCAGGCATTAAAAGCGGCGCAAAGAACTCCCTTACTGACGTGGCAGGACGTTTGACGAAAGCACAAATTCGCCAAATTGCCAACGAAAAGATAAAGGACATGAACGCTATTGACATTGAAGGCGCGATGGCGCAAGTGGCGGGTACTGCCCGTCAAATGGGTATTGAAATCGTCGATTAATTTAAGTCGTGGCAGGGCATTTGCCCATTATGACCACAGGAGAAAATAACTATGGCAGCAGAAGGAAAACGCTACACTAACGCCCTTAAAGAATTTGACCGCGCCAAACTCTATAGCCTAGAGGAAGCCGTTAAATTAGCAAGAAAAATGGCAACCGCCAAGTTTGATGAAACCATTGAACTTCATTTCCGACTTGGGATTGACCCCCGTCACAGTGACCAACAAGTGCGTAGCACCGTTCTACTTCCTCATGGGCTAGGGCGTAAAGTTCGCATCCTTGCCTTTGCCGAAGGTGAAGATGCCAAGTATGCCCTTGATGGTGGCGCAGATGTGGTGGGTGGTGATGAAATTATCGCCCGAATTCAAAGCGGTTGGCTGGAATTTGATGTTTCTATAGCTACCCCTAGCATGATGGCTAAGGTCGGTAAAGTGGCTCGTATTTTGGGCCCACGCGGTTTGATGCCTAACCCTAAGGGCGGTACAGTGGCTCCCGGTGAACAATTGGGGCGCGTTATCAATGAACTAAAAGCGGGTCGTTTGGAATTTCGTAACGACAAAACAGGCAACGTTCATATGCCCGTTGGTAAAGCCAGCTTTGACGAAGATAAACTCGTCGAAAATGCGCGTGTTGCCTTTGATGCCCTTCTAAGCATCAAGCCCTCAACTTCTAAGGGCGTGTATATGCGCCGTGTGGTGGTGGCTTCTACAATGGGCCCCGGCGTACGCGTGCAAGTCTAGGTCTACCTCACTCGAAACGTAACACTCTAAAACGGGGGGCAAATTTGCCCCCCGTTTTTTTATTCCCGTACCACATCCAAGACAATTTGTGCATCTATGGCATTAGGGACACTTAGCCATAGGGGGCGCAATAGCTCGTAGTTGCACTCGCCCTCAATACTTAATCGCGCACGAATCATAATTTGTTTGGCGGTGTCGTCACGCTCTACGCGCTCTATAGTGTGTGAGGCGGTACACCCGATGCCATAGTTCCACACGCCAATGAGAACCGTTCCCCCATCAAAATTAAACGGATAGCGACGCACTACCCGCCTGCACAATCTTGAATTGTCGGCATCATCGTAAAAGCGAATATGGTCAAATGCCGTTCTGAGTATAAAAATGCGCTCACGGGCATCAAACGCGGATTCAAAGCAGATGCCCGACATCAACTCTGAGACATCTTGAAGGTCGCCGAGTAGGGTGGCTTCTGTGGGCAAAACAGGAACGTTAAGCGGTGTTTCTTCCGTGTTTACGGGGACAACGGCAGGTGAAACACCTAAGTTACACGCAGACAATGTAAGGGTAAGGAGGGTATATACGGTGGCAAAAACACATCTTATTGAAATTGGCATGGCTTCCTTGTCGCAACATCCTCAAAAACATGCTAATATGGACTATTATAAACGTTATCAATTGTTCCTGTCGGTGGGATAGGGTTTGCTCTTATGCGTATTCTTGTTATTTCAGATATTCATGCTAATTTAACAGCCTTTGAAACAGTGGTCAACCATGCAAAAGGTCAATGGGACTTTGTGTGGTGTTTAGGAGATGTGGTCGGCTATGGGCCCGACCCTAACGAATGTGTGGAACTGCTAAACACAATGCCTCATTTGTGTCTTGCAGGGAATCACGACTGGGCGGCATTGGGGCGTTTGGATGTACGAACGTTTAACCCCGATGCACGCCGCGCCGTAGAGTGGACGCAAGACACACTCACGCCCGCCAACGTTGCCTATTTAGAGGCGTTGCCGGTGACGTTTGTCATTGGGGATTACACGCTGGTACACGCCAGCCCCCGTGAACCCGTATGGGAATACGTGCTAGAGCCATTGGTGGCGGCACTTAACTTCCCTCATTTTGAAACGCCTTATTGCCTATGTGGTCATACTCATCAACCCGTGATTTATGAGATGGTAGGCGAAAACGGCGACACTCGCGCCCGTGAACCGCGCTATGGGCAACCCTTTGATATGGCACGCAAGCGTCAAATTATTAACCCCGGAAGCATTGGGCAACCCCGCGACCAAAACCCTGATTCTGCTTATGCCATTCTTGACCTTGAGAAAGGCACATTCGAGCATCGCCGTCTGGCTTATGATATTGCGGATGTGCAAAAGCGTATGCGCCAACACAATTTGCCAGAACGCCTGATTGCGCGTCTTGAGCATGGTTGGTAGATAAGGATGCTATGAACACGCTTTCGCACCCCCAAAAGCCCCTTGAGGATGATAACACAGGGGGCAAAATGCGCGGTTATCTGTCTAAAATCTATCGCTTGGCAGATTTTAGTAGTGATGCTAATGGCTTTGTTGGCACATCGGCGTTGGCGGATATGCTGTTTGTGACTGCGCCTGCCGTTAATCGTGTGGTGAATCGCCTTAAAGAGAGTGGCTTGCTAGATCACGAGCCGTATAAAGGGATTCGTCTTACCACACAGGGACGACTAGAAGCTCTTCGGCACTTGCGCGTGCATCGCATTATTGAGGCGTTCTTGGTGAGTGTGATGGGCGTTGATTGGGGCGTGGTGTATGACGAAGCCAACCGCCTTGCTATTGGCACAAGTGAAGCCATTACTGCCCGCATGGAAGAAATGGCGGGGCATCCGCACTTTTGCCCTCATGGTGAGCCAATCCCTAGCAAAACTGCCACCATCGAAACCCCAAAAGATATTTTGCTCTCACAAGTTACCCCTCATGCCCACGTGCGCGTTACCCGCATGCGTACCCGTGAGAGTGACCGCTTAAAGTACATAGAAGCCCTAGGCTTAATGCCAAACGCCACGCTAGAAGTGTTGCACGTTGCGCCGTTCAATGGGCCCATGCAACTTAAAATTAACAACGAATACCGCATTATTGGCAGTAACTTGGCAGAACTCATTCGTGTGCAGGATGTTGTATAAAATGTATACGCGGACAGAGGCTGTCTTTCGTCAATTCATACGGTGTCATCATTTGACACATTTCGCAAAAAAAACTATACTTCCATTGTTTTCATTGGGCTTATTCTGGAGAGATGGCTATGCAAACTGGCGATAGCTTTCGTCTTGTCATGCGGCGGGGACCCCAGCCGAATCAAGTTTTTGAACTACGCGATGAAGCTCTTTCGCTAGGACGAGACATTACGAATACACTGGTTATCAATGACCGCGAAGTTAGTCGTCATCACTTGCGTTTTACCCGCGGTGCAGATGGCTATACGGTAGAGGATTTAGGCAGTACCAACGGCACGTTTATTAACGGCAAGCGTGTGACGGGTGCGATTTTGCTAAAGAATGGCGATATGATTGGTTTGGGCGAAACGGTGACGTTGGGCTTTGAGCTAGTGCGGGCGGGTTCTGCGCCAGCTACGGCACAAACACCTAATTATCAGCCCACACAGCCCCAACAACCGCCTTCTGCTAGTGCATATCAGCCACCCGCAGGCTCACCCCCTGCACAACCCGCACCGTCGGCAGATCCCTATCGCCCAGCGACGCCCCCCTACACCGACCCTTATGCACCACAAGGGCAAGCTGCGCCCTATAGTGACCCTTATCAAGCCCCCGCAGGCGCGGACGCGCAATACTATCAGCCACAAGGCTATGGCGCGCCACCCCCACCCGGCTATGATTATGACCCTTATGCCATGCGTGAACCCGCAACCAATAACACCACGCGCATGATTTTGTTTGGGTGCTTGGGCTTGTTGATGTTTTGTTGCTGTATTTCGGTAGTGGGTTTTGTTGCGATTGACCAATTGAACCTATATTGCCAAATTCCGTTGTTTAACGACATCCTAGAAGCACTAGGGCTCATTAGTTGCGCGGTTGCTGGCGGATAAACACGCTAAATTAATTGGGGCATGGCACACGCGATGCCCCAAACTGTATTCCCAATGCCCACCCTAGTTATTACACTTGTGGACATTGTTCTTAGGGTTTATCCCCCACTGCTTTCTTCATCCTCTAGTTCTTCTTCTGGTTCTTCTATAGGTCTAAAGTAATTGTTTTCCTCAAGATAAGCGCGAGCGACGCTTTCATGCGTTTCTTTGTTGGTGTCTACGCGCCCGTTGAGGGTACGAAGGGTATCACTGGTAATGCTGGCAAAGATAGGGTTTAGAATGCCCATAATTTGTGGGTATTCGGCAAGAATTTCTTGGCGGAACACAGGCGCGGGCTGAAAGAGGGGTTGCGCCCCTAAATTGTCCTGCAGTAACACAAGGTCATAGGCATCAATGAGCGCGTCTGTGGTAAATGCCATGCCCACGTTAATGCTATTTACGCCTGTGGACACCGCTTCTTCGGTAAGCGATGTGGTAGATCCGTTGATAACCAGCAGTTGCGAGCCGTCTATGTCGAAACCATAGGCTTCTTCAAACGCGGGCAAGCCATCGGGACGCGAGGCAAATTCTTCGTTTGCCACCAATAGCACAGTTCCTCCACCGTTCACAAAGGTGGCAAAGTCGCTCATCGTTGCCAAGCCATTGGTGCTGGCAAAACTGCGTGTTACCACCAAGCCATAGGCATTGCTACCCTGTGCCGGATGCAACCACGCCAAATCATTAAAAAGGCTGTCCATTTGGCTAACGGCACTATACCCTGCGATGGGGTCGGCTTTGTTAAGCGCGTTGGGGTCAAACCATTCAATGTCGGTAAAGAAGTTAAAGAGCGCTGTGCCTGTGTATTCCACATATACATCGGTTTGCCCGTTTAAGAGGGCGTTGCGGTTGGCATCTGTGCCACCAAGCTGAGTTCTGTCTTCGGTCGGGATGCCTGCTTCGTCTAGGGCAATCTTGACCATTTGCGACAGAATAATGCTTTCAGTAAATAGCTCGCTCCCAATGCGAACAACAGGGGGCGTTTGTGCTGAAATTGACATGCTAAACAGGGCAAGACAAATTACAAGCAAAAAGCGTTTCATGGGGCAATATCCTTTGGGTATGTCATACACAGAATAAAACCACAAGGGGCGTTAAGCACCCTGTAGCGCGTTTATCTTATGGGCGTGGCGTACTGGTAGCAAAGGGGGATGCGCCCCCACCACTAGGGGCAGACAAGAGCGACAAATTAGACGTAAACCACGCCACACTGTCGCCTGCATCCACTTCTGTCATCACCACCTTGCCGTTACCACGCAATGCTAACGTAAATTTGCCTTGTGTGGGGGCGGGTACTTTAGCGGCAAACGGCTTCCATGCGCCTTCATCAATTTGGCTAAGGGGGGAGTTCAAAATTTGGTATTCCTGCACCTGTTTCAGCCAGTTACCCCCATCCGAGAACTTGTATTGCTCGGTGGTAAGGTACATGGTTTGGGTGGTGGGGTCAATTAGGGCGGGTAAAATATCTGGACGCGCCCCAAACACAATCACAAATATCTTGCCATAGGTATGAGGCAAGGATGTAATGCCAATTTCACGGTAGCCCGCATTTTCAACCGTATTCTTATGGGTGGTTGAGCCTTGCCACCACTTTACCGCCACCGCTTCGGTTGCGCCCGCATAGGTATTTTCACCCACCGCCATACGCGCTGCAATGGCATAGAAGGGCCAATTATATTTCTTATTGAGGGCGCGTTCCATCGGATATGTGCCGTCTGCATCACGGTGAATATCCGATGGCAACGATGGGAAGGACAGCACGTAACGGGCTTGGTTTTCTGCCATTTGCGATAATACTGGACTGAGCCTAAAGGGTGCTAATCCGACACTCGCTCGCCAATCGTTAAGCTGCGCCAACATGGTGACTTCGCTTAGGCTATAGTCGTTTAGCACGCTATAGCTACTGGCAACAGAGGCGGGCGCTTCGGCAACGGGTGCTGGCGTGGCAATGGCAACGGCGGAAGCATCCACTTCAACATAATCCATTTCAAAGACCAGCAAACGGCTAACTTCGGTTTCAACAATTAAGCCTGCTGCCGAAATCCAGCCCGCACCCGATTTATAAGGGATGCGATACCACTGTTGGTTGCTGCTAACGCCTAAAACGCGCGTCACTTGGCTAACATCCACTTGCCCTAGCACTTCGCTATCGATAGAGGGACTCTTACGCACATTCAGAACGCCGTCAATTTCGGTGGCGAGTGTGGCAGTAATGCCATCAATGGCACTAGTGAGGGCAGAAACCGTTGTTGCTGGTAAGGGCGCACTTAAACCTTTTTCACCCATTCTTACGCCCGTGGCGGGTGCAAGCGTTTGGACGCTGCCCCCTGCCCGTACAATCACATCGCCCGTTTCGTTAAGGACATAGCTATTATCGGCGTTGGCTTGGATGGTGAACTTACCGTTTTGGGTAAATGCGCCTAAGTTGAGCGTGCTTACTTCTAGGGTGATGGGCAGTGAGCCGGTAGGTGACACGCTATGAATCGCTTCACCGTTGTTTTGCTTTAGCGTTACCAAGACCACATTGTCTTGTTGTTGAAGCTGGTCTATCACAATTTCTGTTTCGGGCTTTAGCGTAATGCTTACTTGACTTGCCAAAAATGCCAGTGTTGCCTGGCTATCGGCTAGAGTGCGCATACTATCGCCAGAGCCAACAATGCTCTCACGGGTTAGCGTAACCCATGCTTCGGTGTCCACGCGCTTAATTTCTATGCTACCGCGCTCTACGCTTATTGTACCGACAAGGTTGGATTGGCTTTGCACAATCCAGATTCCCCCCGTCAAGCACATCATTAAAAATAACACGCTGCGAACAATACGATTTTTCATGAGGTCTCCTACAAAAAGTCTCATTATTTTTCTGTATGATAACGGTTTTATATTACACTGAATTTCAAGAATTGTCACGCGATTAGGGCGCAAATTCTGCGCCCTTTGGGTTATTTTCTAAATTGGGTGCCTTTATGGTCTAAAAAGAGGTCGCGTAGGCGTAGGCGTTGCCATTTGCCAGTGGATGTGACGGGGATTTCTGTGCCAAAGACAACCACTTTGGGCGACTTTTCAAACGTTAATTGCTCACGGGCTTTAGCGATAATCTCCTCTTCGCTAAGGCTTGCGCCCTCGTCTAGCACAATGTACGCGCCCACTTCATCGCCGTAATAGTCGTTCTCAAAACCAATGGCTAAGCCTACTTTTACGCCCTCAATGCTTAATAGCACTTCTTCAATGTCAAACGGGCTAAACTTTACGCCCCCACGATTGATAAGCTCTTTAATACGCCCGCTGATAAAGAAAAAGTGTCGCCCTTGTGCGTCTTCTTCATAAAAGCCTTCATCGCCTGTTCTAAACCAGCCAAACTTAAAGGTTTCGCGGTTAGCATCGGGGCGATTGTAATAGCCTTGCATCACGTTATGCCCACGCACACAAATTTCACCGCGTTGCCCTGCGGCTAGGCGTTGCCCCTCGCCATCAGGATGAAAGATTGCCATCTCATTAGGCGCAATGGCACAGCCGATGCTGGGGTAGCCATAGTCTTGCATCCATAATTGATGCTCATCCCATGCCAGATTAGGGGGCAAGAAACAGCTAAAGCAGGTGGTTTCGCTTAATCCATAACCATGAATCACCTTAAACCCAAACGTATTCTCAAAGTCTTTAGCAAGCTGAATCGGGAGTGTGCCTGCGCCACAAATGACATATCTAAAGGGCTTCAGGTCTAGGCGATTGATGCCGTTACCGTAAAGCGTATCGCCGTTTTTGATGTTTTGTTTGGCTTCGTCCAGCAAAAATTGTAAGAGTGTGGGGACGGCAGACACGATTTGCACACGCTCTTTAGCAATGCGTTCCCAAAACGTTTTTACGCTAAAGCGATGATTCAGCACCGTAGAAGCCCCAACGGTCATGGGCGTAATGAGCGTCATCACAATGCCATTGACGTGGTGAATGGGCAACACACACATAAGGCGTTGGTTGCCCGTGATGGGATGCCATTGGGCAATGCCTTGTGCATCTACCAGTAAGTTATATTGCGTGAGTACAACGCCTTTGGGTGTGCCTGTTGTGCCACTGGTGTATACTAGTAACGCCTCATCTTCTAGGGTGGGGGCGTTTTCATTGCCTGCTAAAAGGGATACATCGCCACTTTTTGCGCCACTTTCATCGCCCAAGTACGTGATGGGACGGTTTTTAACGACATCGTAAAATTGCAAATAGCCGTCTCTGGGCGTACCCCCCACCTGAATCACACCCTCGATATTGGGTGCGCCTAGCTCGCCGTCGTCGCCGTTGCCCCCTTTAATGATGTGTTCGGAACGCTCAATGTAATCGCCCAGTACAAACGCCAAGCGTGCGCCACTATTGCGCAAGATAAATGCAATGCGCTTATCATCTTCGGCAACGTTTTGGGGGGCAACGGTTGCGCCTACAATCCAGCACGCCATGTAAATAATCACCACATCCACATGATTATGCCCAATGATTACCACGCGCTCGCCACGCTTAATTTTAAGGTCGTCATACAGTAAATTGGCTACTTGGTGCGCTTTTGCCGTAAAGTCGCCATAGCTTAGTTCTATGCGTGTGCCGTCTTGGTCATAGCCAATTAAATAGGTTTTGCTGGAGGCAGTTTTGGCATGTAAGCCGAGTGCATCGCGGATGTTACGAAAAGGCACAAGATAACGAGAGGAAGGCACGCCGTCCTTCACTTTGGCATGAAGAATATTGGCTTTAGTAAGGTCATCGTTGGTCATAGAAAAATGTCCTTTTGGGCGGTTATTTTACGCTTATTATACCACCGCAAGCCTCCTTGATGCCTTTGTTAAAAACTAAGATGTTGTGGCAAAAAACACACCCCCAGCGTTTTATGAGGGCGTACTTTTAATTGTGCAACGCTTACTCAAATGTCAAGTGGAGCGTCTTAATTTCGTGTGGGTTTAGCTTTACGCTGATAACATTGCCTTGCACTGTGGGCGAAGACCCGTCGTTAAGGGGCGTTTCGTCTAGGTTAAGGTAACGCGCCTCATTTAACCGCCCTAAGGGACGTAGGGTGGCTTCTGTGGGGTTTGCTGTGGGGTTTAGCAAGCGAATAAGCCAACCTTTGTCATTTTGTGGGGATTTAAGCACCGTCATTACCACATTATCGCCGTCCAACGCTAAAAAGCTCTGTTCGCCGTCAATGGGGTGTGTTTCGACCTGTTGGGCATAAAGGGGCGCATGTGTGGTTTGGGCGGTTCTTAGCAAATTGGCGGGGTTTAAGGATGGCGTTTGGTGAAGCCATAACCCGTTTTGGTAGGCGCGTTGTGATTGCGCTCCTTCTGCCTTAATGGTGCGCCCTTTGTCGGCATAGCCTACTGCCCGCAAGAGCGTTAGGGCAATGTGCGTTTGGTTTGCGTGTGCGATGGCTTCGTAAACAGGCGTGCTATCGCTATAAATGGCTAATGTGCCAGCGTTATCTTGCAGGGCAATTACGCCTTGCATCACTTGTGTTAGGTGCGCTCGCCGTTCAGAGAGGGTAAAGGGTGCGCCAACCCACACTTTTTCGGCGCGCTTCCCACTGTTAATGTGGGCGCGTAGGCGATGGTCACGGGCGTTATTTACCCCGCTTATTTGCAAGTGCAAGCCGCCCATGTCATCGTAAAACGTGGCGCGTGTGACGATGTCTAGGGGGCGCAAGCCTTTGGGGCGTTTGCCGTTTTCAAGGTTGGGCGCAATTTGAAGCTGGTGATGCAATACCAGTTGTTGCGAGATGGGCGTAATTTCGCTATAAACGTTGTCCATCAGTGTGGCTTTAACAATCACATCTTCAATGGGGGGCGCATAGGCTTCGGCGGTGCCGTTGTCGCCGTTGTCATAAAATGAGAGCAAGTCATCAATAGTGCCACGCCCCCACGACCACGATAGACGGTCATTATCAACAGAGAGGCGGATATTTTCGCTTTGTTGGATGAAGGTCTCTTTTTTGCGAAGTGTGCGCTTGCCTTCGCCCAATGTTTGCTCGCCAATATCCAGGGTGTAGGTGCGATACCCCATCCCTAGCACATCCGCCCTGAAGCTAATGGTTTGCGTTTCTTCGTTCCATGCAAACGGAATCGGCTCCCCGTTGGGGTCATAAAGTGTTTGGGGGGTCTTTTGTAGGGGCAAGCGCAATGTCTGCGATACCACACCCTTAACGCGCGTGCCATGCCAATTCCACACCACTAAATAGGTTTGGCGGAGGGGGTTTGAGTTGCGCGTGGGGGCTTTGTTTTCGTTAATGCTGTTAAACGCATCCATCCCACGCTTAATGAGGGCATCGCTAAGAGAGTCTACTTGTTGATGACGGCTAAGGGTGGCTTGTTCTACTTCATCCACGCCCAAACCGCCCACAGCTTCGGGTGTTTGGCTTTGGAGCAATTGTCGCCAAGCATGTGCTAAAAGGGCGCGTGTGTTGCTGTCAAACTTTGCTTTGCCGTGTGTGCTGGCAAGTGCTAATAACGGTTCTACACGATGAATAAGCGCGGCTTGCAGGCGGGCATTGGCGTGCTTAAGGTGCTGGCGTGCGCTAAAGCGTCCGCTACGATACGCATTATCTAGCAAGTGGGCTTCGCCACGAAGCGCCGGGCGCAAGTGGTCGGGTAGGTTTTCGCGCAGGTCTTTTGTAAACGCTTCGGGCGTGGCTTGATAGGCAATAATGCCACTGGGAAGTGGGTGGTTTGGCGGTTCGGGATGTTCTGAATTAAAGGGGTGCATCCAAATGAAGGGACCATCAGGCTGTGAGTTGCGTTGGTGCTGAATACTTTCTTCTAGCGTGTTGTGGGGGCGATAGTGCGTGACCAACACTTGACTACCATCGGGCGATTCCCAACGGAAGGGCAAGGGCATCATGTTTTCATTAAACACAAAGATAACGGCATCAATGCCAAAGCCCCGCAAAATTTGTGGAAACTGGCTACCATACTGAGCAGTACGCGCAAAATAAGCCACGCGCGGGCGTTTAAGATGGTGGCGTTGTAGGCTATCTTGCCCCATCAAAAGGTCACGGATGAGGGCTTCACCACTATTTAGGATGCCGTCAACTTGAACGTAAAAGGGGCCCACATACACTGTTTTTTGCTGAAGGTTCTTTTGCAAGATATTTTCCACCAGCGCAGGGCGTACTTGGGCAATGTCCTCTAGGATGATGGTTTGCCCACCTAAAAGCAAGACACCCACAGACCGCCGCATTAGGGTTTCATCGCGGGTAGGCTGCATGGGCAACGAGGGCGTAAGGTGTTTATCAACCAAAACATCTAAGATGTCTAGGAGTTCCATCCGACTTAACTCAAAGGACTTTGCGCCCTCTCGTTCCCAATTAAGGTAAGAGATAAGGTGCAAGGTGGCTAATGGGGTGGTAGCTGATGAGGATGAGAGTGCTTCTGTCATGGACAAAACGCTTTCGTAACCGAATAGTGACACAAGCCTATTGTAACGCATATTTGATGTAGAACGCAAAAATAGCACCGTTACCTGTTGCGAAGGCTTTAACCTGTGGTAGACTATATCATAGTGAAATGGATATGTTTATAAAAACCCGTGGATAAGCCTGACCGATACGCCAATGACATAGTAAGCTATTTGAGCCGAACAATTCCCTTGTTGGGCTTTTTGCGTTTCGCAGGATTTAGTAGAAAGGTAATAGGTTGGACGATAGCCTAGTGTCTATCTTGGGGCTAATTTTGCTAGGGTCTCTGTTGACGGTGGCTTATGCTGCCCTGGTGAACACACGACAAACGCCACTTAGAGAGCAATCAGACGCGGGAAATACCTCCGCAAAGCGCGTACTGTCCTTGCTAGTGCCTCGCTCCAGTCTAACGCTCACTTACTTAATTAGCCAAACCCTCCTCAATTTCTTTATTGCCTATTTGGCAACACGCCATTACATCTTACCCTTTGTTGCCACGTATGGCGAAATTGGGGGGATTGCGATTGCGCTTCTTCTGGCATTGGGGGTACTCATTTTAACCAATGTGGCAGCCGAAGGGGTTGGCAGTGCTTACCCTGAGGCGATTGCTCGTACTGCCTCGCCCTTACTGGTGGTGTGGATGGCGGTTTTTTCGCCACTGACAACACTCATGATAGGACTAAGTAAGCTGACTGCATCAGCATTTGGTGGCGAAAGATATGTAAACACCGTTACCGAAGAAGAAATCATGACGATGGTCAACGCCGGCGAAATTGCCGAAGGCGAAAAAGACATGATTTACAGTGTGCTGCAACTGGATGAGCGCGATGCTCGCCAATTGATGGTGCCACGAATGGACGTTGTTGCCATCAACGTAAACGCCACGGTGGAACAAGCCCTAGATACGTTTATTGGCAGTGGCTTTTCACGGATTCCGGTATATGAAGAAACCATAGATAACGTGGTGGGCTTGCTTTATGCCAAAGACTTGCTGGTAACATGGCGTAATGGGGGCGCAACCACCCGCCAAATCCGTGAGATGCTTAGGAACGCCTTCTTTGTGCCAGAAACCTTGCCCGCCGATGACTTGCTAAAACGCCTGCAACAAGAGAATGTCCACATGGCAATTGTGGTGGATGAATACGGTGGCACAAGCGGTTTGGTCACGATTGAAAACCTGATAGAAGAAATTATCGGGGACATTCGTGACGAATACGACCAAAACGAAGAAGCCGAATACACCAAAGTAAACGATAACGAATACGTCATTGATGCCAGCATGAACATCGCCGACATTAACGACATGATGAGCTTACACATTGATGATAGCGAATATGACACTCTGGGCGGCTATATCTATACCGAAATGGGGCATGTGCCTCATGTGGGAGAGATGCTGGAAAACCCTAGCTTTACGCTAACGGTACGCTCTATTGAGGGGCGAAGGATTCGCAAAGTGCATTTCTTGCTAAAGGTGAAACCGCTAGAAAGTGAAGAAGCCGAAAGCAACAAAGAAAACGGGAAAGAAGCTAAAGAAAACGGCAAGGAAACCGATAAAACAACAAATGGGGAAAGTGACACCCCCACGAATCTTTTGCCTCCTTTAACAAGTACCCCTTAATGATATTGTGCAGAGATGGGGGGACGCGTTAATATCCCCTCTAGCACCTCAATAACTTTATTTGCAAAAAAGGAGTTTTTACGATGAAATATACCCCACAGGGACCACAAGGCATGTTTTATGAAGAATCTGAAGTGGGCGAAGTGTTTGTAACGCAAGGACGCACCATTACCGAAGCCGATATTGCCAATTTTGGTGGCACAATTGGCGACTACAACCCCTTACACTTTGATGCCGAATATGCCAAAAAGACCATGTTTGGACAACGGATTGCACATGGGATGCTTACACTATCCTTTGCCACAGGCTTAGTGAATCAATTGGGTACAAATTTAGGGACTATTTTAGCGTTTCGTGGGCTAGAGTTTACCTTTAAAGCCCCCGTGTTTATTGGGGATACCATCCACGTAGAAATGACAACCACCGAAAGAGTTGATGCGCCCAAGTTTGGGGGTGGGTGGGTTACGCAAGCCGTGAAGGTAGTAAAGCAAGATGGCACGGTGGTACAAGATGGCAAGTGGACAGCGTTGGTGGCATCCAAGCCCCAATAGAACCGTACCCCGAACAATTGTTTTATGCCGTGTCGGGGCAATTCGGTGAATCGCCCTTTTGTCATGACGGTGTTTTGAGGGCGCAAGACCTTGCGCCCCTACCCTGTTTTATCCTTGTCGCCATTCTGTAAAGTGAATCCCAAAATCTTTGGGGCTTAACGAAGGCGTATACGTCCGCTTGAGCTTGTAATTGGGTGGGTCTAGCACAAAGTCAGCTTCATGCAGAAGTGTGGCGGTAATGGTGGCAATTTGCACTTCTGCTAAGCCCGCCCCCAAGCACGTATGAGGCCCCGACCCAAACGGCGCAAATGCACCGCGTGTCTTGTGTTCGCTACGAGGGGCATCGTAGCGTTCAATATCCCAAACGTAGGGGTCTTTATAGATGTGAGGCGAAAAATGCGTAGCGGCAACGGCTGCCATAAAGAACTCGCCCTCTTTAATGGGATAGCCCTCAAATTCAAAGTCTTTGGCGGCATAGCGCGGGAGTACGCCTGCAATGGGGTACATCCTAAGCGTTTCTTTGGCGGCATTGTGCAGGGTGTGCATGTTTCGCATCCCTTCGGCAGAGGGCGCACCATTGGCAAAAAGCGCATCCGATTCTTGGCGTACACGCGCCAAAACGTCGGGGTGCTTTAGCAGTTCATATAGCAAGAACGATGTCACATTTGCCACTGTATCCAAACCTGCAAAATACGCTGCTAGTGACAAGAACAATGCCTCGTCCTCACTTAACGTATCGGGTGAATTTGCGTTGGTGGTGGCTAAATTATCTAGGAAATTGGCATCTTCGTCTATTGCCCCTTCGCGCTTGCGGTCTGCCATAATTTGCCTAGCAAACTCTTTAACGCGAGTGCGGGCTTTAACATAGGTTTCTGATTGGAGGTATTGGGGGGGGTGTTTCCGTACAAAATACACTTCAATGAGCGTATTCCACCAAAACACAATATCCTTAAAGTATTCACCAGGAACGCGCTCATTACTTAGTAGCCCTAGCGTATCGGCGGTAATCTGCTGAATAAACTCTACCACAGGCACGCGCTCATGAAGGTTGGGTTCATGAATCCGCCCACGAATGACCTCAATTGTTGGGGGAAGGTTGTTTGTGAGGGTGTGCTTTGAGAAGCTATGGCGCATGAGGCTTCTCATTTGCGTGTGTTCCGCACCATCGATCATGGCGATGGTCTTTCTAGCCCCAAAGTCCTTAACAATATCTGCCCACACATCCCACGCACTAAACACTTCGGGTTCGGATGCCATGCGGAGATTGAGTTCTGGTCCCGCAAGTACCTTAAACTCGTTGTTAAGGGCGCGGACTCTAAATACGCTTCCATGCTTTTGATACTGACGGCAGATAAAATCAATTGAATCATTTGCCAGTGACAGCACGCTGCCTACAAGCGGCAGCCCATCTGCAAGAGGTGGTTGTTTGTGTTTCTGCATAGTGTAGTCTCCAATGTCAAATATCAGGCATCATATCATACAATATGATTCAAACTCTTAGATGAGACAATGATTATATTCTGTCTAACTTCGCTTATGTGCGCCTCTTACATCACTGCCCCTGTTGCCAAGCAGCGCGTAATGACCCCCGCCAGCAATGCAAACCCCCACATATAGCTCCCCATGGCTGGGCGTTTTTCGGCGGTGGTTTCTACAAAAATGAAGAACGGCAACGCCAGCACAGCCCCTAAACCGTAGAGGATGTGGACTTCTTCGCCACTGCGTCCGCCTAAAAGCATCATTAGCACGCCTAGCCCCGCCTGCATCAGTACCATACCAAAAATAACGTAGGTGCCACGTCGAAAATAAGGCGTAACATCTGCGCTACGCAATAAACCGATGTAACACGATACACCAAACATCAGCAGGGCAATGAGAAGCGCAAAGCGTCCAAAGTGGTTGTGAACCTCTTTCAGCAAGCCATACACCGTAAAAGGGGTACCACTCGCAAGCCACTGAAACAGAATAAGCGCAATCCAGCCCAAGCAAATCCATAACACCGCCCAATCCAGTAAGCGCAACGGAATAATGCCGAGCTTGTCGTTAAAGGGGCGCACTTGGCGCGTTTGGCGTGCTTCACCCATCAGGCGTTGCCTGTCTCTAATGCCACTCTGGCATCGGTAAGTTCTTCGGTTTGGGGGGCGTTCTTGGGGATGCTAGTGGCGTATAGAAAGCCAATAAAAATAAGGATTGCGCCACCCATCTCGCCAAAATACTTAAATGAGGGGTCGCCAAGCCGTATAAGCGCACCGCCAACAGCCGGCAGTAAGCCCCCTGCGGCAATTAACACATTACCGAACATGCGGTTGGGCATAATTTGCTTTTTTCTAAACAGGCGTGCCGAGTAAATCGCACCCCCCACCAATAACAATGTCCCCCAAACGTTCATGATGGGCGAGAAGAAGCGCACCGTACCGCGTGAACTACCTTGCATAATGCCTGCGATGGTCGCGCCTGTTTCGGGGTCTTGGTGGTCACGATAAATCACGGTAATATCTACGCCTTGTTCCCATGCTGAAGGGTTATATGGCGTAAAAAACAGCGTCCATGGCAACGTCATACACATCACTAAAATGAGTGCCATTTGGATATTGCGGGCAATGCTTCCGCGCCGAATCAGCAAATAGGCTGTGCCTTGCCCCAGCCACGGCGCAACCATCAGCGCACCTGTCCAATACCATAACGAAAAGAAAAACGGACTCCAGACCACCGCCAAAACCACTTGACTCAATGTGCCCAAGAAGTACATCAATAAGCCAATACCCCATGCCAAAAGGTGCATCTTGCCTTTTTTATGGCGCACCTGCCACCATCGCCCCAGCACAACAACTGTAAAGATGCCCGTAATCGTGCTGGCAATGAGTGAGAACACAAAAGGAAGCGTTAAAAAGTCCATGCGCGTTGTCCTGTGATTTTTGTACGATAAGGATTCTTAGTTAGGGCGTGCCTTGTGGCGCACCGCCTTTAAGAAGCCTTCGTGCATTGTATCACAATCAACCGCAAAACAAGTATAGAGGACGCTTAAAATCTATATAAATCTACAAAAAATTATAGGAGCAATCAAGGTGATTGCCCCGTTAGAATCTTAGCTGGTGGGTTGCCAATCTTGGCGCAAGATGCCACACATGCCCGAATCCACATACACGCCATCTTTGAAGTAAAGTTGCCTATGCGTGCCTTCATAGGTCATGCCTGCTTTTTCCATGACGCGCCGTGAGGCGGGGTTAAACGTGAAGTAGCGGGCTTGAATACGGTTTAACCCTAAGTTTTGAAAGCCAAATGCAATAATGCAGTTTAAGGCTTCGGTAGTGTAGTTATTTCTGCGGAACGGTGCGCCCATCCAATAGCCCACATTGCCCGCGTTGTGGCGCAAATCGAGATAAATACTAATAACTCCCATGACCTCATTTTCTTCCTTTTGGCAAATGCCAAAGGGGTAGCCTGTGCCATCCTCAAGGTGAACTTTTGCAGAGGCAAGCCACTCTTCCATCGCCCCATCAGGGTAAGGGTTTGGGATATTAAGCGTGTTGCGTGCCACGTCCTCATCCCGAATGTACTGGTACAAGTTGGGAATGTCGATTTCGGTGGGCGGACGTAATACTAGGCGTTCTGTGGTAAGGAACAGTGACAAGGCTTGCATGATGGATAGCCTCTCCTTTAGGGGTTAATGGTTACGGTTTGCTGTGTGCTTGCTGTATAATTGATAGTATGCCAAAAAAAGAGGATGTCAATACCCTTGTGAACCTTTGTGAACCCTTATGATTATTTATGCATAAAAAGGAGGCGTGCCATGTCAACGCAATATCAGCTAGAGACAGACGTAAAAGAAGCCCTTACGATGGCAAAAGGGCTAGAAGATTATGTTCGTGGTCAAGAGCTATATGGCAATTCGGGGGGGGGCTTTTTCTCTAAGATGCCTGCGCTAACCGTGGGGGCATTAGCCATGCGCTTACGCCGTTTAGAGGTGCTAAGCAGTGACCTTACCGCCGAACAACGCCAACAAGCTCGCCAAGCCCAAACCCTATATGATGACGTTGCAAAAGAATGGCGCGTGCATTTTGAAGAAAAAGTGCTAAGAGAAATTAACTCTCGTGTAGATGCGATGCGTCAATTCTTTCAAGAAGCAAAGCAAAACGCCAAGAGTGCCTCTGGCAATTATCTGCCCGAAGTACTGCGACGCACAATTATTCAAGAACTGCTGATAGTAGTGGATACCTTAGGCATAGAGGGCGATAACTTGCGCCCTAAAGTTAAAGTCAGCGATACCGCCCTCCGCACCTATAGCACCCAACCCAGTGACTTTATTTGGAATCCTCTGTTGCAACAGGTGTACTCTCCGCAAGTATACTGGTGGCTGTATCACCGTCCAGAATCTGGCTAAGGAGAGGTGAAAGAACAGGCGAAAGCGCCGACATCACTAAAAGCGCAATGGCAATGGCGGTAAAAATAGCAATGGCATAGCGCCCGACTTGGCGCATGTCACGCTTTTGTTCTTCTGTCCAAGACGAAAACATCTTAAAAGCCTTTCGCGTTTAATTCGTAAATAGGGCGACTCGTTTAAGGTCGCCCAAAGCGTTATTACAAGCACACGCTATTTTCTCACTATCCAAAGGCAGGCGCAATCACGGGTTGATTGCCCACCAGCACATAATAATGAGGAATCCAGCCAATGCCGTACATACTAACGCTGATGTCCTTCTTGAAGGGCGTAATGAGGTAATCCTCTACTTGGGTAGAGATACGCACCCAACGTTCTTTTGCCTCTACCATCACGCGCTCGTATTCTTCTTCAAGGTTAATCATCTGACGTTCAATTTCACTAATCACGTCACGGCTTTCGCTGATGTCTGCTTCTGTTTGACGTTTCATACGCGTGGTACGGCTCATCCGTGACAGCGTATAGTTGGTGCGTCCCTTAAAGATGCTTAGTAACGCTTCGCCTGTGGTATAAAGCTGTTCGCGTTGGCGGTCTCTAATTTCCAGCTTTTCGGCGTTGTATTCGCGTTCTTTGCGAGTGTACTGGTCTTCCAGCTTGTTCATCATTGTGCCATACTTGCTGTTTAGCTTAGTTTGTTCATCATCAAATTTTTCACGCGCCACTTGCGTCACTTGGGCATAGAATTCGCTGGGGTCACGGCTGGGGTCGGCGTAAATTTTGAATTGCGGATGGAACGGGATAATCAGGCGTGCCGTATTGGCTACCATGTCAATCAGTTCTTTTTGCAACGCGCTAATGCGCTTGGGGTCAGTAAGTCCCGTGGGCAATTCTCGGTAAAGGGCTTGCCCTGTCGGTTGGCTGGTAACAGCGCGTGAATCAATCACGGGGGCTTGGAATTGTTCCCAATGCACTATGCCTTGCAATTGCAAGTCTGGCACATGATAGGCATACTCACGCGCTAAATACACTTGTGAGGCGCGGTGTTGATAGCGTACTGCCAATTGCCCCAGCAACACAGGCACATAAGATAACTGAATTTGCCCACTCGAAAGCGATTGCCCCATCCTAGCAAACGCCTGTTGGCTCGAAAGTGTAGTTGGGAAGAAGTATTGGCTTACTTCACTTCTAACAGCGGGCGGCGTGGCTAAAAATCCGCCGGGCATACGACTTTTTTGGGCAGGTGATGAGCTTTCTTGAGGGTTGGTGGCAGGAAAGCCCCCCGTTGCCCCTAACGATTGTGCGTTAAAAGCCGGTGGTGGTGGGGCGTTAAAACCTTGTGACGGCGCACCAAATGCAGGCGGTGGCGGTGGCGCAGATTGTGAGCTACCAAACGCAGGCGGTGGCGGTGGCGCAAATTGTGAGCTACCAAATGAGGGCGGTGGCGGTGGTGGCGCACCAGCGCCTTGCGCGCCTCCTCCACCAAAAGCGGGTGGCGGTGCAACATAGTTTTGCACTCCAAACGACTGATGCGGTTGTGTCCAACCGCCCTGTGTTGCCATCAGTTGTTGGCGTTGTGCCATCATCAGCGCGCTAATTTGCTGGCGTGTTAGCGGTCCGGCTAAATAGCTCATTGCCCAACGGCTGTGCATTAAGACGGGTGCGTCATTATGCACATTACGCATGAGGAACACGCGGGGCTTAATATCACTAAGCAGGGTATCAATTGCGCCCAATGATTCGGTGGCGGTTGCAATACTTTGCAAGCCTTCCATCACGCGCTGTTTGTCTTGTGCAGAGCTTAAACGCCCAATAAACCACGTGCCGGCGTTGGTTAAGCCCTTATAGTCAAGGTCACCGGGGTTTTGTGTGGCTAAAATAAGTCCTACACCAAACGCGCGAGCTTGCTTTAGCAGGCGCATGATTGGCTCTTTGGTGGGCGGATTTTTGGGGTATGGCGGAAAATAGCCAAACATCTCATCAATATACAGCAAAGCGCGCAGGCTAGACGTGCCTGCTTGCGTTCTCATCCACGCAATCAGTGATTCTAAGATGAGAGTGGTAATAAACATGCGCTCTTGGTCGCTAAGGTGGGCGGTATAAAACACGCTCACTTTGGGGCGACCATTGGGCTGATACAACAGGCTTTGAATATCAAGCGGTGCGCCCTGAATCCAGCTTTGGAAAGACGGGGCTGCAATGATGTTATTCAGTTCCATCGCCAGCTTATAGCGTGCTTTTTCGTTGATGTATTGGTCAATAGGGAACGCGCCGAGTTTACCAAAAGGCGGCTGCTTGATTTGAAGAATGATGTCCTCTAGCGTAAGGTCACGGGGAATACGCCAATTATACTCCATGATATTGCTTAAAAGCACATGCTGAACATCTTTAACGGGCTGATAGTTCATGCCCGCCAACGTAAAGATAGCGGTGACTACGCCCTGAATACGCTCACGAATCAGTTCTTCGTTGCCTTCCCATGCGTGGCGTGGGGCGCGTAAAGAAGCCAAAATGCTGATGGGCAAGCCTGCCTCGCTGCCCGGCGTGTAAATGCTAAGTTGGGCGGCGTGCTTTAGCCATTTTAGGCGGTCAGGGACAATGTGCCAGCTTTCTAGCCCTTCACGCCATTGCTGCGCCACGTTTTGCGCGTAAACATCGGCAGGAATACCTTCACGGGCGGCATCATCGGCATGAAGCCATGGGGCAAAGTCTTGGGATTGCATATCAGGGAACACCAGCGCAAGGTTGCTAATGTCGCCTTTGGGGTCAATCACAATCGCGGGAATATTATCCAGCACCGCTTCTTCTAATAGGTTAATGCACAAGCCAGTTTTACCACTACCCGTCATCCCCACCACAACGGCATGTGTGGTTAAGTCACGGGCATCGTAGTACACCACATCTTCTGTCATCTTGCCCTCTTTAGGGTCGAAGATGCGTCCTAAGTAAAAATTGCTTGGTGCTTCAATAAATGCCATCTTAAACGCTCCATACACTCATATTCGGGTTGTTTGGGGGGTTACGCTAGGGCGACCATTTCTATTTCTATAATGCCACCCAATGGAAGTTGGGCGATGCCAATGGTGCTACGGGCGGGAAAATCGCCACTAAAAAAGGTGGCATAAACCGCGTTCATCTCGGCAAAGTCACTCATGCTCACAAGAAAAACAGTCACTTTAACCCCATTGTCTAGGCTACTGCCTGCCGCTTCTAGCACCGCTTTTAGATTCGTTAGGGCTTGGCGTGTTTGGGCTTGGATGCCCCCTTCTATCATTTGCATAGTTTCTGGCACTAAGCCCAATTGTCCAGCGGTGTACACAAAGCCATTGGCAACAACCGCTTGTGAGTAAGGACCGACGGCTTTGGGCGCGTTTTCGGTTTGGATGATGTGCTTGCTCATGAAGTATCCTTTTCTGGTGATGAGCCTATTTTTTAAGGTGTGATAGAAAATTCAAGTAAGGTTGCATCTCTAGGTAATTGTACCCCGATTGCGCCCGTAGTGAAAAACGAAACGTCCACACCGTCTATCAAAATGCGCTCACCGCTTAAAACGGTTAGTTTGCCGTCTTGGACAAGCGCAGTTAGGGATGTATTCGCCCCCAATGATAGCTCAACATCGGCTTCTTGCAGTGGGCGCACCCCCACGATATTAAAGGGAGGCAAGCCATTGGTTTTATACACGCTAATTTGTGTCGCACGCAAGTTTTGTGTTTTTAGGCGCACCAAGAGCGCATTTGTGCCACCCACATTCAGCAACAAATCATAGTCGGCAGCCGCGGTAATAGAAGGCTGAAACGACACGCCAAACATGATGTTATCGCTAAAGAGCGTGCGCGTAATTAACCATGCGCTATTTTGCGTCACGCTTAAGCCGTTATTGCGTCGTTCCCATCCTGCCGTGCCACCGTCTAAAGAGGCTTGCAATGCGTTAGGGATACCATCCGCCAACGACAACACAAGTTGTGAGGTGTTAGGCGTGGGCGTTAGCGGGTCAAAGGGCAACGGTTGAATGGTTGCGAGGCTTTGCGCTTGGGCAACGGTAGACGTGGGCTGGGGCGTAAGCATGGGTTGGGGTGTGGTGCTAGGTCTTGGTGTAAGGCTAGGCGATACCGTTGCCGTTACCACATTGGGTACGGCGGTACTTTGGCTATTTTGGCTGTTGGGTGCGCCCAATGCTGCCCGTGTTGCCCTAAAGTTCAGTTCTACTTGGGTGGCGTTTTGTTGTAGGGCGGCTTGAGTGCTGTCATAGTCTAATGCCACTTGGGTTTGCTGTTGTCGGTTATTGGCAACCAGTGCGTTTTGCGTACCGATGATATTTTGCGCCGATTGTGTGGCGGTTTGTTGTAGCAATTGCCCGTCGTTTTGCTGTGAAATGCTGGTTAGGCGCAAATCGAGAGCCGATTGTGTGGCAAAGCCCGTGTATTGTGATAGCGCGTTTTGTAATTCCACTTCGGTGGCAGAAAGGGCTTGCCCACGCGCCTCTAGTTCGGCGGCTTGCGTTTCATAATACGCTTGTGTGGCGCGGGTGTTAAAAATGCTGGGTGCGCTGATGAAAACAGCAACGCCTCCCACCACCATCCCAAACATTAGCATAAAAGTAGCCAGAAGAAAAACACTCACGTTCACGCGTCCACTAGGGACGGACGTATTTTTGGGTTTTTGGGGGTAAGGAGGATAGGTCATGGCGCGTCCTAGATAGAAAGTTAGTTCTATCTTATAGCATAGAGGTAAACGGGCGTTTTGGCAATCATGAGAACCCCCATAAAGTGGGTATAACCATCAACCCAGAACTATTTATACGCTTCTAACGTATATTGTGTAAGATAAACCACAAACTACCCGTCAAAGAGGCAATAATGCCTGTAGGGGATAACGACGTATGACTTCAAGCCTAAACTTCAAAATTAACGAACGCTTTGAAATTCGTAACGCTTCGGGCAGGGATGCCGTGATAGGACAGGGAGGCATGGGGACAGTTTATCATGGCTTAGATACGTCTACGAACGCGCCCGTTGCCATTAAACTCTTAAAAGCCGATGTAACCCAACGCGACCCCGAAATGCTCAATCGCTTCTTACGAGAAGGCGAAGCCCTGCGCCAACTTAACCACCCTAACATCGTTAAGATGCTGGATGCGGTTGAAATGGACGGCGAGCATTATTTGGTGATGGAATTTGTGCCAAAGGGGTCTTTGCGCGATATTTTAGAGAAAACGCCCACCCTTACCGTACAGCGTGCGCTTTATATTTCCCTAGACCTTGCGGATGCGCTCACACGCGCCCATCGTTTAAGTATTTTGCACCGCGATATTAAGCCTGATAACGTGCTGATTGCCGAAGATGGCACGCCCCGCCTAACAGATTTTGGTATGGCGCGGATGAGTGGCACACCCCACATTACCCAAGACGATGCCATCGTTGGCACGTTGGCGTATATGTCCCCCGAAACGTTTCATGGTGAAGATGTTGATGAGCGTAGCGATATATGGGCGTTTGGCGTGATGCTATATGAAATGTTGGCGGGCAAACGTCCCTTTGACCACGACCAACCCGGCGCACTCATCAACGCCATTTTAACGCAACCCGTCAGTCACCTAGAAACGCACCGCCCCGATGTGCCAATTGCGCTTGTAGACTTGGTGTATCGTATGCTGACAAAAGACCGCCACGCACGTATTAACTCTGCGCGGTTAATTGGGGCAGAACTAGAAGCCATTATTCGCGGGGATGGGGGGGTAGTATTGCCTCATAATGTGGCGGCTGCCGAAGACCACCGTTTTGACAGCGAAACGCCCGTGCCTTCTGCGCCTGTGTCTACCAGTCGGCGCGTTACACCCAATAATTTACCCACACAGCCCACCGCCTTTGTGGGGCGCACCCGTGAGCTAGAAGAACTACACAAAATTCTTCATGAATCCGCCAACAAGCTCATTACGTTAGTGGGAACGGGGGGCATTGGCAAAACACGGCTTGCGCTGGCATTTGCAGAAAGCCAATTACGTCATTTTTATGATGGCGTGTTTTATGTGTCGTTGGCGGGCGTAGAAAACCATCATCATATTGTGGGCGCAGTTGCCGATGCGGTTAATTACAGTGGCAACCGTGACGACATTGACGGCTTAGCAGAATCGTTGCGAGACAAGCAATTGCTTTTGGTGTTAGATAACTTTGAGCATGTCACGGCGGGCGCGGGTATCATTGCCGATGTCTTACAAGTGGCGACACAGCTTAAAATTGTGGTGACCTCGCGTGAACGCTTGCGCTTGCGTGGCGAAACCGTGTTTGAAGTGGACAATATGAAAGTGCCACACCCAAGAGAACAAAGCCAAGCCGATGTGCTTCAGTACCCTTCAGCGGTGCTATTTGTGCAAAGTTCGCGTCGGATGATGCCCGAATTTGAGGTCACTGACGATAACGCGCATCAAGTGGCAAATGTTTTACGTTTGGTTGAAGGCTTGCCCTTAGGCATTGAGTTGGCGGCGGCTTGGCTAGATGCGTTGCCATTAGAAGAAATTGCCACCGAAATTGAAAAGAGCATCGACTTCTTAGAAACTGACCTGCGCGATGTGCCACAGCGTCATCGTAGCTTGCGGGCTGTGTTCGAATACTCATGGAACTTGATGACCGAAGATGAACGCAACATCTTTGTTAAGCTATCAATCTTTAGAGATGGTTTTGAGCGTGATGCCGCCGAAAAAGTAAGTGGAGCAAGCCTGCGCGTTCTCACCAATCTTGTGAACAAATCGCTGTTACAACGCGCCCCCAGTGGTCGCTTTTATGTGCATAAGCTCTTGCGCCAATACGCCGAAGAACACTTTGATGCCACAGGAAAGTTTGACGCGCACCTTGCCCATGCCACGTATTACAGCAATTTCTTAAATAATTTGTCGCCCGTCATTAACACCTCTAAAGACTATGTGGCGATGGATGCTATTGAAACCGAGCTAGAAAACCTGCGCTTGGCGTGGCAATTTGCCATTATGTCGCAACAGTACGAAGCCCTAGAACCCAGCATTAACCCCATTATGTACTATTACTTGGGGCGCGGTTTAATTCGGGAGGGCGTAGAAACTTTTAAGCAACTTACCGATGCTATGACCATGTGCGGACGGGGTACAGACGACATTTACTATCGCGCCCTTAGCCGTCAGATGATACTGGCGGGCAGGCTAGGACAGTATGAAACCGTCCTTAGAGAAGGGCGCAAAAGCTATGAATACTTTAAGACACATGACAACCCCATTGAAGTGTCTTTTGCCCTTAACGGGCTAACCTATGCCGCAATGATGCGTGGTGAATATGCGCTGGCTAACCAATACGGCATTGAATCCATTGAATCTATTGGTGATATGCTCGATGTCACCTGTTGGTTTTTGGCGATGGGGAACTATGGCTATTTGCAGTATTTAGAAGGTAATTTGGTGGATGCTCGCATAACCTACGAGTCTATTTTGCACATATCCGAACAATCCAACGTGGATTATTCGCCAACGGGCTTGGCGTATATGCAAAACAATCTGGGCGAAGTGCTACGCGACATAGGGCAACCCCAAGAAGCCGCCCGCTTGTTCAGAACGGCGTATGACGTTTTTAAGCGTGAACGCAACAAGCGCGGAATTGCTTTTACAGCAAATAACCTTGCCGGCTTGCACTTTATTCAGCTGGAATATGCCCAAGCAAGGGTACTCTATGAAGAAAGCTACCGCCTAAACAAAGAAATTGGCGATAGATATGGGCTAGGACACTCGTTGTCTGCACTAGGTAATTCTTCGATGGTAATGGGCGAATACATTCAAGCCAAAGATTACTTTAGCCAAAGCCTTGCCCTTCGGCGTGACTTGCGCGACCTAAGGGGCATCGCCGATAGCCTCACTGACCTTGCACAGGTATCCATTAACATAGGTGAGCCACAAAAAGCCCTTGAATATATTGATGAGGCGGTTGGTATTCGCCGTGAGCTGAATGACATTGGCGAGCTTGCCTCGGCTTTAGCCAATAAAGCGATGGGCGTTTTAGAGCTAGGGCGCGATGATGAAGAAGTGGCGAGTTTGGTAGAAGAAGCCGAAACACTGGCACAACAAACCGAGAACATCTTTGCCTTAGCACAGGCAAAACTAGCTTTAGGAATGCTAAAGATAAAGGCTGGCGACATGGAAACCGCCGAGAGCCTGTTTAGAACTGCGCTGGGCTATAGCCTAAAATCAGAGTTTATCGGTCTGGCGTTGCTAGGGTTTGCGGGTTTTGGCATGATTGCCGAACACAAAGGCAATGATAAACTCGCCCTAAAAGTCGCTCTTGTGATGAGCCGCTACCCCAATAACTATATGAACATTGTGAAAAAGACGAATGAGGAACTACTAGAACGCCTCATGAAACGTCTTACACCAGGGGTCATTAAAGAAACTACCCTGCAAACACAAGCCATTAGCTGGCAAGCACTGGCACGCGAACTTTCTCAAGGCGTGTAAGCACAAACCGCCTAAGGCGCACAAATACGATAAAATAGAGCGAGTAAGGGGTTGTCCTTGCTCGCTTTTTATTTGGGGCATATTACAATTTGACCTTCTTGCCCTAGCGCGTACAATTAACAGTGTAACCACAGCATAACGTTTAGGAAAAAAAGCATGGCGGATAGCTTGTTTGACAAGCGGTATCGGTACGATTACATCTACCCTCGTGGGCGGTCGGGTGAAACATTACGCGCCGTAGATACCCAAGACAAAGACCGTCCCGTTGTCATCAAACGCCCCGCAGCACTAGATGCCCCCCCCATTCGCAACGGGCAAGAAGTGAGCATCGCCAATGAACGGCGTGCCTTACAACGACTTGTGGGTCATTCGGTGTTGGCGGCTTTGGTGGGCGAAGGGCAATTTTTTGTGGGCGGTACGGCACACCAATATATTGTGATGGAACGTGCCGAAGGCACTATGCTGGCAGATACCCTAAGTGAGCTTAACGCCGTAGGGGAACGCCTGCCCACCCTAGAAATGCTGGTCATTATAGAAAGCCTACTAGACCTACTTCAAACCGCCCATAGTAAGGGCATCATCTATAATGACGTAGATGCCAAGCACCTGTTTTGGAGCAGAGACACCTATAAACTAAAGGTTATTGACTGGGGTAACGCCGTCTTTTTAGAGGGCGATGACATGACCCCCCAGGGCTTTAGCCAACAAACCGATATTTCACAGGTGGGGCAATTGCTGTACGCTATCGTAACAGGCGCACGGCGGGCGGATATTCCCCGTGAAGCCAACGAAGCCTTTACGATTGAGTTTGGTGATGACGCTCGCCGTGTTCATTCGCGCTTGCAAGAAATCATCAGCAAAGCCGTACACCCTAACCCACGCTTGCGCTACCCTACAATTGCCGCGCTACGTGCCGACCTAGCCAATTTTCGCGCACCGCTAGAACGCGAGCGCAACACCACCATTGCCACCGTACAAGAACGCCTAAAGCGCGACGACCTTAGTAAAAATGAGCTTCGTACCCTAAAAACCATGCTAGAGCCTGCGCTTGCCCAAGATGAGGGCTATCCATTGGCGCGAAGTGTGCAAGACAACATCCTAGACCGCCTACGCGATTTGAACGTTTCTGCCGACCTTGACATGACGCGCCTTTATATGGAAGCGGGCGCGTGGTCACGGGCTTCACAATTGTTAGAAACGTTACGCGACCAAGGTGGCTCTCAAACCAGCGGTCTCATTCACTTTTTGTATGATGCATCTGTGCTACTTAGTGAAAGCAATCTGTCGCCCAACCCCATTGTTAAAGATGCCATGTCCCTCATGTATCAGGGCAAGCCCGCCGAAGCGGCTAGTGTATTGATGAAGCAAGCCAGCCCCAACGAAGCCGAAAACGTGCTTCAGTGGCAACTTGCCGAGCGCATTTCATCCCATGCGCCCGATGTGCTATTGCTTCGTCCTAATTTGCTACGCCTTACAATGGCACTCACGGCATTGGCAGAAGGGGGTTATGACGTAACCGAAGCGCGGGCGGTGTTCTCTAGCATCGAAAAGACGTTAGAATTAATGGGCGCGGGCAATATCGACTTGCCCGACCTCCGCGATGGCTATCGCTCTGTGGTAGAACAGCTAACATTGGTTGCGCCCCTACTTCAAACCTTTGCCTATCAGCAAGACCTAACCAACAAACAATTGCCCCTCAATGCGCTGGATAGGGCATTGAACGCCGCAATGGTACTTACCGACAGTATGCACGTCATTGGCAAGCAAGCCACATCTAGCACGCCCGCCACCATGAACGCCCTTGCTGCCTCACGCGCGATTGACCCCACCAACACAGTTTGGGATGACGTAGACTATTTACTAACGCGCCTATATGAACGCCTACAAGCCTGCCAAACCTATGTACCCTCCGCAGACGGAAGCGACCTAAGCAAATGGCTAAAAGCGACCCAAACCGAGCTAAAGCCCTTTGTTAAACGCCTATTTGATGAACTTTTAGCACAAATGGTGAAGGGGTTAGACACAGCACATAAGGCTTGGAATGTGTACCGAAATGCCGTGGTACTGGCAAATAAAGATGAAGCGGTTGCCAGCCTGCTGAGTGCCAGCGAAGCCGTGAGTACCCTTAGCCCCACGCTTAGCGGATGGTTTAAGAACCTACGCAATATTGTCGAGAATGGCACGTATATCGAGCGTTACGCCGTCCCCAACCCTATCGGACGCGCCCTTGCAGATGGGTGGGAAGCCTTTGATAGGGGGCGCACCAGCGAAGCCGAAAAATTAGGGCAGCAAGCCTATGAAAGCGCACGCAACAACAACGAGCAAAACGCCAGTGAACGCCTGCGCCTTTTGGGGCAATTTGCCCGTGAATGGGTAGAGCGAAATGGCATCTTTAGCCCCAAACGTACCCAAGAGCTATTAGATGCTGTAGAAGGCTTGCTAAAGCCCGAAGAACGCACCCTATTAGATGACTTTACGGCGCAAATGCCCAGCATAGAAACGTACCTTAGGGCAATGGGGCGTGGCTTAGTAGAAACGTTTACTCGCCGAAGCGCAAGCGGTTTGCGATTGCTCTTTATGCGTTATGTGTTTTTGGGTGCGTTAGATGCACAAGAGGGACGGCTTTCTGATGCTGAATTTTGGCGTGAGGCAGCGATACGTGCGCTAGGCGATGGCGCATCACGGCATCCCATGTGCGTGACGTTGGATGATTATATTACCCGCAAAAAAGCCCTTAACGAAGCGCAAGCCCTGTTAGCGCGTATCAACGGCAAGCACGCCCTCTCTGAATTAGAAGCGACGCGCCGTCAATTAGAGAACAACACACAATCCAAACTATTGGCTAGTGGCGTGCAAGCCCTACGTGATATGGAAACGGCACTGCGAGATTGGCAAGATGGTGACTTTAGAAGCGCAGGCTTAAAGCTAGAGCAAGCCCTCAAGAACATTACAGATATGGAGCGCGATTCTGATATTTCGGCTTCGGGGTATCGCGCGTGGGTGCTAGACTTAATGAGTGGGGCGGCGGAGTTGCACGTGCAATCCCGTGAGATGCGCCAACTTATAGAGCAACGCCCCGATGAACCCGACCACCGCGTATACGAAGCGCATCATGACCTTGTGCGCGTCACGCTAAAGCTCTTGGGCGAAGAATACGCTGGCACATTGCGCCAATGGCGTGATACTTATGATGCGTTTTTAAGCGTGTATACCTCAGAGGAACGCCGTACCAAACGCCTAGAGCGCATGAACGAACTGTTCAAAGCCATGTTTATCGACCGTCACCCGTCTTATGGCTTGTATCGCCATTGGTATGATGTGTTAGAACGCTCGCCAGAGTTTCCTGCACCGCCCACAATGGACTTTACACCGCGCCTTACGTCTGATGCACCCTTGCCCGTAGAAGATTATCGCGGACGCTACCAAACTGATGCGCCTGCGCCTGCCCCCATGCGCTTGCCCCGTTTTGCCTTGTTTGGGCTGGTGGGTGTGCTGATTGTGGGCGTGATGGTGATTGCTGTGCTGTCTAATACGGTCAACACGCCCGAAATTGCCGTTACCATTAGCGCAACCCCCAACGAGAACGTTGTGAGCATGGTCGGAGAAACAACCGAAACAAGCCTAAGCGCGTTGACGAGTGCCTCTGAAGAAAGCACCGCACAACCCGTTTTAACAGAAGTCGAATTTGCAACGCCCACGCCCGTTACGCCCACCCTAACGCCAACGGCATCGTCTACGCCATTGCCCGCCACGCCCACAATAACGCGCACGCCCACCCCGACGGCAACCGCTACGATTACGCTAACGCCTACAGAAACGCCCACGTTGCCACCCCCCACCGCAACGCCTCTTCCGCCCGAAGGCTTGCAAGGTTCACAAGACCTACTAGAGCTATTTAGGCAAACGCTAGACTTGCCCTTTAATCCAGAGGTCTTTACGCCCTTAGAAACAGGCTATCGGCTAGGGATTGGCACAGCCAGCACCGATAGCCCAGATGGCACGTTGCGCATTATGCCCCCCGTAACCCTGCTGAATATGGCGTTTGGTAACGCGCCCGCCTCGCGGATGCGCGGCACATCCTCCGAAATCACGCTTCGCACCTTTAACCCCTCTGTGGTAGGCGAGGCTGATGTGTTCTTTGGTTTATTGCTAGAAAGCACAGGGGGCGGTGACAACATAGGAATAGAAGTGCAAGTGGTGGGGAACAACGTCATTAACCTGTATCGCATTGTGAATAATGAGCGCACATTTCTTAGCCAACGCTCTGTAAACGCTGTGATTGCCCGCTTGCGCCTAGACCGCGATTTATCTACGGGCGACATTACCCTGCTTTATAATGATGAAGCTATGGCAACGCCTATTCCGTTTGTTGCGCCCGACGCGCCCCTTCTTCCTGTAATTTATGTGAAAGAAGGGGGTGTAGTGATTGGCATATCGAATTGGCGTGTGACATTGCGCTAACTAAGGGGTGGGGTTAGCGTGCAATGATGCTTTCACCGTCCGACCCCACGACCACAATCACGCCACTAGAAGCCAAGCCATCTGTGCCGGGCTGAATTCTATCGGCGGGCAAGCCCATCATGCGGGCAAGCCATTGTGCCGTAAAGCGATTGTTGCCGTAGTCTTTAATCACGGTGGGTGCGCCGCCGTGGTTGGTTGCATTGCCAACACTGGCAATCGTTACGCCCTTGCCGATAAGCCATTCTTGCATACGACCTGCTAACCCAACGATTTCTGTGCCGTTAAAGACCTGAATCGTGGCGTTTTCTTGGCGTGCGCGGTTAAAAAGGTCGGCTTCGGTCACTTGTGTTTGGGGGTATAGCACCCGCTGAATCAGGTCAGAGATGCGCCCCGTTTGTGGGAATAGCACGTCCGCGCCATCAGGGGCTTTGCCCAAATCGACATAGTTGTTATCAATCACCGCAAAGGTGATGTTCTCGCGCGGAATATCGCCCATCAAGAAGCCCAAACTGATAATCTCATCCAACGTCAAATTGGTTTTATAGTTGTCCGAAAGTTCTTGCCACAGGGCAGGAATTTGGGTGAGCGTATTGGTAACACCGCCTGCACTTAGCACTTCTCCACGGATAGCATCAAGGGCTTGTTGTTGGCGTTTGGCGCGGTCAAAGTCGCCCCCTTGTGTAGCGCGTGTGCGTGCAAACTGAAGCAACTGTTGGGCTTTTAGGCGTTGGCAACCTGCACTAAAGTTTAATTCTACCGTTCCAAAACCCTCATCGGGGTATTTGGGGTCATAGATGGCTTGGTCTAGGCAAATAGACACGCCCGCAGGCGCAAGAATGTCCACCACGCTTTCAAACAGCGTAAAGTTCACACGGATATATTTATCCACGCTAATGCCAAAGTTGGCGGTAATGGTTTCCATCGCAAGGCGTGAGCCTCCCCCGTTGGGATAGGCGGCATTATCGCCCATGTAATTAGCGGTGTTAATGCGCCCCTGTGAGAAATTAGGGATGCTTACCCACAAATCGCGGGGAAAACTAATTAAGCCCGCGGTTTTACGCACAGGGTCAATATTCAGCAAAATCATCGTGTCGGTACGATAAGCGCGTTCTGCGGTAAAGCCCTTACGCTCATCAATCCCTAGTAACAGGATGCGAATTTGGCGGGGGTCATTCCATTGGTAGCTTGCGCCTGGGTCGGTGGTACTAACGGGAGCTTGGGTAACAACGCCCGCAACTTCGCTAGGAATAGGGGTTGCCAATGCAACTGTCTGATTAGAGTCTAGTGTTGGCGTGGCAGTCGCGTTTGGGTTAATGACAATGGGCGTAATGGTGGGCGTAAACATCGCCGCACTGACAATGGGTGTTGGCGTGTTCTCTACGCGCAGGGCTTGCGGGTCTGTGATGGCTTGCACCACTTGGGCGGGCGAATCCACTTGAACGCCACTGTCCCATAAGTCGGTTACCACATCACGCACCGCACCATAGCTTACGACAGAGCAAATGCCCGTCATAATAATAAGCCCTGTAAACGATAAAATAGCCACTAACCAGCTAGGAATCCGCATTCTTTACCCCTTAGGCACATTGTGCAAAACGCTGGCATTATAGCACGTGCATCCACCCAGATGAACCTACGCTTTGTCTACGGGTTTGATGGCGAGTGCGCTAACGTTTTGTGGGTACAGCCCATTGCGCCCTACTTTTTCTAGATACGCCTTCATAATTTCAAAGTCTGCTTCAAGGTCGCCGGTGGGGTATACGATAAGGCTTGCACCGCAACGTTTGCGCTTGTAATCCACATAGCCACATACAATGGGTACGCCTGCCTTAAACGCAGTGTAGTAAAAGCCTGTGCGCCAATACTCGGTATAACGTCGAGACCCCTCTACGGTAAACACCAGCACCACGCGCGGACGTTGCTTAAAAAGCTCTGCCATTTGGTCAATCATGTTCGTGTTTTTGCTACGGTCAATGGGGATTGCGCCCAACGCCCTCACAATAAAGCTCAAGATAGGGAAGCGAAACCACTCTTTTTTCATGGTGACGTTGGGGCGACGACGGCAAGTAATTGACATACAAAGCATATGCCAATAATCCCAATTAGTAGTATGAGGTACAGCGACAATGACATATTGGGGAAGGTCGGGCAATAGGTGTTCCATTTCCCAGCCTTGTAAACGCCAAATGGCTAGCATAGGAACACGAATAATTTCTAAAATAGCGCGAAAAAACCATTTCATCAGCAAGTGCCTTTCTTAGGCAATAAAAGATAACCCTTTGTAACACTAAAATACTAAAACACGCCCACACGCTAAACGTTATGAGACTTTGTGGTTTGGTTGTTAATTTCTCTATTGTCGTTTATTGCTTTATAATACAGTGAGTGAATCTAGTGGACGAGGTTTTCGAGATTATGTCAAAACCAACGGTTGAAACGTTTGAATACGGCATGCAACGCTACTATCTAGACGACCAACAAATGGTGGTTGTGGTGGGGGGTGGGGATATGCGCCGCCCTTCGATAGATGTGTGGGCAGAACTGATGGTAGAAAGCATTAACAGTGCGCCCGACCCTGCCTTTACTTACATGCTACTGGATCTTACGAATCCGAATCAGGGGTTTACGCCTTATACCAGTAGCAAATCGAATGAAGTGTTACACGCTATGCACCCCGAACGCTTTTTATACTTGGCGATTTTGTATCGTGATTCTGTCATCAACAATATCATTGGCATTTTTCTTAATCGGCTAATGCCCAGTCACCCACGCTTCACCTATCTCACGTTTAAGGAAGCCGAGCGCGATAGCGCGATAGCCTGGCTAACCACAGAACGCGAAAAGAATAAAAACCCCAAAAATAGTTAAACATGGTTTGATGAGAGAAGTTTTTAGGACTTCTCTCATTGCACCAGTTCTGCCACCACAATCAGGCGTTCTAAGTAAGAGTCGCGCAGAAAGTCATACTCTCCACAGGTGATGAGCGTTAAAATGGGCTTGATGGACGGATAAACGGGCGTAAGGTCATCGGGGCTGGTGGTGGTGATAGATACTACGTTGTAAAGAAACGCGCCATTGGGTGTTTGAATTTGCACAAAGTCGCCCACTTTTACATTGTTTAACCGTGAGAACACTCCACCCCCGCCATCCGACATTTCAACATGCCCCGATAGTACCACATTGCCTAGCCCGCTCTGGTCTGTAACCCATGCTGTGCCTTGCAGATGCCCTACGTTCTCGCCCAGTCGGCTTACATCCCAGCTACCGTCTGCCACATAAACCTGCACAATATCTGCCAGCACGCCAGCGGATGGAATAAGAAGTTGTGTGCCTTCGGGAATATCACGGCGTGGAAGGGGCGTTGCCGTAGCAGGTATGGGTGTGGGCATGATGGGGGTCGGCGTGCTAACAAAGCTCACTTCTGTGGGAAGGGATGTGGGCGTTTCTGGGGGGGGCGCAGTAACACTAAAGTAAAGTGATACCGCAAGCCCACTAAGCACACCGATAACAATCAGGCTAAAGAGCGAAATTCTTCTTTTTGGACGAAACATAACAACTCTACCATTTCGCGAATTATTTTGAACGATAGTATAACGCAAGTCGGGCGCAAATGCCCAACTGGGTGTATATTTACATAGACGAACAGATGATGAGTGAAACGTAAATATTATGCCAGATATCTTTATTTCATATTCTAGGCGTGATGGTGAATTTGCGAAACGCCTAAACAATACTCTACAAGCTCAAGGCAATGATGTTTGGATTGACTGGGAAGATATTCCTAAGGCAAGTGACTGGCTAAACGAAATTTATGCTGGCATCGACTCATCGGATGCGTTTATTGTGGTTGTTAGCGAACACTCGCTAAAATCAGAAATTTGTAACTATGAAATCGCACATGCCCTGCGCGTAAGTAAGCGCATTATTCCCCTCATTCGCCAGCCCATTATTTCTGAAAAAGAAACCGAGCTTGAGGGCGTTTGGAGAAATACCTCGTGGGAAAGCATGGCGCGAGAAAATTGGCAAGCCATTCGCCACCTTAACTGGATAATGGTAGACAATGACGAAAACTTTGACACCGATTATAATACACTCGTTAAAACACTTGCCGAAGATATAGCCCATCGTAAGGAACACACGCGCTATTTTGTGCGTGCTATTACCTGGGATAGGCAAGCCCAAAACCCCTCGTTTTTGCTGATTGGGGATGAGCTAGTTTCGGCAGAGCAATGGCTGACAGAAGGCGCAGAGAAACAACCCCCAACCGATGAGCTTCATATTGCCTATGTTACAGCAAGTCGGCGTTCTGAAAATGAGCGCGTGGCGCGCCTAAACCAGCTCACACAACGCACGCGCCAATTTCAAAGGGCGGCGTTCGCTTCTGGAATCGTGGGGGTGCTGGCAATTATTGCAACCTTAGTCGCCTTTAGCAGTAGTATGCGGGCAAGCCAACAGCGTGACGAAGCCGAAACACAATACGCCTTTGCCCAAGAGAACCTGCGCGTGGTAGGTGAGACGCTTACACCCGTACAGCCCACGCTAGATGCTGCTAATGCCCAAATTGCCAAAGCCCGCGATGACATTTTTATTGCAGGGCAAACCCTAACACCCGTACAGCCCACCCTAGACGCTGCCAATGCCCAAGTGCTTCGCGCTGCCCTAGACATTATCGAAGCCCGCGAAGTGGTATCCACCTCAGAAGCCGAAGTGACCGCAGCCAATTTACTGGTATTGCAGGCAGGCGAACAAGTGCGGTTGATTGGTGAAACCCTTACGCCCGTTCAGCCAACACTAGATGCTGCCCGACGCCAAATTGATTTATCGGAACGCCAGCTTGGGGCAGCCCAAACCCAAAGCTATCGGGCAGCTACCCAAATTAGCTCGGCGTATGAAACCCTAACGCCCATTCCTGCCACGCTTACGGCGGTGGCACAAGTGATTCAGGACAGCCAAAATGTCAATGAGTCCTTGCTTTTAGCGTCATTAGCACGCACCGAACATGAAAACTTCCGTTCTGAACTGGCGGTGTTGCTGTCTGTTCGCGCTCTAAAAACCGCATACACCACCGAAGCCGACAGCATCTTTAGCCGCGCCCTAGAGCAAATTTACACCATCTATCGCACAGAACCCAGTGATGGGAATATTTTTTATGCTGTGGTGCTTAGCCCCGATAATCAAACCCTGTTTATTGCAGATACTAGCCAATCAGTGTATGGGCTAAATGTTGCCACTAACCAAGAAACTGTGCGCTTTGGTCATCCCTCTGATGTGCGCCTTATTGCCATTAGCCCTGACGGAAACTTTTTGATAACGGCAACGGATACCACACTTCATGGCTGGAATTTGACGACACAAGCGCAAGAATGGCAACGCGACCTACCCGAAAGACCAAGCGCACTAGCGACTAGCCCTAGTAATGACCGCTTTGCCATTGGTTTTGAGAGTGGTTTGGTGGCAGCTCACGACATGACGGGGGCGCGAATTGCAGAAAACGCTCGCCATGAAGCCCGTATTAACGACCTTGCCTTTACCCCCAATAGCCAATATGTGGTTAGTGCGTCTAGTGACGAAACGGCACGCATTTGGATTGTGAACACTATGCGCCAATTGAGTGGTTTCCAAGCCCCTGATGGCGCGTTAAGTGTGGTGTTCCACCCCTTTGGAAACCTTGTTGCCGTTGGCACGCCTTCGGGGGTGCTGGTTTATGACATATTTCGTAACACGCTTGCCCAACGCTATATTGATCATATCAACGTCATTAGCGTGAACTATAACGCAGATGGCACACTCCTACTCACCTCCTCAACCGATAGCACCATTCGCCTTTGGGATACAGAAACACAGCTTATTGCGGCGTATGTAGAGGGGCATACGTTTGGCATGGCAAAAGCACGCTTTAGCACAGACTTTGAGCGCATTATTGCCTATGAAGCGTTTGAGGCGCGGATTCATGACATTAATGCCAACGAAAACCTATTCATAGAGTACGAAGTGGAAGGCGAACTGATTGCCTTGAGTGTTACGGGCGATGATGTAATTGTACTGGGGGGAGAATCAACACTATGGATAGATGACCCCGAAAACCCACGCCTAAGCGTGATTAACTTGCCAATGATGCAAGGGCAACGTTACGCGCTAACGGTGGCACAAGATGGCGAACATGCCCTAGTTAGCACCGATACCGACGTTTGGTTGGTTAAGCTCAGTAGTCGGCGGGTGCGCCTATTGGGGGGACGCGATAGACGCTTTAGCGCTATCAATGGCTTTACAGCAAATGGCAACACTGCCTATTATGGAAGCCCAACCGCACTTCGTTACTTAAACACAGATGATGGTACGGTGATTGCAGAATATCCGTTTAGCACAGAAGCAGAACGCCTTACATTCTCACCAGATGGGGCGTATGTGTACGCCATTACAGGCGGCGAACTTACACGGATAGAGGCGCAAACGGGCATCGTTATTGCCACCCAAACTATGACCAATGGCGCATTTTACTATGGGCTAAATGTGTCCCCAGATGGGCGCATGGTGGCAGTGGCAGATGATGAAAACGTCGTTACGGTCTACAGTGGTGATCTGTCACAAGTGTTATGGTCACTGCCACACAGTGAAGTTGTTACCGAGCTACGCTTTACGCCCGATAGCAAAACCTTGCTCACACACCGCTTTGGAACGCGGATGTTTGTCTGGCGACTTAGTGACGGCATGCTTACGCGCCGTATCCAGCTTTTAGACGGCACCGTGTATGCCCTAGAGCCGTTGTTTGGTGCGCCCGAATGGGTAGTGCTTTCTAGTGAAAATAGCTTGTCGCGCTGGGATGTGGACTATCAACGCGCCCTCGTGCGAGCATGCCAAGCTGTGTTTAGAGATTTTAGCGACGAAGAACGCCGTTTGTTTGGTATTATTGATGAAGTGGCAACGTGCCAAGTCAACTAAATGGTGAGTTACAGCAAGACTTTACAGCAATTAGAAGGGTTAATCTAATGATGACGATTCTTATCATGCTCGCGCTTTTGTTCTTCGGGGTGTTTTCTGTGAACGCACAGCCCGAACCGCCGTTGTTCTATCATCACTATGGCAATAACCTGATTAAGAACTACGGCTTGCCTAGCCAATCACTGATTCCGCTTCTGCCTCCCGATACGGGTTTTGTAAGCAGTGTTGCTATTAGCCCCGATGGACAGTTTGCCGCGTTTTGCGTCAACCCCTATAGCGAAGTCGCTTCGCGTAACGTGTATATTATGAACATTAACACAGGTGCGTATACTGGCACTTACGTTTTAGATGATGTCACTTATTGCGACGTAGGAGCTGGGGCGTTTAGCCCAGATGGTTCGCAGATTGTGGTGGGCTATGCCAAGTTTGACTATGGTATCGAGAATCCCAATCAAGGATGGGGCTTTAGGCGCATTAACGTAACGACGTTACTTCAAACGGCGAATGTGACTAGCATTTCTCTGGCAGGCATCGACCCTTTTTTCCCCCATTTGCCTGTTGCGCGCTTCTATAACAATGATTTTGTAGTATTCACCGCGTTCCCTATCTATATAGAAGGGGGCTTTTCACGGGGGGTCTCTTTTACGTGGTCGCTCATTGATGGTAGCATTTCACCCTATTTAGAACCCTATAACAATCCTATGTTCTCTCGCCACCCCGTCACTAGTGAAGTGGTCTATTCCACATGGATGGCAGGCTTACCTACCGCAGAATCCTATATTCCTTATTTGCCCACAAATAATGTGGTGCTGTGGGATGATGGCACAGGGGCGCGAATTGTCTATACAACCAGTACGGCTTTGGTTTACAACGTGGACTTTACCCCCAGTGGTAGCGCGATTGAAATTGCACTCATTACCAACCCCGCAGAACTTGCTGATACATACGTTTTCGACACGGTGATTGTCACGATTCAACGAGATGGCTCAACCAATTTACCTTATGCTGTGTCACCCGAAGAATCAATTAAAAAGCTGGTTTGGGTGTCTCCTTTAATCTCGCCTACCTTTAGCCCTTCCTTTGCAACCGTACCGGTTACTTGCAGCGGAAGCCTGCCCCCGCGCCTAACTACAGGCGGTAGAGGGCGCGTTACACCCGGCACACCCAATAATGTACGCATTGCCCCCGGTACCAGCGCCACAAGGGTGGGCGAAATTGCAGGGGGGGGTGAATTTTTTGTACTTGGCGGTCCTTATTGTGACGGGCAGTATGCTTGGTGGAACGCCCTTACTTCTAGTGGTCTAACGGGCTGGACAGCCGAAAGTAACCTTAGCAGTTATTTTATTGACCCCGTTCCCTAATGAATAACGTTGCACACGCCAAAACTTGCAACCTTTGGCGTGTGCTTGCGTAATAATTCATAGAGCGATGTGGTACAAAAAAAGCACACTACGCCCTCCCAATTTTATGGAATCAATGAGACTAGAGGTTAACCGCCATGAGCGATGACAAGAAAAAAAAGAAAGAAATTAGGGAAGAAGTTAGCCTAAAAGGGCAAGAAGTCCTAGACCGTGTAAAGGAACTTATCCAACAGGGCAACGTGCGCCGCTTGATACTGCGTAAGTCAGATGGCACGCAATTGTTTGACCTGCCTCTAACGGGCGCGGTGGTGGGCGCAGGCGCATTGGTGGTTTTCGCTGCACCGTTGGCAATTGTGGCGGGCATCGTGGCGTTTGTTGCCGAAGTAAAGCTAGAAGTCATTCGTGAAGTAGAAGATGATACCCCTGCGGATGATGAACTAGATGGCAAGAAAAAACGCATCGAAATTGACTAACACATCCAGGCGTGTGGGGGCAGGGCAATGGCTTCGCTCCCATGCGTTTTACCTCAAATCTTGACATCTGCCCGCGTCAAGACTACTCTAAAGGGGAATGAGTGAAAGTGTTTTCAAAAACCCCTATGACTTATCGCCACCATACACGCATCCGCAGAAACCAAAACCAACCCCTATTTGCAAAACGTAACACCTTTGGAAGACTTATTTTCATTGGTATTGTGTTGATATTGATGGTGCTTGTGCCGACATTTCTCTTTTGGCAATCCGACCGTTTGCAATTGGTAACGCTGGCTGCCTTTAATTTGTCGCCCACCTCAACACCCTTTGCCAGCGACCGCTTTCACGAAGGGCAAACGTTGGCTGTGAATGGCAATACTGCCGCGGCATTGTCGTTGTACGAAATTGCCGCCCAACAGCAACCCACCAATATCACCTATCTTTATGAGTATGGGCGTTTGCTCATTGAATCAGACCGTTATGACGAAGCTAAAGCCATTGCTAACCGTATTATCGCCTTAGATGATAATGACCCCAGAGGCTATGCCTTGGCAGCCAATAGCCAAGTGTGGAGCAATCCCGCAGGCGCAATTCCGTTAGCCATTACAGGCACAGAACTCGGGATTCCTTTTGCGCCCCTCAATAGCGCGTTAGCCATTGCCTATACCAATATCGGGCGTTACCAAGAGGCGTTACAGCGTGGCGACCTTGCCATCCGCCAAGACCCGTTTGATGCAGGCGCAAGGCGTGCGTTTTCGTACCCGCTTATTTTTACGGGGCGGTACAACGAAGCGATAGAGCAACTAGAGCAAGCGATTGCCATTAACCCCAATGTTGCCTCGCCATACTTTGAGCTGGCAAGCCTATACAGACGCATTAACCAAGAAGAAATGGCGGTGGCTATTTATAACCGCGTGCTAGAAATAGAACCCACCAACGAACGCGCTTTCTTGCGTTTATGCGAAACCTATGCCGCCAAAGGGCTATTTACAGAGGGTGAACCTTTTTGCCAAACAGCACTAGACATTAACCCCGTTTATGCCGATGCCCACCGCATGCAAGGACAATTACGCTATAGTCGGCGCAATTATGAAGGCGCGATTGAGTCTTTTAACATTTGTGTGGGTCTAGGAAGCACCGCGATTGAGTGCTTTTACATTCGTGGGCTGGCACACTATTATTTGGGTCAGTGTGACGATGCTTGGACAGTGCTTAATGGTGCGTTGCTCATTGTCAGCCAAGACCAAATTAGGGAAACCATTCTTACAGGGCTTCGATTGGTCACTTCAAATTGTTTGGCGTACCGTGACCAGCTATTGCCAACGGCTGCACCACCCACCCCCATACCGCCCACGCCCATCGGGGGAATTTAATCTCTATGCAAATCCGTCGTGATTATCGACAACCCTTCTTTAGAGAAAAGAAGCGGGGGTTTCCGTTCCGAAACTTGCTGATTGTTCTCTTTGTGGTTGGGGCATTAGTGTATACGTTGGTATCACAGCCTGCGCTGGTTACCCAAGTCTCCTATGCTATTTTGGGCAATGCCCCCACGCCTACGCCCCTCCCCCGTGAGTGGATAGACCGCGCCCAAACGTTGTATCGTAATGGCAATATGGCGGGGGCGTTGCTTGCCTATGAAGAAGCGTTATTACAACGCCCAGATAATGTGGATTATTTGTATGAGTATGGGCAATTGCTAATAGACGAAAATCGCTCTAGTGATGCCCTTAACGTGGTTCAGCGCATGTCCGACATCAATAGTACCGATGTGCGCGTTTTTGCTTTGCGTGCGCGCGCGCTGGTATGGGCGGGGCAAACCGCCAGTGCCATCCCTGTGGCATTATCGGGGATTGAGCGCGACCGTAGTTTTGGGGCGTTATATGAGGCATTGGCGCGGGCGTATGCCGGCGAGGCGCGTTGGCGAGATGCCCTAGATGCGGGCTTAAACGCTACCGAATACGCGCCTGATGATGTGCGTTCGTATTGGGCATACGCCACTGTACTTACGCGCGTTGGGTCTTATGATGAGGCATTGGCAGAGCTAGAAACTGCCATCCGTACCAACCCCACATTTTTACCACCGTATTTTGAAATGGCATTCTTGCTTTTGTCACTAGACCGCAACCAAGAAGCCATTGACCTTTATGACCGCATTTTAGGGATGCAACCGCGCAATGCACGCGCCCTTTTGCGCCAATGCGAAGCATACCGCAAAGTGGGCGAGTTTCAGCGGGCGTTGGGCTTGTGCCAAGATGCGGTTGCCAGTGACCCCACGTTGGTGGCAGCACAGTTCCGTTTGGGGTCTATGCTGTATCGTGAACGCCAATTTGACGGCGCACGAGAAGCCTTTAGTGCATGTAACGAACAAGACCCCGATAACTTGCCCTGCCGTTACTATCTGGGCTTATCGCAATACTATTTGGGCAATTGTGATGAAGGGTGGGCATTACTTCAGACATCATTACGCACCGCCCAAACGTTAAACGCCCAAGACGACATCCTCACAATTAGCGAGGGGCTAACGGCAATTTCTAATGACCCACGCTGTACTAACTATAGCGGACGTTTTGGCACGCCCACACCCCCCGAATCCGAAGTTACTCCCGACCCATCTGGGGCATAAAGAGGCACAAACCCATGAGAATTAATACACCGCGCCGTTATCGTGGCGCACAACGAAGAAGCGTTTTTCCCTTTGGGCGATTCATTTTGCTTTTGCTCTTAGTGGTCGTCATTGGCGTTGGCATTGGCGTGTACCAGTTTAGAGACTTCTTTAGAGAAGATGCCGAGCGCATTGTCAACAGCATTGCACAAGGCATAGAGAACAATGTTGGAACGCTAGGCGCACCCACCGCCACCGCCACCACAAACCCCGCCAATAACCTTGTCAGCGCAGATAATGCTTGGGCAGTGGGCAGTGCCTCCGAAGCCTTGCGCCAATATTTGCCCATTTTAGGGTCTGTGCCAAATGATGTAAACGTTTACTACAGGGCAACACTGGCAACGTTGGCAATGGGACGCGTACGCGAAGGGCTTGTTTTGGCAGAGCAAACCGTCACAGCTAACCCCTATTCTAGTGATGCTTGGGCAATTCGCGCATGGGCGTTAATTAACGATGGGCAGGCAGGCTCAGCCATTGCCAGCGCACTGCACGCCTTAGAACTAGACCCCGACAATGTTCGCGCCCGTGTTCAGCTTGCCAGCGCATACTTTGCCAATGGACAAACAGAACGTGCGCTAACGACCGTTAACGAAGCCATTACCCTAGACCCCGACAGCTACGAAGCCTATTGGATACGCGGGCGAATTAGGGAAGATGGTTTGTACGAGTTTGCAGGCGCGCTACAAGACTATCAAACGGCTTATGACATTGCGTTAGTATCGCAACCTGTGTTGGCTGGCACGATTGCCGTAGACATTGCCCAACAGCTTGCCCTACGTAACCAAGACTATCTTGGTGCAATTGAGGTGCTAAAGAAGGTGCTAGAAACCAACCCCGAGAACGCGCTGGCACTCTTTTGGATGGGGACAATTTACTTTTCATACCAAGGCGACCCTAGTCAAGCTGCCGGCTACCTGCAAAAGTGCGTGGACGAAAACCCCGATAGCTATAACTGCTATTACTTGCTCGGACGCACGCAATTTTCTTTAGAGCAGTTTTCTGGGGCGCAAGAGTCTTTCTCGCGTACCGTAGAGCTAGGCTCACCCTTTGCCCGTCATTATTGGTGGGCAGCAAATGCTTATTTTTCACAAGGGAATTGTGAGGGTGCGCGAACTTACTTGGTGGACGGCATGACAAAGGTAGATAGTACCACGCCTCAAGACCTGCGTGATGCCTATGATTACCTTATGAGTGTGTGTAACATTAGCGCACGCCAGCCCATTGCTCCCACGCCCACCCTAGACCCCGCCAACGATGCGTAGCTAAAGGATTTTTTGAGATGTTAGAGTTTATTGCACGCTTGCTTCGCCCACTTTTAGAATCATCCTATGTGCTTGGGGTGCGCCGTAACCACGCCCTAGAACACGCCACCATTCACCTGCTTAATCGGCAAGGCTATCGCTTGTCAGGCGTAAGCAGTGGTGCAGGGTTTATCATCTATGGGGATGTCCCCACAGAAAAATTAGAAAAAGCCAGCCACAACGCCCTCAAACGTCTTAATAATGGCGAAAAGAACCTTGCGATTCATCCTAATTGTGGCACAAATCTCGTAGTGGCGGGTTTGCTCTTGGCAGGCGTGGGCGCATTGGGTTTTGTAGGGACAAATCGCCGTAGCGCATGGGAACGCTTTCCAGTGGTGATGGTGGGCATGATGGTGATGTCCCTCTATTCGCTCCCCATCGGGCTTACTGTGCAAAAGCACATCACCACCACCAGTGATATGGGTGATTTAGACGTGGTGCGCGTTAAGAAGCGCGGCATCAAGCTCTTGGGTGCGTCTGTGGTTGTTCATGAGGTCATTACGCAGTAAACAGCACTATAGGAACGGCAAAAACCGTCCCGTGTGCATCATATAGGTGCTGTAATCGGCGTATTGGGCTTTTAGCAGGGTTTCTTCGTATAATGCCTTAAACGTAAAGAACACCACAAATACTGCCCATAACGCGCCCAATGCCATGTTGCCATGCGTTAGCCACGCCCCCAAGATGCCACTCATCACAGCTGTATAAATGGGGTGGCGCACATACCCATAAATGCCCACACTCACTAGCTCGCTTTGGCTGTGAGGGGTGGGCGTAATGTTGGGTGGACGATTGTTAATGCGGTTGTGTGCCTGCACTGACAAGCCCAAGAATGCCACCGCTACCGCCATAAAAAACACGCCTACCCATCGCCCTAGCCCCAAGTCTTGGGTGGGTAACAACGCCATCGCCACCAACATCATGCCAAATAGAATAAACTGTACAGTAACATAAGCCTGCGCTTTGTTCATTAACATTTCTCCTAAAAATAGGTCATTTGTGCTATTATAGCACTATCTCTTACCTTAAGGAGCTAAACCTTAAGGACGCGCCCAACCTACTAACAGAAATTACCCTTAAACACCCTGTTTCTCCCACCAATGACTTTCCGTATACACTCAAGTTTTGGCAGTCGTTTAAGGGCATGGTGTTTAAGCATGTTAGTGTTACACGCTCCTTTTTGGCAAACCCACAGGCTTATTTGCATCACCTACTACAAGACGATGACGAATAGGCGCAAAAGAGCGTATGATAAACACAAAGTGTAAGGAGAAAACATCATGACAACACCCATTCTTAAAACCCGTGAAGGTATGCCTCTCGTGGACTTCCTAGAGCAACAAGCTGAAAAACAGTTTGAACTGATTCATGGGGAAAGAGTAGAGAAGATGCCTACCGTCGCTGGACATAACGAAATTATTGATGTTTTGTATAGGGTGACACGCCGATACGCTGATGCTCATAAACTGGGTATGGTGCGTATGGAAGCTACGTTTGTAATTCCTGAGAACCAAGATGACGATACTTCATGAGTAAAGGGTTCTCGGATTCCTGACTTGATGTTCATTACAGAAGAACGTATTAGAGTTTATCGTGATGAGAACCCAAACTGGCGCGAAAGACCTTATGAAATCATCCCCGATATGGCGGTAGAGGTTGCCTCCCCCAACAGTACGTTCTCACGGATGGAAGAGAATGCGCATTTGTATCTATCGGATGGGGTGAAGCGGGTGTGGGTGCTGGACGGCGAAAACAAGGTTGCCTATGTATATGACGCAAAAACCCCCGACCTACGCCGTACCGTCCGCGATACGCTAGACGGCGAAGGCGTGATTGAGGGCTTAGAGATTGTACTGAATGACATTTTTAACCCCACAGACTCCTAGCCAGAGCGCATAAACAACCCTCTGGTTAAGGCTAGCGGGTTTTAGCGCATTAGACCGTCAATGAGCAACACTAACGCCACAATTAAAACGATAAAAGCCACTCTGACCGTTTGGTCAATCACTTTCGTATCGAGTAGCAGTAAACGCCACCCCATGTTTTCCACTGTCCAATTGCCCACAAAGAACATTTGCTTAATGAAAAACTCGGATACTTCAAACGGCGTAAATCGTTTAAGGATATTGAGATACCATACCTCTATGCCAATGCGGTAGCGCAAACGTGGGTTTTTATAGCCTAAGACACGCTCTACAGCTTCTGCAACCACGACAGGGTCACGCCCACGCTTTAGGCTTTCTAGGTTTGCCAGATACGCCCGTGAACGGGTGGGTTCATACGTGGGCAATGGCGTTTCTGGCGCAACAATGCTAGCGTCGATATTTGTTCGCATAAAGCCAAACTGTAATAAAGACACTTTGATGCCTAAAAGCTGTGCGTCATAGCGTAGCCCTTCTGTAAAGGCTTCTAGGGCGTGCTTACTGGCGCAATAAGCCGTAAAATAGGGCGGTGCTACTGTAAAGCCCGCCGCCGAACTCATGTTAATGATTCTGCCACTGCCACGCTGGCGCATGTGGGGCAATACGGCTTTGGTAAGGGCAATCATCCCAAAGAAATTGGTTTCAAAAATATCGCGGTATTGGGTGAGGCTGATTTCTTCGGTTGCTCCTACCGCACCCACAATACCCGCGTTATTGATGAGAATGTCTATCTTTCCTGCTTGTGATAGCACTTCGTTTACGCATGACAAAATAGTTTCCGACTTTTGCACATCCAACACCAACATCGTAACGCCATTGCCAAAGTCTTGTGCGTTACGGCTTGTGCCAAACACACGATAGCCTGCCTTTACAAGGCGTTCTGCGGTTACTTTGCCAATGCCCATAGACGCCCCTGTAATGAGAACGACGGGTTGTTCTGTCATGCGTTATCCTTTGCTTATCAGGCTTCTTCTGATTGTTCACGCAGTTGGCGTTTGTGTTTTTCTACTTGGTCAATTAGGGTTTGGCGATTCTTTAACCAAAGGGCATTAAGGTCGTCATGATAGCCATTATAAGCATGTGGCGCATGAACGGCGACGGCTTTTAGCATTTCGTCCACCATAGGTTCTTTGTCTGCCACACTTAGCATATTGCCGTGTTTATCGTGAATGCGCGCTTCAAACACCTTGCTTGTGGTAATGCCATAGGATTTATTGGTGGTAATGAACTTATGAATCCACACAATGGCATCATAGCGTTGGGCATTAAAGTTAGTGTTATCTAGGCGCACCGCCCAATTGCGTGTAAGGCTAAGTTTACCCACTTTTTCATTGCTTAGCACCATTTCACTGGCAATTTGGTCGCTTAACGTTTCGGGGTTGCCGTAGGGTGCAAGTGCCTTAAATGAAGGATGATTAAGGGGGTTGCCTAGGCGTGAGAATCCCACCACGAAAAATACTAGCGATGCCAACGCAATGACGGCAAAAACAGCTAAACCAATAAAAAATTCTTCGTGAACAGTGGTAAGCATCACAGGCAAAAATGAACCCCGTAAGCTCGGCTCATCACGGTAAATATCCTCGATGATTTCATTGTTAATGTCGCTAGAAATGCCCGTTAACCTGCCCACATAAAAGGCTTTTTCTTCGTCAATGTTCCCGTGTTGCTCTATGAGTAAAAACGTGGGATTTTCGTCTCCGTCTACATCAATGAGCAATGCCCCATAGTAACGCAGGCTGGTGGTGACAAACGCATACGTGTACTCGTAGTAATAGCCCGTATCTAGCATTAGCTCGCCTGTGACATCTGCGCCATATACATCAAGCGAAACGCTGTTGTTTATAAGCTGTTCTTTTGTAATGGGTGTGGTGTTTAAGAAACCTAGCCCATAGGGAAGCAGCAATGCCACCCCGATTGCGCCAACGATGAGCAAGATAAGAAACGAAAAAATGGCGGTATTACGGCTAGAAGAACGAATGGCTTTAATGGCTGGATTGCTAGTAGTCATCAGTTTTCCCCCTAAGGATGAGATGATAAAAGAAAGCAGATTTTTCTATTGTAAGACAATATGCGTTTTGTCGCCCCCCCAAATGGCAAAATTCGCCCTTTTGAAGGACATTGCTTTTTTAATTGTGTGCTATGCTTAACAGTGGTAAAATCCTAGTTCTAGGGTTTTGCGTTTTGATTAATCTTGCGAGGAGAATACCATGAAGCGTTTAATTTTTGTTTTTGTGCTTGTGCTAAGTTTGGCAATTGCCATTCAAGCGCAAGATGCCCTAGAAAACGGCGTTGCCGTTACGGGTGAAATTACCAATGACGTGTTTGCAGTAGAATATACATGGGCAGGCTTGGCAGACCAAGTGCTAGTCATCGAATTGTTCCCTGTGGACACACTTGCCGATTATGACCGCCCCATGATTCTTGTAAACGACCCCGAAGGCGACATCTTGCTGTCTTATGATAGCTTTGGTAAGACGACCGCTGTTGTGCAATTGCCCAGAGACGGCGCGTATACCATTATAGCAACGCGCGTAGACGAAGCGACTGGCGATAGTGTGGGTGAATACACCCTAACGGTTACAGAACCCGTTAAACTTGAAGTCGGCGCAGCCATTCAAGCCAGCATTGATAGCGAAACCGACCAATACTACACCTATACTGGCTCAGGTGACTTTAGCCTAAGCTTTGCTAAAACCGGCGACTTCGCGCCTGAAGTTTCTGTAAACGTAGCTGCCGAATATACCGAAGGTGGTTTGGACACTGTCGGCGCGGTTTATGGCGCAAGCAAAGCCACATTTGGCACATTTGCAGGGGGCAGCCTGTACATCATTAAGGTGGCAGAACCGCTCTTTAGCTTTAACTTTACCACCATTACCGCCGAATACACCCTAGAACTACTTGCTGAATAACAAGCGGTTGCGGGTGTCTGTGCTGTATCAGCGCGTATAAAACACAAAAAACGCGAAGCCCAGTTGTTTCTGGACTTCGCGTTTTTTATAGCCTAGTGAAAACGCTTGTTTTTAATGCACTCTTTAGACTAAGAGGCGCATGGGGCTTTCTACTAATTGGCGGAACAATTGCATAAATTGGGCTGCTTCTGCGCCATCCGAAACGCGGTGGTCTACCGAGATGGTCGCTTTCATGCGGTTGCCCACGCCCAATGACCCATCGGGCTTAACGACAGGCACTTTCTTTGCGCTACTAATGGCAAGCATGGCAGCTTCTGGGGTGGCAATGATGGCAACGAATTGGTCAACGTCATATGGACCCAAGTTACTAATGCTAAAGGTTGCGCCCTTAATGTCGTCTAGGCGGATGTTGCCCTCACGGACACGCGCGAACAATTCGGCGTGGTATTTTGCCATAGTGCTAAGAGAGACCTTATCAGCATCGGGTGAAACGGCGTTGACTAAGCCATTGTTGGGCAATGCCACGCTAATGCCAATGTTAATGCGCTTGTAGCGCACTACTTTATCGCCGTAGAAGTGCGTGTTTAGGTTAGGGAACTTCTTTAGGGTAAGCGCAGCCGCCTTTACGAGCATGTCGTTGACGCTGATTTTTATGCCATCACTCTCAAGGTCTTTGTTGAGTTGGGCGCGTAATGCCAAAAGCGCATCCACATCAATTTCTACAGTCACATAAAAATGAGGGGTGGTTTGCTTGCTTAGGGTTGTGCCATCGGCAATGGCTTTACGCATTTTGTTAACGTCAATAATTTCAACGTCATCGCCTTCAGGCAATTTGCCATAGCTGTTGCGTCCACCCACTGCAACAGGCGCAGGTGCGCTTGTTTCGGCTGTTTTGGTGGGTGCAGGCGTGGCAGAAGGCGTAAAGCCCTCAACGTCCGCTTTGACAATGCGCCCATCGGGCCCCGTGCCTTGTACTTGTGCAAGGTTAATGCCCTTGTCTTCGGCGATACGCTTTGCCAAGGGTGAGGCTTTTACGCGCCCATCCGCCGTTACAGAAGATGCACCATTAGAAGGCGCAACGGGGGCAGCTACAGGAGCAGCCTCTTTAGGGGGGGCTTCGTTGGCAGGTGCGCCATTGCTTGCGCCTTCACCGCTTGCGCCCACGGTGGCAATCACTGTGCCTTCTTTTAGCTCATCGCCCACTGCACCGCTTACGGTTAATACGACACCGTCACTAGGAGATTCTACTTCAACGGTCGCCTTATCTGCTTCAAATTCCGCGATGATTTCGCCCTTCTTTACGGCTTCGCCTGCTTGCTTTAGCCAGTTAAGAAGTGTCCCATCCATCGTTAGTTTAACTTCTTGTGCCATCGGTCAAACCTTGTCTGTTTTGTCTGCTATAGTGATGATTATACCGCGATACTTGCTAATGTCCTACAGAATTTCTTTAACGGCTTTCACCACTTTTTCGGTGGTAGGAAAGCACATCAGTTCAATATCACGGCTATAAGGCACAGGCACATCCAGCGCACTTACACGCTTAATGGGCGCATCCATGTCATCAAAGCAGTGTTCTTGAATTTGGGCAGCAAGCTCGCTCCCAAAGCTGTAGAAGGGCAAGGATTCTTCAACAATAACGGCGCGGTGTGTTTTTCTAAAGCTATTGAACACGGTTTCGGTGTCCAAAGGACGAAGCCAGCGCATATCCACCACTTCACACTCTACGCCATCTTTTTCCAGCTCTTTGGCTGCGCCCAAGCACCATTCTAGCCCGCGTGCATAAGTAATGAGGGTAACGTGCTTACCTTCGCGCTTAATGTCGGCTTTGCCAATCGGCACGGTGTATTCGGGGTCATCGGGTACCGGACCGGGCTTAGGATACAAGCCAATGCTTTCGCTGAACAAGATGGGGTTGTCGTTGCGGATGGATGTTTTTAACATGCCATAAGCATCGGCAGGTGTGGCAGGCAAGCCCACATACAAGCCCGGAAAATGCGCCCAAATGACTTCGGGGGTGTGGCTGTGCGTAGCGGTGGCTTGATTGCCCCAGCCACTGGCAGCGCGATACACCAACGGCACTTTGAACTGCCCGTTAAACATATAGTGAATTTTGGCGGCGTGGTTAATCATGGCATCCAACGCCAAAAACGCAAAGTTGATGGTCATCATCTCGGCAACAGGACGTAAACCCGTCATGGCTGCGCCAACGGCTGCGCCAGCAATTGCCATTTCACTAATGGGAGTATCACGCACGCGACGTTCTCCAAACTTCTCTAGGAAGCCCTGGGTAACGCGGTGTGTGCCTTGCCATTGTCCCACTTCTTGCCCCATGATGAATACGCGCTCATCACGTTCCATTTCTTCTTGCAATGCTCTTTTCAAAGCATCGCGCATACTCATATTTTTTGTTGCCATTGCCTACCCCTTAGTCCACATAGATATGCGCCATCAGTTCTTCAAGCGTGCTAGGAAGCGGGCTGCTTTCTGCAAAGGCAACACTTGCATCAACGATTTTGCGCTGTTCATCGTCAATTTTTGTAAATTCAGCATCGCTCACCTTGTGTTTTTTCACAATATGACCGCGAAGGAGCGTGATGGGGTCTTTCTCACGTTTCCATTGTTCTAGTTCTTCTTTCATGCGGGTGTCGTATTGCTTATCACTTACGCCGTGTCCAAGATAGCGGTAAGTCATGGCTTCAATGAGAACGGGTCCTCCACCAGAGCGAATGTGCTTGGCGGCTTCTTCGATGGCTTCATTCATCTTTAGGATGTCTTGCCCATCCACGCGCCCCATATCGTGAATGCCATAGCCTATGGCGCGTTCATGAAGCACGGGGTTACCACTAGAGCGTTCTACTTCTGTTCCCATGCCATAGCCATTGTTTTCGATAATCCAAATGTTGGGGAGCTTCCAAACGCCACTCATATTGAGCGATTCATGGAAGTAGCCGTTATTGGTTGCGCCGTCACCAATCATGCTGATAACGATTTCATCCGTTTCACGATACTTTGCGGATAGCGCGATGCCTGTAGCAAGGGGTAAGTGACCGCCCACAATGGCATAACCGCCATAAAAATTATGGGGTGCGCTGGCAAGGTGCATACTACCGCCCTTGCCGCCACTAGTGCCGTCACGCTTGCCCATCATTTCTGCCATGATTGCGCCGGGTTCTACGCCTAGCGCAAGGGCAATACCGTGGTCACGATAGGCGGTGATGATGTGGTCTGTGCCGATGCGTAAATTTGCCACCGACCCAACATAAATGGCTTCATGCCCACTCGCAAGATGAAGATAAACGCCTGTAATACGCTTGTCGGTATACAATTGTTGGCATGTTTCTTCAAACTCGCGGATAAGCACCATCTGGCGATACCAATCCAGAAGGGTTTCTTTGCTTAAACTCGCCATATTCTATCCTCTAAAATGATTTAACTTTGCGAATGTACTTTAGTTTACTCAAGGTTGGTGGGTTGGTCAAACACTTTGTATCAAAATAGGGGACGAATTTTGTACAATGTGGGTGAATTGAGTAAAATCAGCCCACGTTTTTAGCGTATGGAGTGTTCATGAAACGCACACAAGCCCTCTTCTTAGCCCTCTTGGTAATGCTACTGCCCCTTATCGTTGGGAGCATTCTCTTAGCCACTCGGCATCAGACCACACTAAACGCCCTTACGCCGTTTTGGAGTGATGAACTGTACTATTGGCATCAAGCCCAAACGTTTGGCGCAGCGGGCTTTGAGGGAGGCTACTACAGCGTAAGCGAAACACCCGCTCGTTTTGCGTTTTCGCGGTTCTATACGTGGGGTGTGTTTACGCCGATGGTGTATGGCGTGATTGCACGCTTTAGCCAGTGGAGCTTAAACGGCATTACGCTGGCAAATGTGGGCTTTATCACCGTCAGTATTGGCGTGGCATTGGCACTAACGCGCCCATCTCGCCGTGACACGCTCTTAATGGGGCTAGTAATGGCAACCTTTTTGCCCCTAATTTTGCTGTTGCCCACCAGCATGCAAGATGTAATGCACATGGCAATCGCCGTAGTGCTAGGCGGGTGTTTCGCGCGACTGCTAAAGGGGCAACCCCTTAATCGCTGGGCGGTGGGTGCATTTATTCTGGGGGCGGTACTATTACGCCCCACATGGGGAATTTTGCTTTATCCGTTGTTGTGGCTAGGACGCGCGCCTTCTCTAAGGCGAATGGTGCTAGAGGGCTTGGGTGTTACGGTGTTGTTTGGTGCGGTGGCATGGTTTTTTCAGGGGACGGGTGCGCCGTATCCCCATTTTCGCACGCAATTCTTCGCAGAACTTGCCAGTCCTCTGGAAGCCATTGGTGGGCTATGGGATTATTTTTGGTACAACGCAGGCTTGCTCCTTAGTGAGGGGCATTGGGCGGCGCGTTTTCAGCGGGTGCAAATTGTCGTGTTGCTAGTGGGGATAATCGGCGTTTGGGGCGTACAACATTGGCGCAAGCAACGCCCCCTACACACGCAAGACGCACTCTTTCACTTATGGCACTTGATGGCGGTGTACGGCGCAACCATGACCCTGCATGAAGTGATTGATGGGCGTGATTATCGTGTGTTAGCCAGCCATTTGCTTTTGTCGTTGGTGGTGTTTGTGCTACATGCGCGCCCGCGCTTTGCGCTAATTGCAATCATCAGCGTGTGTGTAACTGCAGGCGCATGGCTAACCCAATATGATGAGTGGACAGCTCCCAGCACCAATGCCGTATCCTATAGCGAGTGGCAAATGCTTAAAGGAACGTTGGCAGAGCTTGCCCCCTATCAGCCCAATGAGAATGGGTGGTGTAACACGGTATCACATTCATTGCTGTATGTGGTGGATTATGCAGGTGCGCCCCAAGTGATATTGGCGTTTGATGGGGGCTTGGGCTTGTCGTGGATTAACCCCGAAAACCCACCCCAAGCGTTTAAGGCGGGCTATCTTTTACTCACAGATGGCGACTATGACCAATGGCGCACGCGCCTAAACACGTCACGATTGCTTTTAGTGCCACAAGGCGCACTCTACAAAAACCTAAACTCAAGGTGCTTTTAGCCCTCTACCATGCAGGT
>DAOTTQ010000007.1:0-17353 GCA_034437555.1 Anaerolineae bacterium | reverse complement strand
ACTAAGGTTCTCCTGTATACGCGCCCTCAAATTTTACAGTATCTAACGTTGCCTAACAACCCATCCCCCAAACATGCTACAATGGGTGTGTTATTTGCTCATTTGCCCACCCAAAAAGGGGGTTTTTTATGCACCATCGCCTGATGCTGTGCGCGCTCTTGTGCCTTTTACTTGCCCCCTTGTCGGGTTTTGCTCAAATATCCCCTAGCACACCACTTCAAATAGAAGCCGAAGCAGGCTTTAATGGCGCGTTTCGCCCCAATGAGTGGCTATCTATCCGCGTTACCCTTACCAATACAGGTGCAGAAGCGCGTGGCGTGGTTACAGTGCGTCCCGAATCCAATGGACGCGCCCTTAGCAACGCCTACGAAACGCCGTTTAATTTACCATCTGGCGCAACCCAAGCCTTTTCGCTCATGGTGCGCCTGCGTGACTTTGCTCGCATCATTACCCTGGAAGCCCTTAATGAGGATGGCATACGACTTGCCACCCTAGAAGTGCCTGTGCAAGCCGTTGACCCAAGCGACAAGCTCTATTTGCACGTTGCCTCATCCGACGTGACGACGCTGACATTGGGCGAAGTACACCCCAATGGTGCGAATGCCATTAGCACCCGCCTACTCCCCCAAGACCTGCCCGATACTGCGCCGAGCTTGCTGGCGGTAGACGTTTTGCTCATTAGTGCTTTTGCCGATGAAGCCTTCACCACCGCCCAACGCGATGCTCTGCGCGATTATGTGCTGGCAGGCGGTCACTTGGTGCTTTTGGGTGGCACAACGTGGCAAGGCATGGCGCAAACCTTCGCCGACCTTAGCCCCTTTACGCCATCAGGCACGCGCACCCTAAGCGAGCTTAGCGCATTGGGCGCATTTGCGTTTACAGAAGGCACACTCGCGGGCAACACGCCCATCTTCATCGGAAGCCCCCAAGAAAACGCCGATATTATGGTACAAACCGAAGACGGCTTGCCCCTTGTGGTACGCCAAACTTACGGCGCGGGGGTGGTGGATGCCCTAGCGTTTAACCCCACACTTGCACCCTTCACCCGTTGGGCAGGCGCGGATGCGTTTTGGTTTAGCCTGTTTTCGAGCGTACCTATAGAAAAAAGCTGGTCGAGAGGGATGCTAGACCCCGTGAGTGCCAGCGAAGCCATCGCCATTTTACCAAGCGAGAGCCTTTACCCGCCCGTTGCGGCGTTAATTATTTTTATTGTCGCGTATGTGGTGGTCATTGCGCCCCTTAATTTGGCGGTGCTATCGTTTATTAAACGCCGTGAGTGGGCGTGGATAACGATACCGCTCACGGTTGCGCTGTTTAGTGTGGTGGCAGTTCAGGCGGGCTTCAGTGGGCGCGACAACCAGCTTATCATTAGCACGGTGCGCGTAGTAGAAGCGTGGCATGGACAAGACCTTGCCATAGAACGCGGTACATTAGGGGTGCTATCGCCCAATCGTGCCGTACACACACTGTCATTTACAGATGAACGCCCCGTGTACTTATTGCCTAGTGTGGGGCAATCGCCCAGTAGCATCCAATCTTCGTTGCAGATGGCACAGGTAAGGGGCTTTACCGCCCGTGATTTTGTGACCACAGGGGGCATCTTTAGCAGTTTTGCCACATGGCGTACTGTGGATGCACCGCGCATTAGTGGCGCACTCAGCGTTATTCAGCGTGAGGATGGCACACTTGCCACACAAGGAAGTCTACGAAACGACACCGACCAAGACCTGACAAACGCTGTTTTATTGGCGCATGGGGTGGCGTATTATCTTAATGAACCGTTGCGGGCAGACAGCCTGTTGACGTTGGATGCAGGGCAATTTTTGTTGCCCGCGCTAGACGATGTGGCGTTGCCTTCTGTGATGCAATCTAGCGCAGACCTAACGAATGCCAGCCTTAACTTGGCGCGTGTGTTGGGCTTTCGCCCCAATGACCTCATCACTGCCGCGTTTGTCACGCGCAACCCCGCCCAAGTGCTAGAAACCGAGCGCGAAAAACGCGAGCAATTGCGCCGTGAATTGGTTGCCAGTGCGTTCATCCGTGACCAATACCGTAGTACCGCCCTTACTGATGGCGTATACTTGCTAGGATGGTCGGAAAACGCGCCCAACGATTTTACAATCCAAGATGCCACATGGCGCACGCTGGGCAATACGTTCTACATTATTGAACTGGACGTAACGCCCACTCCGTTGGCAAGTGTCATCACCGTACCGCCCTACAAAGTGGTGTGGACAGTGCTAGAACGCGAAAACGCACAAGGGGGCATGGATGATGTACAGCTTAGCTCAGAGGGTGACAGCATTTTTACAGTGCGCCTTATGCCCTTGCGCCCGTACATCCTCTCTGAAGTTACCATGCTCACGTTAGAGTTTGAGCGCACCAGTGGCTTTGCCAGCGAAACACGCTTTGAGATGTGGAACTGGAACACAGAAGCATGGGAAGACATCACCACGCGCCGCCAAATTACCGTCATAGACGAAAACGCAGAGCGATTTGTGGGGCATGATAACGCTGTACTGCTTAGAGCGCGTTATGACTTTCCCAGTGGTACTGCCCGTTTAAGAGATATTCGCCTTGCCTACACAGGCAAGCCATAAACACTGCGCCGTTATATAAAAACAGCGCACCATTAAGGAGACCCTATGGCACAAAAACACATCGGCATTATTGGTGCAGGCGCAACCGGCTTAGCCGCCGCCTATGACCTTACCAAAGCAGGACATCGCGTGACAATTTATGAAGGGGGCGATGCTATTGGTGGGCTGGCAAGCGGCTTCAAAGATGAAGGCTGGGATTGGACGCTAGAGAAGTTCTATCATCATTGGTTTGAGGGCGATAAAGACATCATCGGTTTAGCTGAAGAACTAGGCGCACGCGATAAATTGGTATTTCCGCGCCCCAAAACCAGCTATTGGATAAATGGCAAGCCCTATCGTAGCGAAATCTCGCTCTCTGCGTTGTTTTTGCCCCTGTCGTTCTTCTCAAAAATTCGCTTTGCACTTACGGGCGCATACATTAAGCTCACACCGTTTTGGAAGCCATTGGAACGCTTTACGGCAGATGATTGGATGAGCTATTTTATGGGCGACGAAGCCTATCATAAGTTCTTCCGTCCGTTGCTCATTGGCAAGTTTGGCGCACAGTATAACCAAGTGAATATGGCATGGCTGTGGGCGCGTGTGGTTTCACGGAGCTTGCGCTTAGGAACATTTGAGGGCGGTTTTCAAGCATATATGGACTTGCTGGCAAAAACAGTCCAATCACAGGGCGCAACCATTCATCTTAATGCCCGTGTCGAGCGCATCGACCTTCAAGACCTAAAGCCCACCCTAACGGCAAATGGGCAAACCGAAGTGTTTGACTGGGTGATTAGCACTACATCGCCCCAAGCCATGCTAAAGATAACCCCGCGTCTAGCCGAAACTGCCTATGGTGACCAAGTGGCATCGCTAGAAAGCATTGGCGGGCTGTGTGTGGTACTCACGCTAAAAGAGCAACTGATGACCGATGGCACGTACTGGCTTAATTTACCTGCCACCACGCCCGATAAAACACAAAATGAGTTTCCATTTTTGGCGTTGGTAGAACACACCAATTACCTGCCCAAAGAACACTACGGCAACAATCACATTGTGTACTGTGGTGATTATGCACCCAGCGACCACGAATACTTTACGATGTCTGATGAGGCGTTGGTGGCGCGTTTCTTGCCTGCCCTCAAGAAAGTAAACCCCAATTTTGACGCAAGCTGGGTTAAAAAATCGTGGGTGTGGCGTGCGCCCTATGCCCAACCCATTCCAAAAGTAAACCACAGAGAGAACATCCCACCCCTACAAACGCCCGTCCCTAATGTCATCTGGGCAAGCATGTCACAGGTCTACCCCTGGGACAGGGGCACAAACTATGCCGTAGAAATGGGAAGGCGCGTGGCACAAATTATTTTAGGCTAAACCACGCCATCAGGATGATTTACCTACGAAAGACTGTTTTTAATTGGTCTAGTCGTTTAATTTCCGTTACAATGGTAATGTGGTTTTACGCTATAGGAGTACGGTTTACATGGGATACGGTCGGCTGGATGTTTATTACCCGGATGGCAAGGTTGAAAGCTATACCCTAGACAAGCCTTCTGTTAGCATTGGGCGAGCAAGCACTAATACCATTGTGCTAGATACAGACACCATTTCGCGCAATCACCTTAGCATCACCCAACAAAACGGGGTGGTGAGTCTGACAGACCTTGATAGCGAAAATGGCACGTATGCCGATGGCGTGCGCCTAGCCAATAATGCGCCGTACTTGCTTAAAGACACCGAAGAATTTCAGATTGGCTACTTGCGCCTCATTTATCACCCGATGGATGAAACTGTAACCGCCCCCATGACGGCAGCCGAAGAAACACAGCGCATCGAGCGTGACCTCGCCGATTTTAGCCTTGCGGTTGACCACATGGAAATTAGCGTTTGGCCCGCCAGCAGTTCCTCTGTAGAGGTTGCTATTAGCAACCACGCCGACACCACACGACTTTTCTTTGTGACCATTAGTGGCTTGCCCAACGATTGGATGCGCCTTAATCGTCCGACCCTAGAAATTCATGGCAAAAACACCAGCCACGCGCTGGTTAACATTAAGCCCCCACGCTATCCCGACATTAAGCCCCAAATGTATCGCCTAACCATTGAAGTGGTTTCCGCAGATGACGCGGATAAGGTACTGCGAACCGAAATTTTGGTGTATGTACGTGGCTTTAGTGGCTTTGGGATGGCATTATCCTCTAAGCAAATTGAGCTAGAAGACCCGTTGATTGTGTACATGCAAAATCAAGGGAGCGAAGACCTAACGCTAGTGGTGAGTGGGCGCGACAAGCAAAACGCCCTTACGTATGGGCTGGTGATACCCCGTGTCACGTTAGGGGCAGGTGAACGCGCTCAAATTCCCGTACGCGTTATGCCACGCCAACGCGCTCTTACGGGTAAACCCGTTGTGTATGGCTTTACCATGATTGTACAAGCCCAAAACGCCTCACATTTTATCGGCGCAATTAGCGGTAAACTGCTAGTAGAACCGCGCTTACCGTTGTGGGCGGTAAATAGTGTGGTGGGTGTGGGTGTGGGCGTGTTGCTTTTGCTGTTATTTGCCCTCTTTGGAATCTTTAGCCCACGCACGCCCGTTATTAACAATCTTGTGGCAAATGCGCCTCGCTTGGCACAAGGCGACCCGCTCTTAATTGAGTGGGAAGCGCAAGACGTAAATGGCATTAAGATTAGTGTGAATGACACGCTGGTACAAACGCTAGAAGGCAACGCCCGACGCGCCACCATCCCCACCAATGACCTCAACGGCGATTTGTCCGTTTTAGTATTGGGCGAAAATGGCAACACTGTTGCCTCGCAAACCGTGAGCGTTTTTGTGTATCGCCCCATCAATGTCCTATCACTCATGGCAACCCCCAATACACTGGTGCGCCATGTGATTACCCCTCTAGATATTACATGGGAAACAGAGGGGGCAACATTACTGCGTCTTGAGGGGCTAGAAACCTTCACCAACCAAGAATTGCCCACAATCACACAGGACACAGGCACAATTAGCGTCATTGGCTACGCCCGTGATGCGCTTACTCTAACGCTCTATCTTGAGGACGAAGTGGGCAATCAACGCCAAGAAACGCTTGATATTACCGTGATTGACCCCTTGTGTAACGTCATCCGTGATGTGCCACTGTATGAAGGTACAGACACGCGCTATCAACAAGTTAGCGCAGTACCCCAAAACACGCCCCTCGTGGTGTTGGCGCGTAACCCCGATACCACATGGCTACAGGTGCTATTGGCGGGGGGCGCAACCGCCTGGGGAGAGCGTGAAGCGTTTGAGTGTACTCCAAATTTCGCATTAGAGGACTTGCTCATTGAGGCGAATATTCCACCCCTGCCCACCGTTGCGCCATCGCCCACCGCAACATTGACAGCAACGCTTGCGCCAACTATTGCACCTACTGTTGTACCCACCGCCACCCTCGCGCCATAATTACGTCAAAAAAAGCGAGCCAACGACTCGCCTCTACGGAAAATATTTTTCGTGGGGGCGATTCAGTGAATCGCCAACGGGTGCGCCCCTACAAGCTTATGCCATTTCTTTAACGTTTACACGCGCTTTCACCGTCATGGGCAAGCCCCCTGCGGGGTTTAGTGTAATGGCGGGCAACATCTTCACCACCTGATTGGGGGCAAGATGAAGCGTAAAGCGTTGGGCAATGGTTGCCAGCAATAATTGCGCTTCCATCATGGCAAAGCTATTGCCAATGCACACCCGCGGACCGCCCCCAAACGGAACGTAGGCATAACGATGGCTGTTGGCTTCATTTTCTGGGCTGAAGCGTTCGGGGATAAAGGCTTCGGGGTCTTGCCAATAGTTGGGGTGGCGATGCACACCGTAAATATTGACAGCAATAATTGTACCTTTAGGGATAAAATAGCCCCCTGCTTCCACATCTTCTATAGCTTCACGCCCTACGTTATAAGCGGGTGGATACAGGCGCAACACCTCTTTTACCACCATCTCGGTATAGGGCAAGCGTCTAAGGTCGGCAAGCGTGGGGGGCGTGCCACCTAGCACACGGTCTGTTTCTTCATGCAGTTTTTGCGCCACCTGCGGATTTTGCGATAAAAGCATCCACGTCCAGTTAAGGGCGTTGGCTGTCGTTTCGTGTCCTGCTAAAAAGAGCGTTAGCACCTCATCACGCGCCTGCACGTCGGTCATGGGGTTGTCGTCCTCATCACGTGCCAAAAGCAACATGCTTAAAAGATCGCCCTTGTCCTCGCCTGTTTGCTTCCATAGCGCAATGGTCTTATACACAAATTCGTTAAGGGTTTTGTCGGCGCGGCGAGCGCGAAGTTCACTAGGCGTAGGAATCCATGTAGGAATGGGCATGACTTGTGCGCTAATCATGGCTTCTTGAACGGCTTTCATAGCTTCATGAACACTGCCAATTTCGCCACCCACTTCTACGTTAAACATGGTTTTGCCCACAATCCGCATGGTAATCGCGTTCATTTCTTGGGAAATGTCTAGGTGGGCGTTGTTTTGCCATTTGTCTAGCTGGTCTAAGGTGTATTGCACCATCGCATCCGCATATGCTTCTATACGCTTGGCGTGTAGTGACGGCGCAACCAACTTACGTTGACGCTTCCAAAAGTCGCCATTACTAGTTAATAGCCCACTCCCAAAAAAGCGTGCCAAACCATTCTTGGGGTCGGTGTAATCTCCGTCTTTAATAAACGAAGCTGCCTTTGTAACAAACACATCCCGAATGAGGTCGGGGTCTTTTGTAAGTAATTGCTTGCGGTCTGCCACCCAAACAATGACATTATCACCGTAAGCAGTGTGTGCATTTTGCATTGTGCCTAGCAAATCTCGGCGCAAATCTCGCATAAAGCCTAAAATTTCAAACAGGCTTTTATAGTGCTTGGTTGATGGTAAAGACTTTGCCATAGTGGTTCATCCCTTTATTTATAAGACAATGTGTGTTATAAGATATAGTATGTGGTAAATTTTACCGTTGTCAATGACCAATTCAACACGAGTGTAGTATAACAAACAGGTGTCTATAATTATGAGTGCAACCCCACGTAAAGAAGACCGTCGCATTGTTCGCACTCGTGCGCTCTTACGCGATGCCCTACTAGAGCTTATCATCGAAAAAGGCTACCAAGACATCACGGTTCAGGATATTACCGACCGCGCCGATGTGGCACGCACCACATTTTATTTGCACTTTACCGATAAAGATGATTTATTGTTTAAGAGTATGCGAGAAATTTACGAAGAACTGATTTCGCATGTTCCCGTCCCCACCCCCGAACAGCTTGCCAGTGGCGAGTATATGCTAGGCGATGGTAGCGACTTTAAGCATGTGGCACAGTACGCCGAATTTTATAAAATTATGCTTGGCGAAAAGGGCAGCCCCGTTTTCCTAAAGCGTGTGCGCCAATTGCTGGCAGAAGCCTATGAACAGCAGTTTTTAGTCGCGTTAGTGCCTACGGGTGTTACTCCCCGTATACCACTAGGATTGCTTGGCTATATGCTAGCGGGATTACAACTGGGTACTATTACCTGGTGGGTGAACCAAGATTTGCAGGGAAACCCTGACGAAATTAACGTAATGTGCGAGCGTTTTGTGCATCATGGCTTGCTGTGGGCATTAGGTATTGCGAATGAGTAAGTGCTAAAAAATGTTACAAGAAATAAACTTTAGCCCCCGAAACTATGCGTTTTTGTGAATAAATGGGTAGAAAGCTGTAAACCTTAACACTAATGGATGCACAGAAACGTAGATACTGTAAAATGACAGTACATCAACAAAGAGAAAGGCGCGGGGCATAACTACAAATGCCTACCAACACCATGAAAAATGTCAAAGTGTCCGATTTAACTGTTAGCCAGCTACAACGTCTCATCCGTCGCACCGTACAACAGTCGGTTGTGGAAGTGTTGATTGAGTTTAGTGCTATCCGAGAGTTAGAGGACGAAAGCACCCTAGAAGCCGAGCTAGTAGAGTATTTGCGTAACAAAAATACCTCCCCTGCCTATACAGGCAGTGCCAAGCGAGACGACTAACCCCGCCTAATGGCGGCGTGTGTGGGGCAGTTTTGTTTGTTGCCCCACCCTACATTTCTTGGGTTATTTGCGTTACACTGCACTCGTCATTTATAAATAAGATGCGTGCCTATGCCCCCCAAAACCCTGATTATTTTGCCCGCCTATAACGAATCAGCCAATATTGCGCGTACAGTCGCTAATGTGCGCCTTGCGTTGCCTTATGCCGATGTCTTGGTGATTAATGACGGCTCTATCGATGACACCGCCCAGCAAGCCAAGCAAGCAGGCGCAATTGTACTTACGTTGCCTTATAACGTGGGCATTGGCGCAGGCGTGCAAACGGGCTTTAAGTTTGCCGAAGCCCACGACTATTCGCTGGTCATCCGCAATGATGGTGATGGACAACACGCCCCCGATGGCATTACACGCCTGATAGACCGCCTGAATGTGGGCGATGTGGATGTGGTGGTGGGGTCGCGGTTTTTAGCAGATGGTGACTATGGCACACCCCTGGCGCGTCGCTTGGGCATTACCATTATTGCCACCCTCCTTAGCATGCTCACCAAACAGCGCATCACAGACCCCACCAGCGGGTTTGCGGCGTTTAATACGCGTGCCATTCGCCTGTTTGCGCGGGTGTATCCCCACGATTACCCCGAACCCGAAGCCATTATTGTGCTTCATCGTGGCGGGCTAAAAATGGTAGAAACGCCCGTAACCATGCAAAAGCGCATGGGGGGAACGTCTTCTATTACACCGCTTAGAAGCGCGTACTATATGGTGAAGGTTATTTTTGCCATCCTCATTAACCTTGTGCGCCGTGCGCCCATCGCCTAGCCCTTACGCATTAAACAAGCCTAACGTAGGGAAAGCGTGTGTATCACAGCCTCGATTTTGGCGTATGCTATAATAAGTAGACGATTCAAATTAGAAAAGGCAATCAAAGATGAAAAAACTCCTGCTTTTGTGTATGGTGTTTTTAGTGGCAGTTATTGGCGTTTTCGCCCAAGATATTGCCCCCCTCACACCTCCTAGCCCAACCGACGACGTTGCGATTAGCTTTCCTCCGCCCATTTATGTGGTGAATGATGAAGTAACAGTAGTGGGCAGTGCGTCTGCCGTAGGCATGGCAAATTATTTCATCGAGTTTAGACCGTTGGTGATTACAGACCCCAGCGCAACACCAGAACCCGATACACGCCCTTGGTTTCCTGCCACGTTGCCCCAACTAAACCCCGTCACAAACGATGTGCTAGGGCTATGGGACACGGCAACTGCGCCCGATGGCACTTATGAGCTTCGTCTTGTCGTGAATATTACAGGGCAATCGCCCCGTTTCTTTAGGGTGTCCCCCCTGCGCGTACTCAACAATCCTGCGGCACTTAGCCCCTTTGCCCAAGTAAACACACAACCTTCTAACCCATCGTTCCCACCCTTACAACCCTCTCCAACCGCTTTTGGGGGCGTATCTGCCAGCATCCAAGCCACCCAATCGGCAGTAGCAACTGCCCTTGCCGGCGGTAGCACCACAGGCAATACAGGCTCTGGTGTGGTTACAAATCCCTCTGGCGAACCCTTCGTAGTTGCCAATACGGATGTGAATGTTCGTTCGGGCGATAGCACCGCTTATCCTCGCATCGCCAGCTTGTTGGCGGGCGAAACTGCACGCCTAATTGGCGTTAGCTCTACAGGAAGTGGCTGGTACTATATAGAAGTAGGGGGACGGCGTGGCTTCCTTGCGCCCAGCACCGTGCGCGTTGAAGGCAACATTGCCAACCTATCACGCATCAATCCGCCCGCTATTCCTGCAACCGCAACACCCACACCCGTTCCAGCACAAGGCGATTTAACGGCAAATACGCCCGCGATTAATCCCATAGCGCCCATCTGTAGCCAAGCCTTCACAGTGTTTGCCAATGTGACCAATGCTGGCACCGCGCCCACCACTGGTGGCACACAAGTCACCCTTAGCGATCGTCATGTGGCATCTGGCACAGTAAGCAACGTTACCACCGTGAACATTCCTGTGCTTGCCCCCGGCGAGAACTACGTAGTGAGTGCGACCATGACGGTCACTATCTTCTACAACGAAGAGCATGACATTGTTGTTAACGTCGATTCTAGCAATCAATTGATAGAAACCAACGAAGGCAATAACGTTATCACCAAGCGTTACACGCTACTGCAAGGTACTTGCTAAGCAGCAAGGCTCATCACATCAGGGGGTGCAGTGTGCGCCTTCTAATGTGGCGTTGCCTTAATAGGCACTCGCAAAACAAAAAACGGGCAGTTCATGATGAACTACCCGTTTTTTTATTCGCTATGCTTTAAGGGACTATTGCCCCGTACACAAGGTTTCTTCGCAGGGTACGCCGTCACCGTCACCATCCAATGAGAAGTTACCTGCTGCCAAACACGCTTGCGCTTCTTGACAGGTAAACAACTGGTTACAGGTGAACGCCGTTGAAGGGCAAACCGTTGTTGCTACGCTCGGCGTAGACGTGGGAACTGCCACGACATTACCGCCACTGTCCGTTGTCGCGGCTACACCTGTAATAGCGGGGTCTGCGGATAGCACAATAGAGCGTGTTGCCTCATCATAAGAGAGGAACGTTGCAGTGACTGTAGTGGTTGTGTCTTGAAGCAAGAAGGCAAAGTCACCGCTAGGGGGTGCGCTAGAAGCATCGCCCAAATCAGCAAAAATCACTAAGTAGCGTGTGGTGCGAGGTAGCGTAATGCCACCAATCACCAAACGTCCGCCCACACCCACCTTATTGACTGCCAAGAACGTGCTAGGCGTGTCTAGGGGGCTAAGGGAGGCAAAAACGGCAATATTGCTATTGGGCAAGGGCAACGCCTGCATGTTAATCACTTGTCCCTGAAGCCCATCAAAACAGTAGCCTACGGCATAACTGCGTGAGGAGAGCTTATCAAGGTAAATTGTCCCTAAGTTAATGAGGGGCAATAGCTCTACTTTGCCGTTATACGAAAGCGTACATTGTGTGCCATCCCCAACGGGGGGCAGTAAGCCATTGAGGCGTTCTCTTAGGCTGGCAAATTGGGCATCCCCAAGGTTAATTACGCCTAACGCGCCCTCTACTGTTGCACGCCCTACAGGGTTTGCTGTGCCGGGCAAGTTACACACTTGGATGAACAAATCAATTGAGAGACGCACGTTAAACATGGCATCGTTAAAATCAGCAATCAAGGGGTTGAGGGTGGCATAATAAGCTGCCAACAAGGGCGTTGCCACGCTTAAATTAGAAGGCTGTGCCGGATACGCCTTACAAGTAGCACGACCATTCAGCGCAGCATCCGTCCAATATTGGCGCATGGTGTCTAGTGAAGGTTGCGCGTTGTTTAGGCGGTCTATCATCAGCTTGATGGTTTCGGTAAAGTCATCGGTGCTATTACCCAATCGGGCGGGCGCACTGGCAATGATGCCGTCTACGGGCGTGCTAAACACATCCCCCGACAAAATTTCTACAAATCGTCCTGCCACCCAGCCTAGCGTGCCTTCAAAACTCACTTGATACCATAGCGTGCTGGCTGTGCGCCCCGTAATGGTAAAAAGCTGGTTGAAGTTGATATTGGCTAGTGTGGGATAGGCGGTACTGGGTCCCGAGCGAATCCGTAAGCCATCGGTGGCGCGGGCTTGCACACTGCCCACCGTTTCGGTTCTGCCGGCGCGGGCGGATTCAAAGCCACCATACGGAATCGAGCGCGGGTCGGCAACGGGCAGGGCGTTAACATCACCTTCTAGAATGCGTAAGGGGGTAAGGTTTACCCAGCCTTCTATACCACCATAAATCACCCGTATCCATTGGTTATCGCCACTGCGCCCCGTAATTTCCTCAAAGGCGTAGCCCGCGTTGACAGTGTCAATAACGGTTGCGCCAAGCGCAGGTGAAATACGTACATTGGCAAATTCGTTCACGACAACGGCTTTAATCCCTTGTGCCTGAACCGCCACCACTGCCAATAAAAGCACCGCCCAAGCGACAAAGCGCGAGAATAGGTGGCGTGTAGGGTTAATAGATATGAAGTGAACAGAGCGCGAAGAACGCATGGCATCCCCTTGTGGTTACGAGTCGCCGCTCTTACGGCGTTTTTCAATATCATCAAGAGCCGAACTGTCTAAATGGTCGGTCTTTAGGTTATGTCCGTCCGTAGTGGCGGGCTTAATTTGTTTAGAAACGGGCATTACTTGGGTGGATAGCGACGAACTGCCAGCGGCGGGCTTGTTCATCTTATCAAGTAGGCGGCTTTGGGTGGGTAGGCGGGTATCGGGCGCGCGCCGTTGCAAGATGCCTGTGGCAAACCGCGCTAAAATTTTACGCGCTTCGGGCGTGCCAATGTACTTCAGAGCGGCGGTTGCCGTCTTTCTTACGGTTTCGTGGGGGTCAAAGAGCGCGCGTCCCAGGGGTTCTATCGCCCATTCGGCTTTAAGCTGTCCTAGAATGGCTGCCCCATTACGGCGAATGTGCCAGCTAGGATGGCGTAAATTTGCCAGCAACGCCACTTCTACGGGCGCACTTTCTAGCTTAATAAGGGCTTCGGCAACGGCAAGCCGTACCTGAATGGGAGCTTTGAGGTTGTTGAACAGTAGCACCAAAGGCTCGACAGCCAGCTTATTGCCTAGCTCGCCTAATTGCTCGGCAGCACTTACTACTTGGTCAGAGGCAAGGCTTTGAAGCTGTCCAATTAACTCATTAAATAGCACTTGTTTGGGGGTAAGGGGGGTCGCGGACTCTTCGGAAGTATCTAAAGCAGAGACTGCTTCTTGCAGGCTTTTAAGGACTGCCGAGTCGTCTTCTTTAAGAAGGGCTTCTTTAAGGGCAGGAACAGCCGTCTTTGCGTCTAAGGCGCGAAGGGCGGCAGCCGCTCGTCTACGAATACCAGCATCGCTATTTTTGAGGGCTTCAACTAGCCCACCGATGTCAAAATTTGCCTGCATATGCCCAATGTCCGCTCGTGCTTTTACTAAATATGTCTTGTGTAGAACTCATTGGACATTGTAACACAAAACGTTTAATTGCGCCGTTGCTTTGTTGTTGATACCTATAGACAATGCGTATTAAATGGCGTGATGCACGCAAAAATCGGACATCCAGAAGGGGATAGGGGCATAAACGTTTATGCCCGTACCGTGTTAAGGGGATAGGGAATAAAAATGGCTTTACGCCTTTACAGCATCGCCTGCGCTACACCAAGACCCACTCATGTGGACTTCGTGCGCTATCTTTAGCTCGGTTTCTTCGTCTGCCGTCACAAGGGGCTTAAACTGTGAACTCACTTTCCAATCAAACTGGCGATGCGTGGGGAACGCTTGCTTAAAACGGCGCAACCCAATGGGCAAAAGGCGCATACGGCGTTCAATCCATTCGCTGTCCCAGGGCCCATCCTGCACAATTTCTTCGGCGGCTCTAAATTCATAGTACAGCGTGCGCCGTAGGGCTTTACCCTCTGTGCGTTCCGACCCATGTACCACCATCACATCATGCAATAGCACGTCACCAGGCTGCATTTCTACGGTAATGGCATCGGGGTGTGTCCAGCCGTGTGTGTCGGCAATGGCGCACACATCATGCTTGGCGGTGTTAGTGCCGGGAATAACGCGCAATGCGCCCGCCCCCTCTTTAGAATCATCCAAATACAAATCATAGTTAAAGATGCGGTATTGGCGCGGGTGTACGGCATCCTGATGCCAAGGAACGGCTGCGCCATCGCCCTCTTGCTTAAATACCAATGATTCATAGGTAGGAACAAAGTTTGCACCACACATGCTTTCGGCAACGCCCATCACATAGGGGCTACCCAATAGTTCTAAAGACACTGACTCATTTTTGTTATGAACATAGTCTACGCGCCAAAAAACGTCCTTATCGCCCCGTTTGGCATACTTATAATCCACTGCCAACAGGTCATCAGAGGGGGCATTTGCACCGCGTGTAATCCATCGGTCACTGGCTTCTTGCAGGCGTGCTAATAAATCTTGGGGAATCCAGTTTCGTAGTATCAAATAACCATTCACATCAAAAAAATGTAGTTGTTCTTCTGTCAGATGGTAAGGCGTTTGGGGGGTCATGGGGTAGTCGCTCCACTATGCGCGCGAGATGCGCTTACTTGACGGTGATAATGATTATCATAAACCCATTGATATGATAAAATCTTCCTAAATTAAGCGAATAATTCTTGGATTCTAACCGCTATGACAAGCAAGAACTTTCCTCAAATGCGCCTTAAGTGCTGGTATGGTGAACCGTCCCCCATGTTCACGCCCCACCGCCACAACGAAGTAGAACTCAATTTTGTCACCTATGGCGCAATGACGTATTGGCTGGGGGGCGAGCGCGTGCCAATGTTGCTCCGCCAACTGATTGTGTTTTGGGGGGCGATTCCGCACCAGCTTATTGAAGTGTCGCCCGATACGTCCCTGTATTGGCTGACGTTACCGTTAAATCAGTTTTTGGGGTGGAATTTGCCTGCGCCCTTTGTAAAAGCCTTGTTAGAAGGCAAATGCTTCATCGAGAGCGACCCAAGTCTAAGCGAATGGGACGGACGACTGATACAACGCTGGCATGATGACCACCAACGGGGGCAAACCCATGAAGCCGTCATGCTGAAAGAGCTAGAGGCGCGTTTGGCACGTTTGGCGTTATCTGTGGGCAAAACACCCTCCCTTATAGATGAACCGCATCGTATAGAGAAGCACCCCACCAATACGCACGCCGAAACGATGGCGCGATGGATTGCCGAACACTATCACGAACAAATTGACGTGCAAGCGGTAGCGGATGCCGTAGGACTACACCCCAACTATGCCATGCGTATCTTTCAGCAGGCGTTTGGGCAAAGCATGATAGATATGCTGACACAACATCGGGTAGCGCACGCCCAACGCTTGCTCATTACCAGTGATAAAAGCGTCCTAGAGATTGCGCTAGAGGTGGGGTTTGGCTCACTTAGCCGTTTTTACAGCGTGTTTAAGGGGCGTTGTGGGGTATCACCAAAAGTCTATCGGCAGAGCATTGGGTAACGGTGTCGTCATAACCCAACTGGCGGTATACTATGATGATAAACGCATAGAGGAGTAAACATCATGGCAGACGATGAACAACTAGGCGGGCTAAAACGCTATTTAGACGAAGAAGGGCGAGTGACACGCTTGCCGGGCAAACGCCGTCTGGCAGACCTACCCCTCATTTGTGATTATCTGATTGCCAAGTTTGAAGTGGGGCGCATCTATACAGAACGCGAAGTAAACGCCATCTTGCGCCAATGGCATACGTTTGAAGATTGGGCTATTTTACGCCGAGAGCTTTTTGAGCGCGGCTTACTGAATCGTGAAATAGACGGTAGCGCGTATTGGCGCACGCCCAACGTCACCATGTACTAAAACCTGTTCCAAATGCTGCAAATTACATGTTTCTTATAAAAACGCCCCTTTTGCGTGAGCGTCGCTTTAGTGTTCCCTGAGACCCCTCTCATAAAGTCTTACATTTCAGATTACGTTTAACAAAACCTCACCTTCTGCTTATAAAAAAACCCTAAAGTAGGGTTGTAATAAAATTCGCCATTCAAGTGACGTATTAATATAATATAGGAGTTTCAATGCGTAAATTAACCGTTTTAGCCGTACTGATGTTGTCCTTGGTCATTGGTTTGCTTCCTGCAAAAGCGCAAGGTGCCACCATTGCCGATACTGTTGTAGCGTTGGCTACCGCAGAAAATAAAGAGTTCAGCATTTTGCTTGATGCAGTGCTTGCCGCCGACCCAAGTATTCTAGCCGCATTAAGTGACCCATCCGCCAGCCTAACCGTTTTCGCCCCCACAGACAATGCCTTCCTTGCCTTACTGGATAGCCTTGACCTCACGGCTGCCGAGCTATTGGCAAACAAGACATTGCTCAACAACGTGCTTCTTTATCACGTGGTAGCGGGCGCAGTACCAGCAGCAACCGTTCTAACACTGGAAAACAAGACTTTCGTCCCCACCTTGCTCACTAACGATGACCTCTTGGTATCATTTGCAGGTGGAAGCATCTATGTAGACTCTAGCCGTGTTATTGGTGTCGATGTCAACGCCAGCAATGGTGTTATCCACGTTATCGACAGCGTGCTTGTCCCTGACCGTGTAAATGGCGAAAATGCCACCGCACGTAACCTAAGCAACATCGCTGCCCGTATTGACACCAAAGAATTACTTTTCCGCTCGATTGTAAATGTGGTTGTGGGCAACGCACAAAACCCCGATGCCCCCCAATTCACCATTCTTTTGGCAGCCATCCAAGCCGCAGACCCATCTATTTTGGTAGCACTAGATGACCCCAACGGAAACTTGACCGTATTTGCACCCACCGATGCCGCCTTCTTGGCAGCCTTTGAAGCCCTAGGTGTTACCCCCGAACAAGTGTTAGCAGACCAAGCCGCTCTGACAGACATCTTGCTCTATCATGTGGTCGCAGGGCGCGTGTTGTCCTCACAACTCGTCACAGGCGAAGTGACTGCCCTTAATGGCGATGCCCTTAACATCCGTGTGGGTGGTGGTGTCCGCGTGAACAATGCTCGCGTTGTCACAGCCAATATTGCTGTAGCAAACGGCGTTATCCACGTCATTGACGCAGTACTTCTTCCCCCCAGCAACTAAGCATTAAACGCTAAGCACGCATTACAAAAAGGGCGTACCCTGTAGAGAGTGCGCCCTTTTGTTGTATGATGAGGGTTGCTTGTTTTGCCCGCACCCTAGAAAG
>DAOTTQ010000006.1:0-151331 GCA_034437555.1 Anaerolineae bacterium | reverse complement strand
CGGTTGACTTTCTAGAGTCTATGGGAGACCGGTTATATCAATTCGGGGAGTAGCAAAAAAGTTTGATGCCCCTATGTAGGGGCAATTGGGGTAAGAAAGTCACTCCAGCGCAACAATACCCATCCAATCAGTATACATCAAAAATGAGGAACGGAGAATACAATGATATTCGAACACACGCAAAAAGTTCTAAGTGGGGAAACAACTCAAACATCGCGATTGATTAAATCCGATACAGAGGTAGTGCTTGACGGGACTGTCATTGTAACAATCATGCAAAACAATCGCTATCAATATCGTGTGGGCGCAACGTATCGAGTACAACCCGCGCGCGGGCAGGGGGGCATTCAACGGATTAGAATCGTGCAGATACAAAACCGTGATGTTCGCTATTTTGATGAGAGCGACATCGCCCGCGAGGGGTTCAGCTCATACGACGAGTTTATCAAAGCGTGGGCAACCATGCACGACGTAGCACTCGTAAAAGGTTTTGACCTAACGGGCATAACGCCCGACTACCTGTACCAACGCCCGCATGACCGTTATCAGGCGTGGGTTTTAGTGTTTGAATTGGTGCGCTCATGATAAACATTAACGCGCTAGCAGACACACAGCCAAAATCTGCTACTTTGCTCTCCCCGCACATGGAGCGTATCAGCAACATTCACAATGCTCACATGGCACACTTCGGCATAGACGACACACCGTTTCTGTGTAGCATTGGCAACGGCATTGTTGTCGTGAACCACGTTACTTTGCGGTTGGTATTCCAAGACCGTTTTTACATCGTCCAATGTGGCGAGCTTCTAGACCACTCTGCTATGAGTGAAAAATTCTACGCTCATCTCAAAGGGAAAGAGTTTCTCATACAGGGTTGGTCATTTTATTCAATCAATCTAGTAAATGTTTCACTGTTCGTAAACAAGGAGAATGATGATGAGTAACACAACTGAAGAAGTTGCTAACGCCAAAAAAGTGGCGGATTGGTTGGACGCTATGGACATGAAGGAACGCCTTCAGCAAGTATCCCTTGAATTTGCTAAGGGGCGCGGATTACCCTTTTATTTTGGGGTTGTCACGAATAAAGATTTTGTAATCACCATTACAGACGGGAAAAATCCCAGCTTTATCGGTCTATCCCCTTATCCAAAAGAGTTTCTCGTTGTACCCGCGCCCGTCTACAAGCGCGATGCGGAGTATACAGAAGTGGTTTTCCATGCGGGAATTGGGAACGTCGTTTCGTACTATGCCAACTACAACGACAAGCGGTCTTACGGCGGGGTAATGATAGCTACTTCAAGTGGCGAGTATTTGGTGTTGCCCTTTTTCGAACTAGCCTACTTGCTGATACTAGCCCGTGCGCGTGTAAAGGCGTTGGGTGATGTAGCCGAACACTGCTGGGAACAACCAAAGACGGTCATCAAAGAGCTTGATATTCCTGCAATTCAAGAAGAGCAAGACCGACTAGCATGTAATCACTACGGGATACCCTACACTTCACCTTAATCGCAACCCGAATAAGTGTGCCGAGCATCACATGAAACTGCTCAATTGACAAATTATTGCCCGAATGGGCGGATGAGGAATACAATGAACGCAAGCGAATTTTGTTTTGTGTGTGGAACACCGGGATTTTTCCCAGCAGAGGATAACCTACTCTGCCCCGATTGTACGCGCGTGCATGCGACGCAACCGGTAGATGATGAGCCTTACTTTGGCGAAGAAACAGACTCCATGTTTGTGGACGGGTTTTGGGAAAACTTTGATGCGCAGTTTGAAACTGATGCCAGCGATGAGAGTGATGCGGATGAGAGTGACGCCATGTTTCCAGAGTTTCTTCATGAGTGCATGATGCACGGGGAGTTCAGTTCAGCGTACAGTTTTTTGTGTCCAGAGTGTCGTGCGCAGATGTTGGTGATGGCGATGGCGCAAACGGTAAGTGATGATGGCGAAGTTCTAATAATAGAAGGGCATTTTGCCGACCGTGATTCGGGTGACGGGTGCGATGATGATGATGAGGGTGGTGAGGACAATGAGTAAACGTGCGGAATGGCATGACGATTGGGTTAACGTAGACGAATTGCGCGGATGGCGTGAGGGTGTGTATTTTAATGACTTCGATGGCGCGCGTGAGGGTGATACTCATGCTGATGAGGGCTATGATTATGACCCCTTCTTTGACATGGGCGAAGACTATTATTTCCCAGAAGACGCTGATGCTGATGATGAGGGTGGTGATGGTGATGGCTGACCAACTGTGCATGCAGACGAGAGAAGGTTAAAATGACCGATTTACTCAACAAGCGCATTAACGTACTCGATAAAGGTTGGATAGAGTTACTTGACCTGATGCCTCACCCCAATGCAGAAGTCTCTGGCGATTTAGCCATTGTCAACGCTGCTAGAGTAAGTTTTCTGGGCGAAAGTAAAGGCGAAGATAAAGACAAGAAATTGCTCTTTTACCTACTTCTTAACCATCATACCAGCCCATTTGAAATGGTAGAGTTTAAGTTTAGGATACATGCACCATTAGTCACTTGGTGGCAGTGGGTGCGTCATCGCACATGGAACATGAACGCCCAATCAGGACGATATACACCTTTTGAAGAGGATGATTTTTACGTGCCTAGTGTTTGGCGTAAACAATCTAAAGACAACAAGCAAGCCAGTGAAGGCGAAGTGAGTAATGACGAAAACGACGCACTCACGCAAAAACTAATCGCGCACTACGAACAAGGGTACGCGCTTTACCAAGAAGCCCTTAAAGCAGGCGTTGCCCGTGAAATCGCACGACTTTTTCTTCCAGGGTTCAGTGTGTATTACACTTGGGTGGTTAAAGTAGATGCCCATAACCTAATGCACTTTTTACGCCTTCGCATGGCAAGTGATGCCCAGTACGAAATTCGCGTATACGCCCAAGCTATTTATGAGCATTTCTTTAAGCCCGCCCTGCCATGGACAGCCGAAGCCTTTGAACTTTATATCCTCAAAAACACGCCCGAATAAAAAACAGGGGCTTTTGCCCCTGTTCTCCGCGCGATAACGCTATTTAACTACCAGGCAGCCGAGATCGGCGTGGAATTAGCTCTGACCCGACGGCGAAGCACATTTGGTCGCCCGCGTTATTGATAGGATAAACATCCCATCCGTAAGTAAAGCCCTCAAAGAACAAGTCCGATGGGAATGTATAAGTTGTCTCGGCAATGTAAATATTGTCATTGATCACAAAACCGCTGCTCTGGCGCAACGCCAAACGATAAAGTTGGGCGCCATTTACTGCCGTCCACGAGGCTTTAGGTGATGTGCCTAACTCAAATTCAATACTGCTTTCTTCGTATACCACATCAAAGAAATTACAATCCGCGTTGGGAGTAGACACTACAAGCGCAGGTATAGGGGTTGCCGCAATTGGCGTAACAGTAGGTGTTTCTGTGGGGGTGGGTGTAACGGTTAGTATTGGGGGTGGTAGCGTTGGGCGACGAAGTTGGGTTGCCGTAGGGGCATCTGTTGGCACAACAACGTCTGTTTGTACTTCTGTGGTTACGGTAACATCGGGTACAACTTCCACACCCGCAAGTGTAGGCAAGGAAGCGTCTTGCCCTGTACTACACGCACTCAAGAACAATACAATTCCAATGATGATTAAAGGTTTTCGCATTCGTCTTTCTCCCTTCAAAATGGTCAAGATATGGCAAAGGCATCGGTCATAGAGAGACCCTGAATAATCAGCAAAACATCTAACACAATAATCAAAAAGCTAAGGACAAGATACGGCACGACAAACCTTGAAGGTTCTTGCCTCCGTCCAGCACTCCCCACCAGTTGCAACCACCCGAACACATACATCATAGCACCCATAAAAACGGACAAGTACGCCGCTATGCCAATAGTTGATGGATGATAGAAATAAGCCAAATAGATGCGGTCAACCAGTGGGAAGATAGCAAGTACCGTACACAACGCCACAAAACCCACAAAAAGAATACGCACAAGTCGAGGCAAGTTCAAAATATATTCCATTACAATTATCCTTTCCCTTCTGAAAAACGGTTAATCATAAAGGACGCACCTTGCTCAAAGTATTGCCTCATGGTGCTTCGTGCGGGTTCTTGTATCCCCACAATGTCAATTGCTTCTAGCATACATTTGAGCCACTTGTCTTTAAGCAGTGGCGTAATGGGGAACGGCATGTGGCGCATCCTAAGGCGTGGATGACCCCTCATTTCGGCATATCGCGTGGGTCCCCCCCAATATTGCATCAAGAATAAGAACTGCCAATACTTGCCTTCGGACAAATCTTCGGGAAACAGGCTCTTTAATTCTTCATCTTGCGCTAACTTCGTGTAGAATACATCTACAAGTTTGAAGATGGTGATTTCTCCACCAATCATGTCATAAACACTTACATTTTCTGGCATGCGTCTACTCATCTCTAAATCTTGGCTTTACAATTGCCTGTGCCAAAGTAGAATCACAGGCTGATTTATTATACGCCTTAAAAGGAGCAACAATACATGAAAATTTTACAGCGCAGAATGTTCACCATTCTACTACTTGCGCTTTGGGCATCTGTCAGCTTTGTTATGGCACAGAATAGTGAATCCTCTGTTGTAGGGTCACGTCTTGTTCTGCCCATTATAGAGACACTAGCAGAAGGCACAAATATCACATCCACAGCAACAGGCACAAATACAGGTTTCATTCAGTTTTGTGCTAACCAAGCCACAGCAGTTGCTTCTAGTCGCGCCATCAACGCCCAAGAAGAGTCAAACTGTGCAGGAAATGGCGTAATCTACACCGAATACTTGCTGGCAAACAATATTCTCGTGTTTGTCACAAATCCTCAAGACACTTTCAATGCTTGCCTTACGCGCAGTTTCATTAGTCAAATTTTTGAACCTAGCGCGAATGGTGTAGTTACAGACTGGAACATTCTTGCAAACACCAACCCCGGCCAAACTCTTCTAGCCTATGTGCCAGAAGCAAACACCCTCAACGCAGAACTACTCGATGGGTTTATTGATGGTGTTGGGTTTAGAGCAGATGCGGTTTCACTAAGCGAATCTGACATTCTAACGGCTGTTGCCAGCACCACAGGGGCAATTGGCGTGGTTAGCTACCAAGTTGCAGTTAATAGCACAGAAAATATCGCTGTTGCTTCTGTAGACTTTGAAAATAGCCAAAATGGTTGCGTCACGCCTCTTGTAGACAATGCAGAAGCAGGTTTCTATGCCTTTACTTCCGTTTTTTACTTGTATGCAAATATTGCTGACACAAGTCTCACATCGCTTCTAGAAAAAGTGGCTAGTAGTGAAAGCAGCCTCGCCATTGAATCACTAGGCTTTACTCCCCCTAGTGCATCTGCGTATGCTGCTAATGCCAACGCGCTTAGTGGTGAAGTACTAGGTCGCAACATCACCAAAGTTCAAGAAACATTCAACATTCCCGCAGAACTCTCTGGAACGGTAAACATTGGCGGTTCTGCCAGCCTGTTTAACTTCTTTAGTGGTGCAATTACAGGGCTAACAACCGCACAACCCACCCTAACAGTCAATCTAAGATTTGAAGGTGAAGTCAGCGGCATACGTCGTTTCTGTAATGGCGAGCTAGATGCAGTCGTTATCTCTGCTCCCCTCTCTGCCGATGCTGTGTCCGCCTGTGAAGCTAATGGCATTACGCTTTACAATGTACCACTAGGTTCAAAGGGTGTTGTTATTTTGGGTAATGCACAAGATAGTTACTCTTTGTGCTTAACCACAGAGGAAATTCGCACACTTTGGGGTACATCCGCCGAAGCCCCAACCAATTGGAGCGCATTAGGCGAAGCCTACCCCGACCAAGCCCTCACCCTTTTTGGGATTGATGGCGGAAGCGAACTCAGCGACCTTTTACTAGCACAAACAGGTAGCCCTGTATTACCCGTTCGCGTAGATACGCAATTGGACGCAGACCCGCTGTACCGTGCAGCCGCCACAGCGAATGTCAGTGGTTCTTTAACCTATATGTCGCGGGCTGATTATCAGAATGTGCTTGCCAACAACCAACAAAACGTGCGCCTAGTTGCTGTAAAACAGGGCGATGGCAAATGTGTGACCCCCACACAAGGCTCTTTACAAAGTGGTATCTACCCACTTACAAAAATCGCTACTGTGGTAATTAATGCCAACAAGTTTGGTGATGTAAACGTTCAATCCGTACTATGGACGCTCTTCGCCGATTCAAACTTTGCTTCGCTTAGTGCAGTTAATTTCATTGGGGTACTACCCAGCGCATTTACAGAAATTCGCGCCAGCCTCCTCCAAGAATTCAGCCAAGCAATTCCCGAAGTAACAGAAGAAGTAACGCCTGAAGCGACAGAAGCAGTCCAAGAAGTGCCTGCCGAAGTAACGCCTGAAGCAACTCAAGAAGTGCCTGCCGAAGTAACACCTGAAGCAACCCAGGAAGTAATGCCTGAAGCGACAGAAGAGGCAACACCTGCTTCGTAGTGCATAAAAAGCCGAATGTTTTAATACACAAAGCACCCTTACTAGAATTGGTAAGGGTGTTTCTGTTTTGATTATGTTATACTTTGGGCTATTCACGGAAACGGAGTTGCTATGCGTCAGGAATTGGTGTCAATAGATTTAGAAACAACGGGTTTAAGCGTAGAGAATGACGCAATTATAGAAATAGGTGCGGTTAGAATCCGCGATAATCAAGTCGTTGAAGAGTTCTCAACCCTTATCAACCCTTCATTCGCCATTTCTGAAGAAGTGACGCACATTACAGGCATCCATCAAGAAGACCTAAGGGGCGCACCCTCTCTTAAAGACATGCTGCCTGCACTTGTTCAGTTTGTCGGAGACGCACCCGTTATTGCACATAACGTGCAATTTGACATTGGTTTTCTGCGTCGTTTTGGCACACTTCACAATAACCAAACGCTAGATACCGTTGAAATTGCCTCCATCATGTTACCCCGTGTTCCCCGATACAACTTAGGAAGCCTAGCCAGCCATTTTAATATAGAGCTAGAACAAGCACATCGCGCCCTTGATGATGCGCGTGCCACAGCATTGTTGTACATAAAACTATGGGAACACGCCTGCAATTTACCCACATCACTACTTAATGAATTATCACAACTCGGCGACGCCCTTAAATGGGAACTATCACCATTTTTTGCCTCTGTTGCACTTGCAAGCAAAGATAATGGTGTTAAAGAACAACGTTTTACGCGCTATGAAGGCACAATCACCGAGCCAAAATCTGAAAGAACCTTCATACCCATAGATAAGAGTTCTATCACCGACTTTTTAGGTGAAAATGGTCAGCTTGCTCAAATGCTACCCCATTTTGAGCATCGTGACGAACAAATTACACTTTCTTCTCAAATTGTAGAAGCCTTTAATGCACCCCATCACCTTATTGCAGAGGCGGGTACAGGCACAGGAAAATCACTTGCCTACCTATTGCCTGCCGTCTTATGGGCAACAACAAACAATCAGCGCGTTACAATTGCAACGCACACCATCAACCTACAAGACCAATTAATGAACAAAGACGTGCCCACACTACAAGATGCGCTTGATGTGCCATTCTCTGCAAGTGTGATGAAGGGGCGTTCCAATTATCTATGTCCACGCCGTCTAGAAGCCATTCGTCGCCGTAAGCCCAGTAATCTTGATGAGCTAAGAACGCTTGCAAAGGTTTTAATTTGGCTACAAGAAAGCCAAAGTGGGGACAAAAGCGAAATATCATTGCGCGGCAACGAGTATGCTATCTGGAATCGTCTATCTGCCGAAGATGAGGGCTGTTCTACCCACCAATGTGAAACCAGTATGCGCGGTGTTTGCCCATTCTATAAGGCGCGCTTGAAAGCCGAAGAATCGCATGTGGTGATTGCCAACCATGCCCTACTTATTTCAGATGCGCTCTCTAACAATCGCGTTCTTCCAGAGTACAAATATTTAGTTGTAGACGAAGCACATCAGCTTGAAGAAGCCATCACAAGCGGTTTAAGCGTCCGAATAGACCAAACATCGTTATTAAGGCGTATTCAAGAAATGGGTGGCGTTTCTAGCGGTATTTTGGGCGACCTATTGAACAATTTAAGGGGTCACATTTCAGATAAACAGGTGATGCGACTAGAAGCCTTCATCCAAAACATCGGTGATGCCTCGCAAGACATGAGTGCTGTTGTGCGTGTATTCTTTAGCACTGTAAATCAGTTTGTTACCAACACAGGCACATTAGGCACTGCAAACACGCGCATTGCAGACGACCAAAGAAAATCAGGAGGGTTCGCCCGTATTCAAGAAAAGCTAAAGCGTCTTGATGAATACTTTGAAGTGATGGTAGAAGCACTAAAAGACCTAGTAACCCTTCTATCAAAACTCGATGCTTCATCTATCCCGAGTTTTGAAGACCACATAAACAGCACTTCTTCTTCTGCGTTGTTTTTTACCCAAGCACGTGAGGTACTTCAAGAATTTGCCTTTAGCCCAGATGCAAGCAGGGTGTACTGGATAGAGACCCATGCTAGCCCTGATTTTACGGGTGTCCAGAGCGCACCACTTCACATTGGGCAGTTGATGGATACTTATTTGTGGTCTGCTAAAGATTCTGTTGTGTTGACAAGCGCAACACTTCAAACCAATAAAGGCTTTCAGTTTCTTAAAGACCGCCTAGACGCACAAAATGTTCCGTCTATCACAGTAGGCTCGCCTTTTGACTACAAGAAATCAACGCTACTCTATCTTCCAGACGATATTCCAGAACCTAATCGCACAGGCTACCAAACTGCCGTTGAAAAAGGCATTATAGAGCTTGCTGCCGCACTAGAAGGCAGAGTGATGGTACTGTTTACCAGCTATTCTCAATTACGAGAAACAGCCGCTAGTGTCACGCCACGTCTTGCTTTAGGGGGAATCACGGTCTACGATCAAATAACAGGGTTAAGCCGCGAGGCATTGCTAGATGGCTTTAGAACAACACATAAAGCCGTTTTGCTTGGCACAAAGAGCTTCTGGCAAGGGGTAGATATTGCGGGTGATGACCTGCAAGGGATTATCATCGTCAGGCTTCCATTTGCTGTCCCCAATGACCCTGTTTTTGCATCCCGTTCAGAAACTTATGAGAACGGTTTTGATGACTACGGCATACCAGATGCCATTTTGCGCTTTAGACAAGGCTTTGGTCGGCTCATTCGCACTCATCAGGACAAAGGCATTGTGGCTGTGTTTGATAGTCGTATCATCCATCGTGGCTACGGCAAGGCGTTTATTGCCTCCTTGCCGGAATGTACTGTCATGAGGGGGTCTACAGGCAAAATGGCAATCGCCGCCAAAAATTGGTTAAATCCATCTTAAACCCAACAGGAGTAAGGAGGCTAAGTCATTATGAAAACACCCGATGGCAGAGAATGTAAGCATTACTATGAGGATTTTCATCGTGGGCGCGACATACAAGAATGTCGGTTAGAAAAAGAGAACCCCCTCTCAGAACGTTGGCATCGTTCGGACTGTAGCAAATGCCCTATTCCAGATATTTTGCGTGCCAATGCAGACCCCGATATGCTACTAAAGCTTACCATTAAACGCGGGTTCTTGGGGTTCGGACGGCGCGTAGAGGTAGAAGCCACCAGCCGACAAGACGGCAGTGCCATCGAGAACCCCTATGTTGGGCGCACAGACAAAGAAAATATCGTTTTAGATGTCTTTAGGAAAGCACTAGAAGAAAACGATGATTAAAGCCGTTTTGATTGACCTAGACAACACACTTATCTTGAACCCCGATGATATTTTTGTTCAAGAATACCTTGCACTTGCAGAAGATTTCTTCGGGAGATCGCTTGGGTTGGCAACGCCGCGTCAAACGATTACCGATATTATGAAGCACTTGCAAGAAGCGCGTTGGGGTCGAGAAACAAACTTCAGCTTGATGGCATCTTATTTGCAATCACAATCACAAAAAACGCTTTCACAAGTGATTGCGTCAATGGATACCTTTTTCACCACTCACTACCCAAGCCTAGCACCTCTTGTTCAACCCATTCAAGATGCAGTCAGGCTTATTAATCAGCTTAAAGCGCAAGAGATTAGTGTTGTCATTGCCACAAATCCTGTTTACCCACAGTCTGCGGTTATTCAGCGTATGGTCTGGGGAGAATTGCCTACAGAGAGTGACTACAAATTAGTGACTTATGCCAATAATTCCCACTTCGTCAAGCCCGACCCCGCTTATTATGCCGAGATTGTAGCAAAAGTTGGCATTGAACCCGACGAAACATTGATGATTGGCGATAACGAAATTAACGACATCAAAGCAGCCCGAGATATGGGGTTAGTAACCTTTCACACGCCTTCACCTACAGCACAGAATAAAAATACCCTACAGTCCGTGCTAACGCTTCTTCAAAATCCTAATTGGCGTGCCGAACTAAAACCAACACTACTAACCCCGCAGGCAGTTCTTCATGAGTGGCGTGGCAACATCGGCGCGCTACACGGCATGCTCGAAAACTTAAGCCCTAGCATTTGGCATCTAAAGCCATTGGCGAATGAGTGGTCAATCGCTCAAATTCTCACACACCTATTTTATTCAGAATGTGAGGCGCAACGCCCACGATTGGAAACTATTTTTAGCCAAGACAATCCTTTTATTGCTTCACCTAAGCCTCAAGACCACACACTTACACCTCTTAACCCTGATGTGATGGTTATATTTAACGCTTTTGTGCAAGAACGGCTAAAAACAATTCGCTTGCTTCAGTCTTGGACAGAAAGCGCACCCTCAGAAGTGTGGCAAAAGACGGCAAGACATAGTATCTTTGGCATAACAAATTTGCTTGAGATGGCACACTTTACCGCTCAACATGACCGACTTCACATCAATCAACTATGCCAAACCATTGGACGTTGTCAGGATAACTAAATCAAACAAGGTTCGAGTTTTGCAACGATTGTTGAGTTTAACGTGGCTCACGTGTAACCTTGTACTATGATAACCTTTGGAAAAATGCGCGAATGTTAGGTATATCATCAATGACAAAGCACTCTTATGCTGGTGAAAATTACGCTATGAAACTTGACTTACATCACCCCAATTGGGTGAATGAATTACAATCTCATCTCAACAAACTTGGGCATCGTGTCTTGGTCGCACACACACTAACAGATACCATGAGTTTTGGGGCGATTGACGCGATCATCACTCTTGCAAACCCGATAAATTTAGTCTTCTTTCAACGACTTAGCACACAAGCACAACATCCTTTACTTGTGCTAATTGACAGCGAAAAAGAGCCTCATGCCAGTGCGCTTGGATGTGCTGATTTTGTTATCCCAAACAATCCCAGTTATATTGTGCCTCAAATTATGAGTGCGCTAAAAATCCTTTCAAAATCTCAAGCTCATGCGAAAAACAAAATCGACACCCTAGAAACTGAAATTAAAGCCCAAAAACGTATTAACACCGAAATTGAAACATTAAAAAACGCCATCGTAAGAAACGTATCCCATGAGCTAAGAACACCTCTTTTGCAAGTGAAAACGGGCATCGCACTAATGGGAGATGCCATTACAGCCAACACCATGCCTAGTATGACAGTATTCACGCTTGCACAGGATGCCACGGCTGCGCTGGAATGGGCTGTCAAACACATTACAATGCTTGGCACAAGCCTTGATTGCAATCCAAACCCCATTATCCTGCGTGACGTTGTAGAGTATTCTAAAAGAAACTTAAGCCGTGTATGGCAACGAAAGGGAGATACCGAACGCATTATCATAAACATTGAGCCTCACCTTCCACCTGTAGAAGCCGATAAACAAGGACTAAGTACAGCATTGCAACTGCTCTTAGACAATGCGCTAAAATTTAGTAAGAATAGCCCAGATAATCGCGTCATTGTCTCTGGGAAAAAGGATGGTGATAGCGTTATCATTACCATTCAAGATTTTGGAATCGGTATTCCAAAAGACATCTTAAACAAGGTTTTTACGCTTTTTTTTCAAGCAGATAGCTCAAATACGAGAATCTACGGCGGAATGGGCATCGGTTTAGGCATCGTAAAACTCATTATGGATAGCCACAATACAGAAATTGTAGTGGTTACCGAAGAAGGCAAAGGAAGTAGCTTTTCCTTCAGGTTAAATGCCGTAGACCTCTCATCACCATTCTAAAGTATCACGTATAAACAACTCATGAGACTCGTAACGAATTTGGGGCAAGTTTTGTTGACGTGATGCGCTTTTAAGGTACAATAGATTTAGATAGTTCTGAAAGTAACAAATCAATCACTCATCTGTGGAGTCACAATGACCACAAACCACATCGTTTCTATTCAAGAAGACACAAACTTTCAGCTTGAAGTTGCAATGCAAGCTGTCGAAAAAGCTATGATTAAAGCCGTTTCTAGCGAAGTCACAGTGCTTCAAGATGCCAGCCGTCACATCTTAGGTGCAGGGGGCAAGCGTATTCGTCCTCGTCTTACCATGCTAGTTTATCTTGCCCTGGGTGGCACAGATGTTGACTATGTTGCCCCAGCAGCAGCCTCTGTTGAGCTAATGCACACCGCCAGTGTTGTTCATGATGATATTAACGACCATGGTGCTGTTCGGCGTGGTAGACCCTCTGTAAACGCCATTTGGGGGCGTACATTTGCCCTTTTGACCGGCGATTTCTTGTTCACAGCCGTTTATCAAATGATGTCACCCTACAAAGAACTAAATATCCTGTTGGCAAAAGCGGCTACTGCCCTTGTTGAAGGTGAAACCTTGCAGGCACAAGCCGTAAAAGAGAATACCTTCACTCGTGACGTTTACACACGCATCATTGGTCTAAAAACCGCAGCTCTTTTCCAAGCCTCTGGTGAAATCGGTGCAAGACTTGCCAATGCCACCACAGAGCAAGTGGACGCTGTGGCAACATTTGCTTATAATGTCGGTCTAGCTTTTCAAATCGTAGACGACATCCTAGACGTCATTGGTGATGAGACCACACTAGGCAAAACTTCTGGCATCGACCTGCAGCAAGGGCGCGGTTTCGGCGCGATTCAAGAAAAACCCGCCACTGACACAGATGTTATGGACAAGGTAAAGCGCAAATTTCTTGAAGGCGATTACCTTACAGAAGCCCGTCAACAGGCACAAATGCTTATTGAACTAGGAATAGCCATGCTTGATGTCATTCCTAGCTCGCCAGCAAAAGATGAGCTTATCTTACTGGCACACGCAGTTACCAACCGCGACCACTAATCCCTTTTAGTAAGCTATACTTAAAGCGCAACCTCACTGTTGCGCTTTTTGATTTCTCCATTAGCATCGTATCAAGAAAAATTACAAAAAAGGTGACAAACTCATGATTCCAATAGCAACCATCGCAGAAGTACGCGCCATTGAGGTAGAAGCAGATGCTAGCGGAATCTCATACGAGGAGATGATGGAACGGGCAGGCAGAGCCATCTCCAAACGCGCTCTGCAACTTACAACCCACCTTCCCGACCCCAAATTTACCATTCTTGTAGGGGGCGGCAACAATGGTGGCGATGGAATTCTTGCGGGTCTTTTTATCGCCCAAGCCAATAGTAACGCCCTTGTGCGTTTCTATCTTCTTAAAGATCGCCCCACAGACCCCTATCTGGCTGTGGCTAAAGAAGCCAATTTATTAGTTGCTATGTCTGAAGATGACCGCGACAAACGGCTACTCAAAAACATGGTGGCGAGTTCCGATGTAGTGGTTGATGCGCTTTTTGGGATTGGGGTGCGCTTGCCTATCCGTGATGAAGCCCAACGCTTCTTAAGAGCCGCCAATCAAGCACTTCATGAGCGCGAAAATGATGCGAAATCTGATGAAACAACCTTTCCCTTTCAACCCGAACAAAATAAGCCCTCTCTTGCGCCTATTTATGTCCTTGCTGTTGACATCCCAAGCGGGCTAGAAGCAGATACAGGACAACTTGATAAAAATGCCATTCACGCCAATGAAACACTTACCTTTATCGTAGCTAAAAAAGGGCTTCTTTCGTCAGATGGCATGTCTGCGGTAGGCAATTTAAGTGTCAACGACCTTAGTATTCCCGCTAAAATCATCAAAAAGCACGCTAATCAATATCATCTTGCCACACCCTCTCATATTCGCTCGCAAATGCCAACACGCACATTAAACAGCAATAAGGGAACATTTGGCAAGTCGCTCATCATTACAGGGTCATCAAATTATTATGGGGCAACGTTATTAGCCACAGAGGGTGCATATCGTTCTGGTGCGGGGCTAGTACGGGTAGCGACCCCCGCACCACTTGTTGCATCACTCGCACCCCATATTCCAGAAGCAACGTGGATTCCCCTATCGCACACAGAGGGTGCAATCGCACCCTCTTCACTTAACGAAATTGAGCCTTACTTGTCGGGTGTAGATTCTGTTCTCATCGGATGTGGTATAGGGCAAGCCCCTTCTACATTACAGTTTCTCAAAGACATTTTACCCAAGCTAACTAATGCGCTAGTCTTAGACGCAGATGCCCTAAATTTGCTTAGTGTAATTCCGCAATGGCATTTACTTATTCCACATGATGCCATATTAACCCCGCACCCCACCGAAATGGCAAGGTTATGCCAGCAAGAAACATCGTTCATCTTGGCGAACCGTTGGGATATTGTGGCTGAAAAGGCAAAAGAATGGGGTGTCACGGTCGTTCTCAAAGGGGCGCATACCCTCATTGCAAATTCAGAGGGTGATGTGGTAGCACTGCCCTTCAAAACAGATGCGCTTGCCACAGCAGGCACAGGGGATGTTTTGGCAGGAATGATAGGCGGTTTTCTCGCACAAGGATTACCTAGCCATCAGGCAGCCCTTGTGGGCGCATATAGTCACGGTCTGGCGGGCAAGCTCACAGGAGAAAAACGACATCCTAGAAGCACAATTGCCCGCGACATTCTAAACGAGATAGAAAACGTTTTTAAGGTTTTGCGGATGTAACCTCTTGCTGTTTTTGCTTGGCAAGGGCTTTCCCCTCTGCCAAGCTATCCGCAATCACTTGTGACGGTTCTACTTGGTGACGCAATTGCATCGTACTATCCAGTGCCTGACGGCGAGCTTTCAAAACTTCGCTAGGCAAATACCACAGCCCCAGCAGACTTCCTGTAACAAAACCCAAAAATACACCCCAAAACATCGCATAATCTCCGATTGTTTATTGACCGCTAAAATACAATCTATTCTTTTGGTGTGCGCTTGAATAGACGCGAAAAACGAAACGCCTCGCGGGTGAATGTTGAAAATGCCGAGAAAAACGCTTGTAGGCGGATTGTAGGGCTAACAGCACGCCTGCCTACAAACTCGGCAGAGGTACGAATGGCTTGGGTCGCTTCTTTCACATCCTCTGTAATGGGTTTTACTTCACTACGTAACAAGTTAAAGAATCGCGCAACTTGTAGGATAAGAATTCCTAGGCACGCCACGATGATAATACACTGTGTCACCAAAAACACCGACAACACATCACGAATATAGGCGAACATCGCAACTGTTACTGGTGTATCTATGCGCACCAATATCACAGCACCCACCACCAACAAAATCAAAAACGCAATCAAAGCAATGGCAGACAACGTAATAATACGGGTTAGTGTCCACCTTGAGGTCTGGGAAGCAACTTGGGTCATAAAATACCTTAGCGTGTTGTACGCCCTTGTGAACGAGTCGAGGTAAAAATATATGCGACAAATAATGTAAATAGCGCACCAATTGTTGCAGAAAACATCCTTAATTCACCAATCATCAGCCAATCGATACCCAAAGAAGTACCCAACACATGCCCTAGTAAAAACCCTGCCCATCCTGCAAATAGAAAGATAGCAAGACGGCGTGCGTCTCCACCCACAATTAAGTGAAAGAGCGCACCAAGCAATGTGGCTAAAATAAAAGCAAATGTGATAATGGGTTCTGGCATGTTCTTTTTCGCTTATATTGGCTACAATCTAATCTTTAGTGTAACATAGAGTTGATTATAGGTCACGACAAACTAGAAGTATTGCCATGAAAAATACCATTGATCATGCTATTCTTATCCCTGTTTCGGCTACTGCTGTTTGGAGTGTCATCGGTAATATCGAGGCAAACCCCAAATGGCAAGTAAACTGTAAGAGTGTTTCCTACCTTAACGCTTTACGTGGTCAGGGAATGCGTTGGCGTTACAAAGATGCCAATGGACGCGAAGTTGTCGCTGAAGTAACCGCATGGTACGAGCGACTGGGCTTTGAATACCACCTTGTCGATGGCACATCGTTTGAATCCAACAAGGGGCGAATTCGTCTGCAAGAAACACCCGATGGCACAGTCGTCCAATGGGCGTTCACCTATGAGCTAGGTGGCTTTATTGGTGGTATTAGAAACGCGCTTGGCGCAAAAAGAAGCCTTGATAACACCATCGTAGAAAGCCTGCGTGTTTTATACCGCTACGCGAAGGATTCCTTCAACGAAGTTGACCCCGTCAGCGTCAAAGCTACAATGAAAGACGCGCTAAACTACGAAGACCGCGTAAATTATAAGCCTCGCTATGGCACAGGCACAACGTCTGCCGATGAAACCAATCCCAAGCCGCTACCCTTGCCCGTAAATCAGCCCAAACCTGACGAGAACGCCATTTATGCACGCCCCGTTAGCATTGTAGAACCACCACCAAAGGATGATGACACTCGTCCAAACCTTGCAACAGGCGAAGTGGCAAAAATAGAACAACCCGCACCGCTATCATTTTCAAGCGCATTGACACCAGACGAGCCTTCTTTCTTGAAGAAAGTCTCAGAGATACCCGCTGTTGTACAACCCTCAACCCCTGTTCCTGCGCCTACTTTACCCCTGGAGCCAGCAACGCCTCCAATTGTCCTTACAACGCCCGAAACTGTGGCTGAAGAATTGCCAAAGCACGCACTCAGCGCGCCTCAAGAGAGTGCACCTGTGGTAACAGATGTGCCTGCTATACCAGAACCCACAAAGCCCATCATGCCATTAGACAAGCGCGACACGGCGACTATTAACGTTTTTGATTTGTTCGGGATTCCGAAGCCAAGCGAAACACAAGAAATGCGTAGTGTTCGTGAAGCAGAAATTACAGCCAATATAGAAGCTGTACTTGCAATTCCAAGTGAAAGCATATCCCCAACGGTTATCACTGACGAAGTGCCACAACTTACAACGGATGAAGTAAAAGCCGTTGAAGTAGCAATTGAAGAGTCTAAAAAAACCCGCGAAACACTGGAGATTAACGTAGTTCTTGTGCCAGATGTTACCCCATTTGTACCAAATCGTGTGGGCTTACGTTGGATTCTGCGCTCAAGGCTTATACGCCTACGTTATCCTAAGAATCTCCCTTAGAAACAAAAAAAGACCTGCTTTGAAAGCAAGTCTTTTTAATTTGGGTGGATAATGGGACTCGAACCCACAACAGCCTGAACCACAATCAGGTACTCTGCCATTGAGCTATATCCACCATATGCTGAAAATTATAGCACAAGCGGAGAAAAAATCTAGGGGTTTTTTACAGAAAACTTCCTATTCAGCCAGTGCTTCCAAAATGACATCGGGCTTGTCTGTAATGAGACAGTTCACACCCCAAGAACGCAGTCTTTTTGCATCACTAGGCTCATTGACTGTCCATGTATTAATAAAATGCCCGTTCTCGCGCTCTGCGGTTACCATTTCTGGTGTGATGCGTGCGTAGTGTGGATGATATGCCTCATATTGGAAATTACTCAAAATATTCAATGTGTCCACAGGAACTGACAAATCATATAACACACCAATAGCAACATCAGGCAAAATTTTCCTAAATCGTAAAAGCGTATACGGATTAAATGAGGATAAAATCACGCGGTCTACCATGTTATGGTGTCTGATGCACTCTGCCACGCACTCCTCTACACCGTCTGTCGCCTCTTGGTATAAAGACTTTATTTCTACATTGATAAACGTGCGATGTCCCATGGTTTCAAAAACCTCATCAAGGGTTGGCACAGACACGCCCACATAGTCTTCACTAAACCACGACCCCGCGTCCAGTGCTTTAAGTTCTGCTAATGTCATCTCGCCCACAAGCCCGTTGCCGTTTGTGGTGGCATCCACCGTAAAATCATGAATGACAACAGCAACCCCATCTTTAGAGCGATGAACATCCAGTTCTATACCTTGCGCCCCTTGTGATAAAGCCAACTCAAACGAAACCAATGTGTTCATTGGCGCATAAGCACGCGCCCCACGATGCCCAAAGACGAGTGTTTTATCGCCGTATAACGCCTTCAAATCCAGCACACTTCTGCTCCCATTTACGCTTTAATTTCAATTTGCCCGTCATGAACGCGCACTTCGTAGCGACGCACATCAGTTAGTGCTGGCGCACTAAGTACCTTGCCATTACGAATATCAAATCTTGCGCCATGGCGAGGACATTCTATCTCGTAGCCATCCAACGGTACAGGCTGACCTTTTGCGTTTTCGGTCAATGTTTGCCCATCATGTGTACAAACGTCCTCAATAGCATAGTAACGCTCACTTACACAGAAAATAGCCACCCAACGCCCATTCACATCAAAAACTTCGCGTTGCCCCTCAGGAATCTCACTCACAGGACAAATGGTAATAAACTCACCCATTGTTATCTTCTATTGCCTCCCATATTTGCTTGCCGTATGCCCCCACAATAAGAGTTTTTAAGGACAATGTGGCACACTTTACGCGGTTAATCGTTAAAGAGATGCCAATCATGTCAAAAATAACTTGCTTGTCTAGTTTCTTAGCGTCCTCAAGGCGCATCCCGACGAGTTCCTCACCCAGCATAGAAGCAGAGGCTTGGCTAATGGCGCATCCATCCCCCGCCCACCCCACTTCTTGAATAACCCCATTCTCGTCTATTTTAAGCGTTAGGCGTAGGCTATCGCCACATAGTGGGTTATGCTCGTGATGGTCAAACTGATTAGGCTCTAGCAAACCCCAGTTTCGGCGATGGCGGGCATGGTCTAGGATGTTCTCTCTGTAAAAATCGTCCATGTTACCTCACTCCTATAATGCAAATTTCTTGGCATGGTGTAACGCACGCACCAAAACATCCACTTCTTCAAGGGTGCTATATATATAAAAACTCGCGCGTACAGAAGCACTAATACCCAAATGTTGGTGCAATGGCATCGCGCAGTGATGACCTGCCCTTACAGCAACACCTTGGCTATCTAGTAGCTGTGCAACATCATGTGCATGAACACCCTCTACAGTAAAAGCTACCACAGAACCACGCTCTTTAGCATGTCCGTAGGTTGTAATCCCCGCCATGTCAGAAAGTCGCTGATAAGCATACGCCGTCACATTCTGGCAGTGGGCATGAATATCTGGCATTGATAGTGTTTCCAAATAATCTACTGCATATCCAAGAGAGATAGCTTCGGCAATGCTTGGTGTACCAGCCTCAAATTTGTAAGGCAAATCATTCGCCACAAACCCCTCTAACGTAACTTCGGCAATCATGTCTCCGCCACCCTGCCAAACAGGCATTTCCTCTAGCAAATCACGCTTGCCGTAAAGAATACCCACACCTGTTGCACCTAGCATTTTATGGCTACTAAACGCTAAAAAGTCCGCGTCTAAAGTTTGCACATTTAGGGGCAAATGTGGCACACTTTGCGCCGCATCTACCAAAATAAGCGCACCCGCCTCATGTGCCAATTTTGCCATCTCTTGCACAGGGTTAATGGTTGCCAACACATTAGAGCAGTGTGTCACCAATACGAGTTTTACATTTCCTTCAGCCAAAATGCGCTTATAAGCATCCATATCTAGCGTGCCATCTGCGTTAAGCGGCACAAACCGCAGCGAAAAGCCCTTCTCGCTTGCTAAGATTTGCCAAGGCACAATATTAGCGTGATGTTCCATCACCGTCGATAGCACCACGTCACTGACTTTTAGATTCTCTCTACCCCATGTTTGGGCAACAAGGTTTACACTTTCGGTTGTGCCTCGCGTAAAAATAACTTCACGCCAGCTTTTAGCACCAATAAAGCGTTGTACTTTTTTGCGTGCGCCCTCATAGGCTTCAGTAGCTTGTTCACTCAGCTTGTGAATCCCACGATGAACGTTGGCATGATATTCACGATAGTAGCGGTCAATTTGTTCAATCACCTGGCGAGGTTTTTGGCTAGAGGCGGCGTTATCTAGGTAAATCAGTGGCACGTCATCATGATGAAATTGCTTTAGAATGGGGAAGTCTTCGCGGATTTGTTGGACGTTATACATGGTTCACCTCTTTAATGTGTTACCTATAAAAAAGGGCGCATATCGCGCCCTTCTGTTTTAGCTCATAATCTTAGCTTCGATTGCCTCTTTAAGGCGGTCTCTTACGCGCTCAAATGGCACGCGCTGAAGAAGTTCGTCAAAGAAACCATCAATAACCATCAACTCTGCCATCGGGCGTTCAATACCGCGGCTCATCAAGTAGAAAATGATGTGTTCTTCTAATGTGCCAAAAGTGGCGGCATGAGAACACATGACATCATCCGCCTCAATTTCTAAGCCGGGAATGCTATCCATACGAGCATCATCACTTAGAACGAGGTTACGGCACACTTGATAACCGTCAATCTTTTGCATTTGTGGCAAAGATTTAATCATACCCTGCCATAGTGTACGCGCATTGTCCTTTGCCGCACCCTTAAATAACAAGTCTGAGACGGTAAGGGGCGCATTATGGTTTTGTTGAGTATCAAGGTCAAAGAATTGGTTCTTATCTGCAAAGAAGAAACCCGATACTCGCGCTGTTCCGCCTTTACCCACCACATCCGCTTCAATGAATGTTTTAGTCAAACGGCTACCCATTGTGCCAATAATCCAGTCTAAATTGGCATCGCGCCCTACCAAAGCACGTTGATGAGTAAACTCATAGGTTTGCCGATTCCAATCTTGCAGTGCCACGTAACGCAAGTTGGACGCATCACCAGCAATAAGTTCGGTTACACCAATATATGAAGCGTGCGTGCTAATTTCGCCCGAAGCATACTCTACTTGTAGAGTTGCTTGTGCGTTTTCTGCCAAATGAACCAGCACATGCCCCAAGTTTGCGCCGGGCTTTGTGTTGTAGATCACCACATGCAATGGTAATTCAATCGCTTGGTTGCGAGGAACATGCACAAAAACGCCATACGTCCACAATGCGCCATGAAGGGCTGCAAACTTACCGTCCGTGGGGCGCACTGCTTTGGTCATTAGGTTTTCACGTACTAGCTCGGTATGGTCTTTTGCTGCACTTAGCAGGTCTGTAAAAATAACGCCCTGCGCTTTTAATTCCTCTGCCAGCTCATGATGAACCAGCTTGCCATCCACAAAAACCATCAAGCCACCCTGTTTGTCGCCGATCAAGGGTTCTAGATTCTTTTGTGGGACAACGTCCACGGCAACCCCATTAGGTGAAACTGTTGGGGACGCCTCATCCCAATGAATATGACGGTAATCGGTTCTGCGCCATTCTTCTTCCATTGCGGGCATGGGCAAGGCTTCATACACGCTCCAAGCAGACAAACGCGCCTCTTGTAGCCATGCGGGTTCTTGGTTATTCGTGCTAAGTGCGATAACGTCATCGCGGGTGTACTGCGGTTCAGAAACAGACCGCCTTCTTGCTACCACCACAGGTTATTCTCCTTGTGACTTATACCAATCAGGAAAAACGGGGGGAACTAGCCCCCCATAGCATCATTTAGCCGATAGAGCCTTCAAGTTGAATCTGGATTAGACGATTGAGCTCCAGCGCATACTCCATAGGCAATTCTTTCACCAAAGGTTCAAGAAACCCATTTACGATAAGTGCGTTTGCTTCGTCTTCACTTAAACCACGACTCATCAAATAAAACAATTGGTCTTCGCCAATACGGCTTACGCTGGCTTCATGCCCCATCGTCACTTGTTTTGCGTCCACTTCAATGGTGGGGTATGTGTCAGAACGGCTACGGTCATCCAAAAGAAGCGCATCGCAAACCACGTTACTTTTGCTGTTATCCGCACCTTCGGCAATCTTTAGCAAACCACGATACGAGGCGCGCCCACCGTCTTTAGAAATGGACTTGCTGATGATTTGGCTTGTTGTATTAGGTGCAAGGTGCGTAATTTTAGCCCCCGCATCTTGATGTTGACCTTCGCCTGCAAATGCGATAGAGAGAACTTCACCATGTGCGCCTTCTTCCATCAAAATAACGGCGGGGTACTTCATTGTCAAACGGCTACCCAAGTTACCATCTACCCATTCCATCGTGGCATTGCGATAAGCAACAGCACGCTTGGTCACAAGGTTGTAAACATTGTTTGACCAGTTTTGGATAGTGGTATAACGGCAGCGCCCGCCCGCACGCACGATAATTTCTACTACGGCACTGTGGAGGCTATCGGAGCTATAGATGGGGGCAGTACAGCCCTCTACATAATGCACATACGCGCCTTCGTCCACAATGATAAGGGTGCGTTCAAATTGCCCCATATTTTGCGTGTTGATGCGGAAATAGGCTTGAAGAGGCATTTCAACACGAACGCCCTTAGGCACATAAATGAAAGACCCACCCGACCAAACAGCCGTATTTAGCGCGGCAAATTTGTTATCGTTTGCAGGGATGATTGTCCCAAAGTATTCACGTATCAGTTCGGGGTATTCACGCAAGGCACTGTCCATGTCCAAAAAGATAACGCCCTTGTCTTCAAGGTCTTTTTGGATGTTGTGGTACACCGATTCAGAGTCATATTGTGCGCTTACACCTTGCAGATACTTTTGTTCGGCTTCGGGAATACCAAGCTTGTTGAAAGTATCCTTGATGTCTTGCGGCACTTCGTCCCAGTCTTTACCAACTTTATCTGTGGCACGAACATAGTAGTAAATGTCATTGTAATCAAGCTTGTTTAGCTCACCACCCCACTGAGGCGTGGGCTTCTCTAAGAAAATACGGTAAGCCTCTAAACGAATTTCCGTCATCCAAGCAGGCTCACCCTTCAAAGCACTAATTTGGCGAACAATCTCTTCGTTCAGCCCTTTTTGGCTCTTAAAGCTATATTCCACGTTATCGTCATGAAAACCGTAGTTTTCTTCATAAGATCCACGAACATCCTTTAACGCGGATTCGTCAGAAGACAGTTGCTTTTCACTAGGCACATATTCAGTCATTTTTCTTTCCTAAACTCTTTTTGGGGTGGGCGATTTTTAGGCTTGCGGTGTAGTGCTATATTTCTCACGAACCCAGTCATATCCGCGCGCTTCTAGCGTTAAAGCCAAATCAGCTCCGCCAGTTTCCACAATACGACCCTCAAACATCACGTGAACAAATTGGGGTTTGATATAGTTCAAAAGGCGTTGGTAGTGGGTAATAACTAGCACACCCATTTCTGGGGTCGTTAGTTTATTTACACCTTCTGCCACAATACGCAGCGCATCAATGTCTAGTCCACTATCTGTTTCATCCAGTACCGCCATTGTTGGCTCTAGCACTGCCATCTGAAGCACTTCTGCACGCTTCTTTTCGCCACCACTAAAACCTTCGTTGAGGTAACGTCCTGCGAAGCTGTGATCAATGCCCAAATCGGTCATTTTGGCACGCATCAAGCGTGTAAATTGGGGGATAGGCATTCCCTTGCTGTCGGGGTCGTTTGCCTTATAACGCGCGTTGATAGCATGGCGCAAGAAGTTTGCAAGTGTCACACCGGCAATAGCCACAGGGTATTGGAAAGCCAAAAACAAGCCCGCACGGCTACGTTCATCGGCTTCCATCTCAAAAAGGTTCTCACCATTAAAAAGCACTTCGCCTTCAAGCACTTCATAGGCAGGATTACCTGCTAACACATTTGCTAATGTACTTTTTCCAGAACCATTCGGACCCATAAGAGCGTGAACTTCGCCCTTTTTAATCGTAAGGTTCACGCCACGCAAAATACTTTCTTCTTGTCCTGCAACTTTTGCGTGAAGATTACTAATTTCCAGTGTAACGCTCATCCTAGAGCCTTTCTCTCATACGATTTTAATATCGGTTAAAACTTTTTTGTACCCTATGATTAAAACTATCCCTAGTATAAAAGCCCATCTAGCAAATGTCAATAATAATGATGTTTATCTTCTAAATTCGTTTATTGACGACTCTCATCGGGTGTGATAGCCTAATCACAGAAGCAAGCCTCTTAGACAAGGATATAAACAATGACTGTTGCAAGCAAAGAAGATAGTGTACGCGAAGCATTGCGTAGCGTGGTAGACCCCGAAATTGGTATGAATATTGTGGAACTCGGTTTGATTCGTGAAATAGAAATTCACGATGACCGCGCCCATGTTGTGATGATTATGACCACCCCTTTTTGCCCATATGCCCCCCAATTGCTAGAGCAAACAAGGCGCACAACACAAGACCATCTGGGTGTACCCTCCACCGTTGAAATGGGTATGGAAATGTGGGATCCCAGCATGATGGAAGACGGCGCAGCATCTGACTGGAATTTGTTCTAACTGCTACATATAAAAGAGCAGGCTTTCACCTGCTCTTTTATTTTATATTATGGGCGGTTACGCCGAATAAATTGCAACGGGTCAATATAGTTCTTTAGCAATCTTGCCCTGTCTCTGCCGGGCCAATCGCTAGGTCGTGTTTCCAAAAGCGTCGTTGGGCTTAAATCAAAGTGCAGGTGTGGCACAAAACGCCCAAAGGAATCGCCAATTTCACACAATTGGTCACCACGCTGTACACGGTCACCTACTTTAACCTTCATATTTTGCACATGACCAAAACGGCTATACAAAACTTCCCCAGTAGGCGCAAAAAGTGGGTCGTGTCGAACAACAATCACGTTGCCCCAGGTTGATAGCGAAGCAGCAAACATCACAACACCATTCGCAACCGAGTAAACAGGCATCCCTTTGTCTTGATAAGGTGTGCCAAAGTTTAGGTCTGCTCCTGTGTGGTACGCTTCGCTCGGCGTTCCTACAAAGTACAAAATTCCAAATGGGCTGGCATCCAACCACCCTTTGGGCCATACCTGTGTAGAACGGCGTTCTGCAAGTGTGCCGACAGGTGAATCATAGCCATCAGACACACGCACCCCATTGACAACGCTAGGTCTACCACCAGGTGGCGGTGTAGGCACGGTAGGAGTGCCCGTGTTGCCCGTTCCAGATGATGGCGGTTTAACCGTTACAATGCGCCTAAAACGTATTGCATCAAATGCAATCTCAGCATTTGCCTCGCCGGTGACATCGTTCAAAAACACTTTACCTGCGTTTGGCGCACCCTTCACCAGCTCAAAAATGCCTAATGTCACCCAACGGTTACGGTTTTGAAATTGATTAATGTCTACAACCACTTCGGTTGTTGTGCCTTTAATGCCGTGAATCTTAAAGCGTGCGCGAGTGGTTGTGGCATGGCGTGCAGGCACAAATGTCGCAATCTCGTAACGACCAGATTCGGGCAAATCCGTTTTCCATTCCGCCCACACCTTGCTCTGATTCACTTCGGTTTTCTTATGCAGAACCTTCCAGCCCCATGTGCCATCATATTCCGAAAGTTCGGGCTTTCCTGTATATGTTCCCGTTCTAAAACCACGCCCTTTAGGCGTAACAACCACCTCATCAGTAAAATTATCTGTAGGTTCTGTGGGTGGATTCGAGATAGGTGTGGTGATGTTAATGGCAGTATTCACCGCTGCATACTGTGAAATAACCCCATAACGCCACCAACTCAACCCTTGAGCAGCATGACGCTGTGTTGCCAATGTATGCGCTGCCTGTTGGTCAACCAAAAGGGCATCCCCCTGAAGCGCAGGGATAATAGGCTTACCATAGTTAGCCCATGTGTCATAGGCTTGTTTAAGCGCAGCTTCTGGGTCTGTTCTAAAAGTTGCCCAGTAAACTTGGGGATGAATACTATTTACGAAGGGAAACCATTCTTCTGGGAATACGCTGGCACGATGCCAAGGGCGCGGGTCAATGCTCATTCCAACGTGAAAACGCCCACCAATGGCTTGCCTCACCTTAAGCATAAAGGGGCGAACTGCTTCTTTACCACCTTGCCAAAAACCTGTGTACGGTTCAACATCTAAAATCATGGAGCGCACGCCATTCACTTTACAAACGGCACTAATAACGGCGGCTTCTGCATCAATATTAAGCCCTTGTGGCACACACCACGCATGAAACTCTAAACCGTTTTGATTTAAAACGCGCACCCAACGTTCTACATCGGCAACTCCATTAATTGCCATGTTGCCACCATTGGCATCAAAACGACCCTGCCAACTTGTACCATCGCTGGTTTTTACCCAAACTTGCTTCACCCTGGGTGCAAATCTTTTAAGGTTCGCAACAAACTCTTCTAGGCTTTTTTCGGGAATACTAGAACCTTTCCAATGCCAAACAGCAACTGCGCCGTCATAAGGAGTAGGCGTTTGTGTACTAACAACACCCCCAACCGCCGCTTCAAACTTAATTACACTGGTAGAAACCCACCCAATCACACCGCGCTGTTCTACCCATACCCATCCGTCTGGACGTCGGGTAGGAGGAAACCAAACCAATAAAGAATTGGCACGAAGATCCCCAATATCGGGATATTGCGCTCCGGGCCCAGAACGAAAATTCACATAAGCACTGTTTGTTTGGGCAATTGCAATTTGCCCAGAACCCGCATTGCTTGGCTTTGGAATAGCTGTCAAACTACTCATACAGTTGACTCCCTCACAGATAAACCTTTTACAAACGCTACAAGCATGGTAAACCAATTCGTGTTTTTGTGCAAAAATAACTCCCACTTCCCCCTTCACATCATCTGTTTTTATGCTATATTAGAGAGCGTATCGGGGCGTGGCGCAGCCCGGCTAGCGCACTTGCATGGGGTGCAAGGGGTCGTGGGTTCAAATCCCGCCGCCCCGACATACATTAAAAACCACTTAAAAAGTGGTTTTTTTTATTTCACTCATACAAAATATCATGAATTACCCTCATTTGTGCTTTTTTGCACACTATTAACGAATTAAAATAGTTTTTTTTGTTCAAAAGCAACAACTATCATCTATAGCATTGTCTCCTTATTCGTGGTATAAACAATGCCATTGCATAAACTCACTTTATGCACCTTTTTACAACCTTTTAGGAGGCAATATGAAAACCGCAACTAAATTTTTGTTAGTTGGTGCAATTGTTGCGCTCATGAGCGTATTCATTGCTCCGTCACTTGCCCAAGATGTTGCTCCAGGTGAGGGTGGTATCATTATCGAAGGTAACTTCGGTGGCGATGTCGCTAACCTCAACGTTTTGATTGCAAACGACACTGCTTCAAACCGCGTTATCGGTCTTATCATGCCAGGTTTGATTGGCGTAGACCCCGAAACGCAATACTTTACTAAAGGCGACCCCGCTGCATTGGTGCTAGATTGGGAAGTCTCTGAAGATAACCTTATTTACACCTTCACAATTCGTACTGACTGGACTTGGTCTGATGGCACACCCATCACTTCCGCAGACATTCAATACGCATGGGATGCCGTCTCCAGTGGCGATTTCGATAGCCCTTACAGCTTCTATACTTCGGTTATTGAAAAAGTAGAAACTCCCACACCCGATACATACGTAGTAACTTTCTTACAAGCCGACTGCTCCGCTTTGGGTTTCTCCAGCCTACCCATTGTTCCTTCGCATGTCTTCCCAGAAGACTTTGCCGAAATCCCCAACATGGATTACAACCTTAGCCCAAGCGTTACCGGTGGTGTGTTCACATTTAATGAATTCCGCCCCGGCGAACAAGTAAGCATTGTTGCTAACCAAGCCTTCAAGGGCGCACCCGATGGTGTTATCCCCACAGGTTTCATCTACAAGAACGTTGCTGACCAAAACGTCATCATCGAACAATTCTTGGCAGGTGAACTTAGCATCATCGACAGCCCAGCCGTAGGTAACGTTAGCACCCTAGAATCTGATGAAGGCACGAACTTGTTTGCCTACCCAGGTCGCAGCTGGGACTACCTTGCTTTCAACCAAGCAGACCCCACCGATCCTCAATCCTCTTGGGATATCGAAACAAACACCGCCACTGGCATTGACCAAGGCAAGCACCCCATTTTCGGCGACCTTCGCGTGCGTCAAGCCATTTCTAAGGCAATTGACGTAGATGCTATCATTCAAGGTGCTGTATTTGGTTACGGCATTCGCATGAACGCTTTCCTTGTCCCTTCTAGCTGGGCTTACCCTGCTGACCTCCCCTTCATTGGTCTCGACCTTGAAGGCGCAGCTGCTCTTCTTGACGAAGCCGGCTGGGTAGATGATGACAGTGACCCCGCTACACCTCGCGTTGCGCAAGGTGCTATGTATGCTGCCGATGGTACACCCCTACGCTTTACCTTGGTTACAAACGAAGGTAACGTCCGCCGTACCGCTATCGGTACAATTGCTCAAGATGCTTTACGCCAAATCGGTGTAGAAGTAGACTTCCAAACCATCGACTTCAACACTATTCTTGAACAAATGGATGCACAAAGCTTCGACACCATCATCCTCGGATGGCGTGACGGCTTCCCAAGTGACCCCGACCAAGTTGGTTTGTTCACCACAGACGGTGACTACCTTGGCGGCAACAACTTCACCAGCTTCAGCAACGCTCGCGTTGACGAATTGATGAAGCAAGCTGCTACCGTTCCTGGTTGCGCTCAAGAAGATCGTGCTGCTATCTACACTGAAATCCAAACCATTCTCCAAAGTGAACTTCCCTATGTGCCTTTGTTCGCTTTGAACGGTTACTATGCTGGTCGCGACACCGTAGAAGGCTTCGCTCCCTATCCTAACCTAATGCTTTGGAACATCGACACATGGATTATAAACGCAACCCCATAAGGTCTTTGTAACATCATGATGTAAAACTTAAAGCTAGGGCATGTTGGCTCATATAGGGTCAATATGCCCTACTTTTCTTAGACTGTGTACTTGTAGTTAGGGAAATTTCGATGATTAAGTATATTATTCGCCGTCTCTTACAGTCCATTCCCACCCTTCTTGGCATTACCGTTCTTTCCTACTCACTCATGCTTCTAGCACCTGGTGGACCCGCACGCGCTTTAACATTTGGGCCCAAAGTAAGACCAGAACAGATTAAACAAGTAGAAGCCTCTCTTGGGCTAAATGACCCCGGGTACATTCAATACTTGCGTTGGTTGCTAGGTGATGATTGGATGCGTTGGGATAGTGATGGTGACGGCATCTCTGATGGTAGCTTCATTCTTGCGCTAGATGCAGATGGTGACGGTGTTCCTGAAGAACCCGGTAAACGAAAAGGAATTATACGCGGTGACTTTGGAAGTTCTTTTTTTACGCGTCGCCCCGCCCTTGATTTGATTATGGAACGCATGGGGGCAACATTGGAGTTGGGGATTTCATCTCTAACTGTCAGTCTGGTGTTTGGTATACCCATCGGCATTTGGGCTGCTGTTAAACATAACAAGTGGTTTGATAACCTCACTCGCGTTTTAGCAGTTGTTGTAAGCGCATTGCCTACCTTCTGGTTAGGATTTATCTTACTGCTTGTCTTTGGACAAGGCTTAGGATGGCTTCCTTTAGGGGATAGAGGACCGACAACAATGGGCCCCCTTCCACCTATCTGGGAACGCTTACAATACATGATTTTACCCGTTTTTGTGCTTGCTTCGGGTGGTATTGCAGGTTTTAGCCGTTACATGCGTGCCTCTATGCTAGATGTAATCAACCAAGATTACATTCGTACAGCGCGTTCCAAAGGATTAAGCGCCCGTGAAGTTTGGTTTAGACATGGTGCCAGAAACGCTATGATTCCTATTGCCACCTTTTTGGGTCCCTCTATTACTGGGGTCATTGGCGGTGCAGCCATTACCGAAAGTGTTTTTAATTGGAATGGTTTGGGGCGTACTGGCGTAACGGCAGTTACTAGCCAAGATTATCCTATCGTGATGGCAGTCGTCATTATTGGGGCGGTAGCGACCATTATCGGCTACCTTATCTCTGATATTTTATACGCCGTTGTCGATCCACGTATTCGGTTTAGTTAGGATTTTAAGCTATGGTTGCCAGCTCATCAATGCCATCAAAAATCGCAAAACTTGATGACGAACAAGAACGCGTAGGCGAGTCTTTAACAGACAAGGCTTTCCGCCGTTTAAGCAAAGATAAACTTACGCTCGTTGCTATCTTTGTTATCGCCTTTATGACGTTTTCTGCTTATATAGGCGCACCCCTTTATGAAAGAGCCTTAGAAGTTTCTTACGAACGCACCAATATTGGCAATGCCTTTGCCACCCCATGTATTCCTATTCTAGGAATTGGACAAGAGGGCTGTTCGGCAAAGCATGTACTAGGCACAGATGACCTAGGACGTGACCACTTGGCACGTTTGCTATACGGTGGGCAAGTGTCGTTAGGCATCGGCTTCTTTGGCGCAATTATCTCATTGGCTATCGGCTTAACATTAGGCATGATTACCGGCTATTATGGGGGAGCGATAGACGACGGCATTAACTGGATTATCACAACCCTAAACTCTATCCCGCAACTTTTCTTATTGCTGATTTTGTCGGCGGTGATTATTCGCAATCCCACGCTTTCAGGTTCGTTCTTAAGAGGCCCCGGCGCACTGATTCTCATTTTTGGTTTTCTGGGTTGGACAGGTACAACACGATTGGTAAGAGGCGAAACCTTTTCCATCCGTGAACGTGACTATATCCTAAGTGCGCGTGCATTAGGCGCGTCTCCCCTACGGATCATGTTCATTCATATCCTGCCCAATCTTTTTTCGGTGGTTGCTATTTCACTAGCCCTCGATATAGGTGGGCTTATTTTGGCAGAAGCAGCGTTAAGCTACTTAGGTCTTGGTGTTCAACCACCATTCTCTAGCTGGGGTAATATGCTAGATGGCGCACAAGATTACTTCAGAAAAGGGATACACTTGGTCATCTTCCCTGGTGTTTTCATCTTCATTACTGTACTTTGCTTGTATGTCATCGGTGATGGCGTGCGTGACGCATTCGACCCAACAGCTCGCGATTAAAGCAAACGTTAAGCCCATAAAGAGATTTTCCCTTTATGGGCTAGTTATTCGCTCCAAATGCTCTCCCACAATGGCTTCTAGTCGCTCTAGCTCTAAATATTGTTTGTCTAGTGCTTCTTTTTGAGTTGTAATGTCTTTCTCTTGGCTGTAATCAGTAAGTAAACTCGCCATACCCAATAAATAGCCTAGCAAAGTCTCGCGCGCCTCTAAAGCGCACGCCAATGTTGGGCGTGTTGCCATAGCATCATGTGCGGTTAGGAGGCGGTTATAAGCATCACCGGTAAGTGTTATCGACTGACCAAGTGCTTCTATACCCCATATTGGGGCGTTTTGCTTTACAGCCTGAAATGTCGTAAGCCACTCCTCTAATTCATGGGCGTTATTTTCGTCACAAGCACCCAAAAGAGTGGGTGTAACAAAAAGCGGTTGTCGTGATAGCGAATTGGACTGCGAAGTGGCTGTTCCTTCGGTATCCACGCTTACACATGCACCACAGCAAATAAAAATGAACCCAAGAATAAAACGATACCAAAGAACCATTTTGTGTAACCACCTGTGCTTCTTTATGGCGAAAAATACGATTTGGATTTATGCTTGTAATCATTAGTCATCATCTTCTATGAGGAACAACCATGCCTGAATTATATAGCAGAATGGATGAAGCCAACTGGCTAACACCATCTATCGCAGACATCCTCGAACAAGGCGCACCCCCGCCTGGTGGTGATGGTTCAATTCGTGACCATATGCTTACAATTCAGCGCGAATTAGCAGACATGGAAACACCAGCGAAGATTATTAACGTGCGGTCTATGCCCTCTTATACGCTATACATCGCCAAGCCAGAAACCATTGGCAGGTTAGGTAATCGGCGCACCATTAGTTCTCAAGAAATTCGTCGCAGTTTAGCGCGCGTCGCAGAATCTCATTCTGATTGGCTTATTGGGTTTATGCCAAAACTTCAAGATGACGAGAATACCATTGGCATTTTGCTTCGCACCGATGCCCACCGCCCCCTAAGCCTGCGCCGTTTATTGGTAAGAAGCACGTTTCGCACGACAAAATCGTTAACGTCCTTTATTTTGGGCATTACATTAGAGCAAGAGCTTGTCGTAAATAATTTAGAAACTCTACGCCATCTATTGATTGTTGGCAGTGACAACGCCAAACAACATTTCATGAGAGGTCTAATTATTACACTTATTTCACTAAATACCCCTAGTGAGCTACGGCTTATTTTAGCAGGTAAAGGCAATGAAAGCATTAAAGCACTCGTTGCTACACCCCACACACTAGGAAAAATTATTGTTCAGCCCGACAGCTTACAGCGCATCTTAGAAGGCTTAGTTAATGAGAGACAACGTAGAGAAAGCGTCTTTACGGAGCTAGAGGTGTCCGATATCGCGCAATTTAACGACATTGCCAAAGAGCATGGCAAGGGGCGTTTACCACGCTTGTTGGTCATCTTGGATAGCCTTACAGACCCCGACTGGCAAACAGGTCTCAATAGCTTTTTGCCAATGATACTGTCTTTGTTAAAAAGTGGTGATGCCTTTGGTATTCACTTTATTGTTACCATCAACGATTCCGAAAATTTCCAGCCTTTCAGACAAATTATCAAAACACACATTGTGATGCGTACTTCTGCAAAACTACTCACAGACCAAATCCCCGACTTTCATCCTTCACTATTGCGGTTTGTGGATGGGTTTATTGTAGAAGTAAACGGCACAGAAGCCCGAAAAATAACCCCCGTGGAAATTTGTTCTACCACAAACAAAGAGCTTTTTAACGCCGTTACTTATTGGCAAGAAACGCGCCAACAACGCCAAGAAGAAACACCAACAATACCCAACGTTAGCGGCAAAACTGGCATGACTGATTTGCTAACACCACCGGATATGACACCCCCGCAAAAGCCGAACATATCTCAGAAAAACACAAATCCCATTTTAACCCGTGCGACAGCCATCTTGCTTGACCGCGACACACAAGTTATGGAAGTCTCCTCTGCCGAAACGATTACGTCCGAGACAAACATCACTGTTGATCTTACGAAACAAGCCACAGTTTTAGCAAATTATTTGGGTTGGCTCAGTATCAATGCCCTGATGGAAATTTTCCTAATTTCAGAGGAAACAGCACGCCATATTTTAGAAACGCTTAAACAAAACAGTGTGCTAGAAGAGGAAGAAACGATCACACATCGTTTTCTGCTTTCATAATTATCATGAGGGAATAAAAATATTCCCTCATGATTTAAGTTATTGCGTTGGTCTAGGGATTTTCGATGGGTAAGACATTGGAAGTACAAGACTGAAAGTTCTCACCCACAATGAGTTCATAATCATACTCACGGCTTGCATTTGGCAAAACAGTCACATCCCGTCCTGTAAGGTTTAGTGCCTTTAGCATCGTAGGCACAGGGCTACCCTTGTCTTCACCCACTTGGTCAAGCAATGTATTGGTCAATACCCCATTGGGTGAAGTGCCTAGCGCGACTGCGTTAATACCATTGTTTCGTAGCACTTCGGCAGCCACAATATCCCAATTTTCATTTTCTGTGCCGTTATACACCGCTACGCGCGCCGATTGAGCGTCAATTTGGCTTGAGGTAGGGGGCTGGTAAAAATCAACCAGTAAATCACGTATAGGCTCATAATTGAGGACCTGCACCGCCTGTCCCGCTAAAGCACCACTGGTAGGTTGCCACGGTGTCGTGTGGTACGTCCTTATCAGTCTAAAATCTTCTACCTGTAACGGGTCAATTTGTAATGCAATCGGAATTAACCCTAGCACCACATCAAAAGGAATGTCAGTCTCAACCACTTCTGTTAATTCACCCCATAGCGTAGGCAGGTTATTAATGGTACCACTTTGCACACCTGCTCTAAAAATAGCTCTTAACATCAATTGTTGACGACGCACACGGTCAAAGTCATCCGTCAGATTACGAATACGAGCGTACCACAAGGCATCAAAGCCATCAAACTTGTAATAGCCGATGGGCAGTGTCCTCATGTAGTAGTTTTCTTCAATGGGGCGTGTGAGGTCAATATCATCTACAGGATAGTAGTTTTGATAGTCGCAATCCACAACCATCTCTATGCCACCCAGTGTATCAATAATGGTTTCAAACCCACTAAAATTTACCTTAGCATAGTAATGCACATTAACCCCAAAATTATAGAAAATTGTCTGGCGTAGCAAGCCAAAACCACCCCCAGACCACCCAAAACTTTCGCCAATTCCATACACCGTATTAAGGCGCGTCATCGTTGGCGTGGGGACATACACAAATAAATCGCGTGGCAAGCCCAGCATGGCAACTGTTTTCGTCTGCGTATTAATCGACACAATAATCATCGTATCAGTACGAATCGTATTATCGTCTACAACTTCTTCGTCGCTCCCCAGCAAAAGAATGTTGATAAGTTCATAGTCTCTGGGGATAAGGGGTACAGGCGTAGGAACTGCTGTCCCCGCAATTTCTACAACATCCGAAGCCCCTGCGGGGAAAAATGTGGGGGCAATGAACGCCGTTGCGGGTAAGTTAGGCACAGGTGTTGCAGAAGGTGGTGGCGTGCTAGATGGCATTGCATCGGGTGTACTTACAACAAAACCACCACTCGAGGGTTCTGGTGTGCTTGTCGCAAATTGATAACGAACAGGCTTTATTTTACCGCGTGCTTGCCCGTCCGCATTACTTTTAGATAAAGGTGCAATCATCGTAGCCGTTAAGTTAAAATTGTCTCGTTCGCGTTCAATATCAGCATTTTGGGTAGTCTTGGCGCTAAGAAGTGCCGTCGCTTGCCACACAGACCAAAAGACACCCAAAACCAGCACAAACGGCAATAGCCTAAACGCTAAAAAGTCTCTCAACCATTTTAAGGTTGCCATACTCACTCCCATTCAACACATACTTAAAACGGGCGTTAGTATAGCCCATGATAGAGTGAGAACAAATGGCTATTCAAATATCACAGGGACTTCACAGAACATATCCGTTAAAATTCTGCCCGCAATATCCACAACAGACAAACGAATCCAATACTCTCCTGCACCAAATAGTTTTGGGTTAATCTCGCCCAAAACACCATTGCTCACCTGAACATAGCTATCACTGTAGAAATTATAGGTTGTTGACCCCTCAAGGCGCACTTCTAGCTTATAGTACCAAAAGTCTGCCCTAGAAGCCGTTCCCAGCACTACAAAGACGTTATTTAGGCGTTGTAGACGCGTTGGGCTGATAATGAGCGTTTCGGGCGAAATACACCCCATTACAGCACGATTTGAGCCAACGCTTCCCGTGCCTAGCGTTGACACAGGGTTTATAGGCAAACGCGGAACAAATAACATCTGCCCTGAACGAATGTTGTCGGCGTTTACTAAGCAGTTGACAGTGCGCAGTTCTTCTACGGTACTGTTTACAGCAAGGGAAATTGAAAACAGTGTATTGTTAGGTTCAACCATGTAAGTTGCCCAGCCATTGGGAAGCTGGCAGTTGGTAGGTGTACGGCTGGGTGTTAGCTCCAAGCGCACAGAAGGCTGGTCGGTGGGTGTAATGTTTGCTCTTGGGGTACGGGTAGCAGTTACTGCATTCGTCACGCCTGGCGCGGCTGTAGTGCGTGGCGTATTCGTTGCTCGTGGCGTATTTGTTACTTGCGTCGTATTCGTTGGGCGCGGCGTTGCCGTAGAACGCGGCGTGTTCGTTACTTGCAACGTATTCGTTGCACGCGGTGTATTTGCCGCTTGCGCCGTATTGGTTGCACGCGGTGTGTTCGTTACTTGCAACGTATTGGTTGCACGCGGTGTGGCTGTGGCGCGTGATGTATTCGTTACTTGTACCGTATCTATTGCATTCGACGTTGCCGTTGCTTCCTCATCAATCATGCTTTGCACCTCTACAGTAGCAGTGAAGATAGTTGCCACACTTACAATAGTGGTGACTGTGGCTGTCTCATTATCTAAGTTGCTATCTACACTCACATTGCCCACCAATGTTGGCGCACCAACGGTAGGTGTTGTTACTGTATTAGACAAAAAAATTGCAGAGACAAACACAAACGCAATGAGTATCAGTGCAATAGCTGCCACAAATATTTCGGCTCGGATATTTCGTTGCATGTTATTTTTCCTCTTCGGTTTTTGGGTGTAGCGGTAATGCAAAGCTAAAGATGCTACCCACATTAGGTCTTTGTTCTACCCACAAATACCCACCATGTGCCTCGATGAGGGTTTTAGCAATAGATAAGCCTACACCTGTATCCCCTAAACCCTGAATTAAGGGATTTTCTGCTTTGTACTTGCGTGAGAAAACACGCGGAAGGTCTTCCGGGTGAATACCACCGCCACGGTCTTCAACAGACACAAACACCACATCTTCAATAGGTTTATCATTGCCAAGCGCAAGCTGACGCTGTTGGGCAATCACCGTCACCGAGGATTGGCGAGGCGAGACCAAATAGGCATTGGTAAGCAACTGCCCCACAATTTGTGATAAGGAGTCTTTATCTGCCGAAAGCAACGGCAGGTCATCGTCAAGGTCAAGGCTTAAAGAAAGCCCTTTCTCTCTAAACTGAATAGAGGCATTCGTGATGGCATCTTCTATCAGCGCAACAATGCTAACAGGCATAGGTTCTAGTTTGTAGTGACCTGTGTCTAGCTGTGTCACTTGCACAAGCTCCTCTACCATCATCTCTAATCGTGAGCTATTTGCAGAAACGCGCTGTAAAAACTTGCGTTGCATTTCACCCAAAATACCCGCAGATTCTCCCAGCAACAAATCAACGTAACCTTTTAATGAGGTGAGTGGTGTGCGAAGTTCTTGGACCAACGCCACAAATAAATCGGGTTGTTGTGTTTGATACATAAAAGCATCTTGTGTAATCGCCACTTTTTCGGTTAAAGAGTCTTCGCCTCGCTCAGTTTTTTCTAGCTCATAGCCCGAAACTTGTGCCAATAAACGCGCACGATGCTCTTTAACGACATTTAATTTCTCTTGGAGGGTTTCGTATTCACGCTTAAGTTTATCACGTTGCTTTAGGGCTGTTTCACGGTCAACGGCTAGATTTTCGATTTGTAGTTGTAGGTTTGAAATTTGGGCATCGCGCTCTTTTTCGTTGTGGATCACACCATCTAATTTTGCGCGTTCAGAAAGCAGAAGCTCTTTTTCTTTTAGTGAATTGTCTAAGCGTTCTTCTAGTGTGGCGCGTTCTTCATACAACTTCGCAAGTTGTGCCAGCCCTCCCGCCCCTTCTTCAATGCCAAGTGCCTTAAGTTGACCTTGCATCCCGCTTAATTGGTCATTCAGTTGGCGACGTTCTTGCTCAAGTAATGTTTGTTCGGCTTGCATCTTCTGCACCAAACCAGACATCTCTTCAATAGATGCTCCTAGTGGTTGTTGCTTCATTTCGTCTAATTGTTGCTGAAGTCTATCGCGCTCTTGCTGTAGCGTCTCTTGCTCTTTGCGTAGTGTTTCAACGAGTTGCTTAATAACCGCATCGTTGCTAGAAGCAGTCACGCTGTTTAGCGCAGTTTCTGCCTCTTGAAGGCGTTTCGTCAGGCGGTCTCTGTCATCTCTCAGGCGTTGTTGCTCGTCGTGAATTGCCATGAACGTCTGCGAAACGCTCAATCCTCCTTGCGTATCCCCTACCAATGAAACCAAGCGAGTACGCTCATCATCAAGTTGTAGTTTAAGTTGCATTACTTGTTTGCCCAGATGGCTAATTTGCTCACGTGCCAATTGAAGGCTTGCCTGCATTTCCTGACGCGCATTAAAAACCGCATCATCAGGCATTTGGCTAAGTGCAACGCCTTCTACCATCGCCTGAATTGCCCTGTCTTCAGCCAAAATACGCGATTCACGGGCTTCATCACTAAGATATAACAAGTTTGACGCCAAAATGCCCACACTCTTAAGAAGCTCTAGCGTATTTTCGTCAAGTTCACGCTCCGAATAAGGCAAGCCTACCGCCAAAATACCTTGTAAGGTCTGCGAACGCATCAAAGGTTGAAAGTAGACGACACCAATACGGTCTATATCAAGCCGTGTAAAAAGGTCTTCTAGTTCCTCTTTATTGCGGTCAACATAAAGTGTGCGAGGAAGCCCTCTTTCAATCACATTTACAAGGGTGGGTTGTTGATTCAAATTGAGTGCAATACCACCAGGGCTTCGGCGCATAACCTTATCATAGGCATATACAATATCTGCATAATTTGCATCCTGTATCTTTAACAGAATGCCGATATCCACTCTTAAAACATCCAAAGTTGCCTTCACAATTTGCTCGGGAATGTTCTCAGCGGTCGCGTTATCTAAAACCAGTCCCAGTGTTCGCATCAGTAGCACAGACTGGATTTCTGCGGGTGCAGTTTGCTTGGGTGGGATGGGGCGTGGCAAGGATTCTGGACGAACAACCGCTTGGCTCGCCTCTTGGACTTTTTGAGCAAGGGCAGTCATTTGATGTGCTAATAAACGGTAAATCATAACAGGCACAAGCCCAAATGAAAGCACAAGGCTCACTCGGGTAATGCCCGCGTACGAGCCGATAAATGACCCTTGCACCAACTGATACAACGCGCCAAACAATATAATCAGGAAGAATACGAGCTTTAAGGGAGCATCCAAAACGTAACGAAGCAAACCAATCGAGAGCAATGTGCCAAGTGTTGCTAAAACCACAAGCACCGCAGACCAGGATGCACCATAGCGTAAGTTAAAATCTACTGTTGCATCATTAGCCAATGAAACCCACTCGGCGCCCGTAAGAATGTAACCCACAAATGCCAATGCAATAAACAGTAGCACTACTAAATTCGAAGTTCTACCCCATCTCTCATGGTCTGCGGTAAGAAACGCCCACCCCAATAAACACACAACAACCACATTCACCACACGCTCTATCGGGGGGACAATAGCCAGTGCGCTTTGTTGGGTAAAAGACGCATACAACGCGCCAGATACCATAAACGCCCACATCAAAAGAACACCAACCAGCGCTAGACCATAGCGTTTATAAGCACGTTCTAAGCCCGCATATTGACGCATTTCTAACGCCATGAACAGGCTGGCAACCGTAAAACCAATCACCAATAAAAAGTATAAAAAGTCGCCCGGCGCACGTACAAACAAGTTAAATAGGTCTAATGTTGAAGGGTTCAAGGTTACCTTCCATCGTACTCGTTATTGAACAAACAATGTCGTCATTATAGCACAAACGTACAATTTCGTTTTTAAGGTAAGACACAGTTTCATGTTCTTCGCTTGACGCAATTCAATACAGTGTTTAGACTAACGCTCATTATATTGGTGTTTAGGTAGGTTCAATGAATGTTCCAAAGTTAAAAAATCGCGTTGCACAATTCATTCGCAAGATGCCCCGTCTCATTATCATTCCCTATTATCTATACCGTTTTGTACAACCTAAATACTCTGTGGGGGTTGTCGGAATCGTTTGGAATAATCATCAAGTATTGCTGGTCGAGCATGTCTTTCATCCCCAGCTACCATGGGGGTTGCCAGGCGGGTGGATTGGCTTCAACGAACCACCCCAACAAGCCGTTACAAGAGAGCTTAAAGAAGAATTAGGGCTTAACGTTACAAAAACCGACCTCATTTTGCTAGAAAAAACCAAGTATCACCACCTTGATATTGCCTTTATTTGCCAAACAAGCAACGACATTCAAGGCATCAGTAGCGAACTTATGGGGTATCGCTGGTTTAACTTTGAAGAAATTCCACCCATCCACAAGTTTCATTACGATGCTATCAGTGCCTCACACACATTTTTACAAGGACAGTCGTCATGAGCAAGTTTTCAAAACCTCGTCAACGCGGATTTCCGATTCTCTTACTCGTCAGTATCACACTGATATTAACTGCTTTAGGTTGGTTTGTTTTAGAACTCACCAATTTTACCCAACGCGAAAGCCTTCTCTCTAGTGGGCTTACCATTGCCGGCATACCAGTTGGCAATTTACGCCTTTCAGAAGCAAATGCGCGTGTTGAACAAGCCTATGCTAGTCCTATCACTCTCTATTATCGTGACCAGCCCATTAACATTAGCCCCGATACCATCGGATTTCGGCTAAACTTGCCCACCATGCTGGCAGAAGCAAACGCCTCTAGTGAAACCGAAGGGGGCTTTTGGCAACGCTTTACAGATTATCTGTTGGGTCGTGACGACACAGACAGAACAAACATAGCCCTGATTGCAGACTATCAACAATCTGCACTACGCACACAATTAGAACAAATCGCGTTAGTATTCGACCGTCCCGCCTCCAATGTTGGCTATGATTTCCAAACTTTTCTGCCACTTTCGGGGGAAAGTGGTTATGAGCTAGATATTGACCGTGCGGTTACACTAGCAGATGCAGCCCTCCGTAGTTCAAACCAACGCTTTGTAGACCTCCCCATTAGTGGCGGACAACTTGAAGAACCCAACCTCTCAGACCTTGAAGAACTCATCATTAGTTATTTGGACGCACAAGGGTTTATCTATGACGGTCAAACCAGTGTTGCATCTGTATTTGTCCTAGACCTAAAAACAGGCGAAGAAATTAGTATTTTGGGCGATGTCGCATTTACAGCAGCAAGCACCATCAAGTTTCCTATTTTGATTGATTATTTTAAGGTACTGGAGGGCGAAGTAAGCCAAGACAACGCTTGGCTGATGGCAAATTCACTTCTTTGCAGCGCCAATTCAACCTCAAATCTCATTATGAGTGACATTATTGGGCGAGGGAACTTGTTTAGAGGGATTGCAGATGTCACACAGACCGTGCAATATCTGGGCGCACAGAATACCTATATCACAGCCCCATTTATTGATGGTTCTCCTAACCAGGTGTTAGGGTCTATTGAAACACCGCCCACTTTCCCTAACCCTAACTTTAACACCCGTCCAGACTCCTTTAACCAAACGACTGCTGAGGACTTGGGAACTCTCTTTCAGATGGTTTATGATTGCGCTTACTACAATTCTGGGCTAATCACAGCTTACCCCAGTGGCGAATTTACCCAAAGAGAATGTCGGCAAATGATTGAACTGATGAGTGGCTTGGAGTTAAATCGGCTACTTGAGGGGGGGGTTCCAGAAGGAACGCGAATTTCTTACAAAAATGGGTGGGTGGGTGAAGTAACAGGCGTTTCGGGCATTGTGTTCCCACCCAATGGTAAAGACTATGTCATCTCTATCTTTTTGTGGGAGGATACTGGCGCAACAGGCTTCCAAGATTACATCAGGCTTTGGCCCATCATTGAGGAAATATCACGGGCAACATGGAATCACTTTTCACCAGAAAACGCGCTGTTGTCACCACGCCAAGACTTGCCTGCCACAGCACAAGAATGTTTTCGTATGGAAAATGGCGAGCGTGTAGGCGTTTACCTGCCACCTTATGGACAGGTTAACCTAGATGATATTAACGGTTGGAGAGAAGGACGATAAAACTAAAAGAGTTTCTCTAAGACAAGGCAATTACGCCCTTGCTCATAACGATAAGCGACGCTGTTCATCATCTTTTTGGTAAAGATGATGCCCCAACCACCAGATTGAAGTCCATCTATACCTTCCTCTGCAATGGCAATGGCAGACTCGTGGGCTAGTGGGTCAAAAGCTAGCGCATCGTCTAAGATAAGCAATTGGAAACGGTCTGCATATTTTTCGATGATGAGTTCAATCGTCTTGTCTCTACCCTCATTGCCATAGCCGTGCTGAATGATATTGGTGCAAATTTCGTCAACCACCAGCTCATAGGCATACTGAAAGTTGTCGTTCATGCCAGCTTCTTTCAACGCATCTACCACAAAAGAGCAAGCTGTGGGAACGTGCTTTAGTTCACCGGGAACTTTAAGACGTTTCATTGTTAGGCTCGCTTAAACAAGCTAGTAACTGTTGATTGCGTCTGTATGAGAGGCATAAATGCGAAACACCGTGTCTAAACCAGACATCTCAAGCACCTCACGCACACGGTCTGAAGGTTGCGCAAGACGCAGATCCCCCCCCGCACGCTTAGTACGCTTCAAGGAATTAACGAGTTCTCTTAGCCCAGCGCTGCTCATAAATTCAACATTACCCAAGTCCAGAACAATTTGAATGTTCCCACCGTCAATCTCGCCCGTAAGTGCATCGCCTAGCTCGTTCGCATTAAAACTGTCAATACGACCACTCACTTCCATAAGCGTAATTTGATTGTGACCTGTAACACTTATATCAACCATGCCGTTCAACTCCTAAAGTTACACCTTGTTAAATTATACCATATTCGAGAACCATTAAGGGAACACCAATTGAAGTATTCTACAATGAAAGTGGTTTTGATACGATAAAGGTTTCCTATATAACAGGAGGTGGTATGGATTCAGGTTACATTGTTCTAATCAGCCTGTCTTTTGGTGGGTTGCTCATTCTTGCACAACGTATGGTCGAGCGTCATAAGCGCATGTTTAGAGGGTTCATTGTTTCTATGGCAGTTTTGTTGATGTGCCGTTATGACCCCAACGAACAGATTGCCAGCATGATTGGCTACGCTTTTGCATTGCTCATAAGTTACCTTTTTTGGGTACTTATTGGTCGTTACAACCCTGCTAAACCCGAAGAGGAAATAAAAGTCTATGGGCTAAACGATTAAGGGTGTGACCAGCACACCCTTAAAAAACACACTAGCCAATAATGTTAATGGGGATGATGTCGGGGGACTGCATCATAATCACACTAACTCTACCAGCAATAGTACCTGCCATTTCAGAGAACGCTACGCCTGCTGGCGTATCCGCTCCAAACTCTACTACAGGGCGACCAAAGTCTCCGCCCTCACGCACATTCGCAGATAACGGCACACGCCCCAAGAATGGCACGCCACGCTCTTTAGCAAGGCGTTCACCGCCACCTGTACCAAAGAAATCGCCCGCCATGTTCTCGACCACACCAAGCACGGGTACTTTAAGCTGGTCAAACATAGAAGCCGCACGAATCGCGTCAGACACAGCCACCTCTTGCGGTTGCGTTACAATTACAGCACCCGTAGGAGGCACAAGCTGAACAAGCGAAAGAGGGGCATCCCCGGTTCCAGGTGGCAAGTCCACAATCATGTAATCCAGTTGCCCCCAGTCTACATCTTCAAAAAATTGGCGAATGGCACTGTGAAGCATAGGACCCCGCATAATCATCGCCTTTTCAGGGGACATCAAAAAGCCTGTGCTCATCACTTTCACACCATAGGCTTCGATGGGTTGCATCTTGTTATTAATGACCTTAGGGCGACCCGTCATCAGCCCCATCATTTGTGGCACATTGGGGTTTAGAATATCGGCATCAATTAGCCCTACTCTTGCGCCTGCTTGCGCCAAAGCCACCGCCAAATTGGTTGAAACCGTACTTTTACCCACACCACCCTTACCACTAGAAACCGCAATAATGCTGTTCATGGGCATATTCATTCGCCCCTGAAGGCGACGGTCTTTAGGCATTTGGGCATCCCAGCTAATTTCTAGCTTTTGAATTCCCGTCACGGTGCCAATCACTGCCTGATTACAGCGTTGAATAAACACATCTTTCAACGGGCAAGCGGGCGTTGTGAGAACAATCGTAAACTTGGCGACTTCCCCCACAACTTGTAGGTCACGTACCATGTTTAGCGTTACAATATCTTGATGCAATTCAGGCTCAATCACTGTTTCGAGCGCAGTCATCACTTGTTCGCGTAAGTCACTCATTCCGTTTCCTTTCCTAAATGGAGAGTTCATAGGAATTATTATAATGGTTATCTTCTAAATTCGGCTATAGGGCATTTGTCATTCTTTTGTGGGTTTCATTGCATCCCACTTAATGACATTCCAATATCGGCTATAACGGCTATAGCGACTCACATCAAAGTTGTCCTCTGTAGATACAAGCGAAGGGTCATGTAGCACCTCTAAGCGGCTACCCTTCGGCATTTTAGAAGCAATGCCTTGGCAAATTAAATGGTGACGTGGGCTAGGGCTTGTCGCCGTTAAAATTATGTTCGCGCCGTGTTCTAAAGCAAATGCCACCACTTCATCAGCCACATCTCCCTTGCGAATCACCACAGGCAGTTCAAGCAAACATTCATAGATAAACACAATCCGCTTAAATGACAACTGCCATTCTTCTACCAATGCTTCGTCCCAAACAAAAACACTGGGCGCGTCTGGAGCAGTCTTAAACGCCATCTGCTGTAAGTTAAGGTTATCACCATGTACCCAAATAATCGTTTTCATTTGCGGTTTCCCCTCTTTTGTGGTTTATCGCGCTGGTTATCCCCCAGTTCAACATTGGGGAACAAACGGCGTGCAAGGTCATCATAAGACGCATCAACATCTTCATGCCCTAACACTTCAGCGTTCCCCTTATACTTATCACCTGTAAACCGTATGACGTTCTCTAGGTTGTAAAAATAGGGTTTCTGACTAAATGTGCTTGCCACCCACTGCCACGACAAATTATTGCTTGCAGGGTCGCCATCCAATAGGTGTTCCAAGAACCACCTTGCCCCTACCTGCCACTTTATACGCCTCCAATGCACCACATAGCCCGCCAACCACATACGCGCGTGGTTATGAATATAGCCCGTGTCATAAAGCTCTGTGATAAAATCATCAATAAAGCGCACGCCTGTTTCTGCTTGCCGAATGTCATCAGGCAATATATCTGCATACTGATGTGCCGAAAAACCCGTCTTGTAGGCTTCAATATCTTTCCAGATGTCATGCCCTAACGCCTTATACACCAATTGCCAATAATGGCGCACGCCTAATTCGTTGATGAACTTTTCAACATCTAGCGGGTGTGAAGCAAGACTTAACGCCTCATCGCGTACTTCGGCAAGACTAAGTACCCCATAGCGGATGTAAGGCGACAGGCGCGTAACCGTACCATCAAGATAATTGCGCGTTTTTTCGTATGATTTACCAGTAGAGGTTTTTGCCAAACGTTTTAGGGCTTCTTTTCGTCCGCCCAACGTCTCTGAAACTTGAGGAGCGCGAGCATGTGCGCTAGGAAATTCCTTTTCCAAGTAAGTCAACATTTCTTCTCGGCTACTAAAATCACGACGCATCTCGCTCATAACTGTGCTTCTTTCGCTGTTTTTGTCTTGCGACATTGGTCACTACAATACTTTACCACGTCCCAAACACGCTCCCACTTCTTACGCCATGTAAATGGCTTTTGGCACACCACACACACCTTACTGGGCAGGTTTTGTTTTTCTACACCGCGCATTTTACATCCCTTTACATATCCATCACCCCAAAATCATAAAGAACCCAGTTAAGAGTGTGCTGAAGGCGACAATAAAAAACCCACCGAGCATCTCATCTCAGTGGGTTTTTGTAAGCTGAACTAAAAAGCTGCCTAGCGTTTATTCTTTCTTAGAGCCACGCGCGGCTTTACGCGCTAGTGCAGCTTGACGGCGCGCTTCGCGGTCTTCTGCGCTTTCTGTCCATGGTTTTGCGCCCTCAGTAACAGGTGGCGCAGAAACGGGGGTGGTTTCCGCAGTAGGAGCTACAACCGCGACAGGAGCTTCGGTTTCGGCTTTGCGAGCGCGAACTTCTTCACGTTTTACTTCGGTAGGCTTTGCTTCTTCTTTTGCAGCACCACCACGACGGGCAGCTTTTTGTGCATCCTTATGTTCCCATCCGCCACGCACCACCATTTCTTCTTGGGCGCGTGTGGGGGCAATTGTCTTCCAATACTTAAACTCTTTAGAGAGCTTTTCTTTGTCAAAAATGTGGTTAGAAGTGCGGTCATAGCTGGCGAGCTCATAATCATGATCCATCTTAATGGCATCAAATGGGCAGTATTCAGCACAAAAACCGCAGTTCATACAAATATCAATGTCAATAAAAAAGGCTTCTGGTTCTGGCACAGGACGACCTGTTGCAGGGTCGTTACCACGCACAATCCAAATACACTGTGGGGGGCAAACCTTGGCGCAAATCCCGCAGCTTGTACACCAGTCCTTACCCGCTCGTTCTGGGTGGTCATGGTCTTCTACCACCAAGAAAGGCACAAAGCGAAAACGTTCTGGCATCGCCAGTTTTTCATCAGGATATTGCACTGTTAAAACGCCTGTAGATTGTGTACCTTGGCGTGCTTCAAAGTTATCTACATCTGGCGAAAACTTCTTAAAACCATAGCGCACATCGTCTACGTAAGATTCTACGAAGTGACGAAGTGTGAGCCACATTCCCTTCATTAAACCAATGCCATTCATGTCTTATCCTCATAGATAGAAGGTGTTCCTGTCATCAAGAACACCCCATATTCGCTGATTAACGGTCTGTTTCGCCAAGTACAATGTCAATACTACCTAAAATTGCCACCACATCCGCAACCTTTGTCCCCTGTGACATCAAGCCCAAAGGCGTGAGGTTAATGAAACTTGGGGCGCGAACATGATAACGCCACGCGTTAGAAGTGGTTTTCTTGTCGCCTGCCGATACAAGATAATAACCCAGTTCACCCTTGCCATTTTCTACGCGAGCATAGGATTCACCAATTGGCACTTTGCCCGAATACTGAAAGCTAGAAGCAACAGATTCGCCCTTAGTGTATTCCAAACGTGGCAAAATTTGCTTCAAAATACGCACACTTTCACGCATTTCTTGCAAGCGTACCAAGTAACGAGCATACATATCACCACTATCTTGTACCGCAACATCAAAATCAAGTTCGCCATAAATGCTATAAGGTTCGGCACGGCGCACATCATAAGCAACGCCGCTACCACGCAACAAAGGACCCGCCGCGCTATAGTTAATCGCATCTTCTGGGCTTAAATACCCCACACCCACAGAACGGGAACGCACAATATCGTTTTCTGTTAAATACAGGTCTAGGTCATCAATCGTGCGTGGAATACGCTCATTAATCATTTCGGTTAAGAATGTCATCGTGTCAATATCACGCACACGGTCATTCATGAGGTTGGCAATGGTACGAATACGCTCTGGCAAGTCGGCAAAAACACCACCAAAACGCATGTAGTTACACATCATGCGGCTACCTGCAACCGCTTCAAAGAAATCAAGAATGCGTTCACGCTCTTGGATAAAGTACAACACGGGCGTAAAGAATGCACCAAGGTCATTAAGCCAGAAACCAATTGCCCACAGGTGATTGACAATGCGTGATAGTTCTACCATCAGCACACGCACCACTTCGGTACGATAGGTTGGGGGTTGCCACCTCGCGCCCAAAGCCAACAATTGCTCCACAGCCAAAACGTAGCCGTGATTGTTGCCCATGCTAGAAATATAGTCTAGGCGGTCTGTAAAGGGGATATTGTGAAGATAGGTGTTACGTTCCCCAATTTTTTCGTGGTTACGATGCAAATACCCCATCACAGGTTCTAGGTGGGTAATTGTTTCACCGTCCAGCTTCATCACCATACGGAACACACCGTGTGTACTAGGATGATGAGGTCCCATGTTCACAATCAATTGGTCGGTTGCAATGCCATGTTCATCGGTGACTTGTGTCGTATCTACGCCCAAGCCAAAGCCTGTGTATAAATCAGATTCCGACACATCAGATAGACGGCTCAAATCAATATCGGCGGGGTACTTTACGTTCTTGCCAAAAAGATTACGTTCTTCTGCGCGATGCACATGACCACTGGGCCAACGGCTATCAAAGGGTTTGTGTTGTTCTTCAAAGTAGGCTTCTTCCCAATCTTTACGCATTGGAAAGCCGGCAAAGCCTTCCCAAAGCAAAATGCGCTTTAGGTTAGGATGCCCTTCAAACTTGATGCCGTACAAATCCCACGCTTCACGCTCTTGAAAATCTGCACCACGCCAAACGTTAATCAGCGATGGAATTGTAGCTTCAGTGCGATCTGTTTGTGCCTTAAACACTAAAGCACTACCACCTGTAGTGCGGTAAGCGTGATATACCATTTCTAAGTGGTCGTTGCTGTGATTGCCTTCGCCTAAATAATCAACCGCCGTTGCACTAGAAAGATAATCAAACCCAAGTGTTGCTTTGATGTATTGGGCAACTTCGGGTAGCTTATCTTTATTGATAATCACACCCTGATAACCAGCACGGGTATCATCAGAAACGTCGGCAGGGAAAGCAGTTTTTAAATCTACAATTGCGTCTGCAATGGGGGACGTTTTTACGTCTGATTCACTCATATCAACCATGTACTTTATCCTTCACCTTTTTGTGAACGTGAGGCTTTACGAGCCAGTGCCGCCAAACGGCGTTGTTCGCGCACGTCATTCGATTCTTCCCATGGCTTAGAGCCACCCTCTAGCGTTGCAACAGAGGTAGGTGCGCTGGCTGTTTCGCCACCAGTGGCTTTGTCTGCACGCGCAGCCTTACGCGCCAGTGCAGCAGCACGGCGGTCATCTTCTGGAGAATTAGCCGATTCTACTTTAGGAGCAGTCTTTACAGGTGCATCAATGACCGCCACAGATGCGCTAGAGGGCAACTGACGAACAGAAGGAATCGAACCCTCTTTTGTAGAGGCTTGTTCGGCAGCACGGCGAATCATATCCATTTGGCGTGGGTCAATAATATCGGGGCCCAAAATGGGTACAGGGGTTGGGTCAGAGGGTCCCATGCCATACCAAGGCACATCATCGGTGTTTGTAATGCTTTGCCCATCAATCTTCTTTTGCAATGCAATCAAGCCATAAAGCAAGGCTTGAGGAGTCGGGGGGCATCCAGGGACATAAACATCCACTGGCAAATACTTATCAATGCCCGAAACCACGTTGTAGCCTTCTTTGAAAGGGCCACCACCACTGGCACAAGCACCCATCGCCAAAATGTACTTGGGTTCTGGCATTTGGTTGTAAAGGCGCACAATGGGAACAATCATCTTCTTTGTTACTGTTCCAGATACAATCATCAAATCAGCCTGACGGGGTGTGGCACGCATCACTTCCATGCCAAACCGTGAAAAGTCAAACCGTGAAGACGCAGTAGCAATCATTTCAATGGCACAACAAGCCAAGCCGAACAGCATGGGCCACATAGAATTCCGACGACCCCAGTTATACAACTTGCTCAGGCTTGTGATGGCAACGTTGTCTTGTAGGTCTGTCGGGACGGGGTATTGTGTTGTGTTAAGTTCTTGAAGTTTTAGTTCCATTCACTACTCTCCTCATACCACTCCCGCAAAATTTCTGTCAGGATGCCATCATTACTCATCAATGGGTCATCCGCAAAATTCGGCAAAGAAACAATCAATTGATGTAATTCACCAATACCAATACCATCTAAATCCACACCTGCATGAAGTTCCATCAATGCCAGAACAATCTCATAAGAGCTATCCCAGTAAAGGGGCTGTTCATCCATGCTTTAGCTTACCCAATTTTACCAGATGTGACGACAACATTCCTATGAATCCTCGCTAAGAATGCTTTCGGTGTCAATTTGGGCGCGTTGTAAGCGTCCGCTGTAATCAATATAAACAGACTTCCATTCTGTGAAGGAAGTTAGCCCCGCCTGACCTGCCTCACGCATACCGTTTCCTGTGCCACGAGTACCACCAAACGGAAACTGAATTTCTGCGCCTGTTGTGCCATGGTTTACATACACAATACCCGTGCTAATGTCACGAATAGCTCTAAAAGCAGCGTTGATGTTCTCTGTAAAAATACTGCTAGAAAGCCCATAGCGTGTGTTGTTATTCACATAAACAGCTTCGTCAAGGTCACGCACTTCAATCACCGATAAAACGGGTCCAAAAATCTCTTCTTGTTCCACGCGCATACCATGTGTTACATTGTCAAAGAGAGTTGGCTCAAAGAAGAACCCTTTGCCCAATTCAGAACGCTTACCCCCCAACACAATGCTTGCGCCATCTTGTCTTGCCACTTCCATATAGCTCGCCACTTTTTCAAGGGCTTTAGCATTTACAAGCGGCCCCATATTCGTGCTGTCGTTCATGCCGTTACCCACACGGATTGTTTTTGCTTTTGCAATCAGGGCTTCCATCAAACGAGGCTTAATACCTTTTTGCACAATAAGACGGCTTGTAGCAGTACAGCGTTGCCCTGTTGTGCCGTAGGCACTCCATGTAATGGCTTCTACAGCTAAATCAAAGTTAGCATCGTCCATCACAATAATGGCGTTTTTACCACCCATCTCGAGCGTCACTTTTTTGCCAAGTTGGGCAGCTTTGGTATAAACGTTAATGCCAGTTTGAGTAGACCCTGTAAACGAAACAATCCGCACATCAGGATGCGTTACCAATGCTTCGCCAGCATCGCCATAACCACACAAAAGGTTAATCACACCTTTGGGCAAGCCCGCTTCCTCAAAGGTCTTAATAAAGGCAGCAGCCGTCGCACAAGTATCTTCGGCAGCCTTCCAAACAACCGTGTTGCCCGCAATAAGGGCAGGTAAAATCTTCCAGCTAGGCACAGCAACAGGGAAATTCCAAGGTGTGATAAGACCCACAACACCCACAGAATCCTTAAGTGCCATCCCAAACTTATTCGGCATTTCTACAGGGGCGGTATAGCCAAGCAACCGCCGACCTTCCCCACCCATGTAATACGCCATATCAATGGCTTCTTGCACGTCACCACGCGTTTCTGCCAAAATCTTACCCATTTCTTGGGTGGCAATCCGCGAAATTTCTTCTTTATGCTCTGTCAAAATCTCGGCAACACGATAAAGAATCTCACCGCGTCGGGGCGCAGGCGTTAAACGCCACTTATCATAAGCCAATTTTGCCGAAGAAACGGCCTGAGCAACGTCAATCGTGTTGCTTTTTGTGACAACAGCAAAGACTTCTTCTGTGGCTGGGTTAATACTGTTAAAAGTTTCACCACTTACAGATTCAACCCATTCGCCATTGATGTAATTTTTTACCAGATTGCTCATAAAAAGACTCTCTTTTTGGGATAGCAATTTTTATCGAATGATAGCCCTCGTGTTAGGGATTGTCAAGATTTTCACAAATCATTGCCAACATTGAGTTTAACTAGGCGCAATCATTATATACGCCCTTAGCTAATTTGTATAACTTGTGCGCCTTCTTGTAGCACCTGTCCATAGCGTGTAAGGCTTTCTAATCCTTTTTCCGTATACACGCCCGCCATTGCAATAGAAATACGCTCAGCGGTTAGCTCGTCTTCGCACACTGCCATTAATGTAGGACCAGCACCACTAATCACAAGGCACAACGCGCCATTGGCCATGGCAACCTCACGAACTTCTACCAAATACGGCATCAAATGCGCTCTAGCAGGCTCTACAACCAAATCTGATTGCATAGCACGCGCCATAGTACGAATGTCGCCCCGATAAATAGCATCCATCAGCAAGGCAACGCCACCCGTTTGATGTACCATTTGTTTTAGGGTAATTGTGGGGGGCAAAACAGCACGCGCTTCAGAAGTTGGCACAGCCACGTTTGGCGTAACAAATGCCAGATGTAGCCCTGTTGGAATAGGTAGCTTACGAATGTTTTGAGCTTCTGTTCCCATTGTCAGTGTAATACCACCAAACAAACACGGTGCAACATTATCTGCATGGTAGCCACTTACCGCAGCCTCCCCTTCCAGGCAAGCGTGCAATAGTTCCTCACGGGAAAGAGGGCTTCCCAGTAGGGCGTTCACAGCTACCGCCGCCGCCACAGAACTGGCAGAACTACTTCCTAGACCACTTGCTAATGGCAAACCTTTTTTAACAGTTAAAGCAATATCGTGCCGAAGCCCTAGTTGCTTTAATAACGCATTCGCAGCCACGCTTGCCACGTTTTTATGGGATTCATAAGGCAATTTGCCATTATCACCTTCTATGCGTGCAATACTCACGCCTCCGCTGGTCGCCCACTCTGCAATAACGGTATCACCGCTACCTGTTACCGCCAGCCCAAGAATGTCAAACCCGATTCCGATGTTCGCTACCGTTGCTGGTGCAAACGCTTCTACTCTGGCAAATATCACGAAAACTCGCTATCCTTAACATTGATTAAACCATATCCAGAGAGGATAACACGAATGATAAGCGTCCTGCAATGTATGGATTGTCACGCGCAGTATTCAGTCCGCGAAGTTATTTATGCGTGTCGGTCTTGTGGAGGCTTGTTGGACGTAACTCATGACTGGAAACAGCTTAAAACCCCTATCACTCGCCAGCTATTTGACGCACGTTTGGGGTCACTTGATGCCCCTTACAACAGTGGCGTTTGGCGATACAAAGAACTCATTTACCCTGAAGTGCCTAATGACCTTATTGCTTCTCGTCCAGAGGGCAATACCAACCTTTATAACATTGCGAAATTAGCGCGTTGGGCAGGCGTAAACACGCTTTATCTGAAGCATGAAGGCGAAAACCCCACAGGCTCATTCAAAGACCGTGGCATGACGGGCGGTGTTACCCAAGCCCGCGTTTTGGGCATGACGCGTGTTGCCTGTGCTTCCACTGGCAACACGTCATCTGCGCTGGCATCTTATGCCGCCCTCGCCGAAATTGAGGGCATCATTTTCCTACAAAACAAGCAAATTTCTGTGGGCAAGTTGGCGCAAGGTGTGGCGTATGGCGCAACCTGCATCCAAATTAATGCCGATTTTGACCGCAACCTAGAGTTAGTACGTCAGGTCAGCGAAGCACTTGGCATTTATGTGCTTAATTCTGTAAACCCCTTCCGTTTAGAGGGGCAAAAGAGCATTATGATAGAAGCTATTCAACAGTTGCGCTGGCAAGCTCCCGATTGGATTGTTTGTCCCGGTGGAAACTTAGGCAACAGTTCTGCTTTTGGCAAAGCCCTCAAAGAACTTTTTGACTTGGGGCTTATTGATAAAATTCCACGCCTTGCCATTGTACAAGCAGAAGGCGCAAGCCCTCTTTATCACGCTTATCAAACAGGCTTTACAGAGTTTCACCCTATGAAGGCAGAAACCGTTGCCACCGCCATCAAAATTGGCAACCCTGTAAACTACAAAAAAGCGCTACGGTCTCTTTCGTGGACTAACGGCGTAGTTGAAATGGTGACCGACCAAGAAATTATGGATGCAAAAGCAATCATAGATGCAACAGGAATTGGCTGTGAACCTGCCTCTGCCTGCTCATTAGCAGGGACTCGCAAATTGGTAGAGCGTGGCATCATTCAACCGCATGAAACAGTGGTTGGTGTTCTTACGGGGCATGTTCTTAAAGATACAGATGCCACCATTGCTTATCACACAGATAGACTTGAGAATATCACACCCGCCTACCCCAACATCATTCTACAAGCAGGCGACAGTGTAGAAGAACTTAAACACCTTCTGACTAAAGAAAAAGAACTGGCTTAAGGCAATAAAAAAGGCAATTCATCACGAATCGCCTTTTTGTTTCATTGCTACTAGTCGCGGAAACGGTCTTCCCATTCGCGCTCTAGCTTGCGGTCAGGAATGCCTTCTAAAGCGTTGTTTAAATCGTCAATGATGTCTTGTGTGTCCTCAATACCCACAGCAAAACGCACCAGATTATCTCTAATACCCACAGCCATTCTTTCAGCCGTAGTGAGTTCGTAGTAGCTCACCAAAGAAGGTTGTTCAATGAGGCTTTCTACACCGCCCAAGCTAGGCGCGATGTAAGGAATACGGCAACGGTCAATAAAGAGGCTGGTTGTTTCTAGGTTACCCGCCACTTCAAAACTAACCACGCCACCAAACCCGCTCATTTGCTTTACGGCAATTTCATGGTCGGGGTGAGAAGCCAAGCCGGGATAGTATACACGGTCAATTTTAGGGTGATTTTCTAGGAATTGTGCCACAGCCAAAGCCGTCTTGTTTTGCTGTTGAACACGAATTCCTAGCGTTTTAATGCCCCGTTCTAACAAGAAAGCTGCTTGCGGGTCTACAACGTTCCCAAACACGCCTCTAGCGTCCTTGAGAGCCTTAATTTTGCCCGATTCACCTGTAATCACCCCCGCCATCACGTCATTATGCCCACTAAAGTATTTAGTGGCACTGTGAAGTGTAAAATCAATGCCATACTCGCTGGGGCGAAGGTTGACAGGTGTCGCAAAGGTGGTATCAATCATCGTTAAAATACTATGGCGTTTAGCAATTTCTACAATACGCCCCAAGTCTGCAACGCGCAGATAAGGGTTTGTGGGAGTTTCAGAAATAATAAAGCGTGTGCGTCCTGGAATAATGGCAGCTTCTAGTGCGTCATAGTCACCCATAGTAACAACGCTTGTTTCAACACCATACTTCGCCAAAAACACTTTGCAAAATTGGCGAGTACGGCGATAGCAATCATCCGTCATCACAATATGTTGACCACTCTTTAACACGGTCAGCAACAACGAAGTAACCGCAGCCATCCCAGAGGAGTACAAAACGGCGTCTTCTGCACCATCAAGATTTGCAATACGTTGTTCTACAGCCCAAATACTGGGGTTGCCATAACGTCCGTATTCTTCACGGTCTACTTCACCACCCCAAATTTTCTTGTCCATAAAGTCACAAAGATCAGCCGTATCCTTAAAAGTAAAGGTTGCCGATTGGACAATAGGCTGTGTTAGTGCGTGATAAGCCTTGTCGCGTTTCACGCCTCCATGAACCGCTTTTGTACTATGTCCTTGCGTTTGGGGGCGAGTGGCGTGTTCAATAGCTTTTTCGATGTTGTCGTCTGTACTTGTCATTTAGTGTTCCTCACTAGAAAACAAAAACCCGAAAATACGTTAAGTAGGTTCGGGTGTTCTTATTCGTATCCCTAAACAAAAACGACTTAGGCATCGTCTAAGAAATGAACGCCCCCCTTGATTGGGGTTTGTTACCACCTTCATCTACCAGATTTCTTGCATTTCTGACGGATTTAGCACCTTCCCGTTGCCAACGGGGGTTGCTGCAGTGTCTTTGTGCCGTAACACTCAACTGCTCTGGATGAAGCATATAAGATTGTTTTTACTGCTCAAAGAAGTGTATCACGTTTTTCCAAAATTTACAAGAAAAAGTTCTTTTTCCTATGGAGTATGCAGTGAACTTCAAAACTCGTCTTGTATTTTAACCGCCTCTATAAGAAACTTGCGGACGAAAACAAGGAGTTTATATGATGACAGAGTGGTCTTTTCAAGTTAAAGGCGGCAACCCATTACACGGTGAGGTAACAGCACAACGGTCTAAAAATGCTGTTCTTCCCATGATTGCAGCCGCGCTTATCCCTAAACATGGTAAAACCGTCCTTAAGGATGTCCCTGATATTGAAGATGTTCGTGGAGCTTTAGAGCTTGCTCGGATTGTGGGGGCAGAAGTTATTCATGATAGACAAACCCACACCGTAGAAATTGATGCAAGTGGCGTTAATAACCCCGTTTTGCCCCCAGACATTACCCAAAAGATGCGCGGTTCTGTGCTATTTCTTGCCCCTCTTATTATGCGTTTGGGCAGTGTAGAACTTCCTGGTAGTGGGGGCTGTAACATTGGCGAGCGTAAAATTGATTTTCACCACCGTGGGTTTGCCCGTCTTGGTGCAGATGTTGTTTATGAAGATGATGGCACAACACGCATCAATCTAAAGAGAGCCAAACTCACAGGTACGTTGCTGTATCTTGATATGCCCAGCCACACTGGCACAGAAAACTTAATGATGGCAGCCTCACTGGCAGAAGGCGAGACTATCATCGAGAATGCTTCCATAGAACCAGAAGTTGTTGACTTTGGGCATTTTCTGGCACAAATGGGCGCAAAGATTGAAGGGCTAGGAACGTCTACACTCATCATAACAGGGGTAAAAGACCTTCATGTTACCGAATACACTCCCATTCCCGACCGCCTTGTCATTGGTTTGTTGGCAATGACCACTGGCATTACGGGTGGTGATGTTGTTATTCGCCAAACCGAACCCACACACCTTCGCCTGGTGAATGCAAAACTAGAGCAAATGGGTATTCAGGTTACTTCTCCCGACAAGCACACACTTCGTATTCAACGTGACCCAAACAAACATCTTGCACCTATCAATATCACAACACACCCCTACCCCGGCTTTCCAACCGATTTACAACCGTGTATCTCTGCGCTATCCACCGTTGCAGATGGCAAAAGTTATATTCGTGAGCGCATCTTTGAAAATCGCTATGACTTTGCCGATGGTCTCATTAGCATGGGAGCAGACCTTATCGTCAGCCAAAGTGACGTTCTCATTGTCAATGGGGTAAGCCACCTTAAACCCGCAAAAGTACGGGCTGGCAGTATTCGTGCAGGGGCGGCTTTACTCCTTGCCAGTCTTGGCGTTCATGGCGATGTGACCATTACCAACGTCTATCAAATAGACAGAGGGCATGAGCGCATTGAAGAACATCTTCAGGCGTTAGGCGCACAAATAAGGCGGGTAGAATCAAAACCAGCTACCCAACCCAGCCTAGAACCCGTGAATTAATAATAAGCCGCCTGCAAAGGCGGTTTTTTATTGCCGTCAATCTTTAGAATTTGCGCTATAATTCGCTTATGAAGGTAACATTTTTTACCGTTACAATAGGTTCACCAAAGCGTTGTTATAACTTAACGTTTGTCATAGGATGTAAGCACATGGTAAAAACACTCAGCGTCATTGTTCTAAGTGGCGCAGAAGACGGTAGAACGCACACTTTCTCGCAGGGTCATGAGGGCTATGAAAGCGAAGATTCTTGGTCGTTAAGCGTAGGAAGGCGCAATGACAACGACCTTTGCCTTCAGTTTGACACTTTTGCTTCACGTCAGCACGCCAAATTGCACTGGAAAAACAAGCAGTGGTGGCTAGAAGACTGCAATACCGTTAATGGCACATTCTTAGAGAACACCAGCGATTTTTTTAGCGAAGAGCGCATTAAAGGCATTATTCCCATTCAAGAGGGCGAACTATTTCGTATTGGGCGTACTTGGCTACGCATTCAGCCTAACGAGTAAACATATGGCGACTATAGACATTAAAGATATTCTCATCAGCGCAAGGCTAGAAGCAACCCGCATGCGTCACTATTACTTAGGCATAGAGCATCTTTTTATTGCCATGCTTGAAGTACGGGGCGGATTAACGTCTACCCTTATTTTTGAAGCGGGTTTTAACCCCGAATATGTTATTGAAGCTATACGCCGAAAAGTGGGCAAAGGAAGTCGTCATCGGCTATGGGCAGGTATTCCTACTACGCCACGCGCTGATGTTGTGCTGGGCATTGCCGACGAGCTAATGAAAGAAAGTGAACTACCCCATATTACAGAGCGTGAGCTTTTAATTGCTATTCTTGATGAAGGCGATAATGTGCCGTTGCGTGTTTTAAGTGGGCTAGGGGTTGACGTAAAAAGTTTGCCACAACAAGCCAAAACACGCCAAATTACACGCGCCGTTACCCAACCCTTTGTCAGCATAGATTTAGCCCCACAATTTGGCGAAGAACTTAATAAAGATGAACTTTTTATCCTTAGGCGGATGTTTCATGGGTATGCCCAAGTACGTGTAGAAACTCGTTTGCGCGGAGGCTATAGCGATTCTACTCTCATCGTCATTACACCCATTCAGGGCGATAACCGTGAAGATGCACCTGTAGTCGTTAAAATTGGGCCCCACGATGCCATCTACGACGAAGCACAACGCTATGAACGGCATGTAAAAGGCACGCTTCCCCCCCTAACCGCCCGTTTAGAAGATACCGTTATCGCACCCCAAATTTCTGACCTTGCCGCCCTTAAATACACCCTCATTACAGACGACAATGGGCGAGCCTTAGATGTTCGTGGTATCGTAGGCGTTTGGGAAAATTCTAAGTTAGCTAACTGGCTATACGAAAAACTTTATAATAGCTTTGGTACAAATTGGTGGATGCAAAGCCGTCCTTATCGTTTTGAAACATGGCAAGAATATGATTGGCTACTGCCCCCCATTCTTACCCTAGAGCTTGCCAAAAACGAAGATGCAACGGAAGATGCCATTGTGCTACGTTTACCCATCAAACGCGCAAGGCTTAATCATATTGAGTATGGCGAAACTGTTGTTGTAGAAAACTTTGTCGTGCATCGTGTAGACCGTGAGCAAAAGTCCATTACCCTAGCGCTGGGGCAATCAGGTGGAAGCATTACGCGCCCCTATCAAATTAAAATACGTGGGATTAACTTTGAAGAGGATACCTACTTCAGAGGCGAAGTGGTGGATAAGCTGGCAGGGCGCGTGTGGAAAACACGCAACGAAGAGCTAGAAAATGCGGTTCGCGCCCTAGAACCTGATTTCGATCACAAGCAAAACGCTGTAAGGTTCGGTGATTTTTACGCGCCCAACCCCATTATGGCATATACCACATTGCTTGATACACCCGTTTTTGGGTCACTAAGCACCATTCACGGCGATTTACACATGGGCAACATTCTCATCGGTGCAAATGACACTGCGCTACTAATAGACTTTGGGCATACCCGTGAAGGTCATACTCTGATGGATTGGGCAACTCTAGAAGTCAGTCTCTTAAGCGAGCTTGTGTTACCCCATTTAGAAGACGGTTGGGCAAGTGTGCGCCAATTGATTCCTTACTTAATCGCGCTCAACGAAAGCAGAATATATAGTGAGAGCAGTCCCATTTCTCAAAAGCTCATTCCCATTTTGCGCTTGCGCCAAATCGTAGCAGAACGACTCGCAAAGCCAAACCATTGGGAAGAGTATTTTATTGGCTTGGCTTTGCTGGCGTTAAGAGGCGTAACGTGGGAAACACTATCAGTTAATCAACGGCGTTTAATGTTCTTAGTATCGGCACTCGCCATGTTTGCAATCGCTAAAAAGCAATCGCCCACCGATGACCACAACACCCCATTTGATGACACCGAATTTAGCAAAAACACGGGTCTATAGCTTTGCAATAACCGCCTGTGAGAACTCTGATGTACTCACGGGCGTTTCTTCGCCCCTACGTGCAATATCGGGCGTGCGTGCGCCATCAGCAAGAACCGCGTCAATCGCGCTCTCAATGGCTGATGATTCTGCTTCAAGGTCTAAGCTATAGCGCAACATCATCGCCACGCTTAGGAAGATACCAATAGGATTCGCTTTGCCCTGACCCGCAATATCTGGCGCAGACCCGTGAACAGGTTCATACAGCCCAAATTTAGTAGACCCCAAAGAAGCTGAAGGCAACATGCCCAAAGACCCCGCAAAAACAGAGGCTTCGTCACTCAGAATATCCCCAAACATATTTTCTGCCAGCACCACATCAAAAGACGAAGGACGCATAAGCAAGTGCATCGCACACGCATCTACAAGCACATGGTCAAGCGCAATTTCAGGGTAATCTTCATGAACGTTCATTACCGTACTACGCCACAAACGCATGGATGCCAACACGTTGGCTTTATCCACAGAGGTTACTTTCTTACGGCGTAATTGTGCTGCTCTAAATGCCACGTGTGCCACGCGCTCTACTTCACCGCGCGTATAAAGCATGGTGTCGTAGGCTTCGTCGCCCCCGTCCATCTCTTTGCGTTGCCCAAAGTACAGCCCACCATTGAGTTCGCGCACAAACAAGATGTCCACGTTTTCCAGTAAATCCGCACGCAACGGCACATGCTGAGCCAACGCAGGATAGGCTTTTACGGGGCGCAAATTTGCAAACAAGTTAAAGTGCTTACGCATCTTTAGCAAGCCTTGTTCGGGGCGAACCTTCGCATTGGGGTTGTCCCATTTGTAGCCACCCACCGCCGCCAATAAAATCGCGTCAGATTGCTCGCAAATCTTTTGCGTGGCTTCGGGGAAAGGGTCACCGGTTTTATCAATGGCAATACCACCAATAAGTGCTTCTTCACCTACAAATTCATGCCCATACTTGCTTCCAATCACACTTAGCAAGTTAAGGGTTTCTTTCATTACTTCGGGCCCAATGCCATCGCCCGATAAAATCGCCAATTTTGCCTTCATGGCTTCTCCATATCAATAGGCGCGTTCAAATCGCGCGTTATATCATCTGTGCTTCTTCAGGGTTAATGGGTTGTTCTACCACACAAAGCCCGTATTCAATACTATCCACCAATGCCAACCAACTGGCTTGGATGATGTTTGTGCCTGCCCCTACGGTACTCCAACGTTGGCTGCCACGCTGGGTATCAATAAGCACACGGGTTGTTGCTGCTGTAGCATTTTCGCTATCTAAAATACGCACTTTATAATCAACAAGCTGAAAATCCGTGATTTCAGGATAGTATTTATCAAGGGCTTTACGCATCGCCAAATCCAGCGCGTTTACGGGACCATTGCCTTCGGCGGCTGTATGTACCACATCGCCATTGACTTCTAGTTTTACTGTTGCTTCTGAAAGGCTACCGCGCCCACGCCGTTCTTCTACCAATGCCGTAAAATCAATGAGCTTAAAGATTGGCTGATACTCTGGCATAGCGCGGAACATACGCACCGCAATACTAGCCTCTGCCCCTTCAAATACATACCCTTCGCTCTCTAGACGCTTAATTTCTTCCAGCACTTGGCTGGCTTGGTCGTTAGAAACGTCCATACCCAGTTCTTCGGCTTTACTCAAGAGGTTACCACGTCCCGACAAATCCGAAACAAGCACCCTCATCTCATTGCCTACCAACGCAGGGTCAATGTGTTGATAACTATCCACATTCCGACGGATAGCAGCCACATGAATACCGCCCTTATGTGCAAAAGCACTCTTACCCACAAACGCACTATGGTTATCTGGCGCAAGGTTTGCCACTTCTGCCACAATCCGCGAGAGCTTTGTAAGGTGTGATAGGTGGCTGGTATCGGGTAAGCAAGGAATACCCATCTTAATGTGCAAGTCGGGGATGATACTACACAAGTTTGCATTACCACAACGCTCACCATAGCCGTTAATTGTGCCTTGCACCTGTGTAACACCCACCTGCACCGCAGCCAAAGAGTTTGCAACCGCCAATTCACCATCATTGTGCGTATGAATCCCTAACGCGACATCAGGGAATATCTCGCGCACGCGCTTTACCAGTTCTGCAACTTCCCAAGGCAAAGAACCCCCGTTAGTGTCGCACAAAACCAGCACATCCGCCCCACCCTTAACAGCAGCATGAAGCGTGTCAAACGCATATCCCAAATCCAATTTTGCGCCGTCAAAGAAGTGTTCTGCGTCATAAATCACTTCTTTGCCCAATGATTTAAGATACGCGAGGCTTTCTTGAATCATCCGCAAATTTTCTTTGGGGGTCGTTTGCAACACCTCTATCACGTGCAACATAGACGTTTTACCCACCACCGTAACCACAAGAGTATCTGCATCCACAAGAGCCTGAATGTTAGGGTCATTTTTTGGCAAAGAGTCTTTACGGCAGGTACTTCCAAAAGCAGCAATTTTGGCGTGCTTTAGCGTAAGTGTTTTTACCTGTTCAAAATAGATGGCATCTTTAGGGTTAGAGCCGGGCCACCCCCCCTCAATATAAGCTACGCCAAATTCATCCAGCAATTGCGTAATCTTTAGCTTATCTGCCACAGAAAGCGAGATGCCCTCGCGTTGCGTGCCATCGCGCAAAGTTGTATCGTAGATTGCAACGCTCTTCACCATAAAACCACTCCTAATTTTAGGCTGTCGTGTTCACCCATTGAGGATGGGCATCTTCATAGACGTTTACTTCCCCTTCAAGGTTTAGTAAAAAGCCCAGTTGGTCAACACCATTCACCAAGCAATGACGGCTAAACGAATCAATCGGGAAGGTCACTTTACGACCATCAGGCAACAAGAGCGTTTGATTTTCAAGGTCAATAGAAACGGTTGTCGTGGGGTCTTCATAGGCAAGGCTAATCAGTTGTTGCTTTGTTTCTTCGTCCACGATAATGGGCAACAAGCCGTTTTTAAGGGCGTTATTGCGAAAAATGTCGGCAAAATCACTACTGATAATTGCCTTAAAGCCCATCCCCATCAACGCCCAAGGCGCATGTTCACGAGAGCTACCACATCCAAAGTTATGCCCCGCAATCAGCACTTCTGCCCCCTGATATCGGGGTTGGTTTAGTGTGAAATCGGCTTTGGGCGAGCCATCTTCGTTATAACGCCAGTCAAAAAAACAAGCCACCCCAAGCCCTTGCTTATCTGTTGTTTTTAGGTAGCGGGCGGGAATAATTTGGTCGGTGTCAATGTCATTGATAGGTAGTGGTGCAATGCGACCACTAAACGTTGTAATCTTTTCCACTGTATTTTGCCTCATGTGTTTATTAATAGAGGGGCAAATTGCCCCCCTGTTTTGTCTATACGGTCTTGTTATGCCATTTCTGGTACAAATAATTCGCGTGGGTCTGTCACATAGCCATTAACCGCCGTAGCAACTGCTGTAAGAGGACTTGCCAAGAAAGTGCGCCCCCCCTTGCCTTGCCGTCCTTCAAAGTTGCGGTTGCTGGTGCTTACGGCATATTGCCCGGGTTGTAGTTGGTCACCATTCATGGCAATACACATGGAACAACCTGCTTCACGCCATTCTGCACCCGCCTCTATAAAGATATGGTGCAAGCCTTCGCGTTCTGCTTGTACTTTTACCTGTTGCGAGCCGGGAACAACCATCATTCTAACGCTGCTTGCCACTTTACGACCACGAATCATACGCGCGGCTTCACGCAAATCAGAGATACGGGAATTGGTACAACTACCCACAAACACCACATCAACGGGCTTACCAATTAGTTGTTGATTGGGTTGTAACCCCATGTAGGTTAGTGCTTTGTCTAGGGCTGTACGTTCATCTACACTCTTGGCTTGCTCAGGGTCGGGAACATGACCGTTAATTTGCATCCCCATTCCCGGGTTCGTGCCATAAGTAATCATCGGAATCAGTTCATCGGCATTAAGAATTACTTCCGCATCAAAGGTTGCACCTTCGTCTGAGGGAAGCGTGCGCCAGAAGGCAATCGCATCATCCCAATCTTTGCCTTTGGGGGCATAAGGACGACCCTCAACGTACTCATAGGTGATTTCATCAGGGGCAATCATGCCTGCACGCGCACCCCCCTCAATGCTCATATTACAGATGGTCATGCGCCCTTCCATGCTTAGGCTACGGATGGCAGACCCCATATACTCAAATACGTAGCCTGTGCCACCCCCTACGCCAATTTTAGCAATAACAGCAAGAATGATGTCTTTAGCCGTTACACCGGGTGCGAGTGTGCCATCTACGCGAATCGCCATTGTCTTAGGCTTATACTGCATAAGTGTTTGTGTCGCTAAAACATGCCCTACTTCGCTTGTGCCAATACCAAACGCCAACGCACCAAACGCGCCATGTGTGCTAGTATGGCTATCACCGCAAACGATGGTCATACCGGGCTGCGTAAAGCCTTGTTCGGGCCCAATGACATGCACAATACCCTGATTTTCCGTGCCTAGCGCATACATCGGAATCCCAAAGTCATTGCAATTGGCAGTAAATTGGTCAAGCTGTTTAGAGGCTTGCACATCAACAACTGGAATAATGCCAAACTCATTACGTGGTGTAGTGGGTGTGCTATGATCCATTGTCCCTATAGTTCGGTCAGGACGGCGCACATTTAACCCGCGTTCACGAAGCACACTAAACGCTTGTGGTGAAGTTACTTCATGTACTAAATGTAAATCAACATACAAAACAGCAGGTGTATCGGCTGTTTGTGGTCTAACAATGTGGTGATTCCACACTTTCTCAAAAAGTGTCTGTGGTGTTGCCATATTGCCTCTTTTCTTCACTACATTACACTAAAGTTGGCTGTTTACTGTGTTTTAATACCAACGGTGGCTGTTTCACCTTCAGGCTGAATATTGCCCAAGCCTAAGCCTGCAATCATTCTGTTGACAGCCGCCATATACGCCTTCACGCTGGCAACGACAATATCAGAGTGTGCGCCATAACCCCCAAAGGTCTTTTCACTGTCGGGGGGGCTAATTCTAACAGTCACTTCGCCAAGTGCATCAATGCCCTCTGTCACGCTATGGACACTGTACTCTAAGAGTGAGTTCGGAGCTTTAACAATGGCATCCACTGCTTGATAAGACGCATCTACCGGACCTCGCCCAACAGCCGCATGAACATGAACGTTACCCTCTGGGTCAGTAATGCGTACCGTTGCCGTAGGAAGCCCCATTGTGCCACACGCCACCTGAATATCTTCCAAGCGGAAGAACTCTTGTGGTTGTGTGGTTTCATCAGCAACAAGGGCTTCTAGGTCGGCATCCGTCACTACTTTTTTATCGTCTGCTAAAGACTTAAAGCGTTCAAACACTTGCTTTAATTGGTCACCCTCTATGATATAGCCCAATTCTTCTAAACGTTTCTTTAGGGCATGTCGCCCAGAGTGCTTGCCCAATACCAAACGACTTTGCGTTAAGCCCACTGATTCAGGGGTCATAATTTCAAAGTTACTGGCATTTTTTAGCATACCATCTTGGTGAATACCACTTTCATGGGCAAACGCATTTGCGCCTACAACCGCTTTATTGGGTTGAACGATCACCCCCATGTAGTTGCTCACCATACGGCTTGTTTTGATGATTTGAGTGGTGTCGATATTAGTACGCACGCCATAAGCAGAAGATCGAGTTGCAATTGCCATCACGACTTCTTCTAAACTAGTATTGCCGGCACGCTCGCCCACACCGTTGATAGTCACTTCTACTTGGCGCGCCCCCGCCTGAATACCTGCAAGTGTGTTTGCGGTTGCCATGCCCAAGTCGTTGTGGCAATGCACAGACCAAATGACACCGCTTCTCCTACCTGCGCCAGGTGTTTCTGCAATGAGTGTTGCTAGTTTTTCGTGCCATTCGCCGGGTGTTACATAGCCCACCGTGTCAGGGATGTTAAGCGTTGTTGCGCCACATGCCACCGCTACAGAGCATGCCTTGATTAAAAACGCCATGTCGGTACGACCAGCATCCATTGGGCTAAATTCCACGTCATCACAAAGGCTCGCCGCCAACTTCACAGCTTTCTCAATGCGTTCGAGGGCTTGCTGTTCGTTAATGGACAACATTTGTAAATGTTGTGGCGATGTACCAAGAAACGTATGGATACGAGACTTCTTCGCGTCCTTTACGCCTTTCCAACATGTCAAAATGTCGCTTTCAACGGCGCGTGATAGCCCACAAATACGGGGACCATCTTCTGTCCCCACTTCGCGCGCAATACGCTGAACCGCTGTAAGGTCGTCGGGTGAGGCAGCAGGAAAGCCTGCCTCAATCACATCAACCCCCAAGCGCGATAACTGACGGGCAATCTCTAGCTTTTCTGCGCTGGTTAGGCTTGCCCCAGGGCTTTGCTCACCATCGCGTAAAGTGGTGTCAAAAATGACCACCGTATTTTCATCGTAAGTGCGTACTACACCACCATCTTCCATGAGGCTAACTCTCCTGTTTGATGTTCTTCGCTTTCAAGAATGGCATCATGCTACGCAATTCTGCGCCAACATTTTCAATCAGTAAATCATGTTCGCGGCGACGGCGTGCCAAGAAATTAGGCTTGCCAGCCTTGTTCTCTGCAATCCACTCTTCAGCGAATTGACCGCTTTGAATACGCCCCAGAACGTCCACCATCTCTTCTTTTACCAATTCTTCAAATTTATCACCCACAACATAACCGCCATGTTCGGCAGTGTCACTGACGCTATACCACATATAGCTCATACCACCTTCGTACACCAAGTCCACAATCAGCTTTAGCTCATGAAGGCATTCAAAGTAGGCAATTTCGGGCTGATAACCAGCTTTAACCAACGTTTCAAAGCTGGCACGAATAAGGGCAGTTACGCCACCGCATAGCACCACTTGTTCGCCAAATAGGTCAGTTTCGGTTTCTTCTTTGAAGGTCGTCTCAATAACACCCGCACGAGTACAACCAATGGCACGTGCATAAGCCAGCGCACGCGCTTTTGCATTGCCTGTAGCATCCTGATAAACAGCCACCAAACCGGGAACGCCTGCACCTTCGGTATAAACTTCACGCACACGATGACCGGGTGACTTGGGTGCTACCATCGTCACGTCCACGCTTGCAGGAGGCACAATTTGCTTAAAGTGAATGTTAAAGCCATGTGCAAACATCAGCATTGCACCCTCTTTTAAGTTAGGCGCAATCTCTGCGTTGTAAACCTCGCCTTGAATGGTGTCATGAATCAAAATCATCACAACATCTGCTTGCTTTGTGGCTTCGGCAACAGTAAAGACCTTCAAACCATCGGCTTCGGCTTTTGCCTTGCTTTTGCTACCTTCATACAACCCTACAATGACGTTCATCCCACTATCATGGGCGTTTAGGGCGTGTGCGTGACCCTGACTCCCATAACCAATGATGGCAATCGTTTTGCCCTCAAGAAGGGATAAATCAGCGTCTTTGTCGTAGTAAAGTTTTGCCATGAGAAATATTACTCCATAGGTAAGATATGTTATTGATAAAAGAAACGGCTACACCCTTCATGATGCAACCGTTTATCTCAAAATTAAACCCCGTAACGTTCCAAACCATTCTGCGAATTGTCAAAACGTACAGGTTCGTAATCGGTATCCATGATGCGGATACCACGCCCCAACGCGACAACACCTGTTCTTACCATTTCTACGATGCCCACAGGGCGTAATTCGTTAATCAGGCTTTCTACGATGTCCTCTTGCGCTGTAATTTCGACAATTGCCACCTTCGTGCCAATATCAACAATGCGTGCAGGATAGCGTTCACAAGTGGTCGTTACCATGTTCCGAGATTCTACATCGTCGGTACGCACTTTGATGAGGGCAAGGTCACGGCTCACGTTGGGTTGTTCGGATAGGTTTTGCACGTCAATCACGTTCACCAACTTTTTAAGGTTGGCAGCAATCAGCTTTGCATCGGCATACTTCACGTCCACAACAATGGTCATTCGTGAAACATGGTCTTTATGCGTCCGCCCCACCGTTAGGCTGTCCACGTTGAAGTTGCGACGGCGAAAAAGGCTAGCAACTCGATTTAAGACACCGGGTTTGTTTTCTACCAAAGCAGCCAAAGTATTCTTAAAAGGTTGTTGATGTTCAGGCATTTTGTTGTTCTCCGGGTTTAGGACGGCGCACCATTTTGTCAAGGTCTGCCCCTGCTGGCACCATCGGGTAAACGATGTCTTCTTTTTCAATCACATACTCAATCAGAACGGGTCCCGCGTGGCTACGCGCAAATGCCACAGATTCCTCAATTTGTTCACGCTTTGTCACGCGCATACTAGGAATACCATACGCTTCTGCCAACTTGCAAAAGTCGGGGTTTACCATTGGCGTAGACTGATAACGTTCTTCATAGAACAGCTCTTGCCATTGGCGCACCATCCCCAAAAACGCATTGTTAAGGATAGCAATGTTCACCTTCACATTTTCCTGTGCAGCAGTTGCCAGTTCACAAAGCGTCATCTGAAAGCCACCGTCACCCACAATTGCCCACACTTCTTCATCAGGTCTGCCAAATTTTGCGCCAATTGCCGCCGGAAAGCCAAAACCCATCGTACCCAAACCGCCGCTTGTTAGCATGGTTGCAGGGCGCTGATGTGGGTAGTATTGCGCCTCTAGCATTTGGTGTTGCCCCACGTCCGTTACAGTGATGGCATCACCCCCCGTATGCTTCCATAGCTCATTAATGACACGCGCACCCAACAAACGGTCTTGTGTGTCATAGTTCAAGATGTCTCGCTCGTTGCCATCTTCCTGCCAGTCACGAATACGCCCCAGCCATTCGGGATGAGAACTTGGCTTCAAATCGGGCAATAATTGTTTAAGGACAGCTTTTAAATCACCGGATATGCCCACATCCACTTTCACATTTTTGTTAATTTCAGAGGGGTCAATATCAATGTGAATCTTTTTAGCATTTAGGGCGTATGTTTTTAGGTTGCCTGTTACACGGTCATCAAAGCGCATCCCTAAAGCAATCAAAAGGTCGGCTTCTTGGATAGCGTGGTTACATGCCCCTGCGCCGTGCATCCCCATCATGCCCACTGTCAGGGGGTGATTTTCGGGCATTGCGCCCTTCCCCAATAGCGTTAGGGTTACGGGGATATTGGCTCGTTCTGCCAGTTCACGTAGCTCTTGGATAGAGTCACTCATCAAAATGCCATGTCCCGCCAAAATAACAGGGCGTTTTGCGTTTTGGATAAGTTCAAGGGCTTCACTAATTTCTTTGGTGCTTGCCAAAGTAGGCGGGTTATAGCCAGGAAGACGAATTTCAATTTCAGGGTAAACGAACTCAATTTTTGCGGTTTGTACATCTTTAGGGATGTCGATGAGTACGGGGCCCGGACGACCTGTGCGTGCAATATGGAAGGCTTCTTTAATCACATACGCCAGTTCTTGCACATCAGTAACCAGATAATTGTGTTTAGTCACAGGCAATGTTACGCCCGTCACATCAGTTTCTTGAAAGGCATCTGTACCAATAGACGCGCGTGGTACTTGTCCAGTAATCGCCACAATCGGCACAGAGTCCATCATGGCAGTTGCCAAACCCGTTACTAAATTCGTTGCACCGGGCCCGCTTGTAGCGATGCACACCCCCACCTTACCCGTAGCTCTTGCAAAGCCATCCGCCATGTGCGATGCCCCTTGTTCATGGCGCACTAGCACATGATGAATACGGTCACGGTATTTCCACATCGCATCATAAGTGGGCAAAATTGCCCCACCGGGATACCCAAATACCACCTTTACGCCTTCGCGCATCAGGCATTCCATAATGATTTCCGACCCTGTTAGTATCATAACAACTACTCCTCAAACCTAAAAACTATACGTTAACGTGCGTTAGCCAGCCGTACTTATCTTCTACTTTGCCCGATGTGATGGCAAAGAACCGTTCTTGAACCTTTGTGGTGATAGCACCACGCTTGCCAATGCCAATTTTGAGGCGGTCTACCGAGCGAACAGGTGAAACTTCGGCTGCTGTTCCCGTAAAGAAAATTTCATCCGCCATGTACAGCATTTCGCGGGCAATGGGCTGATAACGAATTTCATAGCCCAATTCTTCAATAATCTTGACTACGCTATCCCGTGTTACACCCAATAAGATGGATGACCAGGCACCGGGCGTATAAACGATGCCGTCAACAATCACGAATAGGTTTTCACCCGCGCCTTCGCTTACATAACCATTTACGTCCAGTGCAATGCCTTCACTAAAACCGTTGTCGTGGGCTTCCATGCTCACAAACTGACTGTTGACGTAATTGCCCCCTGCTTTCACCAAAGAAGCGTGGGTGTTGGGTGCCATTCTGTTCCAAGAGCTAACTTGCACGTCCACCCCTTGCTCAATGGCTTCTTCGCCCAAGTAACGTCCCCACTCCATCGTAAAGATAACCATTTCGGTCTTGGTGCGTCCACGACCCTCTAAGCCTAGCGCACCCTCGCCACGAAACATAATGGGGCGGACATAACAGGATTCGTGCTTATTGCGCCGAATGGTCTCTAGGATAGCTTCGTTAAGTTCTTCTTCAGTATAGCTGTTTTCAATACGCATCACCTTTGCACCGCTCAAAAGGCGTTTTGTATGGGGTTGCAAACGAAAAACCGCCGCCCCCTTAGGCGTGGAATAGGCGCGTATACCCTCAAACACGCTAGAGCCATAGTGCAAGGCATGTGCGCTAACATGAACTGTTGCATCTTCCCATTTTACAAACTCACCGTTGCGCCAAATCCATTCTGCTGGCATAAATTTTTATCTCCTTAAGAACGTTGTGTTGAATCAAAAAAGCCCCCCAGTGCTTTGGGAGGCTTTGTAGTACCACGTTGTTTCAGTCAATCACCACCCAAGCAAGTATTAGCCACTCGTAATAAGGAGTACGATGACAATAATAATGCTAAGGTTGATTACGAGTTCTTGACTGCGTTTCATTTTGAAAGGTCACTTTTTTGAGTTGTGAACAATATACACTTATGAGATTATCTAACTTAAGAACGCTTGTCAACAAGATTTGTGCAAATAGCAAAAGTTCATAGGAAATTCCACAAAGTTTTGTACAACATGCACAAATTATGTGTTCTGTAGGGTCTCTTTTGCCGTCTCAATTTGTTGATTTACAGCAGAGGGGGCTGTTCCGCCCAATGTAGCACGTTTAGCCACAGATTGCTTAAAGTCAAAGACTTGGCGTACATCCTCTGTAAAAAGAGCCGATTGGTCTGACAAAAATTCTAAGGGCAATTGCGACATTTCCAGCCCGTTATCGCTAGCATACCGCACAACACGCCCCACAATGTGATGAGCCTCACGAAACGGTAAACCCTTATTCACTAAATAATCGGCAAGGTCTGTTGCCAACATATCTTGGGTTAGGCTGGCAGTTAAACGTTCTGTGTTAAACGTCAGCGTTTTAATAACAGCAATCAGCACAGGCAACAACGCGCTTAAAGTATCCACAGAATCAAAGAGCGCTTCTTTGTCCTCCTGCAAGTCTTTGTTGTAACTAGTAGGCAAGCCCTTCAGTGTAGCCAATAAGCCCGTCAAATTCCCAATCAATCGTCCTGCCTTCCCCCTCGCCAATTCCATCGGGTCAGCGTTGCGCTTTTGGGGCATTAGGCTACTGCCCGTGCTATAACGGTCATTAAGGCGAATATAGCCAAAATTGGGGTTACTAAAGATAATTACGTCCTCTGCGAAACGGCTAAGGTGAACGCCCGTCATCGCCAATGTAAACAGCGTTTCTGCCACAAAGTCACGGTCACTTACAGCATCCAAGCTATTCATGCTCACATGGGTAAAACCCAAGTTATTTGCCAGTTTCACGCGGTCTATTGCAAGGGGTGTGCCTGCCAATGCCCCCGACCCCAAAGGCGAAAAAGAAGTGCGTTTTCTGGCATCACGAAGCCGTTCACGGTCACGCTGTAGCATCCAAAAATAGCTCATGAGCCAATGCGCTACAGTGATGGGCTGTGCGGGTTGCAAATGAGTATAACCTGCCATCAAGGTTTCGGTATGCTGTTCTGCTTGCTCTATCAGGGCTTCTTGGGTAGTTTTCAGAAGGTCGTTTAGAGTTTCTATCGTTTTCATCACCCACAAACGAAAGTCTGTTGCTACTTGGTCATTTCGGCTTCTGCCTGTGTGCAATTTACCGCCCACCGCTCCCACAATTTCGGTTAGCCGTCGCTCTACTGCGGTGTGAATATCCTCATCACCTGCCACGAAAAAAAATGAGCCACTCTCTATTTCTTGAAGCACTTGCTTTAATCCCTGAATCAGCGTAATAGCTTCTTTCGCATCCAGAATACCTGCATCACGAATCGCTTGGGCATAAGCAATGCTCCCATCAATATCTTGGCGATACATGCGTTTATCAAAGCGCAGGCTATCGTTAAGTGCTTTAAGGTCATCATCGCTCGGTTGTAAAAATGCACCGCCCCATAAGCTCATGGTTTTGTTTGCTCCTTGTGTGTATAGCTTAAAAAATGGGCGAGTTTGTGGCTCGCCCATTGTGTTTAGTCGCGTTTGAATTTGCTGTAATCAGGCTTACGATAACGGCTTTCGCCACCCCCATCGCTCTCTAACATGGCTTCTACCTTTAGGGGCAAGCCAAAGAGTTGAATAAAACCTTGAGCGTCTTGTTGGTTGTACACATCTTCTTCACCAAACGAAGCATAATCTTCACGGTAAAGGCTAAAGGGACTCTTACGCCCCGCCATAATGATATTGCCCTTGTATAGTTTTAGGCGCACTGTACCGGTAACGCGCTCTTGCGACACTTGCACAAACGCATCCAACGATTCACGTAGGCGAGAGTACCACATGCCGTTATAGACCAATTCGGCGTACTTTACGGCAATGAAGTCCTTATAGTGCATGGTGTGTTTGTCAAGGCAAATGCTTTCTAAGGCTTGGTGTGCTTTACGAATAATCGTGCCTGCGGGTGTTTCATACACCCCACGGCTTTTCATACCCACCAAACGATTTTCCACAATGTCCACACGCCCGATGGCATGTTCTCCACCCAGCTTGTTCAGCTTTAAGAAAATGTCTACGGGAGACATGGTTTCACCGTTAAGGCTATTCGGATTCCCCTTCTCAAAACCAATTTCCACATATACCCCTTCATCAGGAGCTTGTTCGGGGTTCCTTGTTAGCTGAAACATCCGCGCTTCGGGTTCGTTCCATGGGTCTTCTAGCAAGCCGCCCTCATGAGACAAATGAAAGATATTGCGGTCACGGCTGTAGATGTCTTTTTCGGTGTGCGAAACAGGCACATTAAACTCTTGGGCATACGCCAGCGCATCTTGGCGGCTGCGAATTTCCCACTCGCGCCAAGGGGCAATCACTCTCAGCTTAGGGTTAAGTGCCATCGCCGTCAATTCAAAGCGTACTTGGTCATTGCCCTTGCCCGTACAACCATGTGCAATGGCATCTGCGCCTTCCTTTTCGGCAATCGCTACCAAATGTTTGGCAATAAGAGGGCGAGCAAAAGAAGTTCCAAGCAAGTAGTCACGCTCATATACAGCCCCCGCTTGCATCGTAGGAAACACAAAGTCACTTAAAAATTCTTCACGCAAGTCACGCACATACAGCTTGCTTGCGCCACTCTTAAGGGCTTTTTCTTCTAGTCCGTCCAGTTCTTCTTCTTGACCAATATCTGCTGTAAAGCAAATCACCTCACAGTCATAATTATTGCGTAGCCAAGGAACAATGACTGATGTGTCTAAGCCACCGCTGTAAGCTAAAACAACTTTTTTAGCTGGTTTTCTGTTCGCCATGCTATATTTCTCCTTAGCAAGTAAGTGGCGCGATTTTAACGCAAAAATTAAACTTTATCCGTTGTGAAAAGATGATAACGCACTTGTGCAAATTGTGGTGAACTAGGGCAAGTTCACCTCACAAATAGGCGTTTGTGTGCTACAAGTTGCTAAAACCTCGCCACCGCGCCGTACCCTAAACGATGACACATTTAGCCAAAACTGTTTGCCCTCACCTACCGCAATCCAAGCATGGCGATAACGACAATTTTCGGGTTTGTCTTGCAAATCTGTTCCTACTGCCCACACTTGTAAACAGTCCCCATCAGGATATGCCGTAAGGGAACGCGATAAATTAGGCGATTCCCAAGCAGTTGCCAATAAAACGCCATTGTCACTTTCAAATGCCAATTGCTGAATGTTCAAAGCGCGTCCGCTAAGATTTACAAGAGACACACTTTGAGGCGAAATTAAGATATTCAGCCCACCGCCCTTAGTTGCAGACGTTGCAACAGGCGCACTATTGGGCGTGTTTACTGCGGTTACTTGTTGTGACAGGCTGACATCACAGGTATAAGCACCCGATATAATAGGACATTCAGCAATGGCAACGCCGTCTTTTAGCACAGTAAAAGAGGTAGCATCGCGCCAAAAGTCTAATTCATCATTCACAGCCACCCACGCATTACGAGACTTACAGGCACTCGGTTTATCGGGAAAGACCAACACATCCACGCCCCATACCTGCAAACAATCCCCCACTCTAAAATCATAAAGTGGGCGTGACAAAAATTCGGTGTCCCAACGTTCTACAGGCATTGTGCCAGAGGAACTCTCAAAAGAAAGCCCATAAAGCGACAGTACATTGTTTGATATATTGAGAATAGAGAAACTATCCGCACTCACAATCAATCTTAGATCAGGGACGATTGTCGGAGTGGGCGTATTTGCAAAGGGTGAAATTGTGGGCGTAGCAAAGCCCGCTTGTGCAATAACTGCCGTAGATTGGAAAGGCGCAAGTGTATTTGTGGGCAGGGGTGCAGTAATGGTAGAAATTAGCGGGTCACGGGTGGGTTCTTGGGTGGCAATAATAGCTGTAGAAAGGGGTATAGCCACAATGGGGGTGTTGGTAGGTGCAGGCGCAATGCTTGTTCCTGTGGCTAACACCATCGTAAAGTAAATGAGTCCAGAAGATGAAGTTGCATAAGCAATACCCACTTCACGGTATTCTCCGTTCATCATGTTGGCGTTATGAGAAGCACTGCCCCGCCACTGGTCAAATGCGCTTCGTCCAATATTATCAAAGCGATACAGCACGTTTTCTGCACCCGTTGTCATGGTATAGCCAAATCGGGTGGCACGTTCCCAAAATTCAGAGCCATCAGACCCCTGATGTGAGAGGTTTTCTGTGCGTGCCATATCATCACTGTGCGCTTGTGCTGCCTGCTCCAGTACAGAGTTATAGGTCAGCAAAGAGATTCCCTGTTGTTGACGTGCTTGATTCAGCACGTTAAAAATCTCTTGAGGCACGCCACTTTGGGCATTTAAGGGCATTCCACTTAATAAAACCCATAAAACAATGAGTACACCATAACGCCAACGAGCTAAAATCATTTTCCACACTCCATTTGTCTAATCCTTGTTCTAGGACAATTATATAAGACAAATAGGCGTGACTTGTAGGGAAGCCCTTCAAACGTTACAATATCATCAGTTTAGTAGACGCTGATAACCACGCCAGAGGTAACAATGCACGATAACTACGTGACCACCAAAGACCTAAAAGAAAAACGCGACAGGCGTGCCATTCCTCACTTAGAACAATACGCCCCTGTCTGGATTACAGACGAGGTTATGTTGCTTGAGGAAGAAGCCATTCAGTTTCATGCGGTATTCTTTCATTCAACACACGGATGGACAAGCCGCCGTTACCGCTATGATGGCTTTAACAACACGCTATACCACAAAGGGCAAACCCTTCTTGATGAGGAAGAAGCCCTTGAAATTACGCTTAGTGAGCCTTACATCACCCCCACTGTCGCCGATTTGCCCAACGCCTATGGGGGCTAAACCACTTGCTTAGTACGCGATGACAATATATTTCCAAAGATGTCAATCAGTCGTGCAGCAATGTTTGACCAAGCATAATCGTTTGCCACATGGGATGCCATGCGTCCCATGTGTTCGCGTCTCTCTTCACTATCTAGTAAACAACAAATGCGCGCTGCCAATGCTTTTGGTTCACGCACAGGAACATGATAGCCCGTTTCACCGTCGCGTACTAAAAATGCCAACCCTCCTACAGCCGAAGCAATCACTGGCACACCACTTGCCATTGCCTCTAGAGCCACCATACCAAAAGATTCATAATCACTTGGCATAATTACGGCTGTAGAAGCATTATAGTATTCGGGAAGTTGTGATTGGTCTTTTGCGCCTAAGAATGTCACGTTTTCGCTTAAATCGAAATCAACGACCATTTGTTGAATACGTTCCATTTCAGGGTCACCTTTGGCGCGTGGGTCACCCCCAACAAGGGCAAATTGCGTCTCTTGTAGCATGCCAGGCGCATTTTCTCTCAGCAAAGCCATTGCCTGCAAAATTGTATCTATGCCCTTTAAGGGTTCGATACGCCCCACGAAAAGCAATAAGTGGCGTTTATCAAAGCCCAAACGAGCGCGGATATTAGCTTTTGTACGGCTCACAACAGGCTTAAAGCGTTGCACATCAACACCGGGTGGCACAATTTCAATTTTGCGCCGTTTTGCCCGATACAACCACATCAATTGCGCGTGTTCTGCGGGTGTTGCAGCAACCACACGGTCAGCCCATTGTGCTATGTCCATTTCCGTATGAACGCGCTGGTCGGGCAAAAAGAGTGTATCTGCGCTGATAATACGCTGTTTCATTTGCCCCAATGTGTGGAACATCTGAACAAAAGGCACACCCCACGCTTCTTTTAGCTTTTGTGCCACCCACCCACTTAGCCAATAGTGACTGTAGACAATGTCGTACTGTACATTTCGCAATGTTGCAAATGCCATCAACTTCGCCGTAAATTCGGGCAAATACGGGAAAATGTCATCAGGAGATAAAGCACGAACACCTCCCGCCGTAAGGTAAATAACGCGCACATTATAGCCAATGCGATAGTCTATTTCGGGTTCGTCGGGGCTACTGCGGCGCGTAAAAACATCCACCTCAATACCTTGCCTCCCAAGTTCTTGGGCAAGGTCGCGGATGTATACGTTCATGCCACCCGTTTTTTTGCCCCCCATGGGTGCAAGCGGGCTAGTGTGGACACTCAATATCGCCAAACGTTTGAGAGTCGTCATACAATCACTGCCCCTAACTAAGGTGTGCTTTTATTTGATAAATCGTGCTGTCTTTAGCACCCATCAGATACTTATAAGATTCATTACCACGCAGAAAATTAAACGCATTTTTCCCTTGTTTTATGGCATATTCAATGTTGTTTACCAAAAGAATAATGCCGGGGCTTAACGCGCCATAGGCTTCGGGGTCTAGCCCAGAGTTATAGACCAGTAAATCATTGCGATACACAAAGTTGAGATAGGTTGCTACAGGCGTTTCTAACACCGTTTCAAAGTTCAATTGTAACCAGCCCTTTTCATAAGCCACTGGCATAAACACCTTAAAAAACGCCACATGCTTAGGGTTTTCTAAAAAGCGAGCTTTTTGGGGATGGCTCTTTGCCATCAGTTTCAAAAAACGCTCCAGTTCGGCGTTTAAGTCATGGCTATCATCCACGATGTACCACGCCATATCGCCAGAGCCTTCTGCACGGCGCAATTTGCGCTTAAGTTCACGGGCTTGTTTGCTATCCAAGCTATCAAAATAGCCATCCAGTGTTTTAGGAAGCACAAAAAGAGGGCAAACTTCGTGGGGGGTAATCTCAACTTTTGGTGCAAATGATTCTAACAGTGGTGCAAAATGTGTCAATGTAGGCGAATCATCGGGGATATTACACAGCCGAATAACGTCATAACGGGAGCGATTTTCTTGGAGCACACCACTCAAGCATCGCAACACTTCTTCTGTGTGTTCACGGTCTATAATCAAGTCTAGGTAGTCTGTAACATCCTCAGAACCCACAAACGCCAGTACTTTTTTGCCTTCATCATCTTTAGCAATAAAAAACGAGGCAATCCCTAGCAACACGCCCCCACCAGACCTAAAGCCAATAATCAATAGCTCACCTTCTTGATAGGCATCCCACCAGTGCTTTTGCCATTCCCAGGTGCTAAAGATGATATTGGTATAGCTTCTTGCCAAAAGGTCATTCCAATCGGCTTTAAGGGCTTCAAATGCTTGTGGCGTATCATACATTGTGACATTCATAAGGGTAAAACATCCTCTAGGGTTAAATAGCACACCGTTACAATAACAGATGCCGCTTAGACACCTATTAGACCAGATAAGCCATTCATTTCTTACACCTTCTATACAATGGGTTTTGTCGGGTCGTTGCCCCAGTCTTTCCAAGAGCCATCGTACACAGTGCCGCCCTGATATCCCGCCACTTTTAACGCCAACAAGCCATAGCTTGCACTCACACCCCCATTGCAATACAGAATCACTTCTGGCATATTCGGTTCAATGCCATTTGCTTCTAGTGTCGCACGAAGTACATCAGAAGTGGGCATAGTGCCATCAGGACTAATCAAATTGTTACGGGGGATGTTTACCGCGTTAGGAATATGCCCTTTTCGCTTTGCCCGTGATGATTCACCGCGGTATTCTTGGGGTGTTCTTACGTCAATCAATGGCGTTGTGGCATTACGACTTAAAATATCTTGTGCGGTTACACGCCAGCCTTCTTGGATGATTGGCGTAAAAACCGCAAGCGTAGGGATAGTTTTTTCGCTAGTAACAGGCTTTGCCTCGCGTTGCCACTTCTGCCAACCACCATCTAAAACCGCAACTTTTTCGTGACCATAGTAATTTAACGCCCACCAAAGCCTTGCACTAAAAATCCCGCCCGCATCGTCATAAGCAATCACCAAATGCTCATCTCCAATGCCCAATTGTTGCATCATATCTGCAAAGGCTTGGGGGTCTGCGATGTCTTGAGAGGGGCTATCATGTGCCACAATGTCCTTTGTCCAGTCCACAAAAACCGCGCTGGGCAAATGACCTTCTTCATAGGATTCGCGGTGCGCGTAATAATGGGGTAGTGGGTCACTAGCAGGCATTACCCGCCCCCGAATATCTACAATGCGAATGTTATCGTCATTAAGGTGTTCATAAAGCCAGTCCGTTGATACTAAAAGATCTTTCATTGTTTGTTTCCCTTTCGTCTAAACACAAATAGCAGCAAACGCGCTATACTTATGGATAACTATATCCCGTTTAATTTGAAGATGACTTATGAAAAAGAAAATTCGTGGTGTTAAAAGATCAACATTCTTGCTGGACTACAACCTTTATCGCGTTCAAGTGCCTATTCAAGATTACCCAAAACAATCCTTGAGCGTCATTGACATTCATCCTGAAGGCGTGGAACAAACCATCGTCTTCCAGCATGGATACGCGGGCGTGGGAGAATCTTGGGAACTCCAGATTAACCACTTCGCCCAAAACTATCGGGTTATCGTACCAGATTTGCGCGGGCACGGGCAAAGTGACGCGCCCTACAGTGACTATACAATGGACGAACTTGTCCAAGATATGCACAACATTGTGAAACACCTCAAACTGCCCGAAAAGTTTATCCTCATTGGTCATTCATTTGGGGGTTCTGTGTGTGTAGAATACGCCAACCGACATCCCGATACTTTAGAAAAACTGGTGCTAATTGCCACAGCCGGCGAGTATCCATTACCGCGTGCTGTATCCTACTTATCGCAAATTCCAACGCGCCTTTTAGCCCCATTGTGGGAGTATCGCCCTAAGTGGGATGCAGAGTTGCATGTGATGAAGCGCATGATGTTCAACAATATGCGCCGATGGAAAGGGTGGAACTTACTACGTAATTTAATGCTCCCTACCCTGGTCATCACAGGCGAAAGAGATAATTACTTCCCACGCTATGTCTTTGAAGATGTGGGGAAAATGGTACCCAACGCTGAAATTTATGATGTGGGTTCGGCAAAGCATAAAGTACAGCTAGAACGTCATGAAGCCGTTAATCGTGCAATAGAACGCTTTGTAAGCGGGCAAACTCGCACATGGCGCAACACCGCCAGTAACCGAGAAGAAGCACGTCCTTGGCTGGCACACTATGCCAAAGACACCCCTAAAACAATTCCTATACCGCGCCAGCCCCTTCATAAATTTTTAGAGAGTGCCGCCGAGTGGCGACCCAAGAATACAGCAACCGTTTTCTATGGGCATACCATGACCTACGACCAGCTCAATCGCCGAGCCAATCAATTCGCTCATTTTTTACTAAAAATTGGCATAAAAGAGGGCGAGCGCGTCATGATTGTTCTGCCTAATTGCCCAGAGATGATTGTAGCGTTTTATGGCACATTAAAAATTGGTGCTGTCGTGGTTTTGCCCAACCCCGACGCGGATGCACCTCGCATCGTCTTACAAGCAAAACAAACGGATGCCAGAATCATTGTTACCCTTAACGCCTATCACCCTCTTGTATCCATTATCCGAGCAAGCTCTGAGCTAGAAATTGCATTATTTGTTGACTTGAGAAAAGTTTTAGCAGAGCAAACCTATAAGCAGTTGCTAGGGCGCACGCCTACCACCGAGCAAGAAGAACTCAGCCATGCGGGTATGGCATTTGAAGATGCGCTAAAAGGCAATAACGAGGACAACCCCGAACAAAACGTTGCTTATACAGCACTTGCAAACATCAATTACACCAGTGGCACAACCGACACACCTAAAGGCGTTTGTCTCACTCACGCAAACTTAGTCGCAAATGCCCTCCAAACGCGCCATTGGATACCCGATTTAAGCTATGGTCATGAAGTTGTATTGTCTGTTGTGCCATTCTTGCACAGCTACGGCATGACAACTGCGCTTAACGTCCCTATCACTATGGCTGCAACGCTGGTCATTTTAAGCGTGTTCGACCTGCAACAAGTGCTAGAACACATCAAACTTTATAAACCCACGCTCTTTCCGGGCGTGCCTGCCATGTATACCGCCATTAACCAAGCAAAGAACGTGCGCGAATACGGTCTTTCGTCTATCAAGGCGTGTATTAGTGGCGCAGCTCCCCTTCCAGTAGAAGTACAAGAGGCATTTGAGAAACTTACGAGAGGTCGCTTAGTGGAAGGCTACGGCTTAACCGAAGCCGCACCGGTCACCCATGCCAACCCTCTTTATGGGGTACGAAAAGTCGGCACAATCGGGATTCCTATCCCCAACACAGATGCCAAAATTTTGGATATCATCACAGGAGAGACTCTGCCGGCAGGTAAAATTGGGGAGCTAATCGTCAAAGGACCTCAAGTGATGCGGGGGTATTGGGGACGAGAACATGAAGACACACCCGAATCTGCCTTAAAAGACGGGTGGCTATACACAGGCGATATTGCCATGATGGATGATGAAGGATACTTTACGATTATCAGCCGTAAACGTGATACCATCATGACAGGCAACTACAGCGTATACCCTCGCGATGTTGAAGAGGTCATTTACGAAAACAATAAAGTGCTAGAAGTCGCGGTTGTAGGCATTGGTCAGGCAGATGGCGAGCAAAAAGTGAAAGCCTTTGTGGTACCCCGCGCCAATGCCACCCTTTCAAAAGATGAAATCATAGAGCTTTGTCGTAAACGCCTAGACGCTTATGCTGTTCCATATGACATCGAATTTAGAACCGAATTGCCCAAGTCGTTTGTGGGTAAAGTGCTTCGCCGTTTATTAGTTGAACAGCCACAGGAGTAAAAAAGATGCCCAAAGTGGGTTTAGTGCTAGGAGGGGGCGGCAGTCGTGGCTTAGCACACATTGGCGTATTAAAAGTATTAGAGCGTGAAGGCATCCCCATTGATTATATGGTGTGTACCAGCATGGGAGCTATTGTTGGCATTAGCTACGCGCTCGGACATTCCATAGCCGATATTGAAACCTATATGAACCGCTTAGGGCATAGCAATCTGCTGTCAATGAACGTATTTAGCGCAAAAGCACGTCAAAAAGCCATTAGAGAATTGCTAGACCAAGTAATGAAGGGTAAAACCTTCGCAGACCTAAAAATTCCTAGCGTTGTGATGGCTGTAGATATGCTAGAAGGACGAGAAGAATGCTTAGGTGAAGGGGAGTTAATACCCTGTATTCTGGCGAGTTCTGCTGTGCCTGCGGTATTTCCGCCAGTAACCATTAACGGCAAACAACTGGCTGATGGGGGTGTGATTGACAGTGTCGCCACCAAACCCGCCTATGATATGGGCGCAGAAGTCGTGATCGCCGTAGATGTTTACCCCGCACTAGAGCGCGAAAATATCTGGGTAGACCCCGTGAGTGCGATTATGGGGTTTCAAATTCCCTTTAACTTGCTTGGCGGAGATAATTCACCCGGTATGCTATCGTCACTGTGGCGTTCTTTTAGAATAATGGCGTGGCACACCCATCAAAGCCGTTTAGACGCACACCCACCGCACGTTCTCTTACGCCCTCCTGTAGACGGTTACGGGTCACTCGATTTCAAAGACATTCAAGGACCCATTATGGCAGGTATGCAAGAAACAGAAGCCCATCTGGACGCGATTAAAGCGTGTCTGAGTAACCCATCTCATTCGTCAAGTTGAGGGCTATGTGAGAAGTTTGTCAGTCCGTATTGGTTTTGTGCTATTGTTGATGAAATGCGATTAGGATAATGTAACAATGATGGAACTACCGCTTTTCCCACTAAATACCGTGTTATACCCCACAATGCCCCTCAAACTTCATATTTTTGAGGACAGATATAAGCTCATGCTTAATGAGTGCATTGAAGCTCAAAAGCCTTTTGGTGTGGTTCTTATTGAGGATGGTGACGAAGCGCTAGGCGCACTTGCACAACCTCACCTAATTGGCACAACCGCCTATATTACTCAAGTACAAAAATTGCCGTTTGGACGAATGAATATCCTTGCGATTGGCAAAGACCGCTTCCGTGTTAATTCTCTACACCAAGACCGCCCTTATTTATGGGGTATGGTAGATTTAATCCCGATGATTGAGGATGACACAACTTTTTTACAACAAAATCATCGCTTACTGCGCCCTTTGCTCCTTCGTTACTTGTCTGCTTTAAGCGAGGTGGGATTTCAGTTTGATGCCTCACAAATGCCCGACGAACCACTATCGCTTAGTTATTTAGCGGCTATCGTGTTACAAGCAGAAGCAAATCAAAAACAAGACATCCTAGAGTCTATCAATACCTCGCACCTGATGAAAAAACTTGTAGGTTTCTACAAGCGCGAGGTTGCCTTACTTGATGTGTTAATGTCACCACCCCAGCAAGAAGAAAGCAATCAAAGCCCCTTCTCCACCAACTAGGGTTGTTATTTTTTTGGAAACATCGGAAAAAAGTTAGAGGTTCGCCGAATATAGTCTGCATATTCTGGCTTGGTTTGCTTTAAGGTTCGCTCTAGCATGGCTACCCCAGAAACACGCACCAAGAAATAGGTCATAACAATAGGACTAAAGACAGTAAACCATGCCCCACCTGCTAAGGCAATTACAAAAAGACCCCACCACTGCACCGCATCACCAAAGTAATTGGGGTGCCTTGTGTAGTGCCACAACCCCTTATTCATAACTTTGCCTTTATTAGCAGGATTATCCTTAAACCGCGCCAATTGCCAGTCGCCTAACGCTTCAAAAACAAACCCAATCCCCCAAATCACAACGCCTAAAATATCTAATACAGTCAAGGCTGGGGGTTCTGTGTTCATTTGCGCTCCTAAAATGGGCGCACACACCAGCCACAAAATAACCCCTTGTAGCAAGAAAACCTTCAAAAAACTGCGCCACCACCATGAAGTCCCGTTTTCCTCTCGCCAAGCCGCATATCTAAAGTCTTCTGGTTTGCCAATGTTACGCACCCCCAAATGTAGGCTTAGGCGTAGCCCCCAAATTGTTGTAAGAACGGTAATTAATAATTTACGGGTAGGGTCGCCATTTGTTTGTGTAAAGAAAAACCACGCCACAATCACGAAGCCCGTTCCCCAAAAAATATCTACGATGCTTGAATCGTTAATTGCAAGGCTTACCAACCATAAAACCGTCATCGCCAATACAACAACTAGAAAACCCAAAAGGTATAGCTGTAAAAAATCCATCACATCACACTTTCTAATTAGGTCGCTTTGCATTATTGTACTGTTTTTATTGACACTCTCGCAAACTGTGTTATGATTTTTCCCGTCCTTAAGACCATAAAATCAGCAAAGGTTATGAACATTGCGTGACATTTGGCAAGTTGTATGGGATCGCTTCAAAGTGATTACCTCTATCATCAGTGACACCAACGCTCGCGTTGTGGCTATCCTATTTTACTTTACGTTTTTTGTGCCATTTGGGATTGTTTCTACACTCTTTTCAGACCCACTTCGCACTAAAGAAAATTCACCTAAGTGGATTGACCGCGACCCCCTTCCCAACGATTTAGAATCCGCACAACAGCAGGGATAAACTATGTATATTCTTGGCATTGCAGCCTTTTATCACGATTCATCCGCTTCACTTCTAAAAGATGGCGCATTAGTTGCTGCCTCTATGGAAGAGCGTTTTTCTAGGAAGAAACATGATAATAGCTTTCCTACACAAGCCATTAATTTTTGCCTAGAACAAGCAGGCATTACGGCTCAAGACCTTGATTATGTGGTGTTCTATGAAAAACCGCTCCTCAAGTTTGAGCGTATTCTACTTACTTCACTAAACACCTTCCCCAAGTCTTGGGATGTGTGGCGTGAAGCTATGGTAAGCTGGCTAAAAGAAAAGCTGTGGGTAAAGTCTGCCATCACAAACCACCTTCACGTTAGCTATGATAAAATTCTGTTCTGTGAACACCATATGAGCCATGCCGCCAGTGCATTTTTTGCCAGCCCATTCAAAGAAGCGGCAACACTCACTGTAGATGGTGTCGGCGAATGGACAACCACCACACTTGGCGTTGCCAAAAGCTATTGGGAAGGCGAAGGAAACGGCACAAACGAAATTAATCTGTATGCCGAACAACGCTTCCCCCACTCTATTGGCTTGCTGTACTCCACCTTTACAGCTTGGCTTGGCTTTAGAGTGAACAACGGTGAGTATAAAGTCATGGGCATGGCTCCTTACGGCGAGCCTCGCTATGTTGATAAAGTACATAAAGTCTTTAACTTTAACGATAGTGACGCCTCTTTTAGCCTAAACATGGATTACTTCGACTTTCATCATTCGATTGACAGAAGCTACAGCAATAAGTTCGTTAGCCTTTTTGGTGAGCAACGCCCCCCAGAAGCCGAATTCTTTACCATGAAAACCAACCCAGAACGCTCGGCAGAACGCACAGGCATGGAACAAAATCAATATTATGCCGATGTTGCCGCCAGCATCCAAAAGGTAACAGAAGATTCGCTGGTAAGCATTTGTAACCACCTGTATAAGCAAACCGGGCAAAAGAAGCTCGTTATGGCAGGTGGTGTAGCACTAAACACCAAAGCCAATTGGCGTTTGCTTAACGAAACACCCTTTGAAGAAATCTATATCCAGCCTGCATCAGGTGATGATGGCGGTTCTTTAGGGGCTGCCCTGTGGGCGCACTATATTCTGTTTAACAAGCCACGCAATTGGGTTATGCGCCATGCGTATTGGGGCAAAGAATACAGCGATGGCGAAGTTGAGGCTTTCTTTAAGCAAGAGGGCATTCGTTATGAAAGCTTTGATGACAACCACGACAAACTCACAGAAATTATTGTGGATGGGCTTACCAAAGAAAACGTTGTTGGCTTTATGCAAGGGCGTTTTGAGTGGGGTCCTCGTGCTTTAGGCAATCGCAGTATTCTTGCCGACCCACGTTCTGAGCGCATGAAAGAAGTCGTGAACACCAAAATCAAGTTCCGCGAGCCTTTCCGCCCCTTTGCCCCCGTGATTTTACGTGAGCGTGCCTTAGAGTATTTTGATTATGCACAGGTCGCAGAACACGAAGCACCACGCTATATGCTGATGGTTGCGCCCATCCGTGTGGACAAACAAGAACAATTACAAGCTGTTTGCCATGAAGGCACAGGACGCTTACAGTCTATTGACCGCGAGACAAATCCGCGTTACTATGACGTGGTAAAGGGATTTGGTGATGCAACAGGTGTTCCTGTTGTTCTCAACACATCCTTTAACTTACGTGGTGAACCCATTGTCACCACCCCACAAAACGCCTACAACACCTTTGTAAATAGCGATATTGATATGCTGGTGGTGGGGTCGTTCTTGGTTCGCAAATAATCGTAAATCGTTAAGCAAATAAAAGTGAGGTCATACCCCATGTCTACAGAAGTAAAAGAATCAAAGAAACCCAATAGTGTCCAAGACTTTTTCGCCCGTCTGGGCGTTTTAGGTGAATTTCTCACCTTCCTTACGCGCCGTAAGCAATACTGGCTTATCCCATTAGTCATTGTGTTCCTTGCTTTTGCCCTCATCGTCGTCTTAGGGAATACCCCTGTCGCCGGTCAGTTTATTTACACGCTGTTCTAAAAAGAGGACACATGGAACGCGAAGTTATCGTTATTATGGGATTGGTGCTGTTTGGTGCATTAGTTGGCACCCTCACCGCCAATGCCTCAGACAAACGAAGCAAAGTGCACGGCAACAACATTGCTAGGTTTCTTCACTATGTTTCTTGTGGCGTCATGGCTACGACTACACCGTTTGTGTTGTCGTCTGTTTTTTTGCTTCATTTAGGGTTTGCTCAAGCAGTTCTTGGAGCTGTGGGCTTATTCGTGGTCTCACTCGCCTTGCTTATCCCTTATGCCATCATAGAAAAGCCTTTTCTGGACGCGCTTAAGCACGAAAAAGACAAAGGCTGGACAGCACAAGACGCAAAGACATCTGGTTTATAAATGCAAAAGGGCGCACAATGCGCCCTTTTTTTATGTCAGTTATTCTTCTTGTAGTTGTTCTATTGGAGCAGGCTTTCTTAGTCGATTGTCATCAAGGATAATTCTTACTGAGCGGTCATAGGTAAAGTAATTCCATACCCAGCTTACAAACACACTGGCGCGGTTCTTAAACCCAAGCAAGGTAACCAAGTGCAAGAATAACCATGCCAACCATGCGAGATAACCACGCAATTGCACTCGGTTAAACAACCAAGCCACCGCTCTACTGCGTCCAATGGTCGCCATGATGCCCAAGTCGTTGTACTTAAACAACTTTAGGGGCTGATTGCTTAATTCCCTAAGGATGTTCTCGGCAGCAACTTTGCCTTGTTGCTTTGCAACCTGAATCACCATCGGGTAAGGTTGACCCTTATCATCTTCCAAGTAAACCAAGTCCCCTGCCAAATAAACGCCTTCTCTATCTGGCAATTGCAACGTTTCTAGCGGTTTCACACGCCCCCAACGTTGAGGCTCTACATCCAATAGGCTTAGAATAGGCGACGCTTTTACCCCCGCCGACCAGATAAGCGTGTGTGTGTGAATCAGGCGCCCATCAGCCAAGTAAAGCGCGTCAGGGGTAACTTCTGTTACTTTAGCGTTTAGCACCACTTCTACACCCAACGAACCCAACTGCTCTATCGCTGCATTTTGTAATGCCGATGGATACGGTGCAAGCAAGGTTTCCGAAGCCTCTAAAAGCAATACTCTCACCTTAAGAGGGGGTTGGTTGTCGCCATATTCTTGCAATAACACATAGTTATATAGCTCGTAGAGCGCGCCCGCCGTTTCAATACCCGTAGGACCGCCGCCAACCACCGCAAAGGTTGTCATGGCATCACGCGCTTCAATATCTTGTGTCCATGTGGCTTTTTCAAACAGTTTTAAGATGTGTTGGCGCAAAGCAATAGCGTCGTCTAGGTCTTTTAGTCCAAATGATTGTGCCTCAATGCTCTCTTGCCCAAAGTGATCAATCACACTTCCGGTTGCCACCATCAAATAGTCATAGGCTTCTTGTCTTAAGCCATTTTCGGTCATTACGGCAATGTGCTTTGCACGATAGTCAATTTCCGTCACTTTGCCCATCAAAAATTGGACGTTCTTCTTGTTTCTAAAGATTGACCGAATAGGATAGGCAATCGAGCTAGGGTCTAGCCCACAGGTTGCCACTTGATAAAGTAAAGGCGTAAAAGTGTGATAGTTGTTCTTATCAATCAAAACAACCTCAACACCCTCTTGATTGCTTAAAACATGTGTGGCATCTAACCCAGCGAAACCCGCACCAATGATAATCACGCGCTTGTTCATGTTAGCCCCTATTTGTACTAAATTTCACAATGTCATTGTACACCTTTATTTGTGATTTTTGTCACAAGAAATTTGTTAGAATCTCTATACACAGCATCTCATGATAAGCGTATAATCGCAATCATTCAGCGTTAATCAAAAAAACAAAGGTCTTCTATTCCATGCCAAGAGTGCTTATCAGCGTCTATGACAAGACAGGTCTCATCGAATTTGCAACACAACTTGTAGAAATGGGTTGGGAATTAGTAGCAAGTGGCGGTTCAGAATCGGCACTCATCAACGCAAACCTACCTGTTACACCCCTTAATCAAGTAACGGGGTTGCCAGAAATGCTGGGTGGGCGTGTTAAAACACTCCATCCCGCCATTCATGCTGGCATTTTAGCCCGTGACAAAGCCGAAGATATGGAAGAAATTGCCAAACATGGCTTTGCTCCCATTAGTATGGTCACCTGCAATTTATACCCCTTTCAAGAAACGGTTGCCCAAGCCAATGTTTCACTTCAAGATGCCATTGAGCAAATTGATATTGGGGGGGTCACGTTGTTGCGTGCGGCTGCCAAAAACTTCTTCCGTGTAACAACCGTTTGTGACCCCGCCGACTATGCGCGTGTACAAGCAGAGCTACGCGCTTACGGGCAAACAGACATTGCGTTACGCCGTAATTTAGCCGTAAAAGCCTTTGCTCATACCCGTGATTATGACACAGCTATTCACGCGTATCTCTCACAAGATGCGTCTGTTTCCGAGAGTAAAGAGCTTCCTAGCCAGCTTTCATTTGCCGTTCACGCAGTAGATTATTTACGCTATGGCGAAAATCCTCATCAAGATGGGGCATTTTATAGCCGTAAAGCTAATGACACCCCATTAGGAGCGCAAGTATTAGGTGGCAAGCAGCTCTCTTATAACAATATTCTAGATGTTGATGCTGCGTGGCGTGCTGTATCTAGCTTTAGCGAACCCACTGTAGTGATTGTAAAACACCTTACACCCTGTGGTATTGCCAGTGGAGCAACCCTTACAGAAGCCTATCCTATGGCACTCGCTTCCGACCCTGTTTCAGCATTTGGGGGCATTATTGCCGTAAACCGTGTGGTGGACGAATTTTTTGTAGAGGCATTAGGGGCTTTGTTCCTAGAAGTCATTGCTGCCCCCAGCTTTACACCACGCGCAGCCGAAATATTAGGCGAAAGCCGTAAGAACTGTCGTTTGATGCAAATTCCTCAGCCTTATGACACAAAACAGCTCGAAATTCGCACTGTCCATAAAGGCTTGCTCATTCAACGGCTAGATAGTGGCGACCCAGAAGGCGTAGTCTTTAAGACCGTCACAGAACGCACCCCAACCGATGAGGAATTGCTGGCTTTGCAATACGCGTGGAAAGTTGTACAGCACGTTAAATCGAATGCGATTGTGCTAGCAAAACCAAATCGCACTGTGGGCGTAGGTGGGGGCTTACCAAGCCGACTGGATGCCGTTGATATTGCCGTTAAAAAAGCGGGCGAAGAAGCACATGGTTCTGTACTCGCTTCTGATGCCTTCTTCCCTTTTGCCGATGGTTTACAAATTGCCATTGAGCGAGGCATTACAGCCGTCATTCAGCCCGGTGGCTCAATCCGTGATGCCCAAGTCATTGAAACAGCAAATCAGCACAAAATCGCCATGATATTTACAGGTGTACGCCACTTTAGGCACTAATTGCGTTGGGGGTGTGAGCGTTTTTCAATCTTGCAAACACCCCTAATATTTGCTATAGTTCAACGAGTCGCCACTGTAGCTCAACGGTAGAGCATTCGCTTCGTAAGCGACAGGTTATGGGTTCAAATCCCTTCAGTGGCTACTATTCTAAATGCCCGCTATCGGGCTTTTATTTTGCCTGTTAGTCACAATCCGAGAGGGATGAAAGATGGCAGAAGCGGAAAAGAAACCCATCGTTATTGGTGTAGCGGGGGGAACAGGGTCGGGTAAGACCACCGTTTCACGCCAAATTTTAGAGCGTGTAGGAAGCAAACACATTGCTTATCTTGCTCATGACTCTTACTATAAAAACCGAAGTGACCTAAGCATAGAGGGCAACACCCCTATCAATTTTGACCATCCGGACTCGCTCGATACTCCCCTACTCATTCAACATATTCAGCAATTGCGTCGTAATGAGCCTGCCGAACTGCCCATTTACGACTTTACAAAAGATGCTCGCGCCCCAGAAACCATTAGCATAAAATCACAACCCATTATCTTGGTTGAGGGTATTTTAATTTTTAGCGAAAAAGAGCTTCGCAATCAGCTAGACATCAAAATCTTTGTAGACACCGATGCCGACATTCGCTTTATACGCCGCCTTAAACGCGATATTGAAGAGCGTGGCAGAACCGCAGAAAGCGTCATTCAGCAGTATTTGACCACAGTTCGCCCCATGCACCTTAAATTTGTAGAACCCAGCAAGCGTTATGCCGATGTTATTGTGCCAGAGGGTGGCTATAACTGGGTTGCTATTGATATGATTGCCGATAGAATTCGCAGTATGCTTCATGAATAGGGAGTTCAACATGCACAAACCAATTCAAGATATGCCCGCAAACTTTGATTTTGCAACCAGCGAAAACACGCTTTATGACTGGTGGGAAAAACAAGGCTACTTTAAGCCCGAAGTCGCCCCCCCAGATGCTGAATCTTTTGTCATTAGTATGCCCCCACCCAATGTCACAGGGGCATTGCACGTTGGTCATGCGCTGTTCACGTCCATAGAAGATTTGATGATTCGTTATGAAAGAATGCGCGGTAAGGCTGCGCTTTGGGTGCCAGGTACAGACCACGCTGGTATTGCCACACAGCTTCAAGTTGAAAAAGAACTCACCAAAGAGGGTAAAACACGACTCGAGGTAGGGCGCGAAGAATTTTTAGCGCGTACTTGGAAGTGGAAAGAAGAAAAAGGTGGCACCATCATCAATCAGCTACGGCGCATGGGCGCAAGCTGTGATTGGGAACGTGAACGTTTTACCCTGGATGATGGCTTATCAGAAGCCGTTGTTGATGTGTTTGTACGCCTGTGGGAACAAGGCTTAATTTATCGTGGTACGCGCTTAGTTAACTGGTCTCCTGGGCTACAAACCGCCGTAAGTGACCTTGAAGTAGAACGCGAGGAGGAAGAAGGTTTTCTCTATCACTTCAAATACCCTGTTGAAGGCGGTGACTTTATTCCCGTAGCCACCACACGCCCAGAAACCATTTTAGGTGATTCTGCGGTAGCTGTTCACCCCGACGATACCCGTTATCAGCACTTTATTGGAAAGAAAGCCTATGTGCCTATTATTGGGCGTGAAATTCCCATCATTGCTGATACCTATGTGGATATGTCATTTGGTACAGGCGCATTAAAAGTAACACCCGCCCACGACTTTAACGACTATGAACTAGGCAAAAAACATAACCTTGAGATGATTAACATCATGAACAAGGATGCAACCATTAACGAAAACGGGGGCGCATACGCCAATTTAGACCGTTATCAAGCTCGTGAAAAGTTTTGGGCAGACATGGAAGCACAAGGGATCACCATTAAAGCAGAAAAGCGCATGATGACTGTTCCACGCAGTCAACGCGGCGGCGAAGTCATTGAACCCCTTCTTAGCCATCAATGGTTTGTGAAGATGGATGCTATCGCCGAAAAAGCCCTTAATGCAGTGCGCAATGGCGACATTAAAATTGTGCCAGAACGCTTTGAGAAGGTGTACTATCATTGGCTAGAAAACATCCAAGACTGGTGTGTAAGCCGTCAATTGTGGTGGGGACATCGGATTCCTGCTTGGTATCGAGAAAAAGACGGCGACCTCTACGGCGAAATTTACGTGGGCAGGTCTGCACCATTGGGCGATGGGTGGCGAGCCGAAGAGGACGTGCTAGACACATGGTTTAGTAGTGGTCTTTGGCCCTTTAGTACGCTTGGTTGGCCCCAAGAAACACCCGACTATAACCGTTACTACCCAACAGCCATCATGGAAACAGGGCATGATATTTTGTTCTTCTGGGTGGCACGCATGATTATGATGGGCTTGTGGTTTACGGACAAACCACCCTTTCACACCGTATACTTACATGGTCTCATTCGTGACAAGCTAGGGCGCAAAATTAGCAAGACATTGGGCAACACGATTGACCCATTAGACCTCATTAACACCTATGGCGCAGACCCCTTGCGCTTTACATTGCTTACCAGTGGCACACCGGGTAATGACATTAATCTTGACCCTGCCAAAGTGGAGTACACCTATAAGTTCATCAACAAAGTGTGGAACATCACCAAGCTAGTAAGTATGAATCTTGACGGTGAGCTAGAACTAGGATTGCCCGATAAAAACCTGCTGGACATGCCTTCCCGCTGGATTGTAAGCCGTCTTAATCGCCTTATGACTTCTGTGCAATATCTGTTTGATATTTATCAATACGGTGAAGCAGGCAACCAAATTCTAGGCTTTATGTGGGAGGAATTTGCGCCTTGGTATCTCGAAATTGCCAAGCACACGCTTTATGGCGATTCCGATACCCAGAAAACAATCACAAGGCGCGTCATGGTGCATGTTCTAGATACCTGCTTGCGCTTACTACACCCTTACATGCCCTTCATGACCGAAGAGGCGTGGAAGTACATCCCTCATGAGGGCGATGCGCTTATCATAGCTTCTTGGCCCCAAGCCGACCCAGAAACCATTGATGATGTCATTGAAGCCGAAATGACACTCTTTACAGAACTTGTGCGTGACGTGCGTAACGTGCGTAAAAGCTATGGTGTAGACCCCGCCAAGCGCATTAAAGCCATTGCGTCTAGCGAAACACGCCAAGACCTGATTAAGAAGTATGGTTATATTTTCTCTCGGCTGTGTAATGTGGCAGATGTGGCACTACTAGAAGATAGCACAGATATTCCCGCAAATGCGGCTTCTATCGTTGCAGGGGACATCACGCTCTATCTTCCGCTGGAAGGGATGCTAGATATCCAAGCCGAATGTCAGCGTTTGAACAAAGAGAAGGTCACTATCAGCGACCAAGTAGAAAAATTAGTGGCAAAGCTAGACAACGAAGGCTTTGTTGCCAAAGCCCCCGCCCAAGTTGTGGCAAAAGAGCGCGGAAGACTAGCAGAGCTACAAGCCAGTCTTTCGCAAATTCAAGAGCGACTTGGTAGCCTTTGCTAAATTTTCGCCCTCGTCAGCACCCCATATTGGTTTCTAGCCTTATGAGGTGCTGTTTTTTAAGCGAATTTTGAAAAGCTCACGCCCTGCGTTCTGTGCAGACCGTTTAACTTCTTCATCTTCATCTTCTTGATAAACTTTTTGCAAAATTTCTAGTGCGTCAGTGGCTTCTAATAGCAATAGCTCCTTGATGGCATCCAAGCGCGTCGCTGCCTGCTTGTCTTGTAGGCGTGCCATGTGGTACTCAACAATCTTTATGCGTGTCAAAGGGAACTCTCCTAAAACGGTAAACCATTGAATCATTTATATTATATGCCGAAAATTGTTTGCATCAAAAATTGTGATGATTTGTCAGTGCTGTTATAATGGGTGTTGCATTGATAAGGAGCGCGTAATTGATGAAAACTGCCGTGATTCTTGCCACAGGGCATCCTGCCCACAAAAGCCAGCTACTTCAAGACCGTGCGCGGGCAATGTTGCCGGCGTTAGGCAAACCGTTAATCGTGCGCGTGATGGAGCAGTTTTATCGCGCGGGTATTAGGCATTATCTACTGATTGTGGGCATGAATGAGGGCGCAGTGGGCGCATATCTCATGAAACAGTGGGTGCCAGATGCTAAGTTCGAGATTGTATTGCAAACAGACAACGACGACCTAATGACGTGTCTAACGCGCGTTGCCCAACAACTTAAAGAGCCGTTCCTTTTTGCCAGCTACAATAGCTTCACACATGAACGCTTCGCTTTAAGCCTGCAACGGTTGGAAGAAGAGCATCCCAACAGCCTTATTCTTACAGGCGCAAAATTAGCACTCGCCAGTTCTGATCAGCATTTCTATGCAGAAACCCAAGAAAACAACGTCACAAAGCTCATTCAGTCTGTGCCACAAGCAGATAATCACTTCATTCTACTAGATTACGCCATTTGTGGTCAGAACTTTGTGGACTTTCTGCGTCATAACACACGCAACCCAAAAGAAACTTATGGGCAAAATTTCTTGCAAATTGTCAAAACTTACCTAGAAACGCCCGGTGCTTCTGCTATTTTGGCAGAAACATCGTGGATTTTGCGGGTCGAATCAGATAACAACTTACTCACCCTGAATCGCAAATTGCTAGAAGAAGGCAACGACACACACATTTTAAGTGAATTGCCCTATTCTGTAAAAATTGTGCCTCCTGTTCGTATTGATCCACAAGTCATTGTAGGCGAGGGAGCAACCATTGGGCCCAACGTTTATTTAGAAAAAGGGTCTAGCATTGGCTACGGTGCCACCGTTAGTAACGCCGTTGTTTTAGGGCGAGGCATCGTTGCATCTAATGAGCATGTTGAGCATGTTATTGTGACATCACGTGGACGCATTAGCTAACGCCTATCCTACGATAGGCGGGCTTGCCCTCCCTAACAGCTACAGAACGTTCTATAATCTGTAACGTTTATAGCGGTCACAGGAGCGTCATTTGTCACACTCAGTTAAAATATGCCCTACCTGCGACACCCAAAATCATATTAACGTCGCCCTTTGTAGTCGCTGTGGTACGCCATTAGGGCAAGTTCGCGCCCTTGTACAACCTGACAATGAGCAAGGGGATTCCACGGGGTACAACTTTCGCTTTGGCGAAACCGACCTTCTTGAATCAGCGACCTATCCTTCTGCGAATAGAGCATTCATTGTCTTTTTCGTTGGATTCATCGCATTTTTGGGTGTGGTAGTACTGCTCATTAACCGAGTCGCCTTAGATATGCCTCCATTGATGGATGCAACAGCACCCGCTGGAACAGCATTTCCAACGCTCAGTCTTTCTACAGTAACGTTGGGTCCCCCAACACCTACTGAAACATTTACGCCCCCCCCTACCCCAACACCTTCTACTACTCCCACTCGTTCGCCTTGCACTCAGCGTATTGGAGACGGTGGTTCTTTAATTGGCGCAATTACTGCCTGTGGCTATAACAACCTAGACGTAATGCCAACAGTGATGGCATTGAATAATATTACCGACGCGGGTCAAATTCGTGTCGGACAAGAGATTATTGTGCCTTGGCCCACAGAAACACTCGACCCAAATTTAATTCCCACAGAGACACCGATTCCAGAATCGGGCAGTAGTAGCAGTAATGAGGGCGAAAACGAGCTTTTGTCACTTAATCTATCCATAGACCCGTTTGCGCCTACGGCAACCGCCACATTGCCTGCCGGGGTTATGTGGCACTCGGTACAACCTAATGAGAATATCACTGTCCTCGCATTGCTTTACAACGCAAACGCCAAAGTGTTATCAGAATTAAACCCCGAAGTAGACTTTGCACGTTGCGAGTTTGGCGAGCGTTTTGGGGGACCCGAATGTTTGGTACAGTTGTCTATTGGGCAACAAATGCGTGTGCCAGCCCCCACACCCATGCCCACATTATCACCCACGCCCGACCCTAATGCCACAGCCACACCCACTGCGACACCCACCTATAACAAGCCAAATATTGTTAGCCCTTCTGACAAGCAGTTTTTTGGGACAAACGAGCTGGTGTCCTTGCGATGGATTCCCTCCGCAACCTTACGGGAAGGTGAGGCGTATCGTGTCGATATTTTTGATATGACAAGCGGCGGAAACTTTACAGGGCTAACCACAGACATCTTTTTCTTAGTGCCATCAGAGTGGCGCGGGCAAGTTAAAGATCGCCATGAGTATCGCTGGACAGTGGGCATTGTGTTACAAACTGCAGCAGAACAGATTACCTTTCAAACAGAGCCTCGCACCTTCGTGTGGCAAGGTCTTACGGAGAAATAGCCATGCGTTACGCCTTTTATCGCCTGTGTCTGCTCTGTGCCATTAGCACGCTTGCAGCCTGTAACATGAACGTAGAACCCAATGAAACGCCTACACCAGAGCGACTGATTACAGAAACGATCACGCCGTCTTTAACGCCTTCGCCTACTCTTACAACGGCAACCCCATCACCAACGGTCGAGGCTTTGGTTATCGTTACAGAACCGCCTCAACCGCCTGTCATTAATCAGCCTACACTAGAACCTTCACCCATCTCTACGGAGGGCCCCTATAGTTATGTCATCCAGCCAAACGACACACTAGGGTACATTTTGCAATTACAGCCTTGGGGGTATCCACCCTATGACCAAGGCGTAATTAGTTCCGTTGTCACTATTAACGGCTTAGCAAGCGCAGATTTTCTGCCACCCCCCGGCACAGAGCTTCTTATTCCCAGAAGAACCGCCACCCCTATTCCAGAAGGCATAGAACTAACGCTCACAGTAGATGCTTCGCTTGGGCTAGGTGAACGAATCGGCAATACAACACTGCCACAAGGCGCGTCAGCGGGTTGCTATACAGTAGCTGAGAACGATACCATTGTGGGCATCGCAGAACGCTTCAACACCACGCTAGAAATCATGAGCCAGCTCAATCAAAATCTCAATTGGTTTGGTTGCCAATTCGACCAATACAGTGGGGGTCCCAGCTGCAATGTTTTCATCACCATTGGACAATGTATTAACGTTCCTTTGCCCACGCCTACCCCTATTCCCACCTCTACACCCAGTGGCAATGAAACCGCCACACCCACGCCCACCTATGCCCCCGCAAGGCTGGTTTATCCGCCTTCTGGCGCGGTTGCACCCGCAACCATCTTTGAGTTGCAGTGGGTGAGCGCAGGTATTCTTAAACCAGGTGAGGTGTATTTGGTAGAAGTACAAGACACCACCAATAGCCAACAATGGCTGCAAGTGACCAAGCAAACGTCTATCATGCTTCCCGAAAGCCTTATTCCTTCGGACGGACAACCCCACCAAATACAATGGCGTGTAACGATTGCGACTGCCAACAGTGCGGGTATTTACAATTACATTGGCGGGGTGGGGCAGTGGCGTACATTCCAATGGCAAAGCCGTTAGGTACGCTTACCAAATTCCTTTGCCAGTTGTTCTGCGCTTAAATGCAAGAGCGTTTGCCTGCCCGACGGACTTACGAAAGGGCTGGGTGAACGCTCTAGTTTGCGAATAATGGTTTGCATATCCGAAGGCTGAAGAGTTTGCCCCGTTTTCACCGCACCTATCTGGCTTAAACACCCCAAGACGGTCGTTTCAAAGTCGCCACCCTCTCCTAGTACCAAAACAATGCGCTGAACGAGTGTAGGGGCATCCTGTGGCGTAATAAAGGATGGTATAGCACGTACCATCACCGTGTTTGAACCAAAAGTCTCCAAATCCAAGCCATAGCGCGTGAGGGGTGCAATGAACGGCTCCAAAAACCTTAGTTTTGCCCCCCCAATATCCACAGTAACACTGTCAATAACGTGGCTCTCTAAAGCGTCACCTTGTTGTGCCATCTCTACAAGGTCATCAAAAAGAACACGCTCATGACAGGCATATTGGTCAAACAAATACATGCCTGCCGGTCCCTCTGCCACAATATAAGATCCCGCCACTTGCCCCACCACCCGTAAAATGGGCAATGTACGTGGTTTAGAGGGTCGTCCCAACCCTTCGGGGATGGCTTGTAGGTCTTCATCGCTCATGTCATCCGCTTCATAGGAGCGTTTTTGCGGGGCTGTTTGTGGCACATTCAACCCAAAGTTCATTTGTTGAGGTTCGGCATCCCATGTGGTGGAAGACTGCTTACGAGGGGGTGGAGGCGTGTTGTTATGGGCATGAGTGGGCTTAACATGGCGCACCAATTGTTCGCGGATAGCACGTTGCACCACCACAAACGTAAGATTGGCATCCTGAAAGCGCACTTCTGCTTTGGTAGGGTGAACGTTTACATCCACAAAATCGGGAGGAACTTGTAGCATCAAGACCACATAGGGATAGCGTCCTTTTTCCATCAGCATGTGGTACGCCTGCGTAATACCATATAGCAAATGATTATCCTGTACGGCTCGCCCGTTTACAAAGAGAATAATCCGAGAACGGTCATTTCGGTTCTGTTCGGGCAAAGAGACAAACCCCTGCACCGTCAGTTTTTCTTGGGTATGCTGGACGGTTTCTTCGCCATAAATGTCAATCATCTGCTTAAACACATCCAGCCCAAACACCTTCACCACCACATCGGCAAGCTGACCGCTTCCTGCGGTGCGAAAAACTTCCCTACCGTCTTGTACTAGCACAAAGCGCACATTGGGGTATGCCATAGCATAGTCCATCACCATTTGCGCTATTTGACGCTTCTCGGTGTTATCTGATTTTAGAAATTTAAGGCGTGCGGGTGTATTATAAAAGAGGTTTTCTACAGTAATCACCGTCCCCGCAGGAACGCCAATACCCCGTTCAGATAGCAACACACCGCCCTCAATCCGTAGTTCAACACCCACATTTTCTTGTCTGTGGCGCGTTACAATGGTTGTTTGGCTAACCGCCACAATACTGGCTAACGCTTCGCCACGAAACCCCAGTGTTGTGATAGCAAATAAATCGTCAGCCGTTCTTAGCTTACTGGTGGCATGGCGTGTAATGGCTAAACGGGCTTCATGGCTAGGAATACCCGCACCGTCATCACTAACGCGAATCAGTCTTCTCCCACCCTCTTGTACATCCACGAGAATGGTTTTTGCGCCAGCATCCAGCGCGTTCTCTAGCAATTCTTTAGCCACAGAAGACGGACGTTCAACAACCTCGCCTGCGGCAATTTGTGAAATCACTAGCTCAGATAATAGCTCAATTGGCACAGTGTTTTCTTGCCCTCTCTTAAGGTATAGTAGCAAAAACCCCGCTTGTTAGCGGGGTTGCTATCCTAAACTTAAACTGTCTAAGTGCTAGTCACTACCTCCTAGCAGGTTTGTTCCTGTTAATGGTATGGTCATTCCAAACGTGCTACCTTGCCCCTCAACACTTTCAACAAAGGCATCGCCGCCATGTCTTAATGCCACACTTCTAACAATAAATAGTCCCAAGCCACTCCCCTTAACCAGTCGATGTTCTGGACGGCGGATGCGAAAGTGCCGTTGAAACAATTGACGCAAGTTCTCTCGGCTAATGCCTAGACCATTGTCTTTTACAGTAATCACGATATTTCTATCGTCACGTTTCACCTTTACTTCAATGCGCCCACCGTTAGGCGTGTACTTAATGGCGTTGTCTACCAAATTAATGATGCCCCGTTCTAGCATATTTGCGTCTGCGTTGATAATGGGAACATCTTCACTGGTTTCAGCAGTAATGGTTAAATCAAGTTTTTCCGCAGGCAATAGGTGATTTTGGACGATATTTCTCACCATTTCTACAAGGTCAAGAGGCTTTCTCTCCATCTCATAAAAGCCCGTTTCGGGGTCGTAGCGTCCCGCATCCTGAATATTATCAACCAACGCTGTCATTTGGGTAACACCAGAAAGTATTTTACCCACATAATGCGTCTGCTTTTCATTCAGTTCGCCCACCATATGAGACTCTAACATGCTGGCAAACCCACGAATAGAGGTGAGTGGAGAGCGTAAATCATGCGATACAATTCGCACAAACTCATATTGATTACGCGTTAGGTTATCGTGACGTTCCGACACCATCGCGCTATTGGTTATAATAAGAAATCCGTCTACAAGGGTTTTAAGCAATGTCAACATTGCTTCAGAAGGTGCGTTACCGCCTTCAAAGAGCAAGTACAGCGCGCCAACAAGGCGTTGTCTCATTCGTACTGGCACTATCAGCCAGCCCGCATAACGACTTAAGGGCGAAGGCAAGTCTGTACCAAGATGGGGTTCATCTGTTAAGCGATTAACCGCTTGATACAATATGTCGTCACTGGGTAATTGTGCTTCTTCTATTCCTGCAACCACTAAGGTTCTAGGAGCTTCAAAAATTAAATAAAACCCTGCACTCGCACCTGTCAATGACCCTGCATACTTCAAAAGCACAGGAGCAACGTCGTCAAAAGACGGATGCCGCGCAATTATTCCTAGCACATCGCGTAGTAGTGCCATGTTATCAAGCGTTGAAAAATCATTAAAGGTCATCTGATGGTCTCTTTAGGCTGTGTTATCGGCGCAAGTTCCTTAAATCAGATTATATCTTTGAAGATGATGAGGGGCAAGTTAGGTTATCAAAACCTATCACAATGCTCGCTTGCCTAGCCTGATGATTCATGTTAGACTCTGATATATTTTAACCCTAGTGGAGTCATTGTCCAATGCCTGAAAAAATTCTTATCGTTGATGATGATGTGGACAGCTTAAAACTCATCGGACTCATGTTACAACGGCACGGCTATGAAGTTGCAGCCGCCAATTCAGGGGGACAAGCCCTAGCCAAAGCAGAGGCTGAACACCCTAATCTCATTATCTTAGATGTGATGATGCCCGATATGAACGGCTTAGAAGTATGCCGTCGCTTAAGGGCAAATGCTGCCACAAACGAAATTCCTATTATCATGTTTACGGCAAAAACCCTCATTGACGATAAAGTAAAAGGTTTTGAAGCAGGCGCGGATGACTATTTAACCAAGCCCACACATCCCGCAGAACTCGCCTCCAGAGTAAAAGCGATTCTTGCCCGTAGCACCACCAAGCAAGAAACAGCACAACCCACTACCCGCGCACGCAATACAACCATTGGGTTCATTGGTGCAAAAGGCGGCGTAGGGACAACTTCTGTAGCGGTAAACGTGGCTTGCGGTTTACTTCAAATGGGCGAAAACCCCATTCTTGCCGATTTTAGATTGGGACAAGGTGGCATTTCTGTCGCATTAGGTCTTATTCGTACACAAACCATGTCGCGTCTTCTTAGCGGTTCTCTGGCAGATATTACCCCCAAAACCGTTGAGAATTCCCTTTCAACACACCAAAGCGGATTACGTGCCTTAGTATCCTCTATCAGCCCAAAAGAAGCACACATCAAGTTTAGTGATGAACACGCGCTTGCCATTGTCAATAATTTACGCGCCATAGCAAAACCCGCTATCTTTGACTTGGGAAGTGGTTACTCACCCCTTACAGCCAAACTGTTGCCAGAGATGGACAAGGTTATTTTGGTGGTTGAACCCAACAGCATGGCACTCAGCATGGCACGCGAAATTGTAAAGCAGATTGATGAAGACGGCGGTGGCAGTCGTTTAAGTGTTGTTATCCTTAGTCGCGCACAATCTAGCCTTCAAACCTCGTGGCAAGAAGTAGAGAGTATGCTCTCACGAGAAATTAAAGCCATTATTTCCGCTGCGCCCGAACTAGCTTTCCAAGCCGTTGAAAGCAAAAATCCTATTATCTTCCTACAGCCCAATAGCGTTGTAGCAGGACAATTTGTAAAATTGGCAGAGAGCCTTAAAACTAAAATTAAGTCTATTGCAGGTGGTGGAGGCAACAATTAGGCACACCACCTGCCTTTGAATGAATAGAGTTCTGTCCAAATATGATTATAGAAAATAGCGTTAAAGTAGTGGCGGAATGGCTTCTGTCGGCACGCCATGCCACATCGTTTACGGGGGCAGGCATTAGCACCCCCTCTGGTATTCCTGATTTTCGCAGTCCAGATTCGGGTTTATGGACACACGCCGACCCCATGGCAGTAGCCAGTATCTTCGGTTTTAGACAAAATCCTAAAGCATTTTATGATTGGGTACGCCCACTTGCCCAAAAAACATTAGACGCAAAGCCCAATCCTGCCCATTTTGCACTGGCACAATTAGAGGCAGAAGGACATTTACAAAGTATCATCACACAAAATATCGACATGCTTCACACGCTCGCCGGAAGTAAACTGGTCTATGAGCTACACGGACACATGCGCGATAGCACCTGTATTCAATGCTTCAAGGTTTATCCGCTTAGTGAACGCATGTTACAGTTTTTAGAAAGCGCTGTTATACCACGTTGTGAGATGTGCAATGGCATTCTAAAACCCAATGTAATCTTGTTCGGTGAGCAATTACCCTATAAAGAACTACAAGGGGCGCGGTCAGAAGCAAAAAAATGTGACTTAATGCTGGTGGTGGGGTCATCCCTAGAAGTAGAGCCTGCCAGTGAATTGCCCATGATTGCCAAGCGAAATGGGGCAAAAGTTGTTATCATTAATTTAGAAGCAACCTTCTTTGACAGACACGCAGACTTGGTGCTTCATGGTGATGCAGCGGTGTTACTACCGCGCATTGTCAATAAGATGAAAGAACTTGCCTAATTAAGTAAATGAGCCGAGCATGAATCAAAGTCATCTTGCCGCACACTACAAAAGAATTATCGAAATCAGCCAGCAGCTAAGTTCTACTTACGATTTGCCTCCCTTGCTTAGGAAAATTGTTAGTGCAGCCCAAGAACTGATTGAAACAGAGGCAGCCGCAATTCTTCTTTATGACGAAGCCAGTGGTCGCCTGCGCTTTGCGATGTCTACAAACATCAAAAAAAGCGAGATGGACACCATTGTTGTGCCATTAGAAGGTAGTATTGCAGGGTGGATTTTTACACACGGCGAACCCCGTGTTATTGAAGATGTGCAACGGGCGCGACACTACCAAGGCGTAGATGACCAAATTAGCTTTCAAACCCGTAATTTGCTTGGTGTTCCCATGAAAACGCATCAGCGCGTTATTGGTGTGGTACAGGCGGTCAATAAATACGATGGCAAGTTTAACGATGAGGACATTGTAACTTTACAAACACTCGCAAGCCAAGCTGCCGTTGCCATCGAAAATGCGCGTTTGTTCCAACAAAGTGACTTTATCGCAGAGATGGTACACGAGCTACGCAATCCCCTTTCTGCATTAAAAGCCAGCACACTACTTCTCTCGCGTCCAGATTTACCAGAGAACAAGCGAAATGAAATTATTCACACCATGAAGAATGAAACTGACCGTCTAATTGACTTAACCAGTGATTTCTTAGATGTTGCGCGCTTAGAATCGGGGAGAATAAGCCTAACGATCAGTGAGTTTGTTGCCACAGAGCTAATTGCAGAGTCAATAAACATTGTCACTTATCAAGCCGTTCAAAAGAACATCACTATTAGGTTTGACGACCGACCGCACATTGCCGAAGCCGACAAGGGCAAAATTAAACAGGTAATCCTAAACCTGATGACCAACGCCATTAAGTACAATCGTGAGAATGGTGAAATTGAGGTTTCTTGTGAAGTGCTTAACGAACACGACCAATTATTTGTAAAGTTTATGGTGGCGGATAATGGCTACGGCATTTCCCCCGAACACCAAAAAAATATGTTCCAAAAGTTTTATCGTGTGCCTACTTTAGAAAATGTTGAGCGAGGAACGGGGCTTGGCTTGGCAATTTGCAAACACATCGTGGAAGCGCACGGGGGACGAATTTGGTTAGAGAGTGAAGAAGGGGTAGGCTCACGTTTTCAGTTTACCGTACCCCTTGCAAGCGAAAGCTAGAACGTTAGCATAATTTTGAGTGTGCCATTTTGTTGTGCGTGTGCAAACGCCCTTTTAGCATCCTCAATTGCATAGCTCGCTTCAATTAGTGATGCAACATCTACCAAACCCGCTTCTAGCAGGCGCAACGCAGCATCAAAGGGCCCACAACGGCTACCAATAACCTTAATTTCATCTACCACCACGCGCGTTAAATCGGCAGAAGGCAAACCCTCATACGTGCTTTTTAGCACCAGATGACCGCGTGGTTTTACAATGTCTACGGCTTCGGCAAAACCCTCAGAAGTTCCCGTACAGTCCACCACAACATGCGCTGACTTTGACGGCACATCTTGACGAGAAACACCGCGAATACCCCATTTTTGCAAAAATTGATACGGGCGTTCACGGCGCACAATCACCGAAACATCTGCCCCAGTTAAGCGAAGCACTTGGGCGCATAGTAGCCCCAACTTTCCTGCGCCAATCACCACAACCTTATCTCTAGGCTGAATGTGAACAGCTTCTAGCACTTGACAAGCTGCCGCCAACGGCTCGACAAACACGGCTTCTTCATCGCTGATATTATCCGCGACAGCGTATAGGTTTTTCACATCAAGGGACATATAGTCGGCAAAAGCTCCCTGATGACCCCGAATACCCATCGTGGTGCGGTGATAGCATTGACTGGGAATACCCTGCAAACACATCTCACATTCACCCTCGGCAATGTTAATTTCACCCACGACTCGCTTCCCAAGCCATTCGGGCGCACCCTGCACAACTTCTGCAACAAACTCATGCCCAAGCACCCCCGAAAAATCCATATAACCCTTCATTAGTTCAAGGTCTGTATTGCAGATACCCGCCATACGTACCCTCAGCAACGCCTCACCTAAGCCGTTCTGTGAAACAGGGTAAGCATTTTCTACAATCATTTTGCCATCGTAGTGAATAGCACGCATAGTTTTGGGTATCATGTTATAAAGCCTCGCTTGGAACTAATTCATGGTGAATATCGCCCTCAAGAAAGGGAATTTCACCCTTCTGCCAGGAGACAAGTAACGGCACAGCCGTAAAAATAGAAGAATAACTACCCGTCAACAGCCCAATGAGCAGGATAAAGATAAACTGCTGAATTGTTTCGCCACCAAAGAGCAAAATTGCCACCATGATAAAGAACGCATTCAGTTGGGTTGCTAATGAGCGATGAATGGTTTCCCAAATGCTTCTGTTTACAATCGTTTCGTAAGGCTCGCCCAAGTGTAATGGGATGTTCTCACGAATACGGTCAAATAGTACGATGGTATCTTGCACAGAAAAGCCCACCACCGTTAGCACAGCCGTCAAGAAAAGCGCGTCCACTTCCCAGCCCAACAACAAGCCCAGCAAGGAAGTAACACCCATCACGACCAACACATCGTGTAACATGGCAACCACCGCGCATACCCCATAACGAAAGGCATTAGGCACTTGGCGGAACGCCAACACAATAAACATTGTCACCACAAAGCACGCCACCAGCACCGCAAAGAACGCGGCTCTCGCTACCTCTTGCCCCACTGTGGGCGAAACCGACTGTTGCTGAAAAGCTTCTCTATCAATTGGAGAGACTGTCTCAAGATTGGTTAAAATTCTTTGGACAGTCTCATCAGATTGAAAGGATCCACGCACCGACCAACGGTTATCAGTGGCAATGCCAATGCTCTGAATAGTAACGTTATCGTCCCCCACTTGTGAGAACGCATCACGCAAAATAGCTTCGCTAACACCCACTTCTGTAAACGTAAAGTCATAGATGTTGCCACCCACAAAATCTACACTTAGCCGAAAAGGCGCACCCGTCACTATGGTTGAATATGCCATAATGATTAAGCCCGGCACAATCACAGATGCCGAAATGAGAAAGAACAAACGCCGATTTTGGACAAGTTCAAATAGGCTCGTTTTTTTGCGCGTTACAATACCGTAGCCTAAAATGCCTACGGCAACTAACAAAACAACAATCGTTAAAACAGTATTATTCTCCATCTTACGCGCCCCTTATGCCAAGTAACCATTGACGCTTCTCAATGGCTTGTTGCCCAACACCCACCAGCAAATACAAGAATGTGCGCGTTGCAATAACTGCTGTGAACAAGTTGACAATCAGCCCAATACCAAGCGTTACCGCAAAACCACTTACAATGCTTGCGCCCGGTGTTTGACCAAACAAAAACAAAATACCGCAGATGATAAGGGTAGAAGTGTTGGAATCACGAATAGAAGTCCAAGCACGGTCAAAGCCCGAATCCAACGCAATACTTAAAGGTTTTCCAGCTCGCAGCTCCTCTTTAATGCGCTCAAAGATGAGGACGTTGCCATCTACTGCCGTGCCAATTGAAATGAGGAAACCCGTAATTGCTGGGAGCGTTAGCGTAACAGGCAATAGCTTAAAGATTGCCAAGTTCAACAAAATGAACAAAATTAACGCTAGATTTGCTGCCACACCAGGAAGGCGGTAGTAAATAAGCATAAACGCCAAGACGACTAGCACACCCACAACACCCGCACGAATACTGCGTTCAACAGAAACTTGCCCTAGCGTTGCACCCACTTCAGAGCTACCAATCACTTTAAGCGGGATAGGCAATGCACCCGACTGTAACTGAAGGGCTAATTGGCGTGAAGAGTCTTGGTCAAAGTTACCCGTAATGATGCCACCATCAGACAACGCCGAGTTAATGACTGGTGCAGAAAGCACCTCACCATCCAGCACAATTGCCATCGGTTGCCCCACTCGGGACGCAGTAAAATTCGCAAATGTCTCCACAAATTCTGGTTTGATAGAGAACACAATATACCAAGAAGGAATCCCACTTGCCGAGCTTGCACCATATTCTGCACTCGCACGGTCAAGCGCATTACCCGTCAAGATGGTTTGAAAAGGTTCGTTGGTGTTTGGGTTACGCGCCCCTGCAAAAATATCGGCGGCATTTTCACCCTCTCCGCGATTTGACCTTAAGGCGATTTGCTCTGTGGTGAGAATCTGTTGCCCCTCATAAGATTGAGCATTATTTAGCAAGCCAGCAAAATCCACAAATTCCAAAAGTGCGGTTTGCTGAATTGTTTGTACGGCTTGTTCACGGTCAGTTACGCCAGGCAATTCAACCAGCACACGGTCAACGCCCTGTAGCTGTACCGTTGCTTCAGTAAGTCCCAAGCCATTCACGCGACGATTGATGTTATTTGCCGTTTCACCCATTGCAGTTCGCAAGGTTTCTGTGTCAAAAGTGGCGGTATCAATGTCTGCTTGTAGCAACACACGAAGCCCACCTACAAGGTCTAGCCCAAGGCTTTGACTGATGGCTAGGTCGATTTCGGGTGTGAAATCGCCGTTAAGCTCTAAGCGAATATGTTCATCACAACGAACACCCTTCGTATCTACGCTGGGATCTTCTTTGTATTCAGCGCAAATGGGGTCATCTGGGGTGATACCCTTCACAGACGCGGGTAAAGCTACATATAGGCAAAAACCTGAAAGTAACACAATAAAAATGAACCATCTAATGTGGTTTTTCATGCAGTTGTTCTTTCCTTGTTAGGTTGATGATACTCACCCTAAGGTGAGCTATTGGTTCTAATCGACAGTCTCTATCTTTTCAAGTTGCCCCATTTGCGCGTTACGGGCAATTTCTTCTGGGTCATAGCGTTGTACAATAGAAGCGGTCACAACACGCACTTGGAGTTTATCGGCAATTTCTACCCAAGCCACACCTTGTTGTGCATCTATCCGCTTCACCTTGCCAATAATACCACCAAATGTAACAACTTCATCACCTTCGGCTAGTTCTCGCGCCATCTGTTGACGTTTCGTAAAATCTCGTTGTCTCGGGAAAAGTACCATCGTCCAATACGCACCTATACCCAAAACACTCACAACCAATAGCACCAGCAAATCGTTCATTTGCCCTCCCAAAATAACAACACACAAGCGTGCCAAATTATACTCTCCTAGAAAACATACGGCTAGGCTTGCAACGAGTTGACTTGACCATCGCCCACATTCACCCTACAATACCTTGCATCACGTCATGCTCATTTGCTTGTTAAGGAAAAAGAAATGCAAAAACAGCCTTCACTCAACAAACTTATCCGTCCATTCGGTTTGCTCTTAGGGCTTTTGGTGTTTTTCATCACGCCTATTAGCGCACAAACAGGAGTCGTCAGCGTTAACAGTGGCGATGCCAGCACAACATGGTTCATTTCTGATGAGTCTACACTGGTTATCAGCGGCTTTGATTTAAGCCCCTATACGCTTCCTGTTACCATTAACGCTGTCAACATTCGGGTGGTACAAGCCGTTCCCGGTCAAACAGTGTCGCTTGTTGTTTATGAGGATACCAACGGCGGTTCTCCCCAAGATGCACGCCTTGTTGCCCGTGCCGATGTTAACATCAGTTCCACGGGTGTTGTGCGTGTCCCGCTTAATCAACCTGTCGCCGTCAACACGCCCGTTGTTTGGGCGGGTTTCTATATGCCTGTAGACTTTCGCTTCTCGGCAGATACATCAGGCTCATCGGTTCTCTCTTATTGGGGATGGACACCGGGTAGCACTTTTGACCTTGGCAACTTAGGGTCTGCGGCTGTTTTTGGGCCCTCAGATGGTTCTGCACCTGTTAGCATCAATTTGGGGGGTGTTGCACGCATTAGCCTAGAAATTGATGACCCCAATGCACGCGCAGAAACCGCCCCCACCACGAATAATGGCGTACAAATTGGCATAACTATTGGTGGCGACCCTAATACTTCTCTCGCGGTCATGTCGGGATATCCTGATACTTTTTGCCCTAACATCACCTATGACCCCCAAGATATTTTGGTGACGGCGGGTGCCGCATTCACACTTCATTGCCGTTTAGAGCCAGCCCCAATGCAACCGGGTGTTATTGGCAATATCTCTCAAGTGCCCTCTACAATTCCTGGCTTTGAACGGCGTGGACTAACCTATCAAATTTTTGCCAATGGCGAATATGGTTTGCCCAGCCATGTGGCAAGCAAGCTCAGAGTAGAAGTAACCCACTGTATCACCCCCGATGCGGGTGACATAGAACGCGCCGTCATCGGGGTTTCCTATGGTGCGCCTCAACAATGGTACTTGCTGCCTACAGTGCGTTTTGGCACGTCTGTTTGTGCCGAATTACCCCACATGGGGCCCGTTTCCTACTTTGTACCACGTACAGGCACAGAGACCTATCTCAACGCAGACCTATTCTTTGTTAGCACACCCAAGTTTACACCCACCCTTGATACGCTTCGTTGCCGTGACAAAGTGAGTTTTGACTGGGCAATTAAAAATGATGGCTTTGAACCCACTCCTGCTGGCATCTTCCGTCTCACGGATGTTGCTGTTAGAACAGGTCAAGTCACACAATCCTTTGACCTCGCTTTGCCTTCCATTCCACCCGGTGCAACTATTGGCATTAAGGGGTCTTTTGAGGCAAGTACGGTCTTCTTCAATGAGCAACATCGTTTCACTTTTACTATCGACCCCAACGGAGCATTCAACGAAAGAAACGAAGGTGACAATGCCCAATCGTTTGAATATCTCCTAAGAAACAATGGTAGTGACTGCAAGTAAAGCAACTTTTAGCCCTCAGGTATCTGCTTGGGGGCTTTTTATAAAAACTTCTTCTACAAGGTGACATTCAATGCGTGTTGTTATCAATACAAAGCTCGCTGACCGCAATCGTTCTATTGCAACGTACTTGTTCATTGCAACGTTTGTTTTGCTTATTGGGGGCTTCATCTTTATCAATCAAAGTCTCTTTACCGGTGAAACTAGCATTGATAGCGTAACGTTGTTATTGCAAGTGCTTATCTTGCCGATTGCATTTGTGCTGACAATTATTTCTATCCGTATGACCAACCTATGGGCAAGACGACCCCGACCCGAAGATGTTATTCTTGAGGGGCTTAAGGGCTTAAGTAAAAAGAGCGTGTTGTATCATTACTACCACTTCCCCACACGCCACCTTCTCATCTCTCCACAGGGTGTTTTTGCGATTGTCACACGCTGGCACGAAGGAAACTATTCCGTTAGTAATGATGTGTGGCGCACTAAAGCCAATCCATTGTCTCGCACGCTATCCTCATTACGCATGGATGGCATTGGTAATCCTTCTTTAGAAGCAAAGCGTGCAGCCGAACACGCCCAAAAATTGCTGGCAGAATATGCCCCTAATATTGTAGTGCAACCGCTAGTGGTGTTTATTAGCCCGAAGGCACAAGTTGAAGTTTCAGAAGAGGGCGTAAGCATCGCGTTTGCCGATGGCAAGCAAAAACCCTCACTTAAAGATTTTATGCGTGACGTAGCACGTTCTAGCGATGGGACGGGTCGTAATAAAGTCAATTTACCGCTAACTGATGAGCAACTTGCTTCATTCGAGCGCAAGACCGTTAAATAAGTATGTCTCGGCGCGTACTGCTTGGCACTAGCCTCATCATTGTGCTTGGTTTTTGGCTAAGGACGCTTGGGCTTGCTAATGTACCTTTTAGAGGCGATGAAGCCTTTTCAGCGCAGTATTGGGCAGGCATCCCCCTTAGTCAGTCTCTTTCTACCATTGCCACAATAGAACCGCACCCTCCCCTCACCTATGCCCTATTTAGAGCATGGGGTTTGTGGGTAGGGGGCGGGGATAATGAGTTTACGCTTCGTTTTTTGGGTGTACTGTGTAATCTCATAGGGATTCCTGCGCTATATATCATTGGAAAGCGTTTAGGCAACTCACGCTATGGCTTGTTAGTAGCGTTGCTCTGGGCGTTACATCCTTTTGAGATATGGCATGCCCAAGACTTTCGTAATTATGCAGTTTGGGGGGGCTTTAGCACACTAGGCTTGTATTGGGGCTTGCACGCTTTACAAACAGGCAAGAGGAAGAGTTTGCTTGCCTATGCAATGATTAGCCTCATTACCGCGCTTATTTTCTATTTTGAATTGCTAAGTTTCGCCACACTCGGTTTAATAGGGTGTATCGTCCTCTTTCGCAATCATCGCCAACGCCTGATTCAATGGATAAGTTTACATGCCATTGTTGGAGCAATTGTGGTCGGCGCTTTTCTTTTCTTTCAAAGTGGCTTATTTACCAGTGGCAGTTACGGAGGGAATACAGAAGCATTCAGCCCTCATCTGTGGCTAACGCTTTTTTTACCTACCCTCTTATTTGGCGAAACACTAGCACAAACACCTTATGGCTTACCCATTGCGTTTATCAGCTTGAGTATTTTAGGCTACTGTGTATGGCTTCTCTCGCGTCATCACCGCAATTTAACATTGTTTATGCTGGCATTGGGCATCATACCCATCCTACTCCTTAGCCTCGTTGCCCTAAGGGTAAGCATTTTTACACCTCGCTATGTCATTTCAGCCGTTCCCGCCTTTATCTTACTGCTTGGCGCACCCGTTATCGTGCTTCCCAAACAACGATTAAGCCGTGTGTTGGCAATTTTTGTTGGGGTGGCGTATGGCGCATTACTTGGGCAAAGCCTCGTCAATCACCACACGAACCCGCTTTATGCTAAATCACCCAATTGGTTTGCAGTACGTGATTATTTTCAGGCTTCTGTGAGCGCAAACGATGTGATTGTGCAAACAAGTGTTGATGCCGCGCTCGGCTATTATCTACAGCCCATTGCCAGCAAAGCACTGCCCTACAACCCCACACAGCCCGTCACAGAAATTGAGGGCATTCTTGAAGAACTCGTGCAAACACACGATGCGCTTTGGTTATTTGAACACACACGCCTCGATTGGCAAAATGCAAACATCGCACCCGATTGGATACGCAATAATCTACAAGCAGTGAGAGAAACAAGGCTTTTAGGGCAACCCGTTCAACAATTTTTAACGTGGGAGCTTACACCAGAGGAGCAACTTTTCATCAAAGACGATGCGCCTTTGGCGAAATTTGAAAATTCAATCAGTCTTATGGGGCACCAGCTTTACGAAGAATTGCCAACAAAAAGCCTAACTTTAGTGGTCTATTGGCAGGCAACAGCCCGCACAGAAGAACCCCTAAAGGTGTTTGCTCACCTTACAGGCGCATGGAATCCTAGCACTCAGTCACCCCTTTGGGCGCAAGATGACCGCTACCCACAAAACGGGCGCATTGGCTCACAAACGTGGGAAATAGGGCGCGTTTATCGTGATGTTTATCACCTCAATATCGGGGAATTACCTATCGGGGAGTATGTGTTGTCTATCGGGTTTTACAACCCTAACACCAATGAGCGCGTTTTAACGCTAGAGGGTACAGACGCGCACGTTATCACCACTTGGCAAGTAAACAAATAAAAAAGGGGCTTTCGCCCCTTCTGTTTTTTGATGGGCTTTAGCCACCCAATTCTTTAAGTTTTGCTTCTAGTTTCGCCAAGAGTCTGTCATAAATCTCTTGCTTAATTTCACCGTTAATCAGGCGCATATCTAGCGACTCAATGGCAGCTTGTACTTCTGCAACGGTTTGGGGTGCGCTAGAAGTAGCAGGGGCTTGAGGAGCAGCTTGTTGTTGACCGCCCATCATCTCCATCATTTTCTGCATCATCATTTGGTTCATCATAGCTTGTTGTTGCTGTTGCTGTTGCTGTTCGGGCGATTGGAACATTGCCCCCATTTGTTGCCCAACACCAAGACCAACGCCGGCGCTCGCCAATGCGCCACCGGCGCCTGTATTTTTAGCAGCATCGCGTAATGCCTGAACGCGAATAAGGCGTTCATAAGTTTCGGCGTTCATGTAGCTCATCATATCATCTACAGGAACGGGCTTGGCATTAAAGGGATTCGCATCAAACGAGCTAATCTTTAAGCCCAATTCATCTTCAAATTCAACGCTTAGCTTAGCAAGTGCTGCGCCTTCTAGGTCTTTTAGCAATTTGTTGGCATCAGGAATACTCGTAATGCCCGCATCCATCAGCAAGTCCGTAATTTCACCCATAAGTTTCGTTTGGATGGTGTCCTTAAGGTCATCAACACGCATCACCTTACGGCTAACAGCAAACTTCTTTAAGAAGCGCATGGGGTCACTAACACTAAGGGTCATTGTGCCAAATGTAGTAAGTAACGCAGCCCCCATTGCCGTATCAGGAAGCACCACGGGAATAGGTGGATTTGTTCCCCAACGTACTTGGGGCATGCTTTTTAGGTTAATAAAGTAAACTTGGGCTTGAAATGGGGTACGCCCGCTGGTTGCCATTTGCAAAAGGTTCGTTAGAAAAGGTAAGTTTGCCACAGAAAGCGTGTGCCGACCCGACGGGAACGCATCCAGAGCCTGACCATTGCGAACAAAAATCGCGACTTGGCTTTCTTGTACAATCAGTTGTGAGCCAAAGCGCAAATCTCCGTCACCATTTTCTGGCACACGAAAACTGAATTCATCTTCCATTACATTATCATGAACCAACACATCAATTAAACGCATTGTTTTTTCTCCCTTTAGACATCTTTTGGTTTAGTAGTTTTCTTCGCCAATTTCCATAATGACATTATCACGCAACAAAAATGCGTCAATAGCGGTTTGCGCCGCACTATGCACTTCTTCTAGCGCACTCGCAAAATCTTCGTTCTTGCTTACCGTAGATTGCAAAGTACCCACAGCCACTTCCAGATTATCGATATAGGTAACCTGTGCTTCATCAAACGCATAAATGCGATCAAGTTCTTCATTGCCAATCTTAATGGTTTCAAACATGCCAGAGTATTTTGGCGCGGCAGTTTTAATGCGGTCGGAATAAGACTGAACTTTAGACTTTACCTCACGGGTACGCCCCATAAAGCGAATGCCACCCGCATTGATAATGTCATTTTCTACTCTTACAAACAGTGACACAATGCGCTCAATACGCTCTGCCAAAAAGTCTCTTAGCATGGTATCGGCTTGGCGACGAGCATTCTTTTCATGATACCCCTTAAAACCGGGAATCTTGGCGACTAGGTTCTCTAGTGTTCCTCGTTGAGAAACAATCTTTTCATAAAGTTCAGAAGACATGGCTTACTCTTTCTAATTAAAATGACTCATATTTTTAGTCTACACCAAATTAGGCATTGCGTACCCCCACTAATTGAGGAAATAAGCCGTCTGGCATTTAGAACAAATTGTAAAGGACGTTGTAAGTTGTAAAGGTTGCGAACACACCTTGCAGTGCGACAAACGCAGTAGTTCCTCGTTATCTACAGAAGCAGCACGCCCTTCTCCCTGTGAGGCTATATAGCCCGTAAAGAGACCCAGCCGCGCCAAATCAGTCACCATCCCCAACACATCCTCAGAGGATACCCCTAATTTTTCGGTGACAATTTTTAGACCTACTTCCTGATGTTCTTTCAGCATATCCACCAATGCCAGTGGTTTTTCCATTTCTAATTCGGGCAAGTTAGGCGCGTTATCATCACGAACTACCCAATACACCCCAAACAAAAGCATGGGCGAAACCAACAAAAAAATCGCAATTGCTGGCACAAGAAGCGTTCCGAGTGTTTCAGTAGGTGATGCAGCCAGCCCGATGCCCGCTACCACCGTCACCGCACCACTAATCCCCACCATTGCCATGCCTAAAAATCGCCTTGTTCTCATGCCTCATCCCTTTCATAATAGTTTTTATTATAACATGAAGCACCTCAGAGCCTCAATTTTGTGGTAGCATGAAAAGCAAAACTAAGAGTTTAATGAACAGAACGTTGAAAACCGTGAATTTTCATTTTTATGCAATGTTTAGCTGTTAGCATCAGCCAAAATCATTTAGCTCCACATATAGGTATCGGTTCAATGAGCAACTTAGCATCTTTAATCAGTACAAAAATTGGGCGTTATACCATCCTAGAGCGTTTGGGCGCGGGGGGGATGGCAACCGTTTTCAAGGCGGAGGATGCCAACCTCAAACGCACGGTCGCTATCAAAATTCTCCATGAACACCTTACTTTTGAAAGCAATCTACGAGAACGCTTTGAACAAGAAGCTCATATTATCGCCAGCTTTAACCACCCTAATATCGTACAAGTTTTTGATTTTGATGTTTTAGAGCGCAACGGCTCTCAACTCTACTACATGGTAATGCCCCTCATTACTGGGCAGTCCCTTTCAGAGTGGATTGAAGATTATCGCAAAAAAGACCTTTTGCCTCCGCTTGACCAAGTAAAGCAAATTATGCTAGACCTTACAAGTGCGCTTACCTACGCCCATAAAAACGGCATGATTCACCGTGATGTAAAGCCGGCTAACGTTCTCTTCAACCAAGATCAACGTGCCATCTTAACAGATTTTGGCATTGCACGGCTGGTTAAAAGTAGTGGTATGACACAAGAGGGAAGCATCGTCGGCACACCTGCTTATATGGCACCAGAACAGGCATTAGGGGGTGATATTGACCATCGCAGTGACCTTTATGCTTTAGGGGTCATTCTCTTTGAATTGCTTACAGGGCGCGTGCCATTTGATGGCGATAGCACTGCATCTGTCATCATTAAACACATCCAAGACATACCACCCAGCGTTACCGAGTTCATTGGCGAGGAAAACCACCACTTTGAACAAATGGTAGCACGTGCGCTTAGTAAACACCCCGCAGACCGCTACCAATCAGCAGAAGCATTTTCAAACGCCATCCAACAAATATATGAAAGCTCGCCAGAAAATAGGGCGCGTCCAAATTTCATGCACGATTATTCACAGCCCCCGACTATTGTTCTCTCAGCGTCCACCCCTAAACAGCGCACCACAACCATTATGCAAGCCATAGAGACCGTTGTTATTAAACCCGCAAGGCAAAATCCTTTGGCATTTGTCGCGTTGTTTATTGCTATGGCTACGCTTTTGCTGGTGGCACGGGTGCTGCAAGACCCACCTAGTAACAATGTTGTTGTCATTACGCAGATGTCACCCACCTCTATCCCCAGCATCTTAAGCATGACGGGTGAAACAGTGCAAAGCATGACGGGTGAAACAGTGCAAAGCATGACCGGCGATACTGTAGAGAGCATGACGGGTGATGGTGTACAAAGCATGACTGGCGATGACTTTTTCTTCATGAGTAGTTTTGAAGAAGATGACGCGACACGACCATTTTGGCAAGTGAGTAATGAAGGGTTGGTTTTGCGGTCTTTCTCGCCAGAAGGGGGTGAATACATCATCTCCAATATGGAGTCGGGAACGGCAACATCAACACTGTTCTCACCCAATTCTAGCTATGGAAATGTTACCATTAGCATCGAAGCGACACTAGACCCCTCCAGCACCCGAAATAGTGGTTATGGCATTGTTTTTCGTTATCAAGACCCCGACAATTACAACGTTTTCGCTGTAGATGGTCAGGGACGCTTTAGCGTTTGGGTAAGAGAAAATAGTGTGTGGCGTGAATTACGCGGAGAAAGCGAGAATTGGACGATTAACGATGCCGTCCGCCCCATCGGGGAAAGTAACATGATTACAATTCGCATCTACTACGGCATGCTACAGGGCATCATTAACGGTGAAAAAGTCATAGAAGTAGATGATATGACCTTCCGTGATGGCGCAATAGGCATTTATTTGGCAACTCCCAGCCAAGGGACTGCAACCGTTAGGGTGAACACTTATATTGCAGAGCAATCTGGAGCAATTATACCCTCAATGACCGTTGGGTCATGAAAGCGATAGGGGGGAAATCCCCCCTATTAGCGACTAGTTTTACCCTGCGGTTACAGCAATAAGCCACAACGGAACTAAACCCGCCACTGCCAAGAACGCGAGTATAGCCAAGATAATCGTCACCCAATCTGTGCCTTCATTTTCATCTGTAACAGGCATAGGTTGTGAATATTGGCGCGGTGAAAATTGTTGGCTGGAATCACCGAAACGCGGGGGTGGGGCTGTAAAACGCTGTTCCAACGGTTGAGGTTGTTGAACAGGCGAAGGATTATTCGGCATCATGCCTTGTGCAGCAGCACGCGGGTTATAAGGCTGTGGTGCAGAGGGTGCAGGGCTAAACTTCATCGTTGGTTCGCTAGAAGCAGGCATTGGTGGCACAGCGCGAGACCCCACCCCTGAGGGTGGCATTGGAATTTGAGGCGCAACCTGTGGCGGTTGACTGGGGACGGCGGGTGGCACATTAGGGTTATTTTGCGCGGTGTAATCGCGTGCTTTATCCTTAAAGTTTTGTAGCACATGCCCTAATTGGTCTGCCATACGATAACGGTCATTCGCTTCTTTACCCATCACCTTATACACAATATTTGCCAAAGATTCTGGCACGGATGGGTTGAGTTCCGTCACACGAGGCACGCGCTCTCTAATATGTGCCAATGCCAGGTCTTGTTGGTTTGCGCCCGTATAGGGCAAACGTCCTGTAAGCATTTCAAACATCACAATACCAATGGCATAAATATCAGACGCAGGCGAGGGTTGTTCGCCTCTGGCTTGCTCTGGGGCAAAGTAATGAGGGCTTCCCCATACCACTTCTGCACGTTGTTGGGGTTGTGTGTCGTTAAGTGCCTGTGCAATGCCAAAGTCAGTTACTTTTACCACATCTTGCGGTGTCACCAAGATATTTTGCGGTTTAATATCCGCATGAACCAAGCCCGAACGATGAGCGTAACCAATGCCTGCACAAATTTGAATAGCAAGATGTAGCACACGGTCAACAGGCATAGCACCCAATTGCTTGATAATTTTCTTTAAGTCTTGCCCTTCCACAAACTCCATCACAATATAATGCGTTTGCCCTTCCTGTCCTACATCATGTACTGTCACAATGTTAGGGTGTGATAGGTTCGCCACGCTACGGGCTTCGTTTTTAAACTTCTCAAGAAAGGTGGGGTCCTGCGTCATCAGGCTAGGGCGCAGCACTTTAATAGCCACAGTACGTCCAAGAATGCGGTCTGTTGCACGATAAATAACAGACATACCACCTGAACCTTGTTGTGCTATAAGGACATAACGCCCACCTAAAACTGTCTCCGACATAGATTATCCTTTTTACTAAGGGCGTGTCATGGGGTCGAACAAATGACGGTATTCTAGCAAAGCACTTCGGTCTGTCATACTCGCAATATAATCTGCCACCACGCGATACAATCCTTCTGCTTCTATTTTTGCTTGATAATTTACAGGCAATTGGCGTGACTCTTTAATATAACTCTCAAAAAGCCTTGAAATGAAATGTGCCGCACGTTCCTTCATTCGCACCACTCTAAAATGATAATACATATTGTGATTCAAAAAATCTTTTAAGGCGCGGTTCATAGCATATTGGGGCGGTGTGTGCCCTACAACATCCTCAGTATGCTTTTGAACGTCCATAGGTGAGTTTGCTTTAAGAGTGCTTAGCTGGGTAACCGTATATTGCAGCACATCGTCCACCTGCACGCCCACTAGCTCCCGAATAAAACGGTGGCGATTGATTTCGTTCAATGTCTTTTCCTTCCATACCAGGCGTTCACAAAGCAACTGCCAAATTGCCAACGACTCTAGTTGTTCTGGGGTCACCAAACCCGATTGTAAACCATCATCTAAATCATGGGCATTATAAGCTAGTTCATCCGAAACATTGGCAATTTGAGCTTCTAGGCTACCGCGTGTCACCACATCAAAGCCTGTTGCATTACCTAAATCATATTCAGTTTCGTGTTTTGCCATGCCTTCTAGGGTTTCATAGGTTAGGTTTAAGCCCTTCCATGCGGGATAGCGCGTTTCAAGTTCTGTCACCACGCGATAGCTTTGATGATTGTGATTAAACCCACCGTAAGATTGCATCAATTCATCCAAAACATGCTCACCAGCATGCCCAAAAGGCGGATGTCCCAGGTCATGTGCAAGGCAAATTGTTTCTGTTAAATCTTCGTTTGCGCCCAATGCCCGCGCAATAGTGCGCCCAATTTGCGCCACCTCTAGTGTGTGTGTCAGGCGTGTGCGATAGTAATCACCTTCGTCATTTGTAAAAACCTGCGTCTTATACTCCAAGCGTCTAAAAGCAGCCGAATGAACAATGCGGTCACGGTCACGTTGAAATGCCGTCCGATAGGAAGGCTCGTGGTCATGGTGAAATCGCCCACGACTTTCACCGCTTTTTAGTGCATAAGGTGCCAGAGTTTGCGCCTCTAGGTCTTCTAATCGTTGTCTCATTGCCAATAAAACCATCACACCCCTCTTTCTAACCACTCTAGTATTATAGCGCGTTTTTTCGTAAAACCCCTGTGGTATAATTTATGGCATTCTGTAAAACGACACATCAAGAAGGATGATAAAACATGGATGTAGCTTCACTCGCCCGCATGATTGAATGGCTAGACGAAGAGCGTCGCCGTGATAAACAAACCATCATCACCCTAGAAGAACGCCTACGCCAACAAAGCGAAAGTGTAGATGTCTTACAACGTCGCCTTTCTACCCTTGAATCTGATAACTCGGTGGTTAAAGAGAAATCTTTGCCCATTCAACGCGAAGGGGTCATGATTGACCAAGTTCGTGGTGAGGTACGCACCCTTATAGAAGCTGCCGAAGCCCGCCGTTTAAACGCTGAGCATGAAACCGAACTACGCGCAGAACGCAACCGCGAAGGGCTAGTGCGTAGCATCCGCGAACTGACAGAGCAAGTGGAAAAGATTCAAAAAAGCACCACCCTCATCAATGAACTAAAATCAGAGGAAGTACGCCTTTCAGACATCTTAAAAATTATGCAAGACAAGTTAGACGACCTTGTCAAACAAATTGAGTCGCCAGAACGCCGTATTTCTCTTATTGAAGAGCAACGTCGCCAAGACATGCGTAGACTCTCTCAAATTGAAACCGACTCCCAAGACCTTCGCACCCAGATTAGTGGTGTGTTAACTAAAATTCCTCTCATTGAAGATTTGTCTCTTCGCAATGAACGACGCATTCAGGAAGTTCAACAAGGCGACATTCAACGCCGTGAACAAATTCAACAATTTATTGATTCACAACGCCTAACCCAACACCAATACGAGCAACAAATTGAAACACTCATGAAGAAATTTGGTGAGCAAGACTCTGAAATGGCGCGTAACATGGAACGCTTTGAACAATGGTCACAAACTTATCGTGAAATGGCACGCATTGTCAGTGACTTTGACCGCATGAGTGACCGTGTAGAACGACGCATTGCCGAGGTCGCAGAAGTCCAACGCCTTAGCGAAGAACGCTTTAGAGGGGAGTGGAACGCTTGGCGCGATGAAGAACAAAAACGCTGGAAGAACGTTAGCATCACCCAAGATGACATCTGGCGCAACCACGACAAAGAGTTTGGTTTATACACCGCGCGCCTAGCAGAAATTGAAGAAGCTCTTCCTGGTTTGCTTGATAACCTTAAACGGTTGTGGGGACTAACACGAGAGCAAAACAGAATTTACAGAGAACACATGACAAATGTCTTAAACAAATACGACCCTGAAACCAGTAAAAATCTGTCTTCAACGGGAACTTTCCCTGCTGTAACACCCCCTAACAACGGTATACAAAACGAGTAATGCACCAATAGACTTCACTAAAACGCCCGCATAAGTGGGCGTTTTTGATTTCCCACGTTTTTCATATTTTTCAGTAATGTCAAAAATAATATAAGTGTTTAGGTTTTTGAGAGAAACGCCTTTTTAGTTGACAAAAGCCTTCATCTTTCCTAGAATTTATGAAAGTCGGATAAGTAAGTTTAACTAACTAACTTTGCTTATTCGTTATCGAATAACAATTATATGCGAGGTTTTACAACATGAGACGCTTTACACAAATTTTAATCGCGTTGATGGCAACAGTGGTTCTTGCCCTGCCCATGAGCGCACAAGATGATGTTTTGGAAATTTATATCACTGGTTTAACCGAAGACACAATGAACTGGTTTCGTGAGGTCGCCTTCCCAGCGTTTGAAGCCGAAAACCCTGGTGTCAAGCTCGACATCATCACTGGCGGTTGGGGTGACTTTGATGCCACCGTTGCTGGCTGGATTACTACGGGCAGTGGGCCCGAACTCATTTATCTTGGGTCTGAATATGCCGCCACCTATGGAAGCCTTTTGGCAGACATCACCCCCTATGTTGAAGGTTGGGACGGTCTTGACCAATTCCTGCCCGCAGCCCTAGAAACAGTCACATGGGACGGCGCACTTCGTGGTTTGCCCTTGCTCATCAGCCCACGCCCCATGTTCTATCGTAGCGACATCGCCGAAGGCACAGCGCCTGCCCTAACATTTAAAGACTCACTAGCCTTCGTTAGCGCAAACAGTGGCGTTGCTGATAATGCCATGACCAAGATGGGTTTCATGGACATCGGCGGTGGCTTATTTGACGCACAAGAATTTATCGCCTATATCTGGAGTGCCGGTGGCGAACTTTACTACGAAGATGGCTCTAGCGCATTCGACAGCCCGGAAGTTGCCGAAGCCCTACAATTCATGTATGACCGTCGCCGTGCCATCCTCCCCACCGAAATCACCGCTGGCTTGCCACCCTTTGAAGGTACACCTATTTCTTCGGGTAGCGTCATTAGCGGTATCTTCCCCATGTGGAACATGCCCTCCACCAGCGATGCCATCTGGGAAAACATCATCATTGCACCCTACCCCGCTGGTGCAAACGGCGAACCCGTCGTACAAGTCTTTATCGACTGGTTATCGGTTCCTGGTTATGTAGAAGATCCCACATTGGCTGTTGAATTCTTGAAGTTTATCACCAGCAAAGAAAACGCAGTGAATCTAGTAAGCGTTGCCGGTTACACCCCTGCTCGTCAAGACGCATGGGAAGAACTTCGTAGCACAAACCCTGTGTGGTCAAGCCTACTTGATGTTGCCGTAGAATATGGTCGTAGCTTCTCTGACATCCGTGCCAGCGCAGAACTCCGCCCCCTATTGGTTGAACAGGTAAATTTATTCCTTACCGACCAACAAAGCCTTGAAGATACACAAATCGCTTTGAAGGACGAATACGATGTAATTCTGGAAGACAACGGCTACCTTGACTAAATAAGATAGCCCACGCCCTATAAAGTTCTAAAACGGGAGTGTGATAAACGCTCCCGTTTTCATAACAGTAGCACACAATAAAAGGCTTATTTTATGACCACCGGTTTAGATCCACGTTTTGATACGCTCATTTGGTCATTCATGACCATCATTTTTATCGCCGTTGGAAGTTATATTCTAGGTAACATAGCGCGTTATCTTGCACGCTCATTTGGGGCAACCGTCGCAGAACAAAGACGCACATTCTGGGGGGTGTTATTTGCCTCACCATGGATTTTAGGGTTCATCATTTTTGTGGTCGGTCCTGCTTTAGCTTCGTTTTATTGGAGCTTTACCGATTATAAGCTAGGGCAAGAAGCCTCTTGGATTGGTCTTGAAAATTACCGTGAGCTATTGCTTGGGCAGGGCGCACACGGGCGGCGTTTTTCGCAAGCCATGTACAACTCCTTCTACTATGCTATTGTGGGCGTTCCGCTTCAGGTTACTACAGCCCTTTTGATGGCGGTATTGCTCAATCAGGCATTAAAGGGTATTAGTGTTTTTCGCCTTATTTTCTACATTCCCGTTATTCTTGCGGGCGGTCCCGCCATTCTTTTGGCGTGGCGCTATATGCTGTCCTCTAACGGTGGTTTCATCAATACTTCTCTTTCTAACCTAGCAAGCTCATTCTTTCTGTTCGATTGGCTTTATCGCGGGTTTATTTATATAGTAGAAACCCTCAACAGTTTCTATGCAGGTGTTGCTAAGGGTGACCCGATAGGCCCCTTTAAGTTTGCGATTCCCGCTCTTCTTGGCGCATCTATACTCTATACGTTGGTACGGGGCGAATGGGACGAAAATAAGCGTGGACGTGCAATGCTCGTTACTGAAATTATTGGCTTGGTGATGATTGTCCTAATGTTTGCGCGTGCGATTGTAGCAGAACCCGTTGAGCCTGCGCTCTTTTATGGTGTAAGCCTCATCTTTACTGTGGGTATTTTTTACTATGCACAACAAAAAGAAAAGCGTCAGTTACGTATATGGCAAGTAAGTGGGGTGATTGCATTTGCGAGCTTTTTAGCACTTCTTATCGGCTTTGAAACACCAGAAGTGCAGGCTCTTTATTTGCCCGCCGTACTCATTTCATTACTGCCCATCATGTTGTCGTTCTTTTTGCTAGGATTGCGGGTAAAAAATGTGGTTCTCTTAGGGAGCATTGGCGTTTTAGTCGCACTCATCTTTGCTCGTCTCGCCCCGATAGATTTATTCGCAGGTAAGGTCAATATTCTAGGTCAATACCTCACCTTCCAATCCAGTCTCGTTAGCCCCTATAGCCTAGAAACGCTTCAGAACTTTGATTCCCAACATCTTCCTGCATTATGGCTTTATGGTGCATTGGCTCTTGGCATGGGTGTAATTGGCTTATGGAATAATCGTCATCCTAAGGCACAACGCGCTGTGATAATTGGCTTATGCGTGTTTTTTGGGATAATTGCCTTAAACGCAACGATCGATGGGTTTCGTTACTTCCGTGCTTATGCAGAAGTAGCAGAAGCAACTAGCAAACCAAACTACCACTTTGCCCTCTTTAACAATACCGTTACCACCTTTCCAGATAGTAACCGTGTGCCACTATGGCTTGGAAATGAACTTTGGTCAAAGCCTTCGCTCATCCTTATTACTATGTGGAGTTCTGGTGCGGGGATGCTCATTTTCTTGGCTGCGCTTAAGGGTGTACCCAAAGCCCTTTATGAAGCAGCAGAAGTTGATGGCGCATCAGCCACGCAGAAGTTCTTTAGAATTACGTTACCCATGATTTCACCCGCCATGTTTTACAACGTTGTGATTGGCATTATTGCTGCTATCCAGACATTCGAGAGCATCTACATCATTCGCAACACACAAACTCAAGATAGCTTAGCCAGCGCCGCCATCTTTTTGTACGAGCGTACTTTTAGACAACTCGCCATCGGTGACGGTGCCGCCGTTTCTTGGATATTGGCAGCCATTATCATCCTGCTTACTGTATTTCAGTTCCGTTTTAGCCGTTGGGTTCACTACGAGGCATAAACTATGGCAACCTTAACTAGCTCAAATCAGCTCACAAACTCGTACCGTAACCGCTTTACGGTTCTTCTGGACACTATCGACACACGTACGATTGTTTTCTATCTCATTTTGTTCTTGGCTTCTACGTTTTTCTTGTTTCCGTTGGTGTGGATGATAGGAACATCGCTCAAAACCATTCAAGAGGTGGGGCAACCTCAACTCAATTTGCTACCAATAGACCCACAATGGGGTAACTATAGCAAGCTGTTAAACGAGCCTAATTTTTACCGCTCTTATGCCAATAGTATTTTTGTGGTGTCCTTGGTACTTCTTGGTACTGTAGGTTCTATCTCTATGGTTGCCTATTCGTTTAGTCGTCTAGAGTGGCGTGGTAAAAACTTTGTCTTTGCCTTGATGATGGCAACGCTTATGCTACCCGCCCAAGCCACACTCGTGCCACAGTATGTCCTTTTCCACAATTTAAGCTGGATTGGCACGTTTAACCCCATCACCATACCAGGCTATTTTGCAGGTGGGGCAACGCTAATTTTCTTAATGCGCCAATTTATGCTGACTATCCCTAAAGAGTTAGATGAAGCTGCCATGATTGACGGCGCAAATCCCATTCAAATTTGGTGGTACGTCATTATGCCACTCTCACGTTCTGCGGTAGCTACGATTACAGTATTTTTGTTTGTGGGTCAGTGGAATAACATCCTACAGCCCTTGCTGTATCTACAACGCTCAGATTTATATACCATGCCTATCTATGTAGCACAAAAAAATAACCTCCAAGAATCACCCATTCCTTGGCAAGATATTATGGCAGCTAGTGTGCTTTTTGTTATTCCCGTTATCGTCGTTTTTATATTTACACAACGATTCTTTATACAAGGAATTGCTGCCACAGGTTCTAAAGAAGGATAATGTTTCATGTTACAGTTAATGCACAGTTTTAGAGGGACAACCGTTCCTCAAGTAATTCTTGATAAAGTACGACGTGGTGAAATAGGGTCTTTTTGCCTTTTTAACTATAATGTCGCTTCTGTAGAACAAATGAGAGCCTTTACCGAATCATTGTATCAGGCAGCCCGTGAAGGGAATCAACTCCCTCCCATTATTGGTATTGACCAAGAAGGCGGGCAACTGATGGCAATTACACACGGCGCAACCGAACTACCTGGTAATATGGCATTAGGCGCAACACGCTCTGCAGCATTAGCAGAAAAAGCGGGCTATGTTTTGGGGCGTGAAATGCTTGCTATGGGCATTAATCTTAATTTTGCCCCATCATTAGACATCAACAATAACCCACAAAACCCCGTCATTGGCGTACGCTCTTTCAGTGATTCCCCCGAATTAGTCAGCATCTTGGGGCAAGCGGTCATCAAGGGTTTACAAAACGAAGGTGTAATTGCTACTGCCAAGCACTTTCCCGGACATGGGGATACTAGCGCAGACTCCCATCATGATGCCCCTGTCATTCACAAAACACTTGCCAGCCTTCATAAGTTCGAGCTTGTGCCATTTCAAGGGGCAATTAAAGGTGGGATAAAAGCCATCATGACTGCCCACATTTTGTTTCCCGCGCTAGACAGCGAATTGCCCGCCACATTGTCATCTGCCATCCTTCAGGGTTTGCTCCGTGAGCAACTAGGGTTTAACGACCTCATCATCACAGATGCCATGGACATGCAAGCCGTTGCAAAACGCGGCTCACTCAAAAGCGTTATCGAAGCCTTAGACGCTGGCGCAGACCTCGTGATGCTTGGTCATTTAGAAGATTCACTACAAATTGACGACATCACTGCCAACAAAACCAATTCAGCATCGCTACAAAGAATACAACAACTTCGCCAAACGCTCCCCACCGAGCTACCTTCACTTAGCATTGTGGGTTGCGAAGAACACCAAGCCATTGCCCAAGAAATTGCCGACAACGCCATTACTGTGGTTAAAGAAGATGGGTTGTTTCCGCTTAGGCTTGCGCCACAAGCAAAGATTGCTGTTATTTCTATTCTTCCCAGCAATCTCACCCTTGCCGACACATCTTCTGGGGTAAAAATCATGCTGGCGGATGCAATAGCAAAACGTCACGACAATATCATTCATATTGAGCTTCCTATGTTTGCCGATGAAGCCACAACACGCAGTGTCCTTGAACAAAGTACAGAGGCAGACGTTGTGATTATAGGAACAATTCTTGCTGAGAGAGACCCGTCACAAGCGAGTATCGTACAAGCACTAATAGAGCGTGGACAAAACCCCATTGTGGTGTCGCTTCGCACGCCCTATGACATTACGGCTTTTCCGTCTGTCAACAATTACTTGTGTGCTTATAGCATTCGTCCCGTAGCAACAGAAGCTGTTGCCCGCGTGTTGTTTGGCGAAATTTTAGCTAAGGGGGTTCTACCATGTCAAATTCCCGGCATTATGGCTACGTTGTAGCAACTATTCTTCTTCTCCTCACATCCTTGCGGGTTACCGCCCAAACGCCAAATTGGTGCGTTTCGGTGTGGTATCCCTCATCCGCAGAGCCAACAGGAAGAGAGTCGCTACTTAATCACTTATCGCAATTGGATATTGTGCATCCGTTTTGGTATACCCCCAACGCTGATTTAACGTTACAGGCAGTACGTGGCGCAGAAGACCAAGAGCTTATGAATCAATGGCGTACCGAAGGAGTAGTTGTTCTCCCAAGTATTTTTGCCAGTATTCCCAGCATGTTAGCTTCAGAAGATGACATGGACTTTCATATCCAAGAAATTCTCGCGTTGGTAGATCGTATGGACTATGATGGTATTGATATTGACTATGAAGGGTTTCCTGCCAATACCAAAGATGCCTTCTCGGTTTTCATCCAAAATTTATCACAAGCCCTTAAATCACGTGGTAAACTACTTTCTATTGCCGTCCACGCAAAATTTACCGATGAGGGCGCATGGGAAGGTGCATCTGCCCAAGATTGGTATGCGATTGCGCCATTTGTGGATATTTTTACCATAATGACCTATGATTACACCAATCGTAACGAGCCACCTAACGCCATTGCCCCCACCAATTGGGTGCTGGATGTGGTGGAATACGCTGAAAGTGTCATGAGTTTGGATAAGGTACGAGTTGGCTTACATTTCTATGGCTACAGTTGGCTCAGAGACCGCCCACCCGCTACAACAGTTACATGGGAAGCAGCACAACGCTTAATTGAGTCGTTTGGATTGGTCGTTGAACGTGACCTCGATAACAAAGAAGCCATGATAGCGTTTAAGGTACAAGGTCTACCCAAACAAACCATTTACTTCGCCGATGCTATTCACCTAGCTGATAAACTAGAACGTCTGAAAGAAGCGTTCCCAACACTAGGTGGCGTTGCGATTTGGGGAATTGGGGGCGAAGACCCCCAGAACTGGGACATCATAGAGCAAGCACGCAATAACGCTTGCACACTAAAAAGGAACTAAATTTCTTATGAAACTCAGAAAAGCCACTCGTGGGCAACTCAAGTGGCACAATCGCCAACTTATTTTGCGTGCAATTTATGATGGCATCGCCGATAACCGCGCGGCGCTTTCACAAGAAACAGGACTAGCAAAGCCCACCGTTTCAGAATTAGTGGCAGAACTTCTCCAAGAAGGGTTGCTCATAGAGGACGGGCTTGGCGAGTCTACAGATAGTGGGGGCAAACGCCCAACCATTATTAAGTTTGTGCCAAATGCACGCCAAGTAATAGGCATTTCTGTAACCGCAGACCGCATCTTCGGGATTTTAAGCAACCTCAACGGCGATATTTCGGCGCGTCACTATGCCAACCTAAACAATGCCACCCAACAAAACGCCATCGACATTCTAAAACAAGTCGTCAATGGTCTTATTGCCCAGCTTGATGCGCCTCTTTTGTGTATTGGTGTGGGTGTAACGGGCGTTGTAGACAGCGCAAACGGCATCATTCACGCCTCTCAGGCATTGGGATGGTTTAATATTGAACTTGCCAATGAGTTACACCAACATTATCAAAAGCCCGTCTATATTGGCAATAACACAGAACTAACTGCCATCGCACAATTCGCGTTTGGCAAGCAAGCCCACGATAGCACTCGTAACTTGATGGTGTTATTGGTGAATGATGGTGTAGAAATTGGGGTCGCATGGGAAAACGCCACTTATCATCATGGCGGTGATATTGGGTTTCTTCACCCCTCTGTAGAGAATGCCCATCCCCTCAATGATTCCTTAAGTTGGAATGCTATCATTCAAAAGTGCGAAGCACTAAGAGCGCAATATCCTAACTCTATCCTTCCTACGGAGGGGCTTTCTTATTTGCACATTAAGTATGCAATGCAACATAGCGACGCGCTTGCCATTGCCTTATCTGACCAAATTATTCAGCAAGTGTCACATATTGTCCTATGGGCAATTGCATTTCTGCACCCTAGCCACGTCACATTAGCAGGCACAATTGTTGACTTAGGCGATACCCTGATGTCTTCAGTCATAAGCCAAGTACAACAAAGCCTACCGCAGGCGCAATCTGTAACATTCTCTATGGCACATACCACCAATATGAGCGCGTTAGGTGCAGTTGCCCTCGCCATTCAGAAAGAGCTAGATGTAATATGAAGCGAACCCATCGGCTAGGTATTGTTACCAATAATCCCAATCAAGCCTTTCAACGGGACATTATCTTAGGTGCATCTACCACCGCAGAATTAAATGGCTATGAGGTACAAATTTTGCTTGCGCCACAGCGTACCCGCCCCAATTTTACTGTGGAGGGACTAAGTGGCATGTTGGTCATTACCAATTGTGTGCCAGATGATTATCTTGTTCAAATTTACAAAACAGGCTTACCCCTTTCCTTAGCCAGTCACCAATTAGACAGCATTCCTGTGCCATCCCTATCACCAGATAATTTTGAGGGCGTACAGCTTTTGGTACAACACTTAGTAGAAACGTGCCAGCGTAAACGCATCGCGTTTATACAAGGTGATTTAAGCCAAAATGATGGTATTCGGCGCGATATGACCTTTCGGCGTGAACTAATGCGCTATAACTTACCCATCCTTCCCGATTTCTTTCTTAAAGGCGATTTTGAGCCTGTTGTTGCAGGGCAATCATTACGCCAGTTACTAAAACGCCGCCAAGACTTTGATGCCATTGTTGCCTCTGATTACCTTATGGCATTAGAAGCCATTGTTGCCTTAAGAGAATTGGGGCTTCGCGTGCCAGAAGATGTCAGTGTTGTGGGGTTTGGTGATGCGCCAGAAGCCGAAAACGCAGGCTTAACCACCGTTGCTGCCGATGTTATTGAGTTAGGACGACGAGCAGCGAGACAGCTGATGGGGCAAATTGAAGGTTTAGAAATTAGTGGTCTCACACTGATCAGCTCTGAGCTTTTAATACGCAAAACATCTTGCTAAAACTGATAAAACGAAAATTCTGGTAAGTTGACAAAGATACGCCAGACGCGCTATAATTCCGCCTATGAAAACATCTTTTGTACATCACACACACCATCATTTTCTTTCCTTACCATCTTGACGGGTATTGGTTTAGTGGTGTGTTCCTAGTTACACATTGTCGAAAAACCTCGCAACCCGCGAGGTTTTTTTTATTTATTTTCAAGGAGTGTGCGTTATGCTGGCTGTCATTGATTACGGGGCAGGTAATTTGCGAAGTGTGTTACACGCCCTCAAACACCTAAATGCCCCAAACATTGTGGTTGCACAATCTCCCGAACAACTTAAGGGAGCAACTAAGATTATTTTGCCAGGTGTCGGCGCATTTGGGGCGGGCATGAACATTTTGAGAGAGCGTCAGCTTGTAGAACCCATCCGTGAAGCCGTTCGTAACGGTACTCCTTACTTGGGTATTTGCCTTGGGATGCAATTTTTATTTGAATACGGCGATGAAATGGGGCATCATGAAGGCTTAGGTATACTAGAAGGCACAGTAACGCGCTTCCCTGCATTCAAAGACCTTAAAGTGCCACACATGGGTTGGAACACCCTTACTTTTACGAAAGATTCGCCTCTTACACAGGGGCTACCCGCCCCCAGCTATGCCTATTTTGTCCATAGCTATTATTGCGTGCCATCTTTTGCCAGCGATAGATTAATCACCGTAGATTATGGCATTCAATTTACTGCAGGCGTTCAACGCAACAATATCTATGGCGTACAGTTCCACCCCGAAAAAAGCCAAGTTATGGGGTTAAAGTTACTTCAAAATTTTCTGGCATTAGCATAAAAAGGCACAAATATCATGATTATCTATCCCGCAATTGATTTACGTGGTGGGCAAGTGGTGCGACTAAAAGAAGGTGACCCTAACCGCCAAACTATCTTTAGTAACAGCCCACTAGACATTGCACAGCGTTGGCATGACGAAGGCGCGACATGGATGCACATGGTCAACCTTGATGGCGCATTTGGCGAAGCCAGCCAAAACTTAAATATCCTAAAGCAGGTGGCTAGTAAAAACGTCAACGTGCAATTTGGTGGGGGGCTACGCTCTCTTGTTGATATAGAAACAGCACTTGAACTGGGCGCAAAGCGCGTGGTACTTGGCACAATTGCCATTAAGCAGCCCAGCATCGTCGAAGAAGCCGTGCATCGCTTTGGGGCAGAATATGTTTGTGTCGGTTTAGATGCCAAAGACGGTAAAATTGCCACACACGGCTGGCAAACCCTCAGTGACCTCACCCCTATTGAGCTAGGGCAAAAGATGGTTGAAATGGGCGTAAAACATGCGCTCTATACCGATGTTTCACGCGATGGCTTGCTAAGCGGCGTGAACGTCACAGATACCGTAGCACTCGCCGAGAAAACACACCTTCATGTCATTGCTTCTGGGGGTGTAAGTACCTTAGATGACATCCGTCAACTACGTGACTCTGGGCGTGTGGCAGGGGCAATTATTGGCATGGCACTTTATACAGGACAATTTACACTCGCAGATGCCATTCGCATCGTTTCGGAAAGGGCGTAACCATGTTAGCCAAGCGTATTATTCCTTGTTTAGACGTTAAAGATGGGCGCGTGGTTAAAGGGGTAAACTTCGTCAATTTGCGCGATGCTGGCGACCCCGTAGAACAAGCCAGCATCTACGACCGCGAAGGCGCAGACGAACTGGTTTTCCTAGACATTACTGCCTCTCACGAGGCACGCAAAACCACCCTAGAAATGGTGAAGCGCGTTGCCGACACTATTTTTATTCCGTTTTGTGTGGGGGGGGGCATTCGTACTATCGAGGACATCCGCGATACCCTACTTGCGGGCGCAGACAAGGTAAGCATCAATAGTTCTGCTATCAAAACGCCCCAGCTTATTAACGATGGCGCATGGGCTTTTGGGAGTCAATGTATTGTCGTTGCCATAGACCCACGCCGTATAGACAATCAGTGGGTTGTTCACATCAACGGCGGGCGGATTGCCACAGAAAAAACAGCACTAGACTGGGCAAAAGAAGTAGAAGATAGGGGTGCAGGCGAAATTTTGCTCACTTCTATGGATGCAGACGGCACAAAGAACGGCTATGACCTAGAACTAACACATGCCATTGCCAACGCAGTATCTATTCCTGTAATTGCCTCTGGAGGTGCAGGCACACTAGACCATTTCTATCAAGCCTTTGCCGAAGGCAATGCTTCGGCAGCACTGGCAGCTAGTGTCTTTCACTTTAATGAGTTTAGTGTGGGGCAAGTAAAAGGCTATCTTAACGAGCGTGGTGTGCCAGTTCGCCTTACAGGATGGGAAGCCTAAAATGCTCACAGAAGCTCAAATACAGTCTATTCGTTGGGATAAGCACGGTCTCGTCCCCGCCATTGTTCAGGATGCAAACACGCTTCAGGTATTGATGATGGCGTACATGAACGCCGAATCGCTTCAAAAAACATTAGACATAGGCGAAACAGTTTTTTGGTCGCGTAGTCGTGCCGAGTTATGGCACAAAGGCGAAACTTCAGGCAATATTCAGCGTGTCCATGAAATTCGTATCGATTGTGATGAAGACACCCTACTCATTTTAGTACACCCTGCGGGCGCAGCCTGCCACACAGGTGAAATATCCTGCTTCTTTCGCACCATTAACCAGTTATAGGAGCTATCATGACCTTTTTATCCCATTTAGAAACGCTCATCGCAGACCGCCGTCAAAACCCCAAAGATGGAAGCTATACCAATTTGCTCATGAACAAGGGGCGCAATAAAATCGCACAAAAAGTGGGCGAGGAAGCCGTAGAGGTTTTAGTAGCATCACTAGGACAAGGGCGCGATGAACAGGTTTATGAATTAGCAGACCTGCTTTACCATACGCTAGTCCTAATGAACGATTTAGGGGTATCATTAGGCGATGTATTATCAGAATTAGAGCATCGTCACACTTCAGAATAAAGGACACCTCATGAGCGAAAAACAGCCCTACATTGCCGAAGCCAGCTTTAATGTGCGCTATGCAGAAACCGATGCGATGGGTATTGTGCATCACGCCAGCTACATTGTTTGGTTTGAAGAGGGGCGTAGCCACTATATGCGTGAGCGTGGTAGTAGTTACGCCGATTTTGAGCGTGGCGGCTATTATATGGCGGTTACAGAAGTACACGCTCGCTATATTAAAGCCGCTGTTTATGATAATCGCGTCGTGGTACGGTGTTGGCTCTCAGAGGCGCGTAGCCGTACCATGACCTTTGAATACGAGATTAAAAATACAGACACAGACGAAACTTTTGTGACAGGCACTACCAAACACATTTGCCTAGACAAATCAGGAAAAATCGCTAAAATCCCCCCCCAATGGCTTGCATGGATGACCAGCTAAAATTTGACCCACACGACCTGAATCAACTATACTTAACCACAATAAAGATAACTTTATTTTTATTTTTACTAAGGAGCATATTGAATGGCGACAACAGTAACCTATGCAGACAAACCCTGGGTGAAAAACTATGACCCCGGTCTACCTGCCACTATTACCTATCCCGAAGTACCGTTACATCAATTTTTAACGGATGCCGCTAATAAATATCCAAACGAAACAGCACTGATTTCTACGGCTCGTGTGCCTGTATTCGGTCGGCTTTCTAGTAACCTTACTTTTGCTGAACTAAACCATGCCGCAAATGCGCTTGCCAGTGCCTTAATAGATAAAGGCTTAAAGAAGGGTGACAAAGTAGCTATTGTCATGCCAAATTGCGTCGCCTTCGTCGTTTCTTTCTTTGCAGTTCTAAAGGCGGGGGGCATTGTCTCTGCTACAAATCCCACTTACCCCGCCGAAGCCATGCAATACCAAATTAATGACTGTGGTGCAGAATTTGTGCTTTGCCTCACCCTCTTCTACAACACCGTTAAGCAAATTCAACCACGTACCCATGTTAAGCATGTGATTGTTGCCAACATTAAAGAATATTTGCCCACTATTGCTAAAACGCTCTTTACTATCGCCCGCGAAAAGAAAGATGGTCATCGCATCGAAGGTGTTCAAAATGGCGACTTCTGGTTTCAAGACTTGCTAAAGCAATATGATGGTAAAACGCCCAATGTTAGTGTAACACCTCAAGATATTGCACTCTTTCAATATACAGGGGGTACAACAGGGGTTTCTAAAGCTGCCGTGTCTACCCACAGTGCGCTAGTAGCTAACATGCTTCAGCTTAAAAGTGTGGTTGATACACTAGGCATTAAACCCACCGACCACACCTTACTCGGTGGGATACCCTTCTTTCATGTGTATGGCTTGGTCGTGGTTGTCAGCCTTAGTGTGTATCAGGGTAGCAAGATTATTCTTGTCCCCAATGCACGCGACATCAACGATGTCGTAGACAACATTAATCACTTCCAACCCACACTATTTCCGGGTGTTCCTGCGCTTTATAACGCCATCAATAACCACCCCAAAATTCAGTCGGGTGAAGTTAGCATGAAGTCACTTAGATATTGCATTAGTGGTTCTGCACCCCTTCCTACCGCCGTAAAAGAAGAATTTGAACGTATAAGTGGCGCAAAGGTACGCGAAGGCTTTGGCATGAGCGAAGCCCCCACCGCCACCCACGTTAACCCCATTACCGGTAAAAATCCACCCAACTCTATCGGCTTCCCCCTACCCGATATGGAAATGCGTATCGTTAGCCTAGATGACGGCGAAACCGAAGTAGCTGTGGGTGAAGTTGGCGAGCTACTGATGCACGGGCCCAACCTAATGTTAGGCTATCACGGTATGCCTACAGAAACAGCCAACGTTCTCCGTGAAAAAGATGGTAAAATTTGGCTCTATACAGGCGACATTGCACGCATGGACGAAGAAGGCTACTTCTACATTGTAGACCGTAAGAAAGATATGGCTCTCATCGGGGGCTTTAACGTTTATCCCAACCAAGTAGAAGATAAGATTAAGCTTCATCCTGCCGTACTAGAAGTGGGCGTTGCTGCCGTCCAAAATGCAGGAAAAGGCGGCATGGAAAGCCTAAAGGCGTGGGTTGTTCTTAAGCCTGATGCCAAACTGACAGCAGAAGAATTGATTAAGCACTGCGAAAAACATCTTGCGCCCTACGCTGTGCCACGCCGTATTGAGTTTATTGAAGAATTACCTAAAACAGCCGTTGGTAAAACACTTCGTCGCCAGCTCGTTCAGATGGAAAATAAGTAGAAAATACAATCGGGTGAATGACTTGTTATTCGCCCGATTTTTATTACGAGGAGCGCAATTATTATGGTAACCTATGCAGAACGTCCATGAACAAAGCGATATGACCCCATGTACCTAAATCGCTTGCACCATACCCCAACAAAACCATGTTTGATTATCTAAGAGACACAGTAGCAAAACGCCCTAATCAAGTGGCATTTATTATCACAGCCAAAATGCCCGTCTTGGGCAGGCTTAGCCATTACACCAACTGTAAAGAACTAGAAGACAACTCCAACGCACTCGCAGCCTACTTTGTAGAACAGGGTCTTAAAAAAGGCGATAAAGTAGCCATCGTCATGCCCAGTTGCACCGCGTTTGGCATTACATACTGGGCAGTCGTGAAAGTAGGGGGCGTTGTGGCAGCCACAAACCCCACCTATCCCGCCGATAAAATGGAATACCAAATTAATGATTGTGATGCCGAGTTTGTTGTTACACTCAGCGTGTTTTACTCACTTATCAAGCAAGTACAGCCTAAAACCAAAGTAAAGCAGGTCATCGTCAGCAATATCAAAGAGTATTTTCCTTCGATTGCCAAGTGGCTGTTCACCCTTACTCGTGAAAAGAAAGACGGGCATCGCGTTACTTTAGAGGTAAAAGATGTCTGGTTTCAGGACATTCTAAAAAGCCACGCAGGCAAAACCGTTTCTGTAAATGTAAGCCCAGATGACCTTGCTCTTTTCCAGTATACGGGCGGAACAACAGGCGTTTCTAAAGGGGCAATGGCAACACACCGCGCCCTTGTTGCCAATACAGAAATGCTACAAACATGGACAGACATCAAAAGTGGCAGTTGCCGTGGCGTACCCAACTCGGAACTTATTTTCTTGGGGGCAATCCCCATGTTTCACGCTTACGGTTTGGTCGCATTGCTCACGTAAACTGGCTGCTTATGAAGTTCCGCGTCGTATTGCCTTTATCAAAGAACTTCCTAAAACCGTCGTGGGTAAAACGCTTCGCCGTGAACTTATCCGTATGGAAACAGAAGGCAATTGAAGCCTACTCTAAAGCAGCCCTCATAAGCTCAAGGTCTTTTTCTGTGTAGTGTCCCCTAAAAAATGCTCGTGACGACCAGCGATTAGCAAACCAAATGCTATAGGTCGTCACGGTCAGTATCATAAAAAAGTAACCCCATTGCACCGTTTGGCGCAAAGGAACTCCAGAGTCTATACCTTCTTCTAGGGTAACAGGCGTGATAAAGGCAGGTAAAATTTGCGAAAGAATAACCGAACCCCCAAATAAAAATACTCCAATAGGAAAGATAAAACGCATTGCACGCGGGCGACCTAATCCTGTAAAAATACACAGTGCTAAAAACAAAAATGCTAAAAAGGCGCGAGTAAGATAAGGGACTGGGTCAAAGTTGCTAATGCTAATGCCCGACACAATTCCACTATCGCCTTGTCCTTGATACCCATTGATACCCAATACAAAGAGCGTTTGCGCCAAAGGAACAATTGAAAATAGCATCATACTGGCAAAAATGGCTAACGTTAGTCCTAAAGGACGTTTAGGCTTCGATGGGTTCATACTCATAACTCTCTTTGTTGTATGCGCTGTTGCTTTCAGATATACTGTGCTTTGCTTATTGTTAATATCATCACATAGAGATGAATTTCGTGCAAAAACTTGTTGAAGATCTTAGTCAAGCATACCATAGCTTTACACAGTCGGTAGTAGAGTACAGCGTTGTATTGCTACACCCTCATTACACTTATCGTTCTCTCTTAGTGGCACATCTATTAGATGACACGTCTCAAAAGAACTTTGTCTACAACTTTTCACCACACGACACACTACTAAGTGCCTTTTTAGGGCGGTTTATCCGTGAGATGGCACAACAAACGCCATTGTTTGGGCGTTACTTTAACGAACAATCGATGCAAAAACTAGAACAGGGTGGCACAATACTAGAAGCCGTACATAGTTTCGCTCAAGAACTAGAAGCACTCTCGGATACCCCCTACGTGTTGCTGTTTGAAGCATTTGATTATGCCGAAGTGTCTGATGATATTTACCCCTTTATGGTGCTTCTTGCCTATCACATCCCCCCACAATGCACCATCGTCATCAATGCACGCACGATGCCAAGAATGCCTTGGCTTGCACTAGTAGCAAGCGAGAGAGCAACCATCTTTAACCCCGAATATGCTCTTGTAAAAAAGAACACCCCTCATGATATTCAAGTTTTTGGTTTGGGTGATGGCAAGGTAAGTGTGGATGGTGTTATGATAAGGCGATGGGAGGGGCATTTGCCCAAGCTCTTACTTTTCTATGCGCTAGACCGCCCTACAGTGACGCGCACAGAAATTTGTAACGCACTCTGGAAAAACCTAGAAACCGAACAGGCGACCAATGTTTTTCATGTTACCAAACGCAGGCTTCATAAGGCACTTCAAAGAGATGTCTTAATTCATCAAAACCACATTTACCGCCCAAATCCGCAGCTAAACATTGGGTATGATGTTGCCGAATTTGTGGCATACCTTATCGCAGGCAAAGACCTATCGCATCCCCAGGCACAACACTACAATGAGCAAGCTATTGGCTTATATGGTGGCGATTTTCTGCAAGGTCACGAAGATGCTTGGATTTTGAAAAGCCGTTATGCTTTTCATCAAGGCTATGTTAGTGCGCTCAATAGGCTGGCACAACTATTGCAGCAGAAGCAAGATTACTCACAAGCAATCCAATACTACCAACAAGCCTTATCGCAAGATGTCTTGAGGCAAGATATTCATCGCCACTTGCTAGGGTGTTATATTGCATATAGCAGAATAGACGATGCAAAGAATCACTGCCAATACTTAAGACAACTTTTCCAATCCAATGAGTGGCTCATTGACTTAGAAACACAAGCCTTCATGCAAGACCACTCCCTATAACAAAATACCCCTTTAGGCTCTCGCTAAAAGGGGTATTTTTAGTATGCTCTCGGCGGGGATCGAACCCACGACCAAGTGCTTAGAAGGCACCTGCTCTATCCGCTGAGCTACGAGAGCATTTAGGGCATTATTCTAATGAAAATAACGTCATTTTGTCAAGCGCAGTTCTTTTTTATTACAAAACAGATGTTCCACTTACAATTGCAAAAATGCCGTTTTCGTGGTAAAATAACGAGGTAAAAGTAATCACTTTACCCCCCTTTCGGTGTCAATATCTAATCATCAGAAGTTCATCTGTGAGGCAAAAATCAAGATGACAGACAATATAGTAAACCCTGTACAAAGCTATGACGAAAGCAATATTGAGTATCTAGAAGGCATCGAACATATTCGCCTTCGTCCTGGCATGTATGTAGGGGGTAGAGATATGCGAGCCCTCCATCACCTTATTTATGAAGTGGTAGACAACGCCGTTGACGAGGCTTTAGCTGGGCGTTGCGACCGTATTTTGGTTACCATCCATGATAATGGGTTCGTTTCTGTCGCAGACAATGGCGTAGGGATTCCTGTGGGCAAAAGCTCACAATTTGACATCTCTACTTTGGAGCTTATTCTTACAAAAGTAGGTGCAGGTGGTAAATTTAACAGCAACGCCTATAAAGTAAGTGGTGGCTTGCATGGGGTGGGTCTTACTGCTGTAAACGCCCTCTCAGAAGAACTCGTTGCAGAAGTTTATCGCGATGGTTTCTTATGGCAACAACGCCACCAACGCGGGAAACCCGTTAGTGGGGTAGAAAAAATTCGCCCCATGAACGCCGACGAAGTGACCGGTACAACCATCGCTTTTAAGCCCGATTTCACCGTCCTAGACCCCAACGAATTTAGCTTTGATACACTTGTTCAACGCTTCAGAGATATGGCGTTTGTTACGCGCAAGGTCACCATTACGCTTAGAGATGAGCGCATTAAGCCCGCAAACCGCGAAATGACATTCTATTTTGAGGGCGGGCTAAACGCCTTTGTGCGCTATCTAAACCGCTACCGCAAGTCCCTTCACGATCCCGTCTACGCTGACCGCATGATGGAAATCCCCCGTGAAGGCAAAGCACCCAGCAATATTGGGGTAGAGGTTGCCTTTCAATACAACGAAACGTCTAATATCACAGAACTTGCCTTCGCAAACACCATCAGCACGCCCGACGGTGGTACACACTTAACAGGGATTCGTTCTGCCATCACCAGTGTGATTAACCGCTACGCACGCAAGGCGGGCTTCTTAAAAGAAAAAGATGCAAACTTCTCCGGCAATGACACCCTAGAGGGCATTACTGCCATCGTCAGCGTTAAAATTCAAGACCCCTCGTTTGAAAGCCAAACAAAGGTGAAACTTCTTAACCCCGAAGTTCAGGGGGCGGTATCACAGGTCGTCTCAGAAGCCTTTAGCGAATTCCTAGAGGTAAACCCGCGCGAAGCCCGCAAAATTATCGACAAGTGCATGACGAGCAAACGCGCTCGTGAAGCGGCTCGTAAAGCCCGTGACCTTGTACGCAGTGGACCCAGCCTGCTCGAAAGTACCACCCTTCCAGGCAAGCTCGCTGATTGCGCTCAAATCGGACCCAACGCAGAAATTTACATTGTAGAGGGTGATAGTGCAGGCGGTAGTGCAAAGCAAGGACGTGACAGACATTTCCAAGCCATTTTGCCTCTACGCGGTAAAATCTTAAACACAGAGCGTGCAGGCTTAGACAAAGTGCTAGACAACAACGAAATTAAAGCCCTCATCTCTGCACTTGGCACAGGGATTCATGAGGACTTTAACATCGAAAAATTGCGTTATGGGCGCGTTATCGTTATGACGGATGCTGACGTAGACGGTAGTCACATTCGTACCCTACTTTTGACGTTCTTCTTCCGTCACATGCAACCCCTTGTTTCAAACGGGCATTTGTATATCGCGCAACCCCCTATTTACTTGCTAAAACAGGGCAAGCAACAAGAATACATCTACCCACAAGCGGGCTTTAACGATGGACAATTGCTAGAACGCGCCATGAAGAACTACAAGGAATCCGTCAAAGTAGGCATACAGCGTTACAAAGGTCTTGGTGAAATGAATCCCGAGCAACTATGGGAAACCACCATGAACCCCAACAACCGCACTCTGCTACAGGTCACAATTGAAGATGCAGCCGAGGCAGATAAAGTGTTCGATATGCTCATGGGCAATAGTGTTCCTCCACGCCGTCGCTTTATTCAGACCAACGCTAGAACCGTCAAGAACCTTGATATTTAGCCTATAGACTGTCATCTAAGGAGATGATGCCATCTGTACGCCAAGCAAGTTGTATTGCTTCGCCAATAGGTGGCACATCTTCCCAAGAGGAACAATTAAAGTGCAAAAGTGTCTCACCGATACGCGCCGTTAAACGATATTTTTCCCCCATCAAAACGACTTCTGCCAAGATAGCTTCTACACCCTCTTTTTCAACAATAGCTATTGCATCAGGATGAATACATACCTCAGAACACCGCTTGGCAACGGGCAACACGCCAATCGCCGTTTCCGCAACGCCGCCTTGCCAATGAGACACCGCCAGCACGTTGTTAAAGCCCAAAAAATTGGCGACATATTGCGTTCTTGGTTGGCGGTAAAGGGCTAAAGGCGGTGCAATTTGCTCAATGCGCCCTTCTTTCATCACCGCAACCCAATCCGCAATAGCAAATGCTTCGGATTGGTCATGCGTGACATAAAGTGATGTAAGGCGGTTCTCTTTAAGGTTATGGCGCAAATCTTGTGCCAATCGCATCCTTAGCGTGGCATCCAATGACCCCAAAGGCTCGTCTAACATTAGCAAATTGGGCTTTGTAATGAGGCTACGCGCTAGTGCCACCCGTTGTTTTTGCCCACCTGATAGTGTAGACACATCACGCCCCTCAAAGCTCTCTAGCCCGACGCGATTAATCATCTGCTGTGCCTGTTGCTTTTGAACAGGCAAAGGTTCACCGCGCATTTTTAGCCCAAAAGCCACATTCTGTTCAACGTTCAAATGAGGAAACAGCCCAAAATCTTGGAACATAAGCCCCATGTTGCGTTTCTCAACGGGCAGGGTATTGATTAGCGCACCATCAAGCCAAACTTCACCCATAAAATCACGTTCTAAGCCCGCGATGACACGCAACAAAGACGTTTTACCACAACCACTTTCGCCCAATAAGCACACAATATCACCCGTAGCAACAGAAAGGGAAATACCTTTTAGAACTTGTTGTTGTCCAAACGCAAGTGAGATTTGCTTTAGCTCTAACATTAAAACTCCCCTGCTCCCACATCACGCAATCGCTCAATAAGCAAAAAGCCCGCAGCACAACACAACAATAAAATGACGCTTAACGCCAAAGCCTGCCCATAATTATCGCGCATCGGTTGACCTAGCAAACGAAAAATTGCAATCGGTAAGGTCGGCGTATTGGGACGCGCCACAAATAAGGATGCGCCAAACTCGCCCATGCTTACAGTAAATGCAAAAACCGCCCCCACACCTATACCACGCCCAATAAGGGGCAACATCACCTCACGCCTTACGCGCCAAGTGGATGCCCCTAGCAATCGCGCCGACTCTAATGTGTGGTGCGGAATTGCCCTTAAAGCCGGCAAAACACTTCTTATAACAAAGGGTAACGCCACCAGCGTATGTGCAATAGGAATAATGACCCATGATGAGCGTAATTGCAGGGGTGGTGTATCTAACACTAAAATAAACCCAAAACCTAATGTTACTGCGCTTGTGGCTAAGGGCAACATAAACACCACATCGGCTATGGGATAACGATAGATGAGAAGCGAGGCGATGATGCCCAAAATCAGCGCAAGAATAGTTGTTATCGCTGCAAATTGCAATGAATTAGCAACCGCCATAAGGGGCGATACAAACAGCGCAGAACCTCTTACATTTTCGTCAAGAAGTCCGTAGTAGTGTAATGAGGGGGTATCCTGTGCATAAGTAAGTGATGCCCACACCAAAACAGCCAGTGGCGCAAATAACAGGGTACTCATAAGAGACGTAACCCCCAAGACAGCCAATCGTTCAGACCAACGCCTGATGGGCTTTAAGATAAGGCGTGTAGGGGCTAAATCAACGCTGTTTTGGCGTTGCAGGCGGGTATATACCCCCATCATCACAGCCATAATGCCTAATTGCACTAAAGATAAAGCACCCGCCATCGGCAAGTCAAAGACATTGACGGCTTGATAGTAAATTTGGACTTCAAGTGTAGAAAACCGCACGCCCCCCAGAATAAGAACAATCCCAAAGCTAGTAAACGTAAAAATAAAAACCAGCACCCCAGAGGCAACAATGGCAGGGCGTAGCATGGGCAGGCGCACTTCCCACCATAAACGCCATCCGCTCGCACCCAATAATTGGGCAGCCTCTTCAAGACGCAATGATTGGTTTGCCCAATACCCACTAATCATCCTTAGGGCAACCGCATAATTATAAAAAACATGCGCGATGAGGATAAATCCTAGTGTACGCTCTAGCTGAATAGGAGCATTCTCTAAAGAAAGGAAACCCTTCAATAGCGTATTCACCACCCCATTATTGCCCAATAACGCCTGAAGTGCCGTAGCAACAACCACTGTAGGCAACACAAAAGGCAAGCTTGACAGTGTAAGCAACAACCGCCGAAACGGAAATTGATACCGCACAAAAACATAGGCACTAGGGATTGCCAAAAGAAGTGTTAAAGCCGTTGAGAGCAACGCCTGCCACAATGTAAAAAATAGCGTTTCAATGTAGTAAGGCGTAGTGACAATACGCAAAAAACCACTAAAATCCCACACACCTTCAGGTCGAAAGCTAAGGCTAAAGATAGCCAGCAACGGGTAGAAGAAAAAAAGCCCCATAAATAACACAGGGAGCATGAATAATGCACATCCCCTGTTATTTATAATAATTTTTCTTAGCATTTTTCCTAGCGAAGAATTTCCTCTACCCATTCCTGTACCCACCTATCACGATTCTCTTCAATGCTTTCACTATCTAAAAACGCGGGGACATCAGGAATTTGCGCGAATATCATAAATTCATCAGGTAAAATCACACTATAACGCACGGGGAACACATACATCTGCAAAGGCACATCTTCCTGAAAGGCTTCACTCAACATAAAATCAATCCAAAGTTGGGCTTCGGTTTCCTTGCTTGTTCCCTTCAAAATGCCCGCGAATTCTACTTGTCTAAAGCACATGCTGTCACCAACCAAGCTGGCAGTGGTCGCTTTTTGTGTTTCTTCATCTAGGGTAAAGGGGGGGCTACTGGCGTAGCTTACGACCATAGGATAAGAACCATCTTCGGCTACGGCAGAAAAATAGCCAAAGTACGCTGTTTCCCATCCATCAACTATCAACGCCCCATTCGCCACCAATGCCCGCCAAAACGCTAAGTAACCGTCCTCCTCGCCTTCGCCAAAGGTTGCAATAGTCGCCATCAAAAACGCCAAACCAGGTGATGAAGTGGCGGGGTTTTGTACAACCAACAAATCTTTGTACAGGGGGTCTGTGAGGTCTGATAAGGATTGTGGAAGGGGTAAAGATTGTGCTTCAAAGTATGCAATGTCGTAATTGATACACACGTCGCCATAACTAATAGGGGTTACGAAATTATCAACCTGTAAGAAAGTTTCTGGCACGTTTTCTAGCTCATCAGAAGCATAAGGTAAGAAGATTTCTGCGTCTAGCGCACGGCTTAGAAAGGTATTATCTACGCCAAAAAGCACATCTCCTAACGGGTTTTTTTTACTTAAGATAGATTGGTTGACCAGTTGGCCCGTATCGCCAAGTGTAAGAATTTGAATAGTGATGCCCGTTTCTTCTTCAAATAGGGCAAGCGCTTCTTCACTTACGCTAAAGCTATCATGGGTAACCAATATAAGCGAGTTCTCTTGAGCAAATGACACGACAGAGAAAAGCATTAAAAATACAAAAATCACAACCTGTTTCATCAAAGTTCTCCTATGTAGGACGAGAATCTACCATAAAAAGACCAGAGGAGACCTGTAAGTGAAACAGAACCACCCCTGACGGGATGCTTCAGGGGTGGTCGTGTGACGTATCACGAGACACTCCCTACGCCAGTATTATCTGGGTCAGGTTTAGGGTCGGCGTGGCACTTCCTACACGCCCTCTCAGCCCACTTGCATAGGCTCCCCTGGTCTAAGTCATTACGTATTTAAGTATAACGGATGCCCCATGAAACTACAATCCGTTTCAACAAACGCGCTTAAACTTCTTAACATCACTCGTCGGCATTGAGTTGGTTACGTTGTGCCTTCGTCAGCCCTTTAACCACCAAAGCATACGAGTGGTCAGCCCATTCTAAAACTTCTTCATCAGGCACGCTACCATCCAACAAAATGCCGTTCCAATGTGTTTTGTTAAAGTGATATGCCCCCGTCACCGCTTTATATTTTTGCCTTAGTAATATCGCCAAATTGGGGTCACATTTTAATGTAACGGTTTCGGGGTCTTCGATTGCCAATGGAACAAGCGCAAACATCTTGCCCATCACCTTATACACGCCAATATTTTCCCCAAATGGAAAGTCTTCTGTTGCGCCCTTTTGTTGCAGGCAATAAGCTCTCATATCTTGTTTAGTTAGCATTTCTTGCTTCCTCTAGCTGATTTGCTAGTGCAAATAACAGGTCTCGGTTTTCACAACGCGCCACCCAATCACTCGGAATAGCATCCCACCCCAAGCGCGCGCCCATGATGCCACCTGCAATACAAGCAATGCTGTCGCTATCGCCATCCGTATTCGCGCCACGTTGTACCGCCTTTACATAAGAATCAGGGTACTTTAAGGCGCAATAGAGCGCGAGCGCAACAGCCTCATCACCTACCCAGCCCTCACCAATATGCTTTAGAGCGCGTTCTTCACTCCCCCACGATAGCACATGCCCTACGCGAAGCAATGTTCTATAAAACTCGTCACTCATGCCATCGGTAAATGCTAAAACACGCCCCAACCATTGTTCTATTGGCACGCTATCCAGCGCGAGCTTGACTAAATAGGCAGCACCCACACTAGATGCAATGGCTGTGGGGTGACGATGAGTGATTACACTAGTGTTTGTAGCAACATGGCGAAGTCTTGATTCATCGTGTTGATACAGATACCCAAGTGGTGCCACGCGCATGGCAGAACCACAGCCTTTGGAATTCGCCAGCCCACTTTCACGCCAATCAAGTCCATCTTCGTAATTAGAAACGCCCGCCAAACAGGTTAAACCCGGCGCACGTGCGTTTTTAGTATCTCTTGCCCACAGAATAAACCGTTTACCTATTGCCTGCATCATCGTATCATCATCAGCACTAGGTGACACTTCAAGAATACCCTCAAGCAGTGCCAGCGTCATTTGTGTGTCGTCGGTATAAAGTGCGGGGTTTGGGGGAACTTGAATACCCGCCTCACCATAGCGTTCCTTGATGCCGCTATGCTCATCTAGCCTCAAGAATTCCGTAGGATGCCCCAGTGCATCCCCCAGTGACAAACCGAACAAAATTGCTTGTGTCTGTAATATACTCATGGCGAAGTCTCATCAACAATTTACCAAATGGAAACATTTTTGCTTTAAGCTATTATAATGAATAAAAAGTCCTTGTAAGCGGAGAAAATCATGGAAAGCGTCCGTAAACACATTAAACGTCTTCAAGCAACCCTTTTACTGGTTTCTGTTTTTGCATTAGGGTTTGTCGCTGGCAATATTGACAACATTGTTCAGGCGCAAACGAGAGGAATGGGTGACTTAAACCAAGCATTTGGCGTGGTTGAAGAAGCATTTAGTATTATCCAATCACGTTATGTAGATTCACGTGAGTTAGAAGTACCGGCACTTATTGATGGTGCGCTTAATGGCATGGTAGAATCTCTAGGTGACCAATTTAGTGGCTACCTAGACTCCAATGCCTATAATCGGTTCAATAGTGACCTTACAGGGGATGTTGAAGGGATTGGCGTCGTCATTGATACCATCGAAGAAACCATGCAAATCCGCGTGGTTAGCCTCATTAAGGGAGCAGCCGCCGCTACAGCTGGCGTTCTTCCCGGTGATATTTTCTGGGAAGTAAACGGCGAAAGTGTCGTTGGTTTCGACCAAAACGAGCTTGCTTCTATCGTTAGAGGTCCCGCAGGTACAGATGTCACTATCATGTTTAGGCGCGGCGAAGAGTTTATAACCTTCACCATCACCCGCGTGCGCTTCCAAGTGCCAAACGTGGAGTTTGAAGTGCTAGAGGGCAACCTTGCCTATATTAGCCTTTCAGAATTTAACTCGCGTTCTAGTAGCCTCATCCAACAAGCATTAACCGATGTTGATGTGAACAGCCGTGAAGGTCTTATCTTTGACTTGCGCAACAACCCCGGTGGATTGCTAACCTCTGTTGTAGACGTCAGCAGTTTGTTCGTTCAAGACGGCGTTATCCTTTACGAAACGTTTGGGGATGGCACTGAACAAATCTTTGAAGCCAACGGCAATTACTTTGGCATCAGCGTTCCAATTGTCGTTCTTGTCAATGAGGGTAGCGCAAGCGCATCCGAACTATTCGCAGGCGCAGTTAAAGATAGAGGCGTGGCAACACTCATTGGCGAAACGACCTTTGGCAAGGGAACGGTTCAAACGATTCAGCCTCTTTCTAATGGTGGCGCAATTCGTATTACCATTGCCCGCTGGCTTACCCCCAATCGTAACTGGATTCATGATTTTGGTATCGCCCCTGATATTGAAGTCCCTTATGATGCAGCAACCGATGGAATCGACGCAGATCCCCAATTAGACCGCGCCATTGAGTACATCAATAGCCTAAACTAAGAAAAAAGAGGGTATCGCATAGATACCCTCTTTGTTATACTGATTTTGTTAAACTTCATCATGCAGGAGATTAAACGACCATGGGTGTCGCGTTACAGGTTGCTTCGATTGTTGTTTCTATAATTCTAATCATCTTGATTATGCTACAAGTCAAGGGGGGTGCGCTTGGTAGTTTACTAGGCGGTGACGCAGGTGGTGGTATTGCACGCACACGGCGCGGTTTGGAAAAGACCATTTTCCAAATTACCGTGTTTCTCTGCATCGCCTTTATGGCTATCTCCCTCTTCTCTGTTATTACCTATAACTAAGTTCACATTCGCAATTGACCTGTTTTAAGGGCGTAGGCATACTACGCCCTTATTTCATGGGATATGTGAAGGGCTGGCTATGCAACGTAAAATTCAATGGCAGTTAATCGCGTTAGTGTTCTCTGTGATCATTTTTGGTGTAGCACTCCTTACGCGCATCACAACCTCACCTCCCACCCTTACACAAACTGCCACCCCACCCGCAACAGAAGTTATTACTTCACCCATAGTCCCATCAACCCCACAAACCGAAACTGTGATAGCAACCCCTTTGCCCATTGAGGCAAGCACCGTTGTTGTTGATGACGTACCTACCCTTCGTGAAGGACTAGTAGGAAAAGTACAACGCTTAAATCCACTTTATGCCAGCCTAAACCCCATAGATGCTGATGTTACATCCCTCATTTTTGAAGGGCTAATCGCCATCAATGAGTATGGCGAACCGATACCACAGCTCGCAGAATCTTGGGTAATATCTAGTGATGGGCTAGAATATGTTTTTAGCCTAAGACAAGACATTCTGTGGCAGGATGGCATACCCTTTACCGCAGATGATGTGCTTTATACCATGTCATTGCTTCAACAACCCGCATTTGATGGACAACGTGAACTTGGTGAGTTTTGGCGCACTATAGAAACCGAAAAATTGCGCTCTCATGTGATTCGTTTTCGTTTGGCACAACCCTTAAGCAGCTTTCTTGCAAATCTAACAGTAGGCATTCTGCCTGAACATGCACTAAGAGGCACAACCGCAGAGACACTCGCTAACCACCCTTTTAACCTATCACCTATTGGTACAGGCGCGTATCAATTAGAAGCCCTACGCTCATCAGACGGTACTGGCATTAGCCAAATTGACCTGCGCGTTTCACCTAATTATCGCCAACGCCCAGAGGGCGCAAACGGCTATGCTATAGAACGCATCCGTTTTATGCTGTTTAGCACACACGAAGAAGCCATTACATCGCTAAAAAGTGGTGCGATTGACGCGTATTCCCCCCTAAAGATGATTGAACGCCTCTCATTGGTGGGACTTATCAACACGAACACCTACACCAGTATTGCACCAACAGTGGGAATATTGGTGTTTAATTGGGAAGAAGGCGAAGAAACGCGCTTTTTCCGTGAACAGCGTGTACGTATCGCTTTACAACGTGGATTAAACCGCACCAACCCCGTTGAAGCAAATTTGAGCAACCAAGCCATTCTTGCCGATAGCCCTATTTTAACCAACACATGGGGTTACAAAGTGGGTATTTCTTACCCATCCCCCGACGTTGCACAGGCACTTGGCATTCTCCAGAATGCCAATATGGACACGCCAAACGTCTCTGAGGGCGTAAGTGCAAGCGATGTTACAGAAATTTATGCCTTTAGCATCATTGTTCCCGAAACCCCTTCATTGGTGGCTTTGGCGCGCGAAGTTGCAACGCAGTGGTCACAACTTAAACTTAATGTGACGGTAGAACCCCTTGAGGCAACGGTCTATAAAGAACGCCTTGAACGTGGCGAGTTTCAAGTGGCTATTACAGAGCTAGACTTAAACGCAGACCCCGATGTCTTTGCTTATTGGCATGTAGGGCAAGCACCTGATGGCAAAAATTATGGGGCTATGGCAGATGACCGCCTAAGCGAACTTTTAGAGCGTGCAAGACGTGATCCTTACAGTATCAACCGTATGCAGTTATACTATCAGTTTCAAGACCTGTTTACAGAGCGTGCTGTTGCAATCCCTCTTTATTACCCTCTATTTACTTATAACGTCAACAAGCGCATTGAAAACGTTCAGCTTGGTTTTATCAACAGCCCTTCAGACCGCTTTCGTTCCCTTAAAGAGTGGCAAGTAGGCTCTTAATGAGGGCATTTACACCCATAACGCCATGGAGTTTTCCAAATAACCTGCAAATTCGTCCTAAGGTCTGTTGCACAACAGGCTTTTTTAGCCTTACACTAAAGAGGGTTGTGTAACGCACAACGTAATCAGTTACAGAGGATAAAACTTATGACTTCTAGGCGCAACAACATATCACTATTGTTTTCCGTTTTTGTTTTATGGATTGGTTTATGGGTATTCGTTCCCACTTATGCTCAATCGTTGCCTGTTTTTAGAATAGGCGTACTAGATAGCGAAGGCGGCTCTTTAACAAAAGGCGCAAGTCTTGCTATTGAAGAAATTAATGCCAGAGGCGGGGTTCGTGGCGCAGATGGGACATTCTTCCGTTTAGAGCTAGTCGTTCAGCCAGCAGATACCTTATCTTTGGTTAATTCAATCAGTAATTTGTCACAAGCGAGCATTATTGCTGTCATTGGGCCCGAGCGTTCTAGCGATGCACTGCCTAATTTGCAAGCACTGCAAAGTTTAGGCGTTCCTGTGCTTACACCCGCAACAGATGATACCCTGCTTGCCATTGACACGACAGATCTTGTCTTACGCATTCGCGCACAAGAAGCGTTACAAGGACGCGCTTTAGCCAACTATCTTATCAATGATTTGTCAGTTACCAATCTTGCGACTGTACAAATGGATTTAGAAAGTACAGCCAGTGTTGTAGGGTTCTCAACTGCACTTTCGGCGTTTGGTGTGCCAGTCCAACAAGCCTTCTTGCTAGATAACGATAACCCTGTTCTGCGGATCGCCAACACCGTTACCCAGAGTAACTATGAAGCAATCGCCGTTTATGGGCCCCCAAGCCTTGCCAGTGAGCTATATACATCCTTACGCGCCGCAGATTGGGGCGGTATTTTTGCTTATAATCGCGCAAGTAGCACAGAATTTAGACAAGCCGTGGCATCTCAAACTCTTCAAGGCATTTTAAGCACAACAACATGGAACTATGCTAACCAAGACCTCGTTAGCCAAGTTTTTGTGCAGTCTTTTATTCGTGCTTTTGGAGAAGTTCCTGACGAACTATCCGCATCTGCTTATGATGGCATTTCCCTTCTTGCAGAAGCCATTAGCAAACCCGGCAGTTTAGTAACCAATCTTTACACTATCACTGGCTTTGAAGGCGTTCAGGGTATCCTTAGTCCCGCCACACTTACACGGGGCGAAACGAGCAACAGTGTAAGCGTAACACGACTAGGCACGTTTGGCGCACCTGCACCCATTGCACGCTATGCAGGAAGCCAACGCATCACAGAAACAAGCACAGTGTCACCTTTGGTACAAGCAACCAGTACCCCACAACCTACCGCAACACCTGATGGTGTTTATGTGGTCGTTACGCGCAATGTGCAAAACGTCCGCACGGGCCCCAGCACGGTTTATGACATTTTAGGACAACTTTCGGCGGGTGAATCGTTGCGGGTTATTGGTGCAAATCTCAACTTTACCTGGGTAGCAGTTGATTTCAGAGGACAAACGGGTTGGCTTTCTGCCGATATTCTGGACATCGTCGGGAATCGTAACACTGTACCTCTGCTACAAGCTCCCCCAACCCCCACGCCACTACCAGCAACGGCAACGCCTTTGCCAGAGCCTTTCGCCGATATTGTGATTGTTGGGGCTTCGCCATCACGCCTAACACGGGGCGCAGCTTTCTCAGTTAGTGTCACCATTGCCAATAATGGCACAGTGAACGCAAGCGCATTTGCAATTGCTACCAGCCTTTCACCAGGCAATGTGTTTGCTGCTACCAACCTTTCAGGTTTGGCTGCTGGTCAACAAACCGTTGTGATATTAACAGGCACACTGGGTTCTGGTGGAACGGGTCCTCAAAGTGTCACCATTGTTGCTGACCTTAACAACGAAGTCGTTGAAGGACCCGTTGGAGAAGCAAATAATAACGCGTTCACCTACAGCTATATCGTAGATGCGCCCCTGCTTTCTGGAACACCTACAGGCACAGTCACTCTTGGTGACCTTGCAACCTTCACTTTAGATGGAGGTTCTGTGGATATTCAATGGGGTGGTGGTGGTCTTGTACCTATGGGTGGCACACAATTTGCATTGCTTAGTGGCTATTCCAGCATCGAGCAAGTTCATTTTGATGCCATCGTAAGCGCATCGTATTCGGGGAATGTCATCACACCGCTTATCGCAGGACAAGTTATTGCCATCAAAACCGATGGGGGTAACAAGTCTGGGGTCATTTTCATCAACAGCGCATCGTCGGGCGGCAATTTAACGCTCACCTTCCGTATGTACGAATAACACCTAAAACAAAGGGGGATGGTAAAAATCATCCCCCTTTAATGTGTCTACCTATCTACCGCAATGTCTAGCCACGTAATCTTACGCGCCTCAATTTGAATGTCTTGCCTAAAGTAGACTTTGCCGTACCTATCGCTAACGATCACTTCATAATCACCCATAGGCAAATCACCTAAAGTAAAGTTTTCACCCCATGAGGGGTCGGCGTTGACCTCTGCGCTACCATAACTATAGGTTTCTCGGCTACTAGTGGCAGAACGAACAAGAATAGTCATCCCATACGGCTCACTGTCTGTCGTTGTTAGCTTGCCCACCAGCACCCCATATTCAAAAAATGGTCGTATCCAAAGGTCGGGATTGCGCGTGTTTAGATAGTCTATCGGGTCACCCACACGAACTTCAAAATGCAAGTGGGGCCCAATAGCAATGCCACTATCCCCAATCGTTGCAATGGTCTGCCCCATCTTAACCGCTTGCCCTACTTCCACATTGATATTTTGCAGGTGTCCATACACGCTATATACGCGTTCGCCTTCTGGGCTGATAAAGTCATGCTGAACAATCAAAACATTGCCATAGTAATTAGGTCGAGGACCAACCACCACTTCGGCATCTGTGCCAGCGTAATACACAATACCATCAGCTACCGCAAGAATAGCCGTATGGCGCGGATTGACGAACTCAACGCCTAAATGCACCTCACGCATTCCAAACTGCGTTGCGCCATAAGGATAGGTGCGGTCAACCCAATACACCATGCCTTCACGCTGTTCAATCGGGCGTTCCATGACAAAATGTGGTATCTGGAAGGCAACTTCGGGCGTAACTTCTTCTTCAGTTACCTCTGCAAGCAGAGTTATCGCAGTCGGCGTTTGGGTTGCAAATGCCTGAATAGGTGGCGTTGGCGTGGACGTTACAAATGCCTGTGAGGGGTTGCCATGCGTTTTATTGTCACTAGCAAGGGTAAATGGGGCAAGGGCGCAAATAAACGCCCCCACCCAACACACTATGAGCGTTTTTCTCTTTATCATATCTCGTCGTCTACAAAATCTGGCTTTGGTCGGTTTAAGGTTTCTGGTAGTCGGGAAAGTTGTTTTAACTCGCGGTCGGTAATCACATTCCCATTGAACTTGTCATAAAGTACAGGGTTTTCTGTGCGGTCAATAGCATAACGCCACTGACGAGAGCCAACTTCACGTAAAGTAGAACGGCATGCTTCACAGCGCACTGTTCGTTTAGGGCGTGGTATACCCAAAAGACGCTCTACTTTCTGTTCAATGTGCAATGTTCCGCGACGGCATACAGGGCAAGTATCGGCAATAAATCCGTTTTTGTACAGGTTAACTGCTTCCAAAGCACGCCAATACATGACCACGTACCCCAAAGTAAGCCCAATGACCACAATCGCAATGATTGCTTCTGTGGGCAACGTACCAACAGACGATATGCCGTTTTGTGGTGCAATAGGAACAACCGTAGCCGAAAAAACCAGCAAACTACGCGTGGATTCTTGGGATGCCGTTTCTGTTGCTGTTGCGCTTGCCGTCACCGATGGCGTGAGCGTCGCTGTCTCTGTCTCTGTCGCACTAGGTGCTTCAGTTGCTGTTGCGCTTGCCGTCACCGATAGCGTGAGGGTTGACGTTTCTGTTGGCACTTCGGTCTCGGTCGAAACCATCACAACTTGTTGAACTTCAGCTGCTGTTGTACTCGCCGTCACCGATGGTGTAAGCGTTGACGTTTCTGTCGCAGTCGCACTAGGTGCTTCAGTCGCTGTTGTACTCGCCGTCACCGATGGCGTGAGCGTCGCTGTTTCTGTCGCAGTCGCACTAGACGCTTCAGTCGCTGTTGTACTCGCCGTCACCGATGGTGTAAGCGTCGCTGTTTCTGTCGCAGTCGCACTAGACGCTTCAGTTGCTGTTGTACTCGCCGTCACCGATGGCGTGAGCGTCGCTGT
>DAOTTQ010000005.1:0-2786 GCA_034437555.1 Anaerolineae bacterium | reverse complement strand
GGTGGCTTAGAGAAAATTAGGGCGGCGGATGAAATCGCAAGATACATGCACCCAAACCGAAATCGTTCCAAAAGCTTTATGACTTTTCGTGATGCATTGCTTAGTTTGTTCAATAACCACTAAATTTTGGCTTTAAGCTGATTCGTAAAGAAGCCTAACCCTTGCCCCTCCTTACCCATACGTCCTATAATGGTTCGCTTGCAAACGTCCATCATGGAAAGAGGCTTTGTAGCGTATGAGCAAGCGTCCTTCGGTTTATCCTTTTACTGCGGTTGTGGGGCAAGACTTAATGCGCCTCGCATTGGTGCTAAACGCGATTGATATGCGTATTGGTGGCGTTCTCATTCGTGGGGAACGTGGCACAGGCAAATCAACGGCGGCGCGTGCTTTGGCAGCCCTTTTGCCAGAGATGGATGTCATCAGCGATTCGCCCTTTAACGACGACCCCACGCGCCCCGATACGTGGTCGGATTATGCCCGTGACCGCTATAGCGAAGGGCAAAATATCCCCACCAGCAAGCGCAAAGCTGCGTTTGTAGACTTACCCGTTAGTGCCACAGAAGACCGCGTCGTTGGCACACTCGACATTGAAAAAGCCATCCAAAAGGGTGAAAAACACTTTGAATCGGGCGTACTTGCCAGCGCAAATCGTGGCATCCTTTATATTGATGAAGTGAACTTGCTAGACGACCACATTGTAGACCTTTTGCTAGATAGTGCGGCAATGGGCGTAAACATCGTCGAGCGTGAAGGCATTAGCTTCTCACATCCCGCCCGCTTTATCCTAATTGGCACAATGAACCCCGAAGAAGGCGACCTTCGCCCGCAATTGCTAGACCGCTTTGCCCTTAGTGTAGACGTGCTAGGGATTCGCAAATCGGATGACCGCATTGCTATTCTAAAGCGTCATGTGGCATACGAAGAAAACCCCGAAGCGTTTAGGCAACAGTGGCAACAAAGCGAAGACAGCCTTGCCGAGCGCATCCTAAACGCTCGCCAAATTGTTGACCAAGTGACCTATAGCACCAATGACCTGCGCCTGATTGCCAGCCTGATGGCAGATATGCACATTGATGGGCATCGCGCTGACCTGGTGGTGCTTAAAACCGCACGCGCAAACGCCGCCTATGAAGGGCGCAAGAGCATCAATGACCATGACATCTCGCTTGCTATTCGCCTTGCCATTCCGCACCGCCTTAAACGCGGACCCTTTGCGGATGCCAGCGCACAACTTGACAAGCTAGATGACATGATTAACGAAAAGCGCGAGCAATATGGCGAAGACAGCGAAGACGGCGAAGAAACACAAGAAACGGGCGAACAAACCACTTCGCAAACCGAGACTAAAAAAAAAGTGACCAAGTAAGCGATAGCTCTGAAGAACAACAATCGCCAGATGTTAGCCAGCAAGAGGCAGGCAAGCAACAGCCTTTTGCTGGCACGGATGGCAATTGGTGGGAAGGGGGCAAAAAAGTAAAGCCCAACGAAGAATTTCAGACCCGCAAGCTCAATACCCAGCTTGACCAAATGACGCGCCGCCAAAGCGGACGGCGTAGCACCACCAAAACCGACCGCAAACGTGGGCGTTACATCCGTGCTGTGCCTGCCGGCAATAAACTAAATGATATTGCGTTTGATGCCACCCTACGCGCCGCCGCCCCCTACCAGATAGAACGCGCCACCCAAAAAGCCGAAACAGGCATGGCATACGCCCTCCAAAAGCGCGACCTTCAGCGCAAGGTGCGCGTTAAGAAAGCCAGCAACCTTATTTTATTTGCCGTAGATGCGTCCTGGAGTATGGCAGTCAGTGAGCGTATGGAAGCCACTAAGGGCGCGATTATGTCCCTTTTGACGGATGCCTACCAACGCCGTGACCGTGTGGGCTTGGTGGTGTTTCAAAAAGACCGCGCATCGCTGGTGTTGCCCCCGACCAATAGCGTAACACTGGCAAAAGAAGCCCTGCAAGATATTCCTGTGGGGGGTAAAACGCCCCTTAGTGCGGGCTTGTGGCTTAGCTATGACACCATCCGCAAAGAAAAAGCCATTAACCCCGACGTGATGCCCATGCTCATCTTGCTGACGGACGGCGCAGGCAATGTGAGCCTGAGCGAGAACTTATCACCCCAAGACGAAGCGCACCAAATCGCCACGCTCATTAAAGAAGCCGATATTCGTAGCGTGACGATTAACATGGAGCATGTGGCATTTGACCAAGGGCTTGCCAAACGCCTTGCCGAAAAGATGGGTGGCTCTTGCTATAGTTTGGGGCAAATTCGTACCGACAACCTGCTAGAAACCGTCCGCAATGAAATTGATAAGCAGACGTAATCTTTTAGGCACATTTGTCGTGTAGAATGGTCGTGGTGGGGGAGCAGTTCCCCTATCACAACCTGTTGTCGTAAAGAGAAAGTGACCCATTCATGAAAGTATTGCTAGGTTTGGGCGTGTGGCTATGGATGACGGTTAGCCCTGTTCTATATGCACAAACGCCCCCCACTATTCCCCAATCATTCTCATTAGAGGGATTGGGCATGGTGTATCAGGATATAAACCGTTGTTCGGCGGCAGCTCTTGCAATGCAACTATCTTACTGGGAAACCAACAGCGTAGACTATAAAGCTATAATCCGACGATTAAACCCCAATCTTGATGATGTTAGTGTGCGGATTGAAGAAATGGCAGCACACGCCATCGAGCGCGGATGGGGAGCATTTGTGCGGCGCGGTGGCACGATTGACCTGCTTAAACGCCTTGTAGCGGGCGGCTTTCCTGTGCTGGTAGAAAAT
>DAOTTQ010000004.1:0-22864 GCA_034437555.1 Anaerolineae bacterium | reverse complement strand
CTTTGGTGTACCGGTGTCCATTCAGATTGCCTCCAGATAAGGTTTTATGACGTTTGAGACACGGCACACTTTGGCTGCCTTCCAAATGTCGTCTACTGTGGCACGTTTACCACGAAGCGCATCACGGAGGGCTTCGAGTGCCACGTCTAGCCCAATTTTATTGCGAAACTTAAAACAATCTGCTACCGTTTTTGCAATGCTATAGATGGGTACGCTTACTCCACCAATGAGATGTTGCTCTATGCCATAGTGAAATGCCTTACCCGAAAAGCGCATTACCCTAATGGGTGGATAATCTATTTGGGGTTTCCAGCTTGTGCTTTCAATGGCAAGCCACACCTCAAAAGCCAGTTGGGTTGTCAGTTCATGATAGTGTAGCGCAGAAATAAGACAAATAACCCCATTTGGCACACGCTTGGAAATTTCTGCCAGTCCAGTGTCTTCTCCTGTAAGGCTTTCTTCTAGGGCATAAAGTCCCCATCCCATTCGTACCAGCATCCCACTATTTACCATACGGCGTAGCGATTCACGAGAAACGCCCATGCTTTCGGCATCTTTAGAGCGAATGATGGGGGTTTGCAGTGAGAGTGCTTTAATTTTTTCTTGTGGATTCATGACTATTGTGACAATTCCTATAAACTTATCAACATCTATTGAGGAATTGTAACACAAAACGCTTCCAAATAACCGTGACAATTCCTATAAACTTATCAATATCTATTGAGGAATTGTCACATTATGAGGGTATTGTGCTAAATAAAAAAGCGAGCGCACTTTTTTATAGTACGCGCGCTTTTTTATGATGAGGCTATGGGGCTGTTTACGAATCGGCGTTGGGGTTGGGGTCTATGCCCGCTTTTTCTAGCTCACGCAGTACCACACGCTCAAAGATGTTGTAGGGTTGCGCTCCACTAATGCTTTGCCCGTTGATAAGGAATGAGGGCGTGCCTGTAATGTTCATCAGGCTACCATCAAAGTAATCGGCGTTCACTTCGTCCAAATAGCGTTGTTCTTCAAAGCAAGTGGTAAATGAGGCAATGTCTAGTTCTAGCTCATTTGCCACGCTAAAGAAGAAGTCTGTGCCAAGCTGGGACTGGTTGTTAAACAATTGGTCGTGATATTCCCAAAATTTGCCCTGTTCATTGGCACAAGCCGCCGCCAATGCTGCCGGGAACGACACATCAGGGTTAATCGTGGGGAAATCACGGTAAACGTAGCGAATGTACTGCCCATAATTATCGAGCAGGGGTTGTAGCGTTTGTATAAAGTGCCGTCCACAATAGGGGCAAGCATACGCGCTAAACTCAACAATCACAACGGGCGCATCTTCTGCCCCTAAATAGGGGTCATCGTCTACAAATTCAAATCGGTCAGTGTTATCACGACCCGATTGGGCAATGGCTTCTGTGACAATGCGTTGCACTGTTGCTTCGTCTAAAGAACTGCTGCTGGCAACGGGTGCGCTGCTTACGGGTAGGCTCGCCAGTTGTTCGGCAACCGCTTTGGCAACCGCATTTTCTATCACGGTGCTATCCACACTGGCGATAATGGGGGTGTCATTGAGTACCTTTTTGACGGCTGTTTCTACTTGGGCGGGGGTAATAAACGCGCTAGAAGCCACTAGCCCCACAACCACGCCCACCACCAAAAATACAATGCCCACAATTACCGCGTTAAATGTGCCTTTTGGCACACTATTTTCTTGTTCGTTCACGAAGAATCCTTCTTTCCATCTGACGTAATCTTATGGGGCAAGCATAACACACGCCCATTTCAATTCAATCCCTTTCAATTTGACAAGGGCTTCTCAATGGGAACTTGCTCATAGCCATTGTCCCAATAACTGATTACAAAAGCCTTTCTTGTGCTTCATAAGTTAGGGGTTATACTGTAAGTAAACCTTTGGGCGGAACGCTTTGGGGGTGTTCTAGGATACACTACAGGGTATAGAGACCGCAGATTATACTTTAAGGGACACCATCACCATGAACTTTCTCAAAGCCCTATTCGGACAAAGTAACAGCATTAGCCCCACCCAAGCCCAAGACATGATTAAAGGCGATAATCCGCCCATCGTGCTAGATGTACGCCAGCCCGATGAGTTCAAAGGCGGTCATATCGCCCAAGCAAAGCACATCCCCCTCGATAATCTGGCTTCTAGGATGAGTGAACTGCCAAAAGACAAGACCATTTTATGTGTGTGTCGTTCTGGTGCGCGTAGTAGTATGGCAGCGCGTCAATTGTCATCTGCGGGTTATACCGTCCTTAACCTTAGCGGTGGTATGATGTCTTGGCAATCGTCTAGCTTACCCATCAAGAAAGGCAAATAAACATGATTCTGCGCTATTTTTATGATGATGTACTGGCACAAGCCTCTTATTTACTAGGATGCGCCAAAACAGGTGAAGCAATCATCATTGACCCCATGCGAAATATCACGCCCTATCTTAAGATGGCAACCAAAGAAGGCTTACGCATTACCCATGTCACAGAAACGCACATCCACGCCGACTTCGTAAGCGGTAGCCGTGAAATGGCAAATGCTACAGGCGCAACCGTGTATTTAAGCGATATGGGCGATGCTAACTGGAAATACGCGTCTAATTATGCGCCCAAAATGGTGCTATTGCGTGACGGTGATTCGTTTATGGTGGGCAATATCAAAGTAGACGTGATGCACACCCCTGGTCACACGCCCGAACACATTGCCTTTATTGTGACGGATACCGCCGCAGCCGATGAACCCTTTGGCGTGTTTAGTGGCGATTTTCTCTTTGTGGGGGATGTCGGTCGCCCCGACTTGCTAGAAGAAGCCGCCGGCATGATTGGCACAAAAGAAGCGGGCGCACGCCTGCAATACCACACCGTCGAAAAGTTCAAAAGCCTGCCCGACTATTGGCAAGTGTTCCCCGCACATGGCGCAGGGAGCGCGTGTGGCAAGGCGTTGGGGGCTGTGCCTTCTACCACCTTGGGCTATGAAAAACGCTTTAACCCGGCGTTTCGCTTTAATGATGAAGCCTCTTTTGTGGCGTGGCTTTTAGACGGTCAGCCCGAAGCCCCACGTTACTTTGCCCAAATGAAGCACATCAACAAAATCGGCGCACCCCTGATAAAAGATTTGCCCGCCGTGCGCCAACTCAACATCAAAGACATCATGAACGCGATAGATGAAGGTGTGCTGGTGCTGGATATGCGCCTCCGCGAACAATACGCCAAGCAGTACATCGCTGGCACAATCAGCATCCCCGCCACCAGCAATAGCTACACCACGTATGTCGGCTGGTTTGTGGATTACACGCGCCCTGTGGCATTTATCACGCCCTCTTTGGCGGATGTAGAGCGTATTGTGAGTGATTTACAAGCCATTGGTGTGGATAACATCATCGGCTATGTCCTGCCCGAAGCCATCACGGAGGGACAAAGCTTGCCCCTCATCACTGCCCAAGAACTGGCAGACCGCCTGCCCAAAAATGGCTTGGTGGTACTGGATGTACGGGGCAAAACAGAATTTTGTGAGGAACACATCACGGGCGCAAAACACATCATGCTGGGGCATTTGCCCAAGTATGCCGAAACCCTACCCCGTGACAAAACCATCGTGACGCAATGTGCTAGTGGCTATCGCTCGCAAATTGCCGCCAGTTGGTTACGCGCACACGGCTTTGATAATGTCATTAACCTAACAGACGGTGCGCCTGTATGGTCTACCCTTTTAGAAACGACCACTTGCTAGGCGATAGTAGTAAAGAAACGGACGGGACATCATGCCCATGCTTACAGAAACATTTTTCGGCTTGCTGATAGGGCTAACGCTCGGCTTACTTGGGGGCGGCGGTTCTATTTTAACTGTGCCAACGCTGGTTTACTTGGTGGGGCAAACACCCCAAATGGCAATCACGGCTTCGTTGGTCATTGTGGGGGCGAATAGTGCGTTTGGGGTGCTGTTTCATCGCTCACAAGGCACGCTAAATTGGCGTGTGGCGGGCATTTTTGGCGGGGTGGGCATGGTGTCCTCGTTTATTGGCGCAAGCCTCTCTAAAGACATTTCGCCCACCTTGCTGATGTTGGCATTTGCCGTCTTGATGATGGGTGTGGGCATTTACATGCTTCGCACAACGAATGCGCCTGTTCCAGAACGCAAGGACAAACAACTTGCCGTGATTATGGGAAGTGGCGTTGTGGTGGGCTTGCTGACGGGTTTCTTAGGCGTGGGGGGCGGTTTCCTCATTGTGCCTGCGCTGGTCATGTTGGTGGGTTTGCCTATGGCGCAAGCGGTTGGCACGTCATTGATTGTGATTGCCATGAATAGCTTGGCGGGCTTTTTAGGACATTTAGAGCATCTAACGCTGGATGTTACTGTCATTGCTGTGTTTGTGTTGTGGGGCATGGTGGGCGTTCTGATAGGCACTCGCCTTTCACGCCACATCAAGCCCCAGCACTTGCGCCAAGCCTTCGCGCTTTTCGTCATTGGGCTGGCGTGCTTTTTACTGCTAGACAACGCCAGAAACCTGTTTTAGGGTGCGGTCATCATAAATCAGGGATGACCGCCCGCTATAGCCTTCTTACGGTAGTTCACTCACAAGGATAAGCGTGTATGCGCCACTGGTTTCGTTGTTACGAGACCGCGCTAGCAAGTATTGGCTATCTGTGGTCATCGGCTGTAGGGTAATACTCGCATCAAAGCGGTCGGCTTGGTGCGTAATGCCCCCCCCATCCGCAATAAACACGCGCAAATCATTCAGCAAGGGCGATGCTTCACACTCACCACGCCCACTATCATCACACACCACCCCTATCTCACCATTGGTATCGCGCCCCTCTAACACGGGGTCTAGGCGGGTATTGGCATTGCCTAGCATGTATACGCGCAACGGTTGTTCTTTTACAAAGGGCGCAAGCCTTACACCGATTATGTCCTCATCGCTGCGCGGAACAATCTGTAAGCCCTCTAGGATGACGATAAAACGCCCTTTTGCCCCGTCTAGGCTACCGATGGTGATAAAGACGCGCCCTAACACGACATCGCTGGCGGTATTTTGCAGGATGTAACGCGCTCCTTGTACGCTCTCATCGTCCTCAAGAAACGTAAAAGGCGGCAAATCGGGCAACGCGATTTCTGAATTAGGGAGCGCAACATCATCTTTAGTGCAATCAAGCGGTGTGTCACGCAGTTGGGGCGCATTGGCGCGAATCACAGGCGTAAAGCCATCTAGCCCAAATACCGTAATGGCATAAAAATCAACAAAGCCATCGGCACGGTCAACACTATCTTCTTCCAATTCTAGCTGCATCGCGTTGGTAACTAGCATATCCGTACACCTAAACTCGACTTCAAGCAGATTATTCTCACGGGGGGTAACCCGCCCAACCTGTGAGACCGTAAGCCGATATGTGCCTGTCGTGATGCCGTTTTGGTTGCCATCGCGCGAGGCAATAATGAGGTATAAGCCTGTTTGGGGGGCTTTGAAAACGGCTTCTAGCACGTCATCGGGCTGGGCTACGGTGCTTTCATCACTACGAAACAGCAATTCGCGCTGTTCGTCCATAATGCCCAACAATGGCACTAGCCCATCAAACGCTTCCATCATAATCGAGATGGTATCGCCTTCACTCAGTTGCACTTCCCACCAATCATAAAAAAATGGGTCTGTTATCGTATCAAATATAGGCGAATCAAAACCGATAGGCGCAATGGTTACGCTTTCTTCGGGGTTTTCTGTGCCTTGTGCGCTTGCTAAAAATGTTATGCTAAAGAGGGCGATGGTTGCTAAAAGAAGTCGCATTAGAGCCGTCCTTTGTTGCCGTCTAGGGCTTTTTTGGCTTGGGATGTGGGGGGCGTTTGCCGTTCTCCCATCATGGCAGCGTAAAATTGCGTGTCATAGTCACGGGGTTTAATCACCACCGGCATCGGCACAGCATGCCCCATGATGATGGCTTGTTGCTTTGTTTCTAGGCGTGCCAACACTTCGCGTAGGCTAGAAGCCCCACTAATGCCATTTAAGACGGCGGCAATATCGCGTTCATTGTCTAGCAGTGCCGTCACGCGCGTGCCAATTTGACTCATGACTTCTTCGTCAATCGCGCTAGGGCGTTGGTCTACTACTAAGAGCGTCACGTTATACTTACGCATTTCACGCGCAATAATGCCAAAGGTTGTTTGGCGTGCCACCTGTGGCTCTAAAAATTTGTGCGCTTCTTCAATGGTGATAATCAGGTTCGGGGGTTTTTCTGTGCCTTCACCAATGGATTTTTCCACCATGTTTACATACGCCTGATGAATACGGCGCGTAAGATAGTTTGCCACCAGCATATAGGCTTCTAGCTCATTGCCATACCGCCCAAACTCTAGCACTACGCTTTTTCGCTGTCTTACCAGCAGGTCGATAATTTTTTGTACGCTTTCGCCCACATTTTCTTTCACCAAAAAGCCCCACCGTTCAAAGCGTTCTAAACGGCGTTGTAGTGCCACCAACGTGCCAGATTGCAGATTGGATTTTTCGACAACAAAGTCTAGGTCTTCGGGTGTGCCTTGAATTAGGCGCAATACCCAGCTGTCGCCCCACATCTTTTTAAGCGTATACGCCGCGTCCACCATCGTATCCGAGAGGCTCATGGTGGCTTTTAGCATGGCAATGTCTTCGGGGTCAATTTCGTTATAGCCTAGCTTTATGGCAAAATCATACTTGGCATCACGCTTACGGGAGGATTCTTCATCTAGTGTAAGGATACTAACGCGGTTTGCGCCAAACAATTGCCCCAAGCCCTTTACATCATGCCCGTTTTCGCTCGGTGCGCTCCAGCCATAATCATTGTGCATGTCAAAAATCAGTGTTACGCCCACCTGACGGCTAATGACACCCGCCAGTAACACACGGGTTAAGAAGCTTTTGCCTGTGCCACTTTTACCAAACACGCCCACGCTACGCTCTACTAGCCGTTTAAGATTAAGGTTGACTTTGGTTTCTTGCAGTTCTAGGGGTGCGCCCACATGAAAATGTTGCCCATTGTCCTCGCCAAATACATCCTCAACGTCACTTTGGGTGGCACTCATCACGGCGGTAAAGTGCTGTGGAATGGTCTTAACCGGCAGTACGCCCTCTTTGTCGTCAATAATCAGCATGGGCGTAACCGTAATGAGGCTGTACGCCACTGTGCCATTGTAAATGGCTTGCAGAAAGGGGTCGCTTAGGTCGGGAGGGTCACTTTGGACGCTGGGATTGGTGGCATCTAGCATGATGTCACTAATCATGCAAAAGAAGCGTTTTCCCCCTTGCCCGTGTACCACTACATACCGCCCAACAGCCAGTTCTTCTACGCTTTCATGGGCTTCTAGCTTAACAGTTAGCCCTTTGCTTAGGCTACCGCCCACCACCACGCCCAGCCTGCGTGATTCACTATTGGCAGAGGTCACGCGCCCCTTATTCATAAAGCCGTCAATGTCGTTTGGGTCAAAACTCATGGATGTATTTTCCTTTGCTACAAACGCCTATTACAAACGGATGAGAGCGAGAACGTGCGACAATCGTCTAAGGTCGTTTGCCAGTTCTCTTGCCAGCCTGCGCCCCGCCTGTATGATGAAGGCTTCGGGGTGGGGGTGCAGTACAGCAGCTTGGCGAATAGACGCGGCAATCAGGTCATCGCTTGGCACTTCGGATGCGCCCAAAACCAAGCGAAAATAGTCAAACTTTTCTGTAAACGCCCGCACTTCGTCAGGCTCGCATTGCCAAACGTCCGTGAGGCTCATGGGGGGGCGTGGGGGCATACTGTGAATAATTTTGCCCGTCTGCGCGTAGCCCACCGAGAGCATCTTGATTTCTACGGGAATCATGCGGTTATCGCGTTGGTCACGCAGGATGTTTTCTGGCACATGGTCGCCCATCACTAGCTCGCTGATGAGTTGGTCGTCCTTGATTTCCACTTTATAAATAAGACCGATGGCGACGGTGTGGTCGTCATTGGCAATGCTTACCTTAACGAAAGAGCCAAAATCATGAAAACGGCTGATGTCTCGGCTATGTGCGCCACAATCAAACCCGCGTGTGCTGGCACGAAGCACGCGCCCTATAATGTGTTCATCGGTCATCAACCACCTCATCCCCTATGACGTTCCAATAGCGTTTATCACCACGCGCCAGTTCTTTACCGCGCATTTTTGCCGTTACTGTCCAGCCCACCAATTGCCTCATCACACGGCGCACTTGCACGTTAATCAATTCTTGCAGTTTGGCATTGTCCTTACCGCCCACATACGCCAGTTCATCAGCACGGGTTAGCACATACGGGTAAGGGTTGCGCCCCTGTAGACGGCATTGGTCTAGCAATAGCGAATGAAGCAAGTCTACTTTTTGCCTATCACGCGCCACCCAAAGGGGCAAATCGACACGCACCACGCGCGTGGTGTGCATATTCCCTACTTTAAGGTAAAAGAACGCCGTTTCAAGGTCGGGGTCAATATCCTTAAACACTTTGTTTTGGGGTGAGTTTTGTACCATGATGGCACTGCGTTCGCCTTCTTCTAAATAGAGATGAAAGAAGTCGCGGTCACGCAAGCCCTCAAATTCACCACACCGCGATAACTCGTCTTGGCGGTCATGAAGCTCTTGGGGGCTATTAATGCTCATTAAAAACAACAGTTGAATAAAGCGTTTGCTACGGTGGGGATTGTCGATATAGCCCCCCAATGTACCGTTGGCATCGCGTATCATCAGCATGGCGCGGGTAAAGTTTTTTAGCTGTTCGTCGGGGTTATCGGTTTCGTTGCTGGGCAAATACATCAGCCGATTGTCATATAACGCCAAAAGGGGCAAGTTGCTGTCGCGCCGTTCCCATGTTGACTGTCCTAGTCGGCTCATTTCTTCCACAGTGCGCCTATCATCAACGGTGCGATTGCTAATAATGCGCCCGTATTTATCATGCACATGCGCCCGATGAAAGCGTAGGTCGGGATAGGTGCTTTGTTCGGGCGTGCTATCTACGCCGTGATGATATACAAACATGCCCACATTGATGAGATAGTAGTGAACGGGGGCTTGTTCATCGGGGTACACTTGGCTACCGTCACACGCCAAAATAGTTGCTCTATCAGGAACAGGTGGGGCGGGGATGCGTGCGTTAATAGGTTCGGCGGTGGGGTCGTCTAGGGGGGTTGCCCCACGATAACCGCTAATGTTGGATTGGCGCACCCACTGAATCCGTTCCCAAACGTCCTCTAGGTTGTCGGATTGTTGGCATCGCTGATAGGCTTTTTCTAAAAGGTCGCTTAGGTCAAAGTCTAGTTTTTCTAGCATTGCCCCCATGCGATACACTTGCTCTACAATTTGGTTAAACTCTAGTGCCATAGTGTCCTCTTTGCACACATCATACCCCATAACCTTAGAGCGCGTGTTCTATTTTGTCAAGTGACACAAAAATAGCCTAGTTTTTTATGTGGGCTATTGCTATTATTTCTCCTTTTAAACTAAAAACAAATAAAGTAAAAACCTCATTTCTATAGGGTATCTTAAGGAAAACACATCCTGATAACAAACGATAAAAAACCTAAAAACGCTTCATTTTATGACCTGTACAAGCGCAAGAATGATTACACACCGCCCGTTATACAACAGAGTTCTGTAAACATTGTGTCTTTTGTGTTTTCACCTGCAGCTGGCTTGCTGATGGTGATGCACAATTACGAAGTGGCGTTACCGAATCAATCCAAACCACCCTTTGTGAAATTCTTGCTATTGGGAATGCCTTTTGTCTATGCTACTGTTTACATCGTGTTGCTACTTTTAACCCGTAGTCTACTAGCAACAGTTTTGGCTTTCTTGGCGTGGTGTATTTCAATGAGCTTATTGGTAGTGCGCTGGAACAATGAATTTTTTGAGATTGCCAATGAAGAGTATAGTGAAATGGGTAAAGCGGGGTTTGGCACACTTATTAAGCTGGTATTGATGGGGGGATTTTTAAGCTACGTCATCCGTGCCATCGGCGGTTTAATCGCGTTACCTATTGTTATGTTCATTGTTGGTGTGTTTTCTCCGCAATAAAGGGTAAAGCGTGTTTTATAGGGTATCCTGTGGGATGCCCCTTAGCTATTTTAGCGTTTGGGTGATTTATAGCCAAATCACCTGTTTCTCATGGGCTTTATGTTGCGTTACGGGCTATGGGATGTATAATCAATATAAACAACCTTTAGCCCCTAAAGTGGACGAGCCATGATTGAAGTCAAAGTGGATAGCATCCGCGTCAGTTTAATGAGTCAACAACGCTTGGTCGTGTTAAAAGACATACACCAAGACCGCTTCTTGCCCATTTGGATTGGGCAGTTTGAAGCCGAAGCCATTACTATTGAGCTTCAAGAAGCCGAACAAAAACGCCCACTAACCCATGACCTGCTAAAAAGCACCATTGCATCTATGGGTGGCACAGTGGCACACATTTACATTAGTGACCTGCGCAACGACATTTTTTATGCGCGGATTGTCATCGAAATTTCTGAACACAAGCAAGTTGAGGTGGATGCACGCCCCAGCGATGCTATTGCGCTGGCAGTGCGTACCAAGTCGCCTATTTTTGTTAACGAAGCCGTGATGGACAAATCTGCTGTTGAACCCGACGAGGACGTTTCGTTAGACGGTGCAGAAAATGAAGAGCGCGGTATCGTCTCCTTACTTAGCTCGCCTACCCCCAATGAAGATTTGCCATCGCCTGCCGAAGAAAGTAAGCTCCCTAGCGCGTTTGCCAGCTTCTTGGATGAGATGGACTTCAATTTAGACGAAGACGAAGATAGTTAGCGCACTCAGCTTCTAGGAAGACGCAACCCCAATGGATAACTTAGCAAGCAAACCCTTCTCGCAAGAAGCAGAAGAGGCGGTGATTGGTGCAGTGTTGCTCAATCCCGCCGTTTTTATTCAGTTGGCATCGTTTCTTCGTGCTGACGACTTCTTCTTGGTGCGTCACAGATACATCTGGGAAGCGTTTTTAAGGCTGAATGAGCGCAATGAGCCTTTTGATTACGTGGTGGTCTCGGAGGAGCTAGAAAATAGCAGACACCTTGCCGACATTGGCGGACATGCCTATTTAATTCAATTAGCAAATAGCACGCCGTCTGCGTTTAACGCGGAAATTTACGCCCGTTTGGTAGAGCGTGCGGCTGTTCGTCGCCGTCTGATGGAAGTGGCAGATGCCATCCGTGTGCTGGCGACTGATGAGCAACGCACGCTAGATAACGTTATTTCGGATGCCGAAGCCAAGTTGTTCGCCGTCACCGACTCGCAAATTAAGCGGTCTTTTACGCCCATGTGGGAAGCCCTAAGCGATTATTATGACCGCATGGAACGCCTGCTAATGCTACAGGGTAGCCCTGTCGGGATTCCTACAGGCTTTCGTGATTTAGATGTGCTGTTGGGTGGCTTTCAGCGTAGCGATTTATTGGTGTTTGCGGGTCGTCCTGGCATGGGCAAAACGTCGTTTCTGCTGACGGTGGCGTTAAATTCGGCGCGAGTAGGGGCGCGAGTGGGCATCTTTACGATGGAAATGGGCGTAGAGCAAATTGTCCAGCGTATTGTGGCAATGGAAAGTGGCATCAACGTGCAAAAGTTGCGTTTGGGGCAACTAACACCGCCCGAAGCCAACCGTTTTACCGAAGTGATTGGGCGTTTAAGCGAATTGCCCATCTTCATTGATGACACGCCCGCCCTTAGCCCCCTGGACATCCGTACTAAGGCACGCCGTTTACAGCATGAACACGGCTTGGACATGATTATTGTGGACTATATGCAACTGATGAACGCGGGTAAGGGCTACGAGAACAACCGCGTACAAGAGATTAGTTACATCAGCCGAAGCCTAAAAGAGCTGGCAAGAGAGCTAAACGTGCCATTGATTAGTGCGGCACAGCTTTCTCGTGCGGTAGAACAACGCCAAGACAAGCGTCCTGTCCTCTCTGATTTAAGAGAAAGTGGTAGCATCGAGCAGGACGCGGATATTGTAATGTTCTTGTATCGGGATGAGGTTTATAATGAAGCTACCGAATATCCCAATCAAGCCGATGTTATTATCTCTAAACACCGTAATGGACCCACAGGCACTGTTAGCCTGTACTTTGAAAAAACCCTTACAAAGTTCCTAGATGCTAACCGCCATCGTGTTGATTTAAGTGACCTAGAGTAAACCTATCATGACACAAACGCCGCCCTTTAGTGGCTTTCCTTTTGGTAAATTTACACAGCTTCCTGTGCCACCACAGTTCTTTAGTGAGGTCTTGCCCCATATTGACGACCTTGCCGAACTCAAGCTGACGCTCTTTTGCTTTTATGCGCTAAACCAACGCGAAAAACAGTTTCCTTATTTGCGCCGTAGCCACTTTGAAGCCGATGCCGAATTGCTAAAAGGGCTGTGCATTACAGGCGAAAAAGACCCCGCGACCGCGCTAGACAATGCCCTCATCAAGATGATAGCGCGTGGTACATTGCTCTCGGCAAAGGTGCTATTGGGCAGCGAAGAAGAAACGCTTTACTTTGTAAACACCCCCAAAGGGCGAAAAGCCGTTGAACAAATTCAACGGGGCAACTGGCGACCCGACCCCGCCGAATTGGGGATAGAAATTTTGCCAGAACGCCTAAATGCGTATACACTCTATGAACAAAATATTGGTGTCCTCACCGCCCATATTGCGGATGAAATAAAAGATGCGCTGGCTGAATTTCCTGAATTGTGGCTAGAAGATGCCATCAAAACAGCCTGCGAAGCCAATAAGCGCAATTGGCGATATGTACGCGGTATTTTGGTACGTTGGAAGCAAGAAGGAAGGACAAGCGATGCGACCCCTGAAAGATTTAGCCTCCAAGATGGGAAGCGGTATGCCAGCGGGAAATACGCCGACTTCATCGAATCTTGAAGCGCGCACATTTGTTTGCTTTAACCCCAAAAACCCAAGCCAACCTTGCCCCATTTGTGATGGGCGTGGGGTGATTTCATTAGACGTTCCCACCACAGACCCCCGATGGGGGAAGCTGGAACGTTGCCCCAATTACCCCGCCAAAGTAGACGAAAACCGCCAAGAACGCCTGCGTAAAATAAGCAATCTACGCGTCTTTGCCAGCAAAACACTAGAAAACTTTGACACAAAGCGTAAGGAACTGACACTGCACGAAAAGACCTCATTAGAAACTGCGCTCCACTTGGCGGTGATATATGCCGATGCGCCAGATGGCTGGATGCTATTTCAGGGGGGGTATGGGTGCGGTAAAACGCACTTGGCGGCTGCCATTGGCAATGAACGCCTAAAACACGGCGATAGCGTGCTATTTATTACCACGCCCGACTTGCTCGACCATTTGCGCTCGACCTACAGCCCAAATAGTGAAATTGGCTATGATGAGTTTTTCGACCGCGTAAAGAACTCTACCATGCTGATTTTAGATGACTTGGGCGCAGAAAATCATTCAGCGTGGGCGCAAGAAAAGCTCTTTCAGTTGTTTAATCATCGCTATGTGCATGAGAAATACACCGTTATCACCACCAATAATGATCTTTCACGCTTAGACCCGCGTCTAAAAAGCCGTTTGGACGATGTGGACTTGGTGCAGGTAGTTCATATTATTGCCCCCGACTACCGCTCCATCAAGCCGAAACTGGACGTTCAATTGCTCTCGCGTTTGCATTTGTATCGCAATATGACGTTTGATAGCTTTGATGTGCAACATCGCTTGCTTGCAGAAGAACGCGCAAATCTTTCACAGGCGGCACAAATTACTTATGAATTTGCCCAAAACCCAGCAGGCTGGTTGATGCTGATGGGGACTTACGGCAGTGGCAAAACGCATCTCGCCGCCGCCATTGCCAATCACTATATGCTGTCGCATCGTGATGGCGTGATGTTTATTACCACGCCGGACTTGCTAGACTATTTGCGTACCACCTTTAGCCCAGATACGGCACGCACGTTTGACGACCTGTTTACAGAAATTCGCAACGTGCCATTGCTGGTACTCGATGATTTAGGTTCTGAAATGAGCAAGCCATGGGCGCAAGAAAAGCTGTTTCAGTTGCTTGATTATCGCTATGTGACACAATTGCCCACCGTCATTACCACCTCACAAGAAATTGAACAGATAGAACGACTGTCGCCACGCCTAGTAACGCGCCTACTTGATTCGCGCTTGTGTCGTAATGTTGCTATTAAAGCGCCGTCTTATGTGCTTAGGCTAAAACGCCAACGATGACCTACGATATTCAGCCCTTTGACCGCCAACACCGCGAAGCAGTGTTAGACCTCTTATTTTATAGCCGTCGCCAACACACCCATTTTGACTGGTACAGTGTGGGGCGATGGCTTGAAATGGATGAGGGGCGCGTGATGACTGCGTGGCATGAAGGGCATTTGGTGGGCGTGTTTGGCATTAGTGCGCCATTTAATGACACCTCATGGGTGCGCTTGCTGGCAATTGACAACGAAGAACCCGCCCCCGATGTGTTACGCCCTTTATGGGAGGCACTTGCACCCCAAACGTATGTGCCACGCCTCTATCTTTTGGTGGTGAATCGCTGGCTACTGTCCGAATTACCGCCCTTGGGCTTTCGCTATCAAGAAGAAGTGGTGATGCTTAATCGCGTTGGTATACAGCTTCCACCCCTCCCTGATGTGCCGTTTAACATTAAAAACGCCTATTTAGAACATTTAACGGACATGGTCAACATCGACCACCAAGCCTTTGCGCCCCCATGGCAAATGCCCCGTGAGGATATTCGCATAGCGCAACGCCAATCTGCCAGTTGTACGGTGGCAGAATACCATGGGCGCATTGTGGGCTACCACATCAGCACGCGCTACCAAAACGCCGCGCACCTTGCCCGTGTTGCGGTTTTGCCTGAATTTGAGGGGCGAGGGGTGGGGTCTGCGTTGCTTCATCACATGATAGACGGCTACAATCGGCGCGGGGTGCGTGCCATTAGCGTGAATACCCAAGAAAGCAACACGCGCTCGCAAAGCCTGTATATGCACTATGGCTTTCGTCGTAATGGCTATGATTTACCCGTGTGGGAGTTGAAGTAGGAGTGTTCCCCTGTGTTGTTTAAAGTTGCCCTTAATGTGTTTCGGGCGTTGCTGAATGCCTATGGCTTTAGCGTGACGGCGTTTTTGCTATTGCGCTTGTTGATAGGCGAATCGTGGCACGTCATCGCCTTCTTTAATACGTTTGCTCATGTGCTATGGATACCCGCCCTCATTGCGTTGCCGTTGGCGTTGCTGACGCGCTCATGGGTGGGGGCATTGCTCACGATTGCGCCTGTGCTGGCGTTTATTGTGGCGTTTGGGGCGCGGTTTTTACCCCAAGATGCGCCCATGCTCCCCGTTGATTTTCGCGTGTTATCGTATAACTTGCTGGGGGATGGGCGAAGCTATGAAGCCAGTATTGCCCTCATCAAAGAAGCTAATGCCGATATTGTGGTGTTGCAAGAGTTTAACGTGGATGCCGAGCCATTGGTGATAGCTTCGCTGATAGACCTGTATCCCTATCAAAAATTACACGCCCAACGCAATAGCACCACACAGGGGCAAGCCATTCTTAGCAAGACCCCCATCCTGCAAGATGAATACTGGCAATACCGCGATTTGGGGGTATTTTTGGGGCATCAACGCGCCGTTATTACCATAAAGGGCAAGCGATTGGTGCTGTATAACGTGCATCCGACCCATCCCGGCATGGGAGGAAATTTCTTTGACCCATCGGTTAGAAGTATAGAAATTGCGCGTCTGATGGCAAAAATTAGCCAAGAAACCTTGCCCGTGTTGCTGATGGGTGACTTTAACATGCCCGAATTGAGCGATGATCACGCCCTCATCACACAAACACTACAAGATAGCTATGCAAGCGTGGGGCGTGGGATGGGGTGGACATTCCCTCATGTGCGGGGCAATGCGTTTGTGTTTCCGTTTTTGCGCCTAGATTATGTGTTTCATGATGCGTCTTTTGCCCCCCTAGAGGCGCATGTGTGGCGTACCAGTGGGGGAAGTGACCACTTCCCCCTGTTTGTTAGCTTTGCGTGGCACAACTAGCGGCAGTTGGCTTGAATCCATGTGTTGACGTAGTTAATGCTAGTGCGAACGGTACGAATCTCGGTTAGGAGTGCCATGTAATCGCTATAACGTCCCTCATTAAACGCTGTTTCGGCTGCACGCAATAGCGTTTGTAGGCTGGCATTGGCTTCTGCGAGGGCTTGATAAGCCTCATCACATTGCCCACCTTCGCCCGTCCGAATTGCACCTAAGCCCGTGTCTGTGCTGGCTTGTAAGGCATTCCAGAAGGCATTTTTGCCACTCAGTACCACTTGGACTGCGCCAAGTGCGCTAGGGATTTTGCTTTCGCCTGATGCCAACGACATATCAAAGTCTGTGCCTGTTAGCTTTGGTAAAAATTGGTTAATGAGTATCGTATACAGCAGATTTTGCGTGGCTTCGTCAAACGCCACGTTCACAATCGTGACAAAAAGCACGCCTTCAGCAAAGCGTAATTCAGCTTCGGCTTCATAAGGATTAACGAGGGCATCTTCTGGCACGCTTGCCAGCATGGTTGCCCAATCTTTTGCAAGGTCGGCGGTTTGATAGGCAATGGTACTGGGGGGCGTGGTTTGGATTAGCAGAATTTCGCTAGGCACACCCGATAAGGCAACAGTGACTGTGCCGTCTTCGTTGCGTGTGATTTGCCCATCGGTGGCTTGCTGATATACCACATAAGCTACTTGTTCACCTGCACCAAAAAGGGCAAGTTCGCCCTCTGTTTGGGCAAATGCAGTAGAGCTTAAGAGCAGCAATGCTAATAGGATAAGGAATTTTGGAAGGCGCATTATAGGCTATCCTTTCTTGGATGATGCAATGCTAAAGGGAAAAACGTCATCTTTAATTATAGGCGCAATGCCCTAAAATCTCGCTACCCAACGTTTAATTTTTTGCAAGTTTTTATCGGGCATCCTGTGTGCTTTGTGGCGTTGTCTTGTACTTAGTTAAGATGAATTGCCTAATGCCTCACGTTTTTAGTGAAACAGTGTTATATAATATCATTAGGTCATGTCATTACACACAGAGAGAACCTCATCATGCAAAAGCGTTATCTATACCTGATTCGTAATGCCCAATATGAACGCGAGGGCGATACCCAAGAAGGCAATTTAACAGCAGGGGGCGAAGAACAACGTCTGCGTACTGCCCGCGCCCTACGGCATTTGCCCATCCAAACCGTTCACTGTAGCTCTTATTATCAGGTGCGCCAAACCGCCCAATCCTTAGCTGATGCGTTTGGCATCCCTGTTCAAGAAACGCCCCTCTTGCGCCAATACGATACGTTTGCCATGAGTGATGGTACATTGTCACGCGCACAACTGATGCACGCGGCTGATAGCCAACAGCAACAGCTAGAAGCTGCTAGTGTGGTGTTTATTCAGCCACCGCCTGCCTATGATGATATTCACGAAGCCATTGTGTGCCATGCCAATATCCTCCGTGACCTGATTTGTGGTGCATTGGGTGTCAGCTCTTCTAGTTGGGCGCACATGGTGATTAACAATTGTGGCATTAGCTGTTTAGCCATTGATGCAACCCTGAACGTGGAATTATTGACTTATAATGATGTAAACCATTTGCCCGATGTATTACACACGGCATAATAAACGCCCTAAAAACAATGACTTGGTAGGGGCGCACCCGTTGGATTACCCAACACATACGGCTTACGACAAGGAGATAAACCACAAATGAAACCTTCTAGGCGTGATATTCTTAAAATGCTTGGCTTGCTGGGACTTGGGGGGGCGTTATCACCCCTGACGTTACGCAGGGCGAAAGCACAAAGTTCTGCAAGCGTGCTGGTGATAGGTGCTGGTGTTAGTGGCTTGGCAACGGCACAATGGCTTACAGAGGCGGGCTACAGTGTAACGGTGCTAGAGGCGCGTGACCGCATTGGCGGGCGCGTTTGGACAGACCGTTCATTGGGCTTGCCTTTAGACATGGGTGCATCATGGATACATGGTGTAGAGGGCAACCCCCTAACAGAACTCGCCGATGAGCTAGGGGTGGAGCGCATCGCCACCGACTACGATAAAACCTTCGTGTATAACCAAGACGGGTCTCGGATTAGTGAGAATGATCTAAACTCCTTAGATGAAACCCTAGAGTTTGTTCTATCCGAAGCCAGCGATAGGGCATCTTCTGCCGATAGCCCTATTTCACTTGGGGTTGCTATTCAAGAAGTGTTAAACGAGCTAATGCTGGATTCTGATGAACTCGCAAAAATTCATTATGGTATTGCCATGGCCATTGAGCAAGAATTTGCTGCCAGCACATTTAACCTTAGTGCCACCGATTGGGACGAATCGGATGGATTTGGCGGAGGGGATGTGATATTCCCAAACGGCTATGAGTGGTTGCCCAACTATTTAGCGCAAGGGCTAGACATTCGGCTTAGTCATCCCGTTAGGTCTATTGACTATGATGCAGATGAGGGCGTAACTGTCACCACAGATAACGGCGCGTTTGAAGCGGATGTCGTAGTCGTGACTGTGCCATTGGGTGTACTAAAGTCGCGCAGTATTGCGTTTAATCCGCCGCTTTCGACACGCAAAGAACAAGCCATCAGTCGCCTGCACATGGGCATTTTGGACAAAACTTATTTGCGCTTTGACCATGTATTTTGGGATGCAGAAGCCGAGTTTATTGGCTATCTTGCAAGCGATGCGGGGCGGTGGAGCGGATTTGTCAATTTTTACGCCACAGTGGGTGAGCGTGTTCTGATGGGTTTTAATGCGTCGCCTCATGCCGAATTGATAGAAGCCCAAAGTGATAGTGACCTAATTGCCGATGCCATGCGTAACCTACGCGCCATTTACCCCAATGCGCCCGACCCCATGAGCTATTTTATAACACGGTGGGGACAAGACGAATGGGCGCGTGGGTCTTATAGCTCCATTGGTGTAGAAGCATCCACAGATGATTGTGATGCCCTTGCCGAATCTATGGATGATGTGCTGTTTTTTGCAGGCGAAGCGACCATTAGCCAGTATCAAGCTACAGTGCATGGTGCGTTCTTAAGTGGTGTTAGAACCGCGCAAGAAGTATATGAATATCTAGAGGGGTAGGGCGCACCCGTTGCCTCGCCCAAAATGCCCTCAAATGCAACCCCTATCCCCCAACCCCTTTCTCCAAAAATTGGGGAAAGGGGTGCAAAACACGGCGTTTTTCAAGTCCCTCTCTAATTTTTGGAGAGGGATTTAGGGTGAGGTTGTCGTACAGGCGCACCCGTTAGGTCGCCCCAAAACACAAAAAACTTAGTTAGGCAACCATGCCAAAGGATAGACGAACTTGGTTTCTGTGACCTTGCCTTCGGGCGTAATGACAGCGCCCTTATTCCACAAAGGAATGTACCCAGAGGTGCTAATGTCTACCACAGCAAATGATTGATAGGGGGGCTGGGTAACATCTTCTACGGTTTGCCATTCCATAACCGCTACTTGATTGCCGCTAGGGGAGAGCGCAAGATAGCCAAAGCGTCCACGAAGCACGCTGACTTGTGCGCCTGTTTCTAAGTTAAGCGTAAACAGCACGTTCTCTTTGCTGGCACTGCCACCCTGTGTATAAACAATCGTTCCGCTATCGGGGGTAAATACGGCATGGGCAATTACATCGCCACGGTTAGGGGCGGGGTAGCTCTTAACGGTCATGTTGCTTAGGTCTACTACATGAAGCACTTGGTCGTTATTGGGGTTCTTTTCAACAAAGGCATACCAGCGCCCGTCGTGGGATAGAATGGGGTAAGCCGATTCATCCAACAAGTATTGGCGGTCTGCGGTACGCGCAAACCAACCGCCACGCCCCAAAACAGGCGTTACAGAGCCACTGGCAAAGTCTAAAACTTGCACGGAAGCACTGCTGGCAACCAAGCCATCGGGCAAGGTAACGACGGCACTACCGCCATTTTGCGCCACAATAACGTTATTGGTGCGCGTAAAGGGGAAGAACGCGCCATCTTGTGTACCACTGGCAATTTGGGTAAAGCTATCACGAGTAGAGGGGTCTATGGTAAAGACGCGCCATGTGGTATTGGTGTTGCTTCCACTACGGCAACGATGACCCATGAGCGCAACGAATTGACCATTGGGCAAAATTTCGATGCTGGCACTGGTAAAACGGCACGCGCCTTCGGCATCGGGGCGTAGCACCGCAATGGGCTGAACCGACGTGCCATTATAAGTATTCACAACAGCTTCTAGTGCTTCGTTGCGTGCGCCTGTTTCTGGCAAACGAATAAAGGCAATGAGGTCATCGGTAATATCAAATGCAGCGGTATCAATCACATCGTTTTCGCGTACATTTGCACGGCTTAAATCAGAGGTGGCGACTAAGCGTAAGCGACCATCCGAAAATTCATCGGCGGGGTCAATAGGCTCATAGTCAATATAAGCAAGGCGTGCGCCATCGGGCGAGGTTTGGAAAGACCCACCGCTTAAACAAGTGAGCGAGCGCACCGTGTCCAAAACAACGGGCGTAATGTCGCTTTTGCTAAGGGCATAAAGTGTGCCATCGTCTTGCCCTACATAAAAATACACACGGCTACCATCTTGCGATGTGCCACAGCTCATTACCCGTGATGTGCCTTGTGGTACCGCAAGGGTGATGGGGGTAATGTTTCCCGTGTTATCCATCCATCCCAGTTGCCCCGATTGCGAGGCACTTACACCTTCTGGACCGGGTCCATCGGCTGCCCACACTAAAATTTTACCATCTTCCATAGTTTGAGCGGTGGTGGTAGCTATGATGATGACAAACATCACCCCTAATGCGAATAGGCGTTTTAGCATCTTTCGTTCTCCTAAGCAAATAATAAAGCAAGGCATCGCCAACAAAACGTAAACGATTACAAGGGATATTATAGTGGCAAACGTACTTCTTGCCCACATGCACCCCATAGAATATAGGTCATGGTGTCGTAAAGAAAACTAGACATTTTGGGTTTGGTAGGGCTATTTTGCCGGTCGTGCCACGTAAATGAGTTCATAACCAAACAAATTAGGGAACACCAACGGTACAGAAACACCCAACCTGCGCCCCAGTGGATTAAGGGCGTTTTGCACACCGCTTCCTGCAATGGTGGTGGTTTCTATGTGGTAGCCTTGTTCTTCTAAGAGTTTTTTTCCTGTGGTGAGCGTATATAAACGGCAATGCGTTTTATCCATAATGCCGTAGTCTGTGTAGTTAAAGTTGCCCATGAGGAGCTGTAGGCGCATTGACCAATGTGCGATGTTTGGAAGCGAAACAATCAAAAGCGCGTTGGGGATAAGAGCGTTTTCAGTTTTTGAAGCAGGCGTTCGGGATATTTAAGATGCTCTAGGACGGCGGCTGCCAAAACAACATCAAAGGGCGCGTGCTTGGCTACATTGCCGAGTGCGTCCTCTGCGTCAAGGTCTGTGATATAAGCTGCCTTACAGCGTGTACGGGCAATCGCCACCGATTCGGCGTCAAATTCTGCGCCGACAACCGTACATCCCAAAGATTGCGTCATGTATGCCGAAAGATAGCCTGTGGCGCACCCTAGCTCTAGAACACGCGCATTTTTGGGGATAAAGCGCATCAAAACACTGTGTGCATCTTCGCTATGAACAGTGTTTGGGTTAAAAATATCGGTATCGTATTTGGGCATATTATTTCCTCGTAATCACATTCAATGAAGCCTTTCATCATAACATGCCCCCCACAGACACGCTATCCTATGCGCTTTTGCTTGTACAGGGGTATCCTAATTTGGGGTACTATGCCTATTGCAGTTTTTTTCTTTTATAGCTATAGTTTAATAACTTTTAATAGCGATGTTAAAGGGTGATGCTATGCCATATCGCGTTTTTTGGGACAGTGAGGAAGAGACGATTGTTCACCGTACTTTAGATGAACAATGGACTGTTATGGATTATCTAAATGGGTTAAGAGATACTCATTTGCTTATGAATGAGAAACCTTATACTGTCCATGTGATTGTAGATTTAACGACATCTAAAGGGTATCCGACCAATTTGCTCTCGATGCATCGCACTGTTGAATCGAGTGTTCCTAACAATCAAGGCGTAGTTGTCGGTGTTAAGGTAGGAATGTATTTGACAACGCTCATAGGTGTTGTCAGTAAATTTGCCCCCAAAGCCACTAAAAACCTGTATTTTACTAACTCTGTAGAAGAAGCCCACGCCATCATTAAGCAACACGAACAAAAAGAGCGACAAGCCTAAGCGTAATGTCTTAGGCTACGGATGCACGTGGTCATCAATGAAGAGTAGGGTTTGCTTGTCCTCTTGCCATGTAGCAACGCGCCCCCCATAAAGTTCGCGTAGCATGTCGGGCGTGTACACGCTTGCGGGCGTGCCATATCCCACCACCTGATGATTGACCGCTAAAACCGTCTTAAACCGCGAAAACGCTAAATTAAGGTCATGGGTACTCAGAATGATGGTGATGCCCTGTGCGTTTAGCACGTCCAATAAGTCCATCAGTTCGTTTTGTGCGCCAATGTCCACGCCAGCAAATGGCTCATCTAACAGCAAAATATCTGCTCGTTGGGCGAGGGCGCGTGCAATAAACACACGGCGTTTTTGCCCTCCGCTAAGGTCGCCAATTTGCCGATGTTGCATCTCGATTAAGCCCGTTTGCGTCAGGGCATCTGTCACTTGCTGGTGGTGCGCCTTACTTGCCCACTTTAGCCAGCCCACTTGGCGCGTTAAACCCATCATCACCACGTCACGCACACTCACAGGGAACGTCCAATCAACGGCGTTATACTGTGGCACATAGCCCAGCCTGCCAATGCCCCCCTCTACGCGCACTTCACCGCCTCTTTGGGGGTTTACC
>DAOTTQ010000003.1:0-30111 GCA_034437555.1 Anaerolineae bacterium | reverse complement strand
GTTGCCCAAGCAAGTCATTTAGCACATCTGCCAAGCGCGTTTCAAGATTATCGACGACATAGGGTATTTTCAATGTCATGAAAGCATCACTCCAGCGGGTTCGGGAATGGGAATGCCTTCTTCTAAGGCGGTTTCTAGCCAGAGTGCTTTGGCTTCGTCCATCATCACTAGGGCTTCCTCACGGCTATCACCTTGTGTCATACAGCCCTTCAAGAGGGGGATTTGCACAAACCAATAGCCATCTTCATCGGGCGTTAACTCGATGGTATAGGGAAGAGATAGATAGTATTCGAGCGTTTTAGGTGTCATCTTGTGTTTCGCCCTCATTCAAACTATTTGAATCATCGTCTAGCGGTTCAATTTCATTCAGAATCGCAAGAACTTTCTTGACATAGACTTCTTTGAGCGGTTGTCGATAAGGAATAACAACCGTAGTTTTTTCGTCACTAACATAACCCACAAAGGAATAATGACTTCCTTTAGTACGTTTAAGCACAAAGCCATAATCTTCCAGCAGTCGCTGTAAATCCTCGAATCGAACATTCTTTAGATTTTTCGCAATCTTTTGGCGACGTTTCCGCCGCCTAGTATCATCACTCATTATATGGCATATTCCTCTAAGCGTGCTGTTCTAATGCAAATATCCCTACACCGTCCCCAGAATCCCGAATGCCCATGTCCGCGTTTGCTGTGCTTCATCGCGTGTCAGTACCTTATCATGAGCAGCATCATTGCGAGTATCGTTCATAGCACTGCTACCTATCAGTTCTACCAGTCCGCCAACATCGCTAATGGTACTGCTGATGAAAGTACGCAGGGCAGTTTCTTTGCTACTGCTGAGGATAATCATATAACTGCCTAAAGTGAGGTCTTTTTCGCCACGCATGAACTTCTGCAAAAACTCGTTGCGGCAGTCCTTATCACTGTGGCTGGCACGGAAGGGTTCAAACAACACTTTATTCAGCAAGACTTCCACCGCTTTTGTATACGGAATGACACTCGTCGAAAAATCAAAATGCTCCGGCATCGTCCGCAAATTATAATCCCCTGTCTGTAGGAATGTCGGTATTTCTGGCGGGAGTAGTCGCCAATTGGGGAGATCGATATCCAACTGCGCTATCACCTCATGCGGTTCAACCCGCTCGAAGAAGCGATTACCGGCTGTGAGGATGCCTTCTGCGATTTGCGAGAGCTTCTCCTCGTCGTCGATTTTCTCGTCACTGATAACCTTTGATTTGGCATCAGACAATGCTTGCTCATACTGCGGACGCTCAATTAACTCGATTTCGGCATCCGTCAGCCCATAGAGACGGTAGACAATTTTATCAATCAGCGCATCTGTGCGCGACAGGTCTCGCTTAACGGGTAGAAGGGTAACCAGTGACTTTTCAAATTCTGCCTCAATTACCCCCTCCACATCTGCCAGCGATGCCCCAAAGCGATTACGATTCTGGTGCAGACGATAGAGGAAGTCCGTCCAAGAGGTTTCACTTTCACTCTTTTGATAATCGCCTAGATAGCCTTGAATGATGGTTTTGCCTGTTAGCGAGTCGATGCCACCCTCGCCATTTTTAGACGTAATTTTGAGTTTGCTTTCTAGCCACGCCAGAAAACGCCCGACTTCTGCCTGTTTACCCTTGTTGAGGCTGTGCTACGCACTTGTGGCTTCGCCAATGCCCTCTCATCTCCTGCCCCTTCCCCCACCGCTACGCCGAGGGGAAGGGGTACAAAACAGCGCGTTCTTCAAGTCCCTCGCCAATTTTTGGAGAGGGATTTAGGGTGAGGTTGTCCTACGCACTTGTGACTTCCCCAAAACCCTACCATTTTATCCCCCCATTTTGGCAAAGGTATTGTCTGTCACAAGTTTTTTATATCATCATACCCCGTACACCCTAAAAGATGTTAAAATAGCATCCAGCACTCTTAAGTAGACACTTTTTTGAAAAGGAAAAAACGCCCATGCGCTTACTCTTAATTGGCTTTGGTACGGTGGGACAAGGCTTTACCGATATTCTGCGTGAAAAAGGCACTGCGCTTAAAGAACAATACGGCTTTCAGCCCGTTGTCGTGGGCATTAGTACCTTTAGCAAAGGCACACTGTACCACCCCGATGGACTAGACCTTGAAGGCGTGCAAGACAGCCTTAATAAAAACGGGCATCTGCGCAATTACGTCCAAGACGGTATCGTCAATGGCTGGAATACCGCCGAACTCATTCAAAACGCCCAAGCCGATGCCCTCTTAGAAGCCACATGGAGCGACCTAAACACAGGGCAACCCGCCACTGATTATGTGCTACAAGCCCTAGAGCGTGGGATGCACGTGGTGGGTGCAAATAAGGGCGTGGTGGCATTGCATTATGAGCGCGTTTTAGAGAAAGCCAACGCCGTCAAACGTCACTTTCGCTTTGAAGGCACAGTGATGGCAGGCACGCCCTCTATTACACTGGCAAAAGAAGCCCTTGCTGGCTGTACCATACGGGGGGCGCGTGGCATCCTCAACGGCACAACCAACTATATGCTAACGCAAATGGAAAACGGCAAAACCTACCAAGAAGCCTATGCAGAAGCGGAAGGGCTAGGCTATCTGGAAGCCGACCCCACGCTGGACGTGGGCGGATGGGATGCCGCAGGCAAAGCCCTCATTTTGGCACGTACCGTCTTTGGCGCACCCCTTACAATGGCAGACCTTGACGTTAGCGGCATTACTCACCTCACGTTAGAGGACATCCAAGCGGCGCGTGCCAATGGACAAGCCATTAAGCTCATTGTCGAAGTCACCCCTACAGGTGGCAGTGTAAAAGCCACCCACTTGCCCATCACAGACCCGCTTGCCAACGTGAAAGGTGGCACAAACGCCATTACCTATGATACCGACCTCATGGGCAACATTACCCTCATTGGGGCAGGCGCGGGCAAATTACAAACGGGCTTCGCGCTCCTTAGTGACTTGCTCGCCATTCATCGCTTGACAGGCTAAACACGGATGGATACACGATTTCGTTTGACAGTAATGGCATTAGTGGGGGCAATCATCGCCCTAATATGGACGTTTCCGCGTTGGTATCCTGTGCTTAACCCCGATACGGTGGCGGTGGCGTTTGTGGGCTTAGAAATTGACGTGCAAGATGATTTCTTGCTGATGCCCAATGAGCTACAACGCGCCTATCTGCGACTAAGGGAGGGGGATGAGGACGATGAGCTAGAGGCACAGCCCGACGTTGCGCTGGCTCTTTTGCGCTCTCGTTTGCTAGGTATTGACTTGGTTTCGCCCGATGAAGACCAGCTTGCCACCATTCCTGATAGCGCGGTTATCTTGAGACGAGGCACGTTTATAAAGCCCACCAACGATGACATCGACCTTGTGCGTGGCGCAGAAGGCACCATCACCATTTATCAATTGCCCACCCAACAGCGATTTTTACGCATCGAAGCCTTTAGAACCACTCGCGCTCCCGACCTACACCTTGTTTTTACGCGCAACCCCGACCCCTATGACCCGCAAGGTGTGCGCGTGGATTATATCGACGTTGGCTTGCTTAATTACACAGTAGGCACACAAACGTATGCCATTCCTGATGGCATTGATTTCTCGGTGTACCCCATTTTGGCAATCTATTCGCCAGAGCTAAACTTCGTCATCAGCACCGCCACTTTACGCTAAACGCAAAAGGGCGCAAAACAGTTTGCGCCCTTCTCTAATGCCCTATTACGCCTCAAAATTACATGGTGTCGTGTTCTTCTTCGTGCTTCTTCGTTTGGTTGCTATAGGTGCTTTCAAAGATTTTATCGGCATTCGCCGCTTCAAAACCATCACGGCGATGCTGACGCGTGGCGGTTTCTACGCCTGCATATTCATCTAGCAGTTTGCGCTCGGCAAATTCAACATAAGAGCCACTAATGCGATGAAGAACGGTTTCGCCTTGCTCACCAATAAATTCGGCGTCCACCATTTGCGCCACAGTAGACGATTGTACCAGTTTGCCATCGCCACTGATTTTAATTTTGCCCCCCGAATCGTTGAGCTTAAAGCCCTTGCTTTCAACGAAGGCGTTAAATTGTTCGATGGTGTTATAGCCTGTCGGCAAATTGTGAACGCTAACCGTGTAGTGGTTAAGATAGTAGCGATTGTAAATTACCCACGAGGCAAATTCGCTTTCGCTTGCCAACGCCAAATAATCCTTTAGCGTGGGTGTGCGCCAAAGCGGTTGGTGTAAGAACGCATCTGCGGCATAGCCATCATCCAAATTTAGTGCGTCTACGGGGTCAGTGGTCACAGTATCCGTGTAGCTATGGATGATGCGGCTTACTTCGGGCGATAGCTCATCCACGCGAAGCTGGCTGATGAAAATACGGGGGTATTGGGGCGATGGGGGCGCATACCAAAATGCTGTTACTTTTTTCTGGGCAAAGTTAAACACATCGCGTTTTTCATAGCCATAATGCAGGAATACCTTCTCTAAAGAGTTAATCCCCAAGTTAGGCACGCCCATCGTACGAAAGGCGATATGGTCGTTTTCAATATCATCTGCCTTAGCGATGATGCCCTCGCTTATCATGGCGTTGAGGATGTTGGGAACATCAGGAACGCGCTCTTGGTAACGGCGCATTAAGCCTGCCAACACAATTTCGAGGGTGTCTTGCCGTGTGTTGCTCATGAAAAATTGCTCCTTGTGATACAAAACTGTGTGATGAGAAATTATTGCGATAAAAACAAATTCACTAGCACGCCACCGACTGCATTCAGCAAGAACGGCAACAAAATCAGGTAGAACACCGTTCGCTTTTGGAAAACCCCCACGAACATCAAGGTACTTTTAATGTCTACCATGGGACCAAATGACAAGAACGACACAATCGCGCCCGTTGTAAACGTATTGACAAACGCCAACGCCAAGAACGAATCTACCGTACTACACACACTTAGCACAAATGCCAACGCCTGCATCACCAAAACCGAAGTGACCGCGCCCTCACCCACACGGATGAGCGTTTCATGGGGTACAAGCGTTTGCATGGCAGAAGCCAGCAAACAGCCAATCACCAAGTACCGCCCCATTTCAAAGAACTCACTCGTGGCAACCGTCAGGGCTTGCGAGATACCCTTCTTAAAGGCGGGGCGTGGGGAAGGGGGCGCGGGAACACACATCGATGAAGGCAATAGAATGTCCTCTGGTTTTGAGCTAAACGCAAATAACCAGCCCACACCAATGGCAACAATCGCCGTCATCACAAAGCGCATGACAAACACCACCCCACCGCCAAACGCAATAAACGTGCTGGCAACCACAATGGGGTTCATGACGGGGGCAGCCAATAAAAAGGCAATCCCCACGCTAGACGGCAAGCCTTTGGTGAACAAACGGCGTGCCACAGGCACAACACCGCACTCGCATACCGGGAATATCATCCCCATAAACGCGCCTGCCACTGTCGATAAAAAGCGGTTTTTTGGCAAGTAGCGCACCAAGTCTTCGGGGCGCACAAACACGTCAATTAAGCCACTCGTTAGCGTGCCTAAGAGCAAAAATGGCACAGCCTCTATAAAGATGCCTAAAAAGCGCGTGCTAAAAATGCTGGCTATGACGTACGGCTCTCGCCCCGTGTTGATAACAGCATACGCCATCACCCCAAACACAAAGACACCCATCAGCAATAGCACCAAGGGGCGCAACGAAAATGTTGGCACGTTGGGGCTTTCGATAGGCGTTAAAGAATCATTGGCTTGCATAAGAAACGGTCTCTCCAGAGGGATGCCTAAATGCTATCCCCGTATGGTCGGGTTAAACGAGGACATTGTACTACTTTTTAGACACGCTTGCGATGAACAAATCTAACGCGAGCTTGGGCGCAATTTTGCCCGTTTTCATCTCAACATCATATTTTTGCAGTCGGCGATAAATGCTCTCTAGTTGTGGCACATCAAACGCCCGTGATTGTTTAGCGAGTTTTTCGGCGGGGTAAGGGTGCATCCGCAATAGCTCCGCAATTTCTTTGGGGTTGCCCCCATGGGTCAGATGCTCACGGGTTAGCAATAGGTTTCTAAATTGGCGTACAATCAACGCAAATAAACCAAAACCGTCGTCGCGCGGGTCTTGGTCTAACGCAGCGTGAATCAGCTTTAGGGCGCGTTTGCCGTCTTGGGTGGCAATGGCATCCACCATATCAAACACATTCGCTTCTGCCACATACGGCGTAAGCGTGGCTACGTCTCGTTCGGTAATAGGGCGTGCGCCTTCGGTATAGCACCACAGCTTAAACAGTTCGTTATCGGCGCGCCGTAGGTCATTGCCTGTTACGCTGGCTAATGCAGAAGCTGCTTGGGGGGTAATTTCGGCTTGGTATTCTTTTTTGGCACGGGCAATAATCCAGCTGGTAGCATCTTTTGGCAACGCGAAGTCTTTAGAGTAGCCTCGCTCATGTGTGTTTGCCAGCTTTACTATTTTGTGTTCGGCTTTTAGGGCTTCGCGCTCAATAAAAACAAGACGCGCGTAATCGGGCAAGGTGGGAATATCCCCTAGCAAGCGTTCAATGCCTGCCTTGCCCGCCTCGCCTGCGCCCTTGCGTGTTAAGTGCGCCAACATGCCTGTGACAATCACCAGTCGCTTATCCGATAAAAACGGATACGAGCGCACCGCGTTTAACACTTCGGCAACCATGGCACTTTCACCATCAAATTCACTGGTGTTTAGGTCGGCTTCGCCCTCTGTTCCCATACTGGAACGCAGCTTCGCCACAGCTTCATCACGCCCAATGTCGTCATCGCCATGGAGAACATAAAATGTAGGGGTGAGCTTGCTCATACTGATTTAACGGTTATGACGGCGCGGGTCATCGTTACGTACAGGGATGGGTACTGGAACGCGCTGGGGTTTTCGTCGATTGGGGCTCATGAGGTCATCTAGTCGATTAAGAATCTCGTTACCAATGTCTTTCAAATCGTCCCAGATAGTGCGTCTGTGCTTTCTCACAACGTTGACCTTTCAGTTTGGCAGTGCATTAAAGTCATTATAGCATAAACCGCGTTTTGTCACTATGAAGATTCGATGTGAGATTGTTCTTTTTATCACAATGTAAAAGGAGCAAAGCGTGCCGTTTTCGTATCCTTTTTAGCTTATAATAATTATAGATACGGAAGGCAAGCAAAAGGAACACAGCCCATGAGTGATACGCCCACCCAAACTACCCCCAACTATTGTTAAGACTTTCCCCCACTCTTTAGCACTTCTATAAGAAATGTGCTAGAAATATTGACACTAAAAGGGCTTAGTGATATTATAACGCTTAGATATTTAGCACTCTAAGGCTTTGAGTGCTAAACCTTTCGTCAGTAGCACATACATTACACAAACATGGAGGAAGCACAATGAACATTCGTCCTTTAGGCGATAGAGTTGTTGTTGAGCCAATTGAACAAGAACAAACCACCACATCTGGCTTACTATTACCCGAAACTGCCAAAGAAAAACCCCAACAAGGTAAAGTTGTTGCGGCGGGCAAGGGTCGTTATGATGATGCGGGCAAGCGAATTGACATGGAAGTTAAGGTGGGTGATACCATCCTTTTTGCAAAGTACGCGGGTACAGAAGTAAAAATCAGCGACAAGAAATTGCTCATCATGAAAGAATTAGACATTCTCGGCATTATTGAGTAAAGCACTAAAACACACATCCAACGGAGGAACACAACATGGCAAAACAACTTCTTTTCAAAGACGAAGCCCGTCGCAAATTACTTGCTGGCGTTGATAAAGTCGCTAACGCTGTTAGCACCACCTTGGGCCCCAAGGGGCGTAACGTGGCTCTCGACAAAAAATTTGGCGCACCCACTGTTACCCATGACGGCGTAACCGTTGCCAAAGAAATTGAACTTGAAGACCCCTATGAAAACATGGGCGCACAATTGCTAAAAGAAGCCGCCACAAAAACCAACGACATCGCCGGCGATGGTACAACCACCGCTACGGTATTGGCACAAGCCATTGTTACCGAAGGCATGAAGATGGTTGCTAGTGGTGCAAACCCCATGCTTCTTAAGCGTGGCATTATGGCAGCCGCCCAAGTAATTACCGACTATTTGCTAGAACAAGCCACCCCCATTGACACCAAAGAAGAAATTGCCAGCGTCGCCAGCGTATCTGCCCAAGACGAAGAAATTGGTAATTTGATTGCCGAAGTTATGGACAAAGTGGGCAAGGACGGCGTGGTCACTGTTGAAGAATCACGCGGTTTAGAATTTGACATTGAATATGTAGAAGGTATGCAGTTTGACCGTGGCTACATCAGCCCCTACTTCATCTCTGCCCCCGAAAACATGGAATCTGTGATTGCCGAACCTTACATCCTCATCTACGAGAAGAAGGTTAGCGCAGCCCAAGACATCATCCCAGTATTGGAAAAACTCATTCAAATTGGCAAGCGTGAACTGGTTATCATCGCCGAAGATGTTGACGGTGAAGCCTTAGCCACTTTGGTGTTAAACAAGCTACGCGGTATGCTAAACGTGCTTGCCATTAAAGCCCCTGGCTTTGGTGACCGCCGTAAAGAAATGCTCCGCGACATCGCCATCCTTACCGGTGGTACTGTCATTAGCGAAGAAACAGGTCGCAAGCTAGAAACTGTCACCCTCCAAGATTTGGGTCGCGCCGCTAAGGTGGTTAGCACCAAGGAAAATACCGTTATTGTAGACGGTGCGGGTGACGAAGCTGCCATTGCTGCTCGCGTAGAAGAAATTCGCAAGCAAGTTGAACTTAGCACCAGCGACTATGACAAGGAAAAATTGCAAGAACGCCTTGCCAAGCTCAGTGGTGGTGTTGCTGTTATCCGCGTGGGTGCAGCCACAGAAACCGAACTTAAGGAAAAGAAGCACCGCGTAGAAGATGCCCTTAGTGCAGCCCGCGCTGCCGTTGAAGAAGGTATCGTCCCCGGTGGTGGTGTGGCATTGGTAAACGCCGTGCCTGCCCTAGACAAACTCAAGTTTGGTCATGAAGACGAAAATGCCGGTGTGGCAATTGTCCGCCGTGCTTTAGAAGTGCCTATGCGTAAAATTGCCTCTAACGCTGGCGAAGATGGTGCTGTCATTATTGACAACGTGCGCCGTATTCAAAAACAACGCAAGAACCACCGCATTGGTTACAACGTCATGACAGGCGAATATGTGGACATGATTGACGCGCACATCATCGACCCCGCCAAGGTAACACGCGGTGCAGTCGAAAATGCGTCCAGCATTGCTGCCATGATTTTGACCACCGAAGCCCTCATCACCGATATACCCGAATCCGACAAGTCCTCTATGGGTGGCGGTGGTGGTATGGGTGACATGGGTGGCATGTACTAACACCCAAGCCCGACCCAGAATAAACACACAAAAAGCAGGGGGCAATCGCTCCCTGCTTTTTTTGTTGACGGGTTTTTAGTCTGTTTTGGGTGTTTCCCAATCTTCAAGCAACAAGCGAGGCACACGCTCAAATTCGCGTATATTGTGTGTTACTAAAATTAAGCCCTTGGCTAAAGCGATAGAGGCTATCATTAGGTCATTTGCCCCTATCGGTTTTCCTTGTGTTGTCAAATACGCCCTGACGATAGCATAGTGTTCAGAAGCATTGTCATCAAAGGGCAGTGATGTAAAAAGTGTTATAAAGGAGTGTAGGATATGGCTCACCAAACGCCACCGCTCTGCCTTAGGTAAATTTTCAACTTGTTCAAAAAGTTCGCGCATTGTCGTGATGTTTTACCTCTTACTTTAATCTATTTTAGCACGAAACTGGCAGAACCTTACTGCACTCCGTACATTACAAATTGGCGTTCTGGGGGAATGTTATAAGGGCTATAGTGGGGCGCGGAGAGCGTAAAAAATTCACTTAACAGCGCAAGCGTGGCTTCATCATTTGGTTCTATAAAGAAGTAAAAATTGGGGTTGGGGACGATGTTCTTTAACCAATCACGGCTCACGTTGCGCGTATAGTAGCGCGTAATGCTAAGGTCACGGTTTTCTCCGCGCCCATAATACCACAGCAGGCTACCCATATTAGACACCGCAGGAAAGCCCTCCGCAATCACAATCACCACACTTTTAGGGGGCAATTCCAACGCCCTAAACATCATATCTTCTATATCGCGTGTCCAAACCTTCGTGACAATATCATACTCAAAAAAGAACTGCCGACTATACGCCACACCCAAATGATAGCCGTGATAATGGTACGTTTGCCCTAACGTGATGGCTACCGCAAAGAGCGCAAATAAGGGGCGCACGCTACGTTTATTCACACGCGCCACCCCGCCCAAAAGCGTGTTTAACCCCAACGACATCAGCATCGCCAGCGCGGGGAAAACAATGCAATAGCGCGGTGACGACAGGCTATCGCCCACCAACATATTGGCAACGGCAACGCCCACCACCCACCACACCAGCAAGCCCTCACCCATGCGCCGTATCCTAAGCAACGCCACCCCAAACCCCAGTGCAAAAAATGGCACCAACGCAGGCAAGATAAAGCCCGTATCGTTTTTATAGAATGAGCCTTGTTCGGGGTTGACCGTGTAAATGCCAAAGGTGTCGATAAATCGTCGCCACACACTAGGCAAGCCCCCTTCTGTAAACGAAGCAATATCACGCCCCACCACGCCAAAGCGCGGAAAAAGTGGGGTTTCGTTGGTTAACCAAACGTAATACACGGGGAATGCCACCAGCACAAACGTCATCAACGCCACCGCTAGCCCACGCGCGGACGGGCGCACAGAGGGACGATGCGTTAAGAACATCCACCCCACCCACGCCACTATAAACGGCGTGTAAAATAAGCGTCCGCCCTCATAAAAATAATGTGTTAGCCCCAAGAAGCCCCCAAAGAGCGCATAGTGCGCCAATGAAGGACGGCGCAACGCCCGCACCAAAAAGAGCATCGCAAACAGCACAAATGTAGGCTCGACAATATTATTCAGACCAATACGGCTAAAATGCACGTGAGGCGGAAAAGTAGCAAGAATGAGCGCACTCATTAGCCCCACGCGCACCCCCCAAAACGCACGCGCCAAGCCAAAAACGGCAATCACCTGTAGCACCCCAAAAATAACGCTAGGCAAGCGAATCGCGGTAAGGCTTGCGCCCCAAAGTTGTGTGGTGAACAATTGGGTATAGTTATACACCCACGTAAATGACGTTACGGCATTAATGGGCGTTAGCACGCGCTGATTGCCCCCATATCGCATGTCGCCTACCGCTTCCATGCTATGAATTTCGTCTATGGTGCGATGAATCCCCGTTTCTAAGTTCACCATCCGCACAAAAAACGCTACCCACACAATCAGCGTAAGGGCAAATAAATGTGAGGGCGTGCGAGCAAGCGCACCAAAACGGGGAATATGCAGGGTTTTTATGCCACTGAAGCCCCAAATACATAAAGCCCACCCCACCACCAATAAGAGCATTTGTGTGTGGTGACTAAGGTAGGCTTTGGAATTTTCAGTAAATGTGATGTTAAAGTAAACGGTGGCAAAGAGGGCAATGATGCCTATTGCCACCGTAGACCATCGGACGCGCGATAAGCTCACGGCATGTTAGGGGTGGGTAGGTTATCAATCGCACAATCCGCATACACAGAGATAGTGCCATTGTTGTGCGTCATCTCTGCCCAATTTTCGGTATAGGTATCAAAGCGCACATCGCCCGATGCCATAAACGTGAACGCCACACGGCTATCATCACCAATAAAGCCATCGGTGCTTAGCGTCAGGGGCATGTCCCAATAGTAGGCGTGTTTGTCGCCGTTGCCTGTGTTCCATACTAGCGCACAAGAGGGCGCAAGCGAGAATAGGGGTGTCACTGCGCCATTCGCCGCATCGCCTAAAAAGACACGCTCTTGCGTAACAAACACAAACATCGGAATATCTTGGTTAAAAGCTTGGCAATCTTGCATCACGCGCACGTAGCTATCATCAGCAAAGCGCACTTCAACGGCGACATAGCTGCTAATCACGCTATAGGGTTGGTCGGCAAGAATGTTAAGGGCGATGCGTGTATCGCCGAGCCACAACGCCTCTGAGGGGGCATAAGTGGGAGCAATGTCGGATGTTTTAATTTTAAGTTCAGGTCGGGGGCAATCGTGCAAAGGCACATGGGGCAAGCCCACGCCTTCTGCCATCGTCATCACTTGCCCATCGTGGGTCACATACAGCAATACATCATGAGGGGTAAACGATGTAACGGCAGGTGCAGAGGAAGCGGACGGTTGTTGCACACGGTTAAAGTTTTGCGCTACGATAGCAATCAAGAACACCCAAAGCGTAGCAATCAAAACAATAGACCGCCAAAATTGGGTGCGGGTGGGTGGATAGAGCGTTTCTTCTTCGCGCATGGGATGTTTTCCTAAAAGGCTCGCGGACGATTGTTTTTAGTGTACACCAAAAAACGGGTTTGTGGACATTCTATTCAGCAGGCAAAATCTTCTATAAAGCCCGTAGCAGTTCTGGAATGTCATCTATCAAGGTTTGCCAAACCAAGTCAACATCAACACTAAAGTACTCATGCACAAGACGATGTCTCATACCAATAATAGAACGCCATGCAATATCGGGGTATTGTTCGCGGGTGATTTGCGACACCAAGCGAGAGGCTTCACCAATGACCTGCAATTCACGGATGACAGCACTTTGAACAAGGTCGTTCTCTAAAAATGCTTCTGGGGGTATGCCTTGTGTAAACCGAAAAATCTTTTGGCACGCCAGAAGCATCTCTAGTAAAAGAGCGTTATCACTTCTCATAGAGGATTTTAAGCGCGGTTAAGGTGTTGCGTTTGCGAATGTAATTTGGGCTGGCTTCAATACTCTTTCGCGTTAGTAAGTCTACTCGCCGTCCAAAGAGGGTTTCCACAGTTCTTCCGCCATCGTTACCATGTGAAAGAGCGTGGGTTTTGCGCTTTTATCAAATGACACCAGCACATCAACATCACTTTCCGCCCCAAAATCCTGCCGTAGCACAGACCCAAACAATGCAAATTCGCTCACATTCCACCGTTGGCAAAAGTCTTTTATGGCTTGTATTGGGAATGTAATGGGAAGATTGAGGAGCGTTTCTTCTTCGCGCATGGGGGTTTTCCTAAAAGGCTCACGGACGATTGTTTTTAGCGTACCCCAAAAAACGGGTTTTTTGGGGTGTTTTGTGTGCTTTGCGATGGCGTTTTTCGGGTACAATCAAAAGGCTTAACTAAACATGCGTAAAACAACAGAGGGATGATATGTTCAATCGCAAATTTCTATTCGGGTTGCTGGCAGGGCTGGCATTAAGCGCGGTTTTGCGCCAACGTCGCCAAACAGGACTTACACAAACGCGCCTTGATGCGTATTATCGCCAACGCGCCAGCTTTTATAACCTCACCGACTATCTTTACTTGGGGTCGTTTCCACGCATTGAAATGAGAGAGACCGTCATTCAGATGATGGACTTAAAACCCGGTATGCGTGTTTTGGATGTGGCGTGTGGTGCAGGCGCAAACTTCCCGTATATCATGGAAAAAATTGGCACAACGGGGCAATTGGTTGGCACAGATTACAGCCAAGATATGCTGGACAGCGCACAAACCCAATTTGTATTGGGCAAGGGCTGGACGAATATCACACTTGTTCAGGGCGATGCCGCCCAAATGCACTTTGATGAACCGTTTGATGCCGTCATCTGTACACTAGGCTTTGCCGTTATTCCCGACTGGGAAACTGCCATGCAACGCGCTTATGGTGCGGTAAAGTCGGGTGGCATTTTTGGCGTGGGCGACCTAAAAGAAAGTGATCTATGGTACACGCTCCCTATTCGCTTTATCACAGATATCATGGACGTGGTGATTATTGCGGATAGCACGCGCAAAGCCTGGGAGAAACTCGCCACGTTTGATGGCAATTATCAGTTCCAAGACTTGTTTCACGGCTATTTATACGCCGCCACCCTCCGCAAGCCCTAGCTCTTTACGCACAAAAAAGAAAAACAGGGTTTTTCTAGATAGCCCTGTTTTTCTCTGGATGCCCTCACTCTACGGCTTTTATCACCACCGCGAAAATGCTACCTTCTGTACTCTAAACTTGCACTGTAAATTGGTGACGGCGGACGGTGGTTTGCTGGGGCGTTATCGTCACCACACTAAAGCCCGCTGTGGCTTGAGGGTCTGCTAAGAACTGGGTGCTAGCTTCATGCGGTTCTGCCTTAAACGCGCACCATGGCGATGCCCCACTGCTATATAGCACGCCATCGCGTAGCACATCGTATTCTTGATGAATATGCCCATGAAACACCCCACCTAAACGGTCACGGGCTTGGCGCACAATGGCATGAAATTCTTCGCCGTTCTCAATTTTCATATGGGTATCCATCCACGGCACGCCCACCGCCAGGGGGTTGTGGTGGACGGCAATCATCATCGGGCGGTCATCATCGCTGGCACACAACGCATCCAACCATTCCAGCTGTTCCTCACTAACGCGCCCGTGTGGCATCACTTCAGAGGCGTTGCTATCCACAAAAACGCATTGCACGCCCTTGATATCCAATTCATAGTGCGGGTACACCTGCAACTCATCACGGCGCATAAGTAGCGTTTGAACGGTTTCGCGGTGGTCGTGGTTGCCTGCGATATAGTACACAGGGGCTTTTAGCCCACCAAACAGGTCTTTAATGGTGGGGTACACTTCGGGAACGGGGTCATAGGCAATATCGCCCGTGTGCAAAATAAAATCGGGCGTGAAGCCTAGCGCGTTAACCTGCGTTACCAATTGCCTTGCCCCCACAATGGGCGCATAGCGGGCATACGGCAAAATATAGCTTTCATCCGTGTGAATATGCGTGTCTGTAATGTGTATAAACCGAAGCATTTTTTGTCCTTGGTAGATAGTCTATTGCGCTGGTAAGCGTTCTAGGTGCTGTAGCCATTGGTTAAACAACGGGCATTTCTGCCGAATAACTTCTAAGCCAATTTCAAGTCAGGCAAGCGCGTTAAGGTCGCCCAGTGCAAAGTCCTCTAAAGATGGGATAGACGGAAAGCCTTTAATGATAAATGTCGTCTTTTCGTCCATCATCCCTACTCCCTACCAATGTTGAGGGTAAGTTCTGTGGTGGCGGTATTGCCCACTTGGTCAAAGACGGCAGCAGTAAACGTTTCTACGCCCGTGCGCTGAATACTAAAATCAAAGCCGTAGGGATAATCGCTATCCACCCCCAACAATTGCCCGTTTTGATAAAACTCCACGCGCTCAATCGCTAGGTTATCGCTGACGTTTGCCAAAATAGGAATTACGGTGTCACGCGGATACACAAAGGCTTGGTCGGGTTCGCCTGCTAAAAGCTGGATGGTGGGCGCAACATTATCAATCGTCACTTGCACAAAGTCGGTATCGCGGGTGTTATCGGCAAACGTGGCGGTTAGCTGTAGCGTATACAAGCCGTCTAGCCCTTCTGTATTCCATACCCCCATGCTTACACCCTCTCTAAACTCGGTTTGTAGCTCACCAATGTTAAACCATTGTGTGGGGTTTAAGCCTTGCCCATACGACACCTGAAACGAGCTTAAAGACTGTGCCGACGTATCAATACTGCCTCGAATATCTACCCCCGAACCAATATACGCAAAATCGGCGGGGATAAAGATTTCTACGGCTTTAATCACGCTAGGACGGCTGGCAACGTCCACTTCGGTGGGGGGCAAGGGCAAATTATTGCCTTTCCACCAGTCCATCGCCACCTGTGGAGGCACAAAGTAGACCTCTTTCACCTGTAAATTGGTGGGCGTGTTAAACGTTGCCAATTGGCGTGTTTGGCTGTTAATGGTCACGGCTTGCCAGAAGGTATCTGTTTGATAAGGGGGTACTTGCCTTAAGAAAATTTCATTGCGCTTGGGGCATTCCACTTCGGGACGCGGAATCATACCGCTACGCTCACACACGGTATACTCCACAACGTCACTAGGACGCGCCCACCCCGCCACTTGCAAGCCGTCACGCTCATGAGCATAGCGCATGATGGCGTTCCACAAGGTCGCAGACCCCTCTAAAGCATGGACGCTTAGGCTGGTGGGGGCATCATCTGTACGCCCCAAATGTACGGCGGTTAGGCGTTGGGGCGTATAGCCAATTGTCCAATTGTCCACATTATCAGTAGAAACGCCGTTCATCAACGCCACAGGACGCGCAATATTCAGCGCAGTATCGTCAATGTTTAGCACTTGTCGGCGCGTTTCGCTATCCGACAAAATATGATTCACCAAGTAACTAAAGTTTTCGCCCAAGATGTTGGTGCGCGATAATGACTTTTGCACGTCATCATACGCCCACAGCACGCGCCCCTGTGCGTCCTCGATACGTAGCACCGCCACCGGGTTTCGCGCTCTAAAGTTACGGGCGATGGGGTCGGTATCCACGCCCTGCATATAGCCCATCGTGGCAAAAACGCTGTAAGCATACGCCATATCCAACACGCTAGCTTGCCCTCCGCCCTCTAGCACAGACAAATCGTAAACGTTCTCATCCATGCTATTTAGCCCCATAATGTGCGCCGTATTAAGTACACGGCTCACGCGCCTTGCATCAGCGACGCTGGCGGTGGGGGGCAAAAGACCTCCCGCCATTGCCACGCGCAAGTTGACGGGTCCTCTAAACTCTCCATCAGGATTTTCAGGCGTATAAATCAAGCCATCCGCCGCGCCGGGGAACTGTTGTGGAATGTCAAAGACCATACTCGCAGGCGTAAATTCGCCCCCACGAAAGCCCTCTAAATAGGCAAAGGGGTACAGCATTTTGGCGGGCTGATGTGAAACCGTCGTTACACTGCCCACCATGCTTAAAATTTCGCCCGTTTGTACGTCCATTGTCACGCTTGCGCCCGTGTTGGGTGGACGTGAAGTGTCATTGTTAAACGGCGCGGTAAGATAGCCGAGCGAAGAACACGCACTGGCAGGCGCACCCCCCGATAAACGCGCCAAATGCGCCTGCATCAAGCAAGATGATTCCTCATAAAGCGCAACGTCCAGCGTTGTGATAATTTTTAGCCCACCGCGTGATACCAATTGCGCCCCATCTAGCCCCAAACGATTCAAAATATTGCGGGCTTGCGTGCGAGCATACAGTGAAAATTCGGGCGCAAGTAACGGCAACTGAAGCAAGTCGGTTCGTAGTGGCGTAAAACGGCTAACGACAGCATCATATTCTTCTCGTGAGACCGCGCTAGTGGAGAGTAAATTGCGTAACAAATCCGATTGGCGACCCCGTGAGGCGTTCTCGTTTTCAAAGGGGTTAAATTGTGGGCTTAACGGGATGGGCGCAAGCATCGCCACTTCATCCAACGCAAGCTGAACCGCAGGCTTGCCAAAGTACACTTGGGAAGCTGCCTCTATGCCATAAGCATCGTTGCCATAATTATTGGTGTTTAAGTGCCATTCTAGGATGGCGCGTGGGGTATAACGGCGGTTCACTTCGGCAACCAGCGCAATCTCTAGCAAGGCATCGTCTAGTCCACTACGGCTTTTTGCAATGGGCAGGAGGGCATTGCGTACCAATCGCCCTGTGATGCTTTGGTCTTGTGGCACAAAACCGCCTAGCGCGTATTGCCACAATGCCCCCACCGTTTGCGTTAGGCTAAAGCCGTTTGACGTTAAAAAGTCGCTATCTTCCATTAAAAGGGTGGCTTCTGCCACAGATTCGGGCAATTCTTCCAGGGGTTGCCATAGGCGGCTATCGCCCAGCGGGTCTGTGATGGCAAACAGCAACGTTTCTTCGCGCCTATCAAAAAGCTGTGTAACGCCTGCAGAGGGGTCTTGGTACACGGTTTCGGCGGCTGTGGGCAAAAAACTTACGGCACGCGCATATAAAAAGCCCGCCAACCCCAAGAACGTTATGGCAGGCAACACCACCAGTAAAAACAGGCTTCCAAACAATAAGCCATTCCAACGGCGCGTTGAAGAGCGTTGGGTTTGCTTACGTTGTTTGCGATTGCGACGACGGCGGATAATATGAGCGACTGTATTCGGCATAGCGACACCCTAAATCTACATGCTTAAAAGCGTTGTGTATGGTCGTGTTGTTCTATTAGCCTTACCAAATGGGTAAACGGCTGAGGCTGTTTTAATAAGCTAAGTGTAGCATATTCCCCACGTTGCCAAAAGATAGCCCAAAAGTCGTATTTGACGAAACACATTACAGCATGTATCATTATTACATCAATTACTTAATTTAGAATGTAAAGGACAAGATTATGAGAAAGTCGAAGGTGATACTGATTGAAGATGACGAAACAGTCAGCCGTTTAATCGTAGATTTTTTAAGCAAACAAAACTACGAAGTCATCCCTTTTAACGATGCACCCGAAGCCCTAGACCATATTCGCACTAAAGGCTTGCCTCACATTGCCCTCATTGACCTTAGTTTGCCTAGTATGCACGGTTTTGAGCTTGCCAGCAAATTAAAACAAATGGCAGACGTTCCCATCATATTTGTAACTTCTAATAATGACACCGACACGATTGTTCAGGGCTTAAAGAAATACGCCGAAGACTTTATCGTCAAGCCCTTCCAATTACGCGAGCTAGAGGCGCGTGTGCAGGTAGTGCTTTCACGGATGCCCTCCCTCGATTACGCCAATGAACCCGTGATTGATATTGATACCCATCTTCGCATCGACTTTGCTCATAATCGCATTGTGCTATCGGGTAAAAACGTCACCCTTACCCCAACAGAGTCTATTTTATTGCACGTTTTGCTAAAGAACGCCGGGCGTGTGGTAGAAAACAGAATGTTGATTGCGCGGGTGTGGCCCAATGAGGATGTGTATGAAGATACGTTGCGCGTCCACATGCACCGCCTTCGCCGTAAGCTAGAGGCGGATAGCCACCACCCTCATTACATTCGTACAGAGCGCAGTGTAGGCTATATGTTTACTGTGCGCCCACCCGAAATTTTTGCACAAGAACCCGAATAAACTACAAAAAACGCGCCAAATGGTGCGTTTTTTATTTTGTTTACCAGTTTTCTTCAGCGGGCATTGCCTCGCCTTGGCGTGGGTATAAACGGCGATGTGCCTCGCCCCCTTGTACAAAGTGATGGTCACTTTCTTCATAGGTAACGCTACGGCTAACCACACGGCGTTGGGGTGATGCCACCAAAATGGTATCGCTTTCTATCATGCGTCCAGGGAAAACAATCATCCCCGACCCAATACGGCAGTTATGCCCAACAGCACTCCCCAGCACCACCTGTCCCACGCTCTCTAGCTCGCCATCACGGTTGGCAGCGCGGATGGGCTTTTGTGCCACCAGATTAAAGTCTGTAAAGGTGCTACCCGCCCCCACAAAGCTATTGCGCCCAATGACGCACATTTGCAGGCAAGTATTTTGCGCGATAATCACGTTTTCCATTACTGCCGTTAAGTACAAGGATGCACGAAAGGGTAAGAAGCAATTGTTGCCGATGGTGCTTTGGTACATCATACAGCCGGCATCAATGGACACATTATCGCCAATCGTACAGTTATCAATGACGCACCCTGCACCAATCGAAACGTTATTACCAATTTTTGAGGGACCAGTAATCACCACAGACGGATGAATAGAACACCCCTCACCAATTTCTACGGCACCCGACGCGCTTAAAATTTGCTTTTGTTCTAGCACCGCACGCCACAAGAGCTTTAGGTTAGAGAAAAAGCTATTTTCTACCATTTGGTCTAGGCGACCACTGCGGGCAAACGTACCAAAGATGATGCTGGCAAAATAGACATGCACCCACGTTTCAATTGACACCACCGACCGCATGGGGGCATAGTGCGTTAGGCTATGGCTTTGGGTACGCATAAAGTCTGGCACCATGTAAAAGCCAATTTCGTGGGCATCACTTGGCACGACCACAGGCAAAGGCGAGGGGTCGTAGCCTTTAGGAAAGTACCAAAAATCCAGCACATAAATGGTTTGCCCCTCTTGCGTGATGGTGGGTTTAAGGTCTTTGGTCAGTTGCAAGGTATACGTTTTGAATGCCTTATCATCTGCCGAGATAGAAGCCCGACACGCGCGCCCTGTTTTCTTGGCTGCCAACATAAAATAGTCTAAAAATTCGCGGTCAAACCACAAATTATCACGGTAAACCACACACTCCCCCTCAACGACAGGAAGCTGGGTGGCATCGTTAAACACGCCTTTTAGTTCTACGCCCTTATTAAAATAGCTGGCGAATAATTCTTCTTGGTGTATTTTTAGCGGTTGCGTGCCAATGCTAAGCAGGCTGGCAACCTCATTAAATGGTGGAACGAAGTGTTTGTCTTCGATAATATAGCGATACATAAGCGCAAAGTCCTCTCAATCGGGCGTTGTCAGACAAACCCTAGTATAACGCTAAAAAGACGCAAGGGCAAAAGGCGAGATTTTGCATCGTCCCCCTATACATCTCTTATTCACCGGGCTTTACCACCATCACCGGAACTTTAATGCCGTGCATCACTTCTTGTGCCACACTGCCAAAGAGCATTTTAGCAAAACCTGTATAACCGTGTGAGGTCATAATCACCAGGTCGGGCAATTCTTCATTCACATAATCAATAATCATATTGGCTACGCCAAAGCCTTCCATCCATTGCACACGACAGTTAATGCCTTCTTCACGCAGTACACTTCGCAAGCCCATAAACTTTTGTTTAACGTTCTCACGAATTTGCTGTATTTGGTCATCTTGCCCCGCCAATGCCACTTGGTCTATATATTCATGGGCAGGCGGCTTAAAGATGTGCAAAATAATCATTTCGGCTTCGTTGTTATGGGCAATACGGCAGGCATGGGGGAGCGCAGATTCACTCCAGCCCGAACCATCCAACGGCACAATCAATTTTTTGTAACGGTTAGCGATGTTCATAATAAACCCTCTCTTTTGGGTATGAATTTACCTTTATTGTAACGCGCATCATGAATATTTGCTTATAGATTCGTCACCTTACAAGAGTGATAATTGACAGGTTTCAAACTAAAACGCTATAATGACCTTATAAAATCTACGTAAATCTATAAAAAAGTGTAGAACTATGAGCGAGAGCGACACAGCAGCATCATCAACACTAATAGCAGAAGAAACAACCGATAACCTCCCTATTGGGCGCAACCTTAAAATTGCGTTCTTTCACTTAGGGTCAGGCATGGCGGACGTGCTGACAACGGGCGTTTGGAACAGAGTTATGATTAGCGACTTGGGGTTTGCCGCCGCCCCCATTGGCTTATTAGTCGCGCTGCGCTACTTTCTTGCACCGCTGGGCATTTGGGCGGGGCGCATAAGTGACCAACGCGCAATCTTAGGCTTTCGGCGTTTGTCGTGGGTATGGTTTGGGCGATTGATGATGGTGTTAAGCACCTTTTTACTGGGCTACGCCACCGCGCAAATTGCCACACACGGGGCATTGTCTACAACAACACTAGAATGGGGCATGATTATCGCCTCTTTGCTGATGTTTAGTGTGGGCAGTACCATTAGTGGTACAACATTTTTGGCGTTAGTGTATGACCGCACGCCCGAACACCAGCGCGGACGCTCGGTGGGCATTGTGTGGACGTTCTTGCTTCTTGGGTTTACGGTAGGGGGCATCTTGTTTGGGCGTTTGCTTCCAGAAGCCGTAGAGGGCGAAAGCGAAGCGATTGCTACCTCTGTGGGGACGCTGGCGTTTACCCCCGAATCGCTCTTAAACCTGTTTATTGTGGCAGGCGTTGCCTTTGCGTTGTTGTGGTTCTTCTCGCTATTGGGCGAAGAAAAGCGCACACCCAACGCCACCTATGAGCAAGCCAAGCCCCAAGAGCCTACACGGACAGTCTGGCAAGATTTGTCGCTGGTCTGGACAAGCTCATCCATGCGCTTCTTCTTGTTTTATCTCACCATGTCCATGTTCTTCGCCTTCTCACAAGACCTTGTCCTAGAGCCATTTGCAGGTGATGTGTTTGGGATGCCTGCCGCCACCACCAACCGCTTCTCGGCGTATTGGGGTAGCATGGCAATTCTAGGGACAATCGTCTTTTTGTGGCTGTCGCGCCGTTACCCTAGACTGACGAATACGGTAATGTCACAGGCGGGCGTGGTGGTTTTGGTGATTGCGTTTGCCATGCTCACGCTGTCCTCATTGGCAGAAATTCGCCCTCTCATTACGCCCACCTTGATTGTGTTGGGCATTGGTTTGGGCATTTGGAATGTAGGCACACTAGGGCTGATGATGGATTTAAGCCCTGTGGGTAAAGCAGGCACATTTTTGGGCTTCTGGACGATGTCCGTCACGTTGGCGCGCGGCTTTGGGGTTGCCAGTGGGGGCATCTTTAGGGATGCAATTTTGGCAGTATCGGGCGATTTTGCGGTAACGTATGGCATGGTGTTCTTGATTGGCACGGTGGGACTTATCGTGAGTGGGGTGTGCTTGCGGCGCGTCAACATGAATCGGTTTAAGCGTGACACTAGCCCAAACGATACCGCCACTATTTTTGCAGGCGCAATGGATTAAAAGCCGACACGCGCTTCTTTCACACCATTCATCACACACAAAGGGGGTTTTGGCACACGCCAAGACCCTCTTTTTATTCCCCTACATAGCTTCTACATCTTACGTTCTTTGCATCACAAAGCCCTTTGGTAGCGCGTGGCGGGCTTATGCTATAATGCCCCATGTAAAATTTGATGGTCAGTTTTTTCATGATGGCGGTTTTATGCTTACTCCACACCCCACGATATTTCGTTGGCAACGACTTGGCGCATTAGGATTTACACTATTTGCGTTCTTTATGGCAGCCTTCGTTAGCCGTACTATATTTGAACGCTTACCCCATTTAGAGGATGAAGTCGCTTATTTATACCAAGCACGCATCTTTGCAGGGGGCAACATTACGATAGACACGCCACAACCACGCCAAGCCTTTTGGCAACCCTTTATCATTGACGACACGCAAACAGGGCAACGCTTTGGCAAATATACCATCGGCTATCCGATTGTGTTGGCAATTGGCGAAGTGATGGGGCAATCGTGGCTGATTAACGCGCTGTTTGCGATGCTCTCGGTGGCATTGGTGTATCGCTTGGGCGAAACGCTCTTTAACGCCGATGTGGGCTTGGTGGGCGCGGGCTTATTGTCTTTTTCGCCAATGGCACTCTTACTCAATAGCACGCTGATGGGGCATACGGTCGCATTGGCGTACACGATGGCGTTTATTTGGGCATACTGGCACATCGAGCAAGGCAAGCCTCGCATTTTTCGATGGGCAAGCGTGGCAGGTATCACACTGGGCTTATTGCTGATTACGCGCCCTGCGACCACCATTGCCATTGCGTTACCGTTTGTGGTGTGGGCAATCTTGCGCTTGGCACGCACGCTCCTTTCTGGGGGCATTGCGCCCGTTTTGCGTGAGGTACGCCCCTACCTGCTGTTAAGCGTTTTAACGCTAAGCATTGGCGCACTTACGCCCCTCTTTAACACCATTGCCACAGGCAACCCCCGTGAAAACCTATACACGCGCATTTGGTCATATGATACGCTAGGCTTTGGCGAGTGCTGTGGGCGCAATATCCACACTTTAGAAAAAGGGTTTCGGCACGCCCGTTTTGACATCTCGCTAACGGCTTCGGATTTGTTTGGCTGGGAAGTGGGCGAAATTACCCAAGCGCACCTTGTTCATTTGCAAACACGCGCCAATTATTGGCTCAATACAGGATTGAGCTTTATTCCGTTGTTGATAGGTGTGGTGACGGCGTTACTATGGGGAGCGCATTCTTATAAACAGGGCGCGGCACGGATGATTGCATTGGCAAGCTGGGTGGTGGGCGCGGTGGCGTGGTGCATTGTGCCTGTGGTGTATTTGCCTGCGTCTCAAATTCAAGACCCCACGTTTTCTTGGCTATGGATTGTGCTGGGCTTGCTGTGGTCGCTCTTTCCATTATTTGCTTGCGTTGTCTTTAATGCGTCGCGCTCGATGGTCTATACGTGGTTGTTCATTGGCGTGGCGTTGTGCATCGTGATATTGCAGATGGCGTATTGGATAGGCTCGCAACGCTATAGCACACGCTATTGGTACGAAGCGTTGGGGGCAATCTCGCTATTAAGCGCGTTGGGGTTTGTGTGGCTAATGCGTGGCAGATGGCTAAAAATGGCGGTTTATGGGGTGTTTGGCGTGCTATTGCTCTATGGTTTTTACGACTATAGCCTACCGCGCATTAACGCCTTGTATCGCTTTAACAACATTGGGCAAGATATGCTGGATGCGGTTAAAGAACGCGCAGGCGATGACCCCGTTCTGGTGCTTATCAGAGGTGAGGCAACAGGCGATAACCGCATTATGTGGAGCGCGTATGCCACGCTTACAGCAAGCACTAGCCCTTATTTGGATGGGCAAATAGTGGCGGCGCGTGTGTATGGTGATTTTGAGGAGCGCGTGCGAGCATTATTCCCCGATAGGCGCGTGATTTTAATGGAAGGTGTAGGCGTGGCATTAGAATTTGTAGATGAGTAACTATTGGGTGCGACATTCACGCAACTTTTGCGATTTAACTGTTATGAATAGCGAGTGCTACGCTGTTAGATTCATACCTTTTGGGCTTGAAAATTCTTCTAAGACACTTTTTGAATTTTCAAGCCCATTTCCACGTCATCAATGTTACAAGGAGTATTAAAGTGAATCGCTTCAAAATCATTCTCACATTCATTTGTATCGCATTATTCTCGCTTGGGATATGGGTTTCTGCTCAAGATACCCCTCCTATCACCGATGATTCCTTAGAGACACTCTTTTTTGAGGTCGTAGGGGTCTATGAACGCACAGACGAAAGTATTACCGTCGGGGGCGTGGTCGTTGCACCTGCGGGCGCATTTATTCCGCCCACTATTCCCAATGGTACGGTTGTTAAGGTAACGGGCTATCTCTTAGATGACGACACACTACAAGCCGTTTCAATTGCAATTGTGGTAGAGGATGCCGAAGTAACCCCTGAGCCAGAAATGACTCCCGAACCCGAAATGACCCCTGAGCCAGAAATGACTCCCGAACCCGAAGTAACAGAACGTTCTTGTGTACCCTCTACACATCCTGTTGCAAACGCGATTGCCACCGAATTTGAAGTGAGCGTAGAAGAAGTGATTGCGCTTCACTGTGCAGGTAACGGCTTTGGTAACATTACTCGCGCCTATATTTTGGCACGCGCCCTTGAGGGTGATGTGAACGAAATTTTAGCACAACGCGGTGGCAGAGCATGGCGTGACCTGATGAACGAAGCGGGATTAAACCCCAGTGACCTTGCGCACGGACAAGCCATTGGGCGTGGCAACGGCAACGGCAATAATGGCAATGGCAATAATGGTAATGGCAACGGCAATAATGGCAACGGCAACGGCAACGGTGGCAACGGCAACGGCAATAATGGTAATGGCAACGGCAATAATGGTAACGGCAACGGTAATGGTAATGGTGGCAAAGGCGGTAAAGGGGGCGGATGATTCGCTTCTTAGCCTAACCCCGTCATCCATATAACCTTAAACACAAAGCGGATGCTCTCTTATGAAAGGCATCCGCTTTTTTTAAGGTGTGGGGTAACGTGAAGTGAATCGCTCACAGCAACGCTAGCACTACCACCGCCGCATATAAGCCCGTAAGAATACGGCTAAACTGCCCTTTGGCGCGTGCGATAGCGGTTTAAAACGGTTGTTGGGTGACAATGAACAAAACAACCAGCGCAATGATAGCGATGACGATGACCAGCTTATATATAAAGACAAACATTTCGTTTTCACTATCCAATTGACGCGCTCGTCTACCGCGCGGTCTGTAGAGTTTAAGTGTGGGTTTACCGTCGTCATCTTCACCGCGCACCCAAGCCGATTTGACCAACCATGTATTCTCTTCTGGAACGGGCTTGCATACCACATGCACCTCGCGCCCTGTCACTCTGCGTATAAATTTAGTATCGCCATCGTCCTCAAATTCGCGTTTGTCGGGGTCTTGAATGGCTTTCATTACCATATCTTTGGTAATTTTGCGCTGTTGAAAGCGTTCTTTGGCGTGGTTGGTAAAAACAATGCGGTCGTATTTCTTGTTCAAAAGATTAGCTCCTTTAGGGTAGTGGCGGGCGTTCATCATGTTATTACTTTGCAAAGGACAGGATGTAATCGCAGGCAAGACAACGATAGGTGTGTATCTCACGATAGAAAGGTAGCTTTGATAGCTTTAGTGACTTTGTTAATCGGGCTAAAGGAAGTTCTTTAAGCCAGTAGAATCCTGTGGTGTAAATTCTTTCAAACTTCTGTTCACCACATACGGGGCATTTTAGTTTAATGGGGTCGTCATTGCTTTGTTCTTCGGGCATGGTTTTTTCTCCACTTATGTTTATTAGGCACTCTTGCGCCAACGCAGAACACATACGGCAAGAAGGGAAGGCACATTGTCGCCCTTTTTTCTAAAGAATATGATTGCTACTTCAGCCGTGCGATGAGTTCTTCTAATAAGTCGCCGTCAATGAAGCTACCCTTTTGCAAAATCATCTCGGTATTCGCTGTTAAGAAGTCTTTCTCGCGCACCGTCAGCTCTTTTGCACTCACCACCACAATAGGAATATGAGCTAATTGCGGGTCAGATTTCATCGTGCGAATCACGGTAAAGCCATCCACATCAGGCATCATCAAGTCTGTAATTACAAGGTCAGGCGCAATCTCGCGGACAGTCATTAGCCCTTTTGCGCCATCAGTGGCAAGATACACCTCACAGTTATCGTGGCTTTCTAAAATACGTGACATCAGGCGTGCCGCCGATTCGTTGTCCTCTATCACCACCACACGGCGCAGGCTACCCATACGACTAACCACTTTAGAGAAGCGTTCTAGTGGCACAGCATGAGATTTTGGTGTACTCGACATATCTACCACTTTTTGCCAGTGTTCGCCCAAAATTTCTTTTTCTACAGGGAGCGTATGACCACTAATATTAATGACCACTACATCATCGGGCTTAATTGTGCCAGCTTGCACCATCTTGAACAATCCCGCCAATGTAACGCCTGTTGCGGGTTCTACGCTAATGCCCTCATAGCGTGCCAATACACGGATGGCGTTATAGGCTTCTTCGTCGCTGGCACTTACAAAATCGCCCCCGTTTTCTCGTACATAATCGTACAAAATTTCATAGGCGCGTCCGGGGTTGCCTGTAGCAAGGGTGGCAATCACTGTGCCTTCTTCTTCGATGGGGGTGGCGACACGCTGACCACGCTGGAAGGCTTCCACCATGGGGGCGCAACCACTGGACTGAATCATGCCAAATTTGGGCATACTATCCACCAAGCCAAAACCGAGCATCTCTCTAAAGCCTTTGGCTACGCCGATGGGGCCCAAACCACCACTTACGCCCTGCAAAAACCATGTCGGCGTTATCCAGCGTTCACCGTCTGTAAGCTCACTGCCCAATTGTTCGGCAATTTCGTATGCCATTGTTTTCATGGCTTCGGTAGCAGCCACGCTCTTAATGCCCTTGTCTAAGAAAATGCCTTTGGTCACGGCAAAATTGGCAGCCAGCTCTTTCGTTTGGTCGTATGTGCCGGTGGTCTTGATGACTTCTGCGCCATAAATAGCGGTTTCGCGCATTTTTTCATTGGGGGCAAGGCGTGGGAAAAACGCCCAAAGCTGAATACCTGTTCGGGCGCAATAAGCCGCATACGCAATGGCGACATTGCCTGTACTAGCAACCACTACTTCCTCAATGCCTAGCTCTTTCATCACGCTAATGGCAACGGTGGCTTGGCGGTCTTTGAAACTATTGGTGGGTCCTTGGCGTTCATCCTTAAAATAAAGGTGCTTTAGCCCTAGCGATGTGGCTAACCCTTCGGATTTGATGAGGGGTGTTCCCCCTTCGCCCAACGTAACAATATTGGCGGTGTCAAAAATAGGCAACACTTCATGATAACGCCACAGCGTGGGCTTACGGCTTTTGATGGCTTTTAGCCAACTTTGCACGTCTATTTTGTCTAGCTCATAGCGGGCTTCACAAATTTTTTCGCCACACTGTGGGCATTCGCCCTTAAAGTCTTGAAATTGGGTGATGGTCTGGCAATTAGTACACTGTACTTGTATTTGTTTGGGGGTCATATTGAATAAACCGTTATCGTGCTTTAGTAAACGAGAGGTAATGCCATAGTTATAGCTTAAAACCCCTACTTTGCCCATAGTGTCGGTTTTTGTGGCGTAATTGCGAAGGCGTTCATACAATCATCACAAATGAAGTCGGCTGTTTTTCATACGGATACACGAAGCAGAGAAATGTTAAATGGGGTTAAACTTATCGTATAGATAAAGATAAAAACTTTCTCTCCTTCTCCTTGTGTGATGTGTGTGATGCAACGAAGAAACCCCTGTGATGAGGGGTTTTTTCGTTTACATAACCGCACACCACAAGCCCTAAAGACCAAAACAGCCTGTTAGGGAGACTGGTTGTTAAGGGAGTAGATGTAAATATCCTCACCCGAATACTTGTCAGAAGGTGCTTCAAAGTGTTCAACCAATATCAGTTCCTCTACATAAGCACGACCCTCTGATGTACTCAAGAGTGCGTCTAGGTTTTGTTGAAACAAAAGTGCGTAGTGAACACCCTCCTCATCCCACATTTCCAAAGAGTTCTCTTGTATATCGCCCGTCATATAAGGTGGAAGAGGGCTTTCTGTAGCGAGATACCTGTCATCAAAATAAAACCGCATGAAAATCGGTTTTTCAGGAAGAAGAACGGTGTCTGCTAGGTTTCCAGAAACCCACGTCATCACCACCGGTTCAATACGTGGATAGGTGTAATTCGGAATTAACAGTATTGCCAAAGTGGGTAACCCCATCAAAACAATAACTAAGCAAGTCACCGTGTTAAACATCAAGCGTTGTGCAAATGCCCTTCGATAAGGCGAGCGTGACATCCATTTACCAAATTCATTTGCAAAAGCCTCTAGTGCAACCACTACCAAAACAGCCAAAGGAACACTCATCGGCGAAAGATAGCGTGCTGACAAACTGGGGTAATTGATATAAAACAGCGTGACAACAACTTGTGACACCACGGTGATAGCGGTTAAGCCAACAAAAACTTTTTGCCACCGTGTGGCGTTAAAAAAATAGACGGGCAAAAACACCCCAAACACAAGCACACCTAGCACATCTGTGGGTAATACAAAACGGATTGCAACAGAAAAAAGCCCCACTAGCGTTTGAATATTGGTATGTCTTCCACCCGTAACAAATGTTGTTGCTTCTCTACCCACGCCGATTAATGAGCTTGCGCCATAAAGGAAAAATAATATCCACGCCACAAGCCCGATGAGCGCAAATTGAAAAACACCTACCCAGAGCCATTTTCGCCAATTAAACCATCCTAGCCAAAAGACCGCCCCCACAGGCAAGCCCAGTATAGGGAACGCCGAGTATTTGGCAGTCACCGCCAGTAGCCCACCGACTACTGCTGCAATAGCCCAATACGGAGACTCATGTTTTAGCGCATAGAGTGTGGCAAGCAGGCTAAACGCAATAAACAGCATTTGCCAGCTTTCTGTTAATGCTACTGTTCTATGAAACAAAATTGTGGGCAACACAATCCACAAAAGTGCAGAAAAGAAGCCAATGAGGTCTGACTTTAAGGACTTGCCAATGAAGAAGATAAAGAGAGCGGTGAAAATGGCAGGAATCAACGTCCACTGACGCACGATATTGATGGTTTCCGATTTATAGGGTTGTGACCAATCATCTTTTGCAGAGGCAACTTCTCGATATGCAAGCGCATTAAGCCCAACAATAATGGGGGGATAACCGACTAGATTGTAGCTTATCTCGTCGGCATAAAAAAACTCGTACGAGAGCGTATATACCAGTAGCTCATCATAGTCTGACCCGCTTTCGGGGTCAAATCCACTTCTAATGTGCCTGTGGGTAACGAAAGCGGAGATGATGACTAACAATAAGACCAAAAAATAACTGGTCTTATTTTTGGACATTGTGATTAAAGCCACACTAAGGTTCTCCTGTATACGCGCCCTCAAATTTTACAGTATCTAACGTTGCCTAACAACCCATCCCCCAAACATGCTACAATGGGTGTGTTATTTGCTCATTTGCCCACCCAAAAAGG
>DAOTTQ010000002.1:0-83634 GCA_034437555.1 Anaerolineae bacterium | reverse complement strand
CCGTCGGGGTCTGTGATATACAGCAAGTCGCGGGCAGCATCTAATGCCAGATAAGGCAAGTTGCCACTGGTGGGCTGATACCACGCACGCACGTTAAAGCTCGTTAGGAATACGCCTTCTGTGGTAAACACAGACACACGCCGATTCCACGTATCCGCCACAAACAAGCGTCCGTCTTCTGGATGAATAGCTAAGCCATTGGGTTCATCCAATTGCCCTGCGCCACTACCCCCCGTACCAATATCATATAGCCATGTGGGAACGCCGTTTTCATCAGGGCGATATACACGCACGCGCTTATTGCCCGTGTCTGCAATGTAAATGCGTCCATCTGGGCTAATGGCAATGTCACGAGGACCCCAGAAACCATCGTCAGGTTGCGAGGGTGCGTTAAAACCATATGTGCCACTGGTTCCCCAGCGTGACAGCACGCTTTCACCACTTTCTGATAATTGTTGCACGCGGAAGTTCCACGTATCCACTACATATAGTGTGCCATCGGGCGCAATTTCTACGGCATTGGGGCGATTAAACTGAACCCCATCGTTGCCTGTGCCTTGCACGCCAATGCTTCTTAGGTAATTGCCTTGTGGGTCGAATACAGACACACGATAGGTAAATTCTTCTGCCACATATAGATTACCGTCTGCATCAAACGTCATCCCTAAGGGGCGATTCATGGGTGTATCGGCAGTGATAATCTGGACAGGGGTTAGATTTTGCCAGTTAGACACGCACTGGTTAGGCGCAAGGTTCTCTAGCGGGTTTGCTACGCTGCCATCACCCGCCCCATATTCCCAAATTTGGGCAGCAAAGTCTTTACGCACAAACACATACATAGATTCCTGAACGGGCCACTTTGTAAGGCTGTAGTCCTTGGTAACGGCAGTGCCGTATTCGGTGTAATCTCTGTTCCACCAAATGTCAAAGATACCCTTACGCATACTGGCTGCTTGCACATTACTTGCCGAGAAGTCAAGCAAGTTGTTCAGACGGTCTACGGTCACGTTAAAGTAATCTTGCATGGGCCACCACATGCGAATGTGCTGGAACATTTGATAGCGGTCTTCCAAAATTGGCTCCACTTTTGCCTTGTTGGAGGGACCCACTACCACAATCAGCGCATTGTCTAGGTTTTGCACGGTGGGGTTAGACCCCACAAACACGGCATTTCTAAAGTCTCTAAAGTACCAGCTATAGGGCCAAGACACTTCGTTATCATATGCAAAGCGCAGGTCTAGCCCGTCTGTGGTGCGATAGCTCAGTTCCTCAATTTGGTCTAGCACATCCTTAACGGCAGGCGCACTGTGGGCATATACCAAAAATTCATTGGCATAATCATAATTCACAAACGAAGCCATCCACGCGGCTCTAAAGGTGATGCCTCCCAAAATGATGAAGACCGCCACCGTCAAGAGCTGGCGCACATGCACCCCACCCACACGGCGCACCACCCATACCAACGCCACTGTTGCACCGATGAGTGCGCCCAAACTCCCTAAGAAGTTGTGTGTGTCACGCAGTTGGGCGGTAGACAAGCCTGCAAACGGTGCGTTGCCCGCAATCGGCGTGCCAAACACCTGTACCAGTGTCACAATAAAAATGGGCGCAATCGCCAAGCCAATCCAGCCCTGTGTTCTAAATGTGGGGAGGTCAATACGGTTTACAATATGCCCCAAGAACCAGCCCGTTAAGAAGATGAGGGGGAACGTGAGGTGCGTTGCCAGCCAAGGCATCTTTTCACCTGCAAGGCTAAAGATGATGAGGTTAAACACGCCCAACCACGCCCAAAAAATCAAGAAAGGTACTTCATTCAGCAAGTTAAGCCGTTCAAGTTCTGCTTCCATTGCCGGTAGATCTTCACGCTTTAGCTTTTTGCGTGGTTCGTCAGTGGCTTCTGCGCCACTAATCATCACCATAGAAGCATCGGTTACGTCTTCGGCTTCTTCTAAAGGGAACCCGCCTTCGTTTTCCATAACCTTTTGTTGTGCCATCATTTCTTGTTGGGCAACCCCAACACGCAGTTCTTGGGCAATGGTGGCTTCACGGTCACGCTTGCGCCAAAAGAACAGCAAGCCCGTAATCATGCTTAAAACTGCACCAATCACAGGCAAAAATTCGTATATCGGCATCACAATGAGCAGGTAGTAATATTGGGGTTGGCTACCGCGCCGTACACCTTGCTGTTCTAGCCAATAGCCAAGGCTGTAAATCATGCCTGTGCCAAGTCCCTGCATATTGGTGAACATACTTGTAAAGAAGAACACGAAGATGACATAGAAAATGCCTACCGTCACTAGCCAGCGTTTCCAATTCCACGACAAGCCAATGATAATGGACGTTGCCATTAGCGGAAGCCACGCCAACATATGAAGCCAGAACTGCCCGATTTGCTCGGCGGTGTTCATCTCTGGCACATAGTCGATGAAATTGTAAAGGAACACGGGCAAGCCATTAGCGATATTGGTAAAGTCGGTGGGCGTGCCACGCATCACATAAGGGATGAGTGCCGTTGCCCACGGCAAAATGAGCGTCCCAATAATCACCATTACATCAAATTCAGGGAAGTGGCGCAAATACCGCCACACACGATTGGGGTCTTGCGCGGGTTGGGGTTCTTCATATGCAGATGCTTCTTCGTCTGTTGCATCTTCGTCATCGGACTTGCTCTTTTTTTGGCTTCTGCGCCCTAGCAACCCTGAGAATGGAATGATGATGCTTCTGCGCCCAAACAGCACACAGCCCGCAATGCTTAATACCCACGTTAAAATCATGGGTGTCCAGCGCAATGACGAGGCAATCAATGTGGTTTCGCCTTCAGTGCCAGGTTCACTGGGTGACACAGGCAATTCTGCGCTAGAGGGTGCAGTATGAGAGACTTCTTCCACTACAACCATCACAAACGCCGTTGCCATCATGATGCCAAACGTTAGGAACAAAATCCCTAAGCTATGGCGATTCACGCGCCCCCGTTGTGACCAAAATAGCGTCCCTAATGCCACCGAGAACACCGCGCCAATGGCAAGCAATGTCCATAGCCATAGCGTTTGTTGTGAGCCGACAGGCAACATGCCAAACGTAACCGAGTTTGAGTTCGGGAGCAAGTCAAAATTGATAATATCTAGGATGATGTACATACCCAACGTGAGGACACCGCCCAGCATAATACCCATCGTGATGACTTCGTAAATGGGCTTGCCTGCCACGCCAAAGCTAAACTGCGCCATCCGCACAAACCAATAGATAGCCAAAAACATGCCGATGATGGCAATGTACATGAAGGCGGTTTCTTTTGTCCCCAAGTTCCAAATCATGGCTGCGCCCAAAATATACAACCAATGCGCCCTGCGACGCTGGTTTTCGGGCCCACTTAAGTACATTAAAATAGCCCACATCATTAGGATGCCCGCCATGATGGCGGGCGTGTCCTCTCGGATGTAGCGGTTATAGTACATGACAAGGGGCGAGATGAGCATAAGAACCGTTGCTATCAGCGTTCCCCACTTGCCCAACCATCGCCTAAAGAGCAACGGTGACATCACCATCAGCACGCCCACCAATGCAGTATAAATGCGTGCCGAAAAGTCACTGTCACCAAATATCGAGTAGAAGAACGCGGTTGCATGGAACAAAATGGGCCCATGCATTAGGGGGGTGTGCCTAAAGTCGCCTTCGTTGTACAGGTTATAAGAGAAGCGCGTGTGCAGGCTTTCATCGTGGCTCATCACCCGTGAGCCTAAATCATAGAAGCGCGTAAAGACAGCCAGCGCAAAAATGACCACATAGGCAATCACGAGCCAATTAACTCTGACGCGCCCGTTAAGGAAGGTATTCACTTGGTTTTCTTCTGAATGTACGTTTTGAAAAGCCATAATACGTTAAATCCTCTTGTGTTATTGATAACCCCTATTTTCCCGACAAGGTTGGGTCGGGGGTGTTTTGTAATAGAGAAACCGTGTTATTTTGAACAGGTTGCGTTCCTGATGCCAACGCCACATAGACAACAGCGCGGGTTTGCGCCTGTGCCGTAGGCGTAGATGCCACCACATTAATGGCAGGGATTGGTGGCGTGGGAGGGTTGGCATCTAATGGGTTGACACTTAAAAAGACAAACCCCAGCCCCAAAACCACCAGCCCACCTGCCACCGCCTGATGCCACCCCGAAAGAAGGGGCTTGGGCTTGGGGTGGGCAATTTGTGATTGAATATTTTGCCACATGGTTTCTAGGCGTGGCTTGGGTGGTGCGCCAAACGTGGGCAACACACGCTCTAGCTCATGCGATAGATCCCGCTGTCGGCTCACGTGCGCTCGGCACGCTTCACAGTCGTTCAAGTGACGAGCAATGTAACGGCGTTGCGCTTCGGGCAGTTCACGCCGTAAATAGACGTTAATGCGGGCTTGTGTGTAACGGCATTTCAACATCTGGCTAAAACCCTTTTTTATGCAGAAAACAATACAACGCTATATCCTAATGAGTTCTTCTAGTAGCCCCTGCCCCACGCCCTGCAACAAATGATAAAGCTGTTTGTGTGCCAGCCTTACCCTGCTTTCGGCGGTCTTTTGAGGGCATCCCATAATATCGGCAATTTCACGATACGCCAACGCATGCCCATAACGTAGCACAACGGCTTCACGCAAGTTTGGCGACAATTGGGCTAGTGCGACGGTAATGGCTTCACGGGCGCTTTGGTGCGCCATTTGTGCTTCGGGCATGTCTTGGCTAGGCGCAAAAAGGCGAATTTGGAGCAACCGTGTAATATCAATCGACGGCAAGTGCTTTTTACGGTACGTATTACGGCAACGGCTCACGGCAATGGTATAAAGCCACGTCTTAAACGCCGACTTTGTGCTATCGTAGCGTGGCAAATTCTTAAACGCATACACAAACGCTTCTTGTGCCACATCTTCGGCATCTTGTTGGTGCAATAGCAAGCTATAGCACAGGCGATATAAGCCCCCCATATAACGTTCATAAAGCCTAGAGAACGCCACTTGGTCGCCGTTTAACGCCTCACGTATCCAGCACAGTGTTTCTTCACTGGTATATTCGGTTGGGTCGTGTGGGTCGTTCATGTGCGCCTTTCTTCACGCTGTGGGGTGTATTCTGGCATTATATACACAACACCCTTACAAAAGCCTTATTGTTGGCGTTGCTCAATGGGCAAGGCATCATAGACATCAATACGTAACCATAATACCACCACACTTAAAGAGCGCACTGGCACGTTTGCCCGCCGTTGTGCCAACCACCCTAGCCAATCTTTGGCTTCTAAGCTGGTTAATGACCAATTATCGCTTAGTGTAAATGCTTGCCCCACATAGCTTCCGCCCAAGTCTACCTCATCCGCCATAGCTTCGGGCATGATGACGATTTGGTCACGGGAAGCATCCGCCAATGTCGGAACAAAACGCGCATTCTTAAAGTCACGCAAAATCCAAGCCGTAACACCGTTAGGCGTTAGTCCTGTGGTTTCATCTAGTAGAACGGTTACAGGAATATCAGGAAAGCCCTTAGTGTCACGTTGCGCCACTTCTAGCAACGTCTGGCGTAAGAGCATCGCATCCCGCGAGACGGTGGCACTGTGCCAAATTTGTGTGGATTTATCCGCTTGGGTTACAATGGCGTTAAAGCCACCCCCAAGCCCCGAAATAAGCGCAAACACAAACAAGCCCACACCAAGCCCCTGAAGGGTAATGCGATTGCCCCAAATGCTGGCTACCAATAACGCACCCACCACCGTAAAGAGGCTAAGGAGTAACACCCACACAAAACTTAACCTAAAGCTCCAAAGCGCGGGTTCTGTAAAGGCGCGACTAATGGCATCGCCCAATACGGTTGTTGGGGGTATCGTGACCAAGCCACGCCCTACAGCTTGCAAATGAAAGCTAATTGCCACCAGCAACGTTAAAAACAACGTCCCCAGCAACCATTTCACCCAGCCAAAACGCTCTGTGGTAACGCTATCCCCTTCGCCCACCAAGTCCCAATAGAACAAGAAGGTTCTATCATTCAAAAGTTCATTGACGGCGCGTGCCACCAACCAGCCCACAGGAAGCAAAATCCATAGCGCATAGGCGGGGCTTGCCCCACGATAAAATAATAAAACAAACGCGCTCATAATGCCCACAGTCAGGGCAAAACGGTCTTGTAGGGTGTTCTTGCCGTTATTGGCTAAGAACATGTAGCCCGCCAACGCCAGCACCACAAACGTGCCTTCATATATAAACAACACAATGAGGGGATACAACGGCGGTATGGTGGGAGAATACGGTTGCCAAATACGCGTGATAGCCTCTGATAACCCTTGCCCCACCATGCCCAAACCCGCAGGATAAAGCATGAAGCCAGTTGCCACCAACATCACCGCCCCGACCATCACCCCAAAGCCAAGCGCATAAGGATAGCCACGAAGTGTACTGCCTACTTGTTGCAGAACGTCTTCGGCAGGCACATCAAAGTCTTGGGGAGCGTTAAGGGATGTCCACCACAGCGAAGCATAAAACGCGCCCACCAAAATAAGCGCAAAAATGAGTCCACTGCCCCCACTTAAAAAGAGCAATCCTGCCCCACCAACGGCAATTAAAATCGCGTGATAGCCCGACCGTGATTGCCAATATTGCCAGCTTGCCCACAAAAGCAACAACGAGGACAAAGCCACCCATTGGCTAGGGTCACTGGTACGGCTTGCGCCCATGGCAACGGGCGAAATTGCCAGCATCAGTACCCATAAAAATGCGCTGACCATGCCAATTTGAGCGCGGAACAGCAAGGGCGACAGCACAAGCCCAATGCCCACTACAAGGCTAAAAAGGCGCGCGCCTAGTTCACCGCGCTGAAACGCGCTTAAGCCAAAGACCTGCCCCCAAAACGTCAGTGGGCTACTGGATGGCGCAACGTCAAAAGCAGGCGCACTAGGCGAAACTAGCATCCATGCGCTAAGGGCTTGGTTGGCTTCGTTTTCACTCATTGCCACCGTGTCTAGCTCGGCTAGGCGTAGCACGACTGCCAGCAGCACCACAAAAATAATGGCAATCGTTTCTATTCTGATGTGCGGTAGCCCCTGTTGGGGCATTGCTACATCTTGGGGTGTGTCGTTTGTCATGATGGCTTGCATCGCAAATCCTTCAAAATTTACTGATTAAGGGGCAAGTCTTTGGCAATATCCGCGCCCACGCGATACACGCGCGAACTGCCCGACTCGCAAATCACTTCTAGGTGGTCGATAAACTTATCTTCGCCTGTTACTTGGTATTGATTCCGTTCCGTTTGCCCCATCATGATATATCCAATGTTGTACTTTTGGAGTATCTCTACGGCAAGTTCCCAACGAAGCGTATTATACAAAGTTTCTAAGTCGGCGGTGCGCGTGCCAGCAGTCGCGTTATAGGTTGCGCCACGCCATTGGCGTTGGTGGTTTTCCCATCCTATCACAATCGGGATGCCCGTAATACTGCCCACACGCCCATAATGAGACGCATACGCATCACGAACCGCTTCCGCAACCACCGTTTGCTGGTTGCCCACAAACGCATCAAGGCACTGCACCACCGCATAATCATCGCGTGTTAGGGTCATGCCTTGTGTGCCGTCTAGCGTTAGAGTTTCACCAGCACGTCGCCCTTCGGTTATCGCACGGCTATACACCCCAAACACGCCATACAACGCGCCCGATATGACAATAAAAACCGTCATCCCCAAAGCAACATAGCGCAAGACACGCCCATCCCCCACAAATGCCCCTTTGGGCTTTTCGCTAAATACGAGGAGTTCGCCATCTGTGCTAAGGCTAGGGTTGGAAAGCACCCGCGCCCCCATATCCACGCATAGCACATACACGGCATACGCCCCGGCAATGCTCCACAAGCCCCATATTTGATAGTAAAACTTAAAGATGGTGTTGATGCGGGTATCAAAGTTATCACGCAGGTATAAAAATTCAGGAATCAGTGCCAGCGTTGCGCCAATAGCCACCAAAAGCAGAATAAAGCCGTTGGGGGTGGCGTAAGGCATGGGTTCATTTGCATCCAAATCGGCATTTGCGCTAGGCTTTGCAAACAAACGCGCCACCACAACCACCATCACCAATACCAAGAGTAACGTGGTGGGCAAGTACGTAATACGCCGTTCTATCCAAAGCCCAATAGCACTTTGCCATCCACCAAGCGCGTTCACAAAGCCCTGTGCGCCCCCTTGTAAGTTGGGGTCGCTATTATAAACCACCATGCCAAACAGCATAATGACCAAAAGCATGAATAGCACCACGCCCACACCGCCCCACGCAATGCCCCAATTCATGCGTCCTTCACGGCGACCACGCCATCCTTCCAGCATGACGAACGCCCCCAAAAGCAAAAGAAACGGCGCAAACATCAGGAAGAACTGTGGAAAATAGGTAGGATACAGCGCATTAGGCACAATGCCCGCCGCCTGTGACCTAAAACTATACAAAAAGGGTGAGTACGCCACCAACGCCGTAACCGCAAACGCAAACGCTGTTGTAGCAACGCCCGCCATATCCGACAGGGTAAACGCGCCCCGACTGCGAATAATGCGCCGTAAGGCATCTGCGCCAATAAACGCCCCCCATGAGGCTAAAATATCCCATGTGTTTAAGAAGATAAGGCTTCCGATGGTGATGGCGTAAAACAGCAATTCCCACCAGCGCGGATTACGCCCCACCAAAAGCATATTCAGCGCAAGCCCCAACGCCATCATGCCAAACGGCAACGCTAAAACATGCGGATGCGTATCCCCTAGCAAAAAGCTGAAGTTTGGAAACTCATCAATGGGCTGAATCCCTATCGGCGTTCCGTCTAGGCGATAGTCAGTTAAAACACGACTTGCCCTAAACCACCACCAATAAGACCAGCTGGACGGGTTAATCAACGCTTCGGAATTGGGCGAAACAGCAGGCGGTGTGGTGCGGTCTTGCACACCCCAATATTCATAATAGCCTGCGTCCCCATAGCCCGCCTGATAAGGGGCTTCGATGAGTAAAGGTTGCCAATTGCTCATCCATACCAGCATAAAAGCCGCCAACAAGCCCACGATGATACTGGCACTTTTGCTGGGTAAGGGCGCAAATTCGGGCGTGTCAGCTTGTTTTGCCCGCGCACGCACGACCCCGTACCCCACACTAAACGCATTAACGCCCGACAGCGCAAACCACAGTGCCAGCGTCATGCCAAACGTGATGCCACTGCTTACGCCCGTCAATTTGCCTAGCATCGCAGCCATTAGATAGCCAAAGTGATAGTAACTAATCGCATAGCCCGACATCCACGCATCTTGTGGGGGAAAGGCTTCGGTACGCATAATGCTACTCATGAACATTAAGTCCATCGGTTTTTCTGTGGTCGCCGTGTCGTTTTGGTACGCTCTAAAGATTGCCCAAGAAAACAATAGCACCACAAACAGCACTTCTGTGACAAGTACCACGCGCCGATTCTCACGCCAGTAGGCTTTCCAGTCGATGCGCTCACCGCTAAAATACGCGACCAGCCCCGTCACTAGCACAATGAGCCACGCCAAGAGCATGCTGCCGATGGTGTTTGGCGTAAAGCCCATCACCGTAAGCATCCAAAACACAAAGGCAATCAGCAACAATCCCACACTCCGCGATAGTCCATAGCCTTTATCGGGCAAGCCCTTTAGCAAGCGCACACACAGGGGCAACGCCGTTAAGCCCATCAGCGTAACGACCAACCACCACTGAATGACAATGCCACCTTCTCTTAAAAACCACTCTCCAAGCACGCTGAACTGCCCTTCTTAGTTTGCCAGTAAATAGGCTTCTAGTGCGGGTTTATCCACTTCATAGATGAACCCGTTATTTTCTTCATAAACGCGCTTCAGCAAGCCCAGTTCGGTCATTGTATCAAACTTGGCGATGCCTTCGGGTGTGCCAAACGTGCGCTCTAAATCAGCGACAATCACATAAGATACATCGTAGTGGCGCAAAATCCTCACAGTACCTGTGATATCCGCTGTATTGTACGCATACTTCACGTTTAGTTCGCGTTGGTCAACCCATCTTGGCAATGGGTCAAAGGTGCGTTGTTGTGTTTGATGGAATCGCCAACCCAACACCGTTGGCAAGCCCGTATTAACGGCAATCCGCGCTGTTAGCGTGTATTCACTGGCAGCATTACGCCCTTCTAGGATGTAGGGTGTGCCTTGCACGTTTTGTTGTAGCCAGCGCACAATACCATAATCAATGCTTAAATCGACAAAGCCCAACGGGTTGCTATAGTGCAGGGCGTGGGTGGACGTTTTCATATATTCGCGCCCATCCAACGTTATTGGCGTGTTCGGGGACATACGGTCAAACATCCGCGCCCGTGTAGACATAACGGGGAACATGGCGGCAATAAACAGCAAGATAAAGATTGGCACATACCACAAGGTCATTAAGCGCGGTGTCCATTCTTCACTGGCACGCAATATCACCGCCCAAGCCACGCCACCCACCACCGCAAACAGCACCCAAGCCTGCATATAGAACTTGAATACCGTGTTTTGTCGTCCAATGTCACCGCCCAGCACAATAATTTCTACGCCTAGCGTCATGGACAATGCCAAGCCCGCAATCACCAAAACAAATTGCATGGCAAGGCTTTGGGTAGGACGGAAGAACAAGATGCCAATCCACACCAGCAACGGCACAACAATCAATGCCACTTGGTAAGAGCTAATGGTTGCCACTAGCACCATCAGCAAGCCAAAGCCTGCTAAGAACGCCACCACAACCATCATATTGCCTGTACCGCGTAACGCCTTTACTTTAACGCTTCGTAGCCAGCGTGCCGTTTCAATACATAATAACGCCACTAAGAGCGTTAAGAACACGCCGTGAATATCAAAGTATGCCCACAAGGGCGTTTTACCACCGCGCCATAGCTCCACACTGCCATAAGTGGCGGCGTACCATGTGGTATAGGGCAAGGCAAACGCAAAGCACGCCACCACAAACCCGCCCACGCTTAGCCCCATAAATCGCACCGATTCTATCGAAAGACGCTCATAGCGAAGCCACCACGCATAGCCCAAGCCAATGACAGCAAACAGGATAAACGCAGGGAAATCCCATGTGTTAATGGCGCGTATCATGCCAACGGCTAACGCCCCTAGCAAAATTGCGCCTATCAACGCGCTGGTTGTACGTTCATCGCGCCTTGCCTGAACAATCTCGTTGAACACAAATAACAGCACAAAAAGCAACACAGGCAAGTTAATCATGTGGGCGTGTAAATCGCCATAGATAAACGTAAAGTACGGCATCTCTGTGATGGCGTTGCCCTCTACACCCAGTGTTTCTGCCAGTACCCGTGAGGGTCCCCAATACCATCGGTCTGTGCCGATGGGCAAGGGGCTTCCAGAGAGCGCAAGCCCCGCACCACGCACCAAGCTCGTCCACAATGACACCGAATGGTTCACTTCGTATAGGATGCGGTCTGTGACAAACGAGGCGCGTACGCGAGATTGTGTGGCAATCACATCGGCTTCTGTGGGGGGCTGTGGCACTTGTGAGAGCAACCATTGTTCAACGCCTGATGGCTGGCTATAGCCCCCTAATTGCGCCAAACCATTGCCTAAAACACGCACAGTATCTAGGTTGCCCAAAACAACGCACAGCACCAACGCCATCACGCCTGCCCAATAGGGGTTTGGCTTACGAGAGATTTCGTCCTCTTTGGGGGTGCGGTTACGCCAATGTGCCACCACATTAAACGCCACGCCAAACGCGCCGATGCCCGTCATTGAGAATAGCGTGGGGATGATGAGATTATAGGCAAACGCAGGCACTAATTTAAGCAATAGCACCGGCGACCCCATCAACACAAAGCCCCAATAGTAGTAATTAACGTATCCTCCACTAAACCAAGGGTCGGGCGGAGGAAACGTAGTTGCCCGCAAAACCGAGTTAAAGTAACCAAAGTCCATCGGCTTCTCGCCACCCTTAAAGTCGTGCCACATATCAGGGTTGCTTAGGCGTACTAGCACAAACGCCACATACAAGCCCAAACCGATAGCCTCTATTGTTAAGAGTAAACGCCCGTTTTCTTTCAAAAAGTCGCGCATGGCTTCACGTTTGCGCCATGCCAACGGCACACTAATTGCCAGAACACCAACCAAACACAGTAACACGCCCGATTGTGACCACAACGGCACTTTAACACTAGCGAAGAACCACGCCAGATAGCCCACCACCAGCAAGCCTACCAAACGGGCAAACGCATAGCCTTTATCTGCCATGTTCGGGAAGAAGGCAAACAAGAACGGGAACACCGCCCACCCATAAATGCCAATTACCAGCCACCACACGCCCATGCCCAACGGCTGAATCGTAAAGAGCGGGCTGTTTTCGTCAAAACGTTCCGACCACGTACCGCCTTCTTGGTTCATGCGTTGAGTGTCGGGGGCAAGCATCAGCGTATTAGGGGCAGCATCGCCTTGTAAGGATGTCCAGTTAAACACGCCCACCAAATCTGCGCCTAGCTCGGTGTTTGCGGTGATATTTGCCTCATACACCGTTTTAAGGGGGACACTATCTAGCAATAAATCCACGCGCTGTTGGTCATAGTCGGGCGATTTCTTAAAGATAAACACGGCAGGATGGTCATACACATGGAAGGCTTCGTCTGCCTCAAATTCGTTAAACCACATTGGCGAATCGTAAATGGGCAGGTGTTGGTCATCCACACTAATTGCGCCCAAGCGATACGATTCACTAAACGTTTGCACCAGTTCATAGCCCAATTCACCACTAAAGAGCGCATCATAATAGGCACTCGTCAGGGGAAAGCGCGTTCTGTGGCGCGGTTCGGTGTCATAAAAGCGATTGCTTGTGATGGCTAAATACTCGCCCACTCGCAACGACTCACGGATGCTTTCTAGTTTTCGCGTGTCATCGATGGGGTAAGACATTGCCATGTCATACGAGTGAACTAGCCCGCGCCAACTGTTTAAGCCATTGCAATTGTCATATTGCCGAAGCCCACTAGATGGACGGTCTATCCATGTAATGTCATACGGCAACTGACAAATCATAATCGTTGTTAGGCGGTCGTCCCAATCGCCCTCTGTCAGCACCACTGCACCAGCGCTCGTGAATGTGCCTTCAACAGCTTCTACTTTGAACACATACGTTTGCCCCGCCTCTACTTCTATGGTAGAAGGTAGCGGGATGCGATAGGGGTCGCCCAGCGGATGCGTCTCACGGGTAAAATTAGACGTAAAGGTCGTTTCGCCTAGCAGGGATAACGTGCCATCTTCGGCTTTACGCGCCACAGAAATATACAGCGTTTCGGCATCAGGATTATTAAACGAATCGGCAAGATGTAGCGCGTTGATATGGCGAATAGTGCCACTAGCAGGCGCAACAAAATCAATCGTAGACGGTCTGCCCACAATATGCCGTGTGGGGGACGAAAGCAAGTTCGCTTCGCTGTTGCTAGATTCGGTGCGTTCATTGGTTAGTCCAATGTTGATAAGGGGCGTGCCTTCAGGTGCGCCCAAAATTTCCATGTTAAAGTCACCGTCAATGCGCTCCCATAGCCAACGGCTGGCTTGGATGCGTGAGGCTTGCACTTGGTAGATGTTCGTAAACATCACGCCCCACAGCACAGAAAAACCGCCCACAAATGCCAATAGCACGCGCCCACGCAACACAGGAGCGCGTGGCACAAACGCCGTTGCCAATAGTGCCAATGCCACGACACCCGCCAACGTTGCGGTGGTTGTCATTTCTAGTGCATTGATAGCATAGAACACAGGGATTAAGCCCAGCACCACGCCAAACACGCCCAAGAACACTCTTGAAAGAGATGGTCTATGGTCTACAATTTCCATCACAGCCCACGCGCCTAGCACCGCTAACGCGCCGTATAGGGGCAAGTAATAGCGCATGGTCATCACCCATTGATTGCCCATAAAGCCAAAGTAGGCAATCACCCACGCCACCAAAAGCAAGTGCCTCATGCTCCCAACGCGCAAGAACACCACCTGAAGCGTTCCCCAAAGCGTGCCGAACCATGCCATGCTTGCAAACGCAATGCCCATGCCCCACAAGAACATATCCTTAAGCGGATAAAGATACTCGGCACGCCCTACCCACTGAAAGTTAGGGGGGCTATCCGAGCGACCACTGACGCCCTCGCGTGCGCTTGTCATGTCACTTAGCCAGCGCGAATTGGGAAAAATACCCCATATTTCAGAGCCAGAAAACGCATAAGGATTTGCAAACCTAAACGTGATGAATGTGGCAACGCCTGCCAGTACCAGCCCAAACACATGCCGAGACACCACGCGCTGACGTTCGTGCCCGCTTAATTCGGTGTTGAGGAAGGGCAACATTTGCACCATAGACGCAAGCCCCACCACGCCCACCATGGGCAATAGGTTAATGCGCCCTGCTAATGACGCACCAAACGCCACCCCAAACAGCACATAGTACGCCATGCGCCCCGTTTGTTGCACCGCCACACCGGCATATAACGACAAAACAACAAAGAACGCTGTAATGGAGTTCACTGTGCCATAGTGTGCTTTTTGGATGGCAAGGGGCGCAACCGCATACAACAACGCCGCTAATAAGCCGACACGCACCCCATAAAGGCGCGTTCCTAGTGCGAAAAGCAGGATAATGCTCCCAACATCAAAGAATGACGAGAGAAAACGCCACACCAACGGGAAGCCTTCAAACGAGAAAAGCGTGTTGCCCGCCATGTCTTGTTGGCGGATAAAATCGCCCGCCCAATGCGCCATAAACAAGGGAAGCGTGCCATACGCATAAAAGCCGTTGCCACTGTTATGGGGGTTTAATGGTGAACAGAACGTATCAAAATAGCCCCCCACGCCTGCCGTAGACGGGTTAAGGTATTGGCAACGAATTTGTTGCACACTATCCGATGTAATAGTTTCTAAAAAGCGCACCGCCAAAGAGCCATCACCCAAACCCGAAAAATTTACGTCCGCGCCCGTGATCACTGCGCTTACCGTGCCTAGAGCAAGGTCACTAAAGAGAAAGTCTGCGCTGTCATATAGCACAATGCGCGTTTTACCTAGCCACCACTCTAAAAACGTCACGCTAAACGTATCCCGTAATGCGCCTACCTTTGCATTGGGGTCATTCAGCACGTTAAAGCGGCTGTTCAGGAGCGAATCGGTTTTTACATACAGGTTTTGCTTGGGGAAGTTAATTTCATCAGGCGTAAATTCTAGCCCACCCCCCACCAAAGGCAACAAGTTCATGGTTAAGAAGCGTTCATCAGGATGAAGCCCTGCAAAGTCGTCCCAATTTTGCCCAACATAGCGCAAATAGCCACCCAACAATATTATTAGCCCAAAAAGCAGGCTAATAATCAGGTGGCGTGGCGTAATGGATAACCCACTAAAACGGCTTGGTGTGGGCGTATACTCGGGGGGTGTTGTTTCTATCATGCAGTCTCCAGCACAAATTCAAATGGCAAATGCCGATTCCCTAGCTAGGGGGTGGTTGTTGTGGTGATAAGCTCTACAAAGCCATCTACGCCAAGCGGTGGCACACGATATGTCATAAACTCATCGTTGCGCTGATAGCTGGGGTGGCGTGTGGCGATACCCTGGGGAAACCAAAGTTTAAGTTGTGCTTCGGTAACGGTGTCATTAGGCGAATAGAAAAACAAGAGCGGTCTTTCGGGGTCATAACGATACCGAATAAATGACGCAGAAAACGCCTGATTCATGAACGCAGGCACATAATCGACATCACGACTCTTATTGTCGAAGGGGTCGTTATCATATACCCCATTTTCCCACTTGCCTTCAATGCCTGCCGCCAAGCCGATGGCGCGGTGATCCCACCAATACGGGTATGCAATCATATAAGCATTGCCAAAGCCCCCTTCTGCGACAACAAACGCCCTTAACACGCGCCCTGCATCACTGTAAGGCAAGCTGGCATCTGCGTAAGTTGTGGGGAACTTCGTAAAGTAAACCGTTGTTGTTTGTGAAACACTGCCCAAAAGCACCACGCCCACAAATAGCGTCACGCCCCACCGCCCCACAACCCTTGACTGTAGCCCGCGCTCGATAAGCATCGTCAATGGCAACGCCACCAATAGCAACGCAGAGGGCAATGCACCGCTAGAGCGTGTAAAACTAGGGTTTTCTATCGGATAGGCAATGGAAAGCGCGGACGGCAACAGCATCACAGGCAACGCCAGCAAAACCAGCCACCGCGCGGGGTCACGGTCACGTGATAGCCAAAACAGCCACGCCACCAACCCTAGTAAGAAAAACGCACCCATAAACGCATCAAGGGCGGGGTGATTGGGATAGTTGTTAATCCACGCCACGTCCCCCTTCCAGTTAAACATCAGCACCGAGTTTCTAAGGTTACTAAGCAACACGGGGATATTTTGGTTGAACGCCTGAATACGGTCGGTGAGGGTGGCAATGCGTTCTATCACGCGCCCATCAGGAAGGCGTTCTTCTACCACTTCATCACCTAGCACTCGTCCCGCAGTCCGCCGCCAAAATTGGTCGGGGTTTTCTACAGAATAATGAAATAGCGGCAAGAACGCCACAAACGCTACCAGCACCAACGCGCCTAAGTTGGCTAATGTTTGCCAGCGCGTGCGCCAATCTTGGGCATAAACCAGTGCCAAGCCCACCGCAATCAGGGCAATCACAGGCAACATCCGCACCGCCTGATACGTATATAGCCCAAAGCCCAGTATCACCCCTGCGAGGATGTAATAGCCAATTCTGCCCGTGCGTAACGCTTTGATGAGCGCAATAAGCAAGAGCGCAGTAACCAGGGGCGTAAGCACAATCCTAAGCGACAGGCGCGTAATCGTCAGATGCCAATAGCTAAACGCCAGCACCCCCACCAGCACCAAGCCAAATATCACCCCAAATTGCTTATGCTTTTGCCCCACCACCACACGCCCCAGCCAAAAGAAAAACGGCAAGGTGATGAGGCTCTCTAGTACTGCCAGCGTTTTAAGCAAATCATAATTAACAGGCTGCCCCGTCACAGAAGAAATAAACGCCAGCACATACATTTGGAAGGGTTCACGCCCGCCGTTATTGGCAAAAAAGATATTTCGGCTACCCTCTTTAACGCGCTGTGCATCCAAAATTTTCTCTACGTGGTCGCTCGTCATTTCAGGAGGAACAGCCGTACCCAAGTACGCTTCACCGTAAAAATGGGTCGTGCGTAGGTAAAACGCCCCGATGACCAACGCCACTAGCACCAACAATATCATACGGTGCTGCATCAACGAAAACGCGCCCAAGCGTTTCCAAGCCTCACGCCCCCATTGGGTAACGCGCCACCAACGGCGAGGCGAAAAGACCCACGCCCACATTAGCACGCTTAAAAGCCACAAATAGAGAGTAGGCGTTTCTATCTCATTGCCCGCCGAACCTAGCCAAACCAGCGTGCTACAAATTGTGGCAACCAGCGCAAAAACCAAGCGCAACGGGTGAAATGCCGCTTCCCAAGAGGCAAGCACGCCCTGTAATGCTAAGAACGCGCCTTCTTTTTGAGGTGGGGCTTGTATTGGGAGAGCAAGGTCTAATAAAGCCTGTTCTTCGGTAATAACGGTTTCTTCGTTATCGGCGGGTGGGGTTTCTTGCACATATGATTGGCGAGGAGAAGTGCGAGAACGCCACCAAGAAAAGGCATATCCCCCCACCCATAGCGCAAACGCCATCAAAAGCCAAGATACACCCTGCGAGACTTTTTGCAAAACATCCGCATTATCTTGAGGGGTGATGAGCGCATCATCAGACGCATCAAGAAAATACATCACGCCCCACAACACAATAACACCCACGAACACCCCCATAAACAGGCGATAGCGTTCTTGAGAGGTGCGTTCTTGCCACCACACTTGCAGGCTATCCCACCGTGAACGCACTTCGTTAAAGCCCCAAAGCAACAGCCCTAAAAATACAAAAGGCAAGCCCGCCGCCAATTGCAAAGACTCACGGCGTTGGGGGTCATCCTGAATAAAAGTCAATGTTCCCGCCAAGACCAGCAAAAACGCCACGCCCGATAGCACCAAGCCCACACGGTCTACTGGCGCAAAAAGCGGTTCTTGGGGTGTTTCTAGCAAATTATCGTTGTCGGTTTCTGGGCGTGCTTCACGCTCGGCATCATCCTCACTGACCTCTGATGCTGTGGTGGCGTGCGCCTCATTAACACTAAGTGTGGTGCGTAAGTCGGGGGTTAATGGGCGTGTTTGGGGGCGTGCTACCCACCAAATCGCCTCTACGGTTGCCAATGGAGCGCGAAAAAACTTTCTCAACGCCTCCAAAAGCGTCAGTTCTTCAAACTCGGCAAGCGTTAGTACAGACGCATCTTCGTCATGTAAGGGTTCGTCAGCAACAACGCTTTCAGCCATATTATCTGGGGTAAATTCATCCTGAAGATAAACTTCACTCACAGGCGTTTCATCTGGGGTGTCCTTTATCGCGTTTAGCAACGGCACAGCCATCACCTGCGGATTATCGTTCTCGTCAGGGGGTGGTGTGTTGTCCTGTATTGGCTTTGGTTCGGGTGTTTTATTATCGTCTTGCTCAAAATCAGACATTCGGCTTACGCCCCTTCATCGCCAAATTTACCGTTGAACGCCCCTCAGGCTCGTTCATTGTATTAGGACGGTCGAAAAAATTAAAGACTTTGAGCCCCAAGTTAATCGGATTAAGCAAACTGCCCTTGTTATCATCAAACGTGATGCGATTGGCGGCGGTTGCCATTTGCTTGGGCAATGCACCCCGTTCTAATAGCGGTTTGCCAATGCCATACACCAAATTATGAATAAACGGGAAGCTATGGTGCGTAAAAGAGCGTTCTGCTTCTATGGTAAAACCGCCGCCCGTAACCGCATTTCTAAGTTGTGGCAGGGTGTACAGGCGCACATGATTTGCCCAAATGCCTGCAAATACGCCGTGTTGAATGTGCGTCTTAAAGATCGTTTCTAGCGTCTTGTTGATAGGATCCCACCAAAATGGATAATTGGCGTTTGGCACGGTAATCACCACCACCCCATCGGGCTTTAGCACACGATACACTTCTTTAAGGGCGTTTACATCGTCATCAAGGTGTTCTAGCACTTCAGAAAGAATAACGGCATCAAACGTATGATTGGCATACGGCAGACTGTAAATGTTGGCGTTGTGCAATGGCACATCCAAATGTCCCACGTTGGCTTGCGCTTTTTGAATCACGTCCCAATCCAATTCTGCCCCAATAATATGACTTTGGGTGGCATAGCGGAACATATTCAAATAGAAACCTCGCCCACACGGCATATCCAAAATAAGGCTGTCGTCTTGGGGGTCTACCCACTCAAAAATAGTGCGCACACGCTTCTTAAATGCCATGTCGGCTTCGTTGCGCGTCATACGTTCTAGGGTTGCCTCGTCTATCATGATGCTTCGCCTCCGTCTTTTGTGCCTCTTGCATGTTCTAAAAAGAGGGCTTCGTAGCGGTTGACCGTTTCTTCAAAAGAGAATATCGCCTGTATTTCTTGGCGTGTTTTAGTGTATTTAGGGCGGTCCGCCAAAATATCCAAAACTGCTTGCCCAATGGACACGGCATCGCCCTGAGTTGCTAGCTTGCCCATGCCCGTTACTGTTACTGGCACACGCCCGCCTGCAATGTCTGTCATCACCATCGGCGTACCGCATAGCATGGCTTCTACTTGTACCAATGCAAAGCACTCGGTATCACTAGTAAGCACCACCACATCACACGCCCCATAAAAATTTGCAAGGTCTTGTGGGTCTTTAATCAGCCCTAAGAATATCACGTTCTCTTGATATTTGCTGATGAGGTCTTGATGCCGTTGCCATGTGTCCTCATAGGGAATATCGTATTCCCCCGCAAAGACCAGTTTAGCATTAGGATGCACCTTTAGGATAGTTTCAAGAGCCTTTAGCGCAAGGTCGGGGCGTTTTTCTTCTACAAACCGTCCGCTATAGCCGATGATAGGCGCATTGGCATTGGGTTGCCATGTAGCGCGTAAGGCTTGTGCCGCTTCGGCGTTGGGTTCGGGAATGGCAATGGGGGGATAAATCGGCGTGGTTTTGTGCAAATAGGGGCGCAAATAGTAAGAGTTTTCGGCGTAGTCTTGGCTATAGGCAATCAGTTGTGCTGCCCAATTCGCCATCACGCGATACATAGCAAACATCGTCCCCACAATAAAACGGTTAAATGGCTTATCAGGTAACACAAGGTCGCCATGATGCGTTGCCACCACATTGACACCCGTTAATTTTGCCAGTGTTGCCACCAGTGCCGTCTCTAGCATAGGGGTATGAATACTTACGATGTCGGCGTTTCTCATTGCTAAAAACATCGCCAAAGGGTACGCAGGCATAATCATCCCACGGCTAATATGAATGGGAGACCACAAACGAATAACGCGCACGCCATTATGCACCACTTCATCACGGGGAAGGCTGGGGTGATAGCGCGATGTAATCACCGTGACCTCATGCCCACGCCTTGCCAATTCTTCTGCGATGGCTTGTACGTGCATGGTTAGCCCTGTGCGGTGCGGATAGTAGAATAGCAAGCTAATAAGAATGTTAAGTTTGCGAGAGGGTTGCGCCATAGCGATTTACTTTTGCCCTTGAAACTGTTGCACCCCGCCCGTTAATTGCCCCAGCGAGATGCCCTGTTGAATAAAGCCAATAATGCCCGTAGAGGCATGAACCAAGACGTTGACGGCATGAACAAGCACCGCAAACGCCAACATTGCCGAGCTATCTTGATAGCCCATTGCTGTAAGTGCCAGCAAAATAGACGCTTCATACGTGCCAATATTGCCCGGCACCGCAGGCACAGCAATAGCAAAAGCCGCCGAAGCAATATAGAGCATGGTGGTTGCAAGGCTGGCATCTTCAAAAATGGCAAACATGAGGACATAGCCACCCGCCAAAGAAAACGCCCAGCTTATCGCCGTCCACCCCACCCCACTGATAAGTGCGCGGGGTTGTGTGATGGGCTCTAGCCCCTTTAGAAAGCCATCTGCCAGCACTTTAGCATTGAGACGAAGCAACACAGGGAATCGTTCCGAAAGTAAGTCTAGCCAGCGCCCTACACGGGGACGTTGCTTAGCTAAAATCACCAGCGCAATAAACCCAACCACCACAAAAAAGCCCGCCACACCGCCTGCCGTTTGCAATGTAGCAGGCACAGGCGCAAGCGCCAATGAGAACAAAACCAGCACCGAAATTGCCAGTAAATCCAGAATACGCTCAATCACAATCGAGCTAAAGGCTTGGGGCATAGACACTTCATCTTCGGGTAAACGTGAGATAAGCACCATGCGTACCACTTCGCCTAGTCTAAACGGCAATACGCCATTCACCAAGTACGCCACATTCATAATGTGAAACGTGCGCCAAAAAGGTAATTTTGCCCCCATTAAGCCACGCCAGCGTATGCCCCGTGTTAACAAGCCCAACAGCAAGAAAAACACGCAAGGCAACACATACTCATAGCGTCCTGTTCTTAACGCCTGCACAAATAGTTCAAGCTGAATTTGTGAAGTCACAAACACAATTGCCAGAATACTCACGATAATACCAATGAGCAATAGCCTTAAACGGTGAGAAATTACCAAGCTAAAACCATCCTTGCAGACTTAGACAGTGGCTCATTATGATGATATGAGCTAAAACATTTTACAAGAACCACCCCACATAAGCTACCTTGAAAGAAAATAAACCGTTCCAGCGGTTTGCTATAAATCCAAAGTTGTGTTACATATGAACATGATGTTTATGATACTGAAGGAGTTGTTTCAATGGATTTTAGTTCTATTCGGTTGGGTGATGCGTTTAGCCTCATAAGTCGTACCTTGCCCATTTTGCTCATTCGTTTAGGTGCGAGCCTGCTATTTTGGCTAGCAGCCATCGTTTACTTCGCTGTTGTGGGCGGTATCGCCTATCTTATAGGGCAAGCCATCGAAATTTTGGGCTGGATTATCCTCATTGTGGGTTTAGTGGGTTTGGGCGGCATTTATCAACTCGTCTACCGCTATGTATTTTACCTCATCAAAGCAGCACAAGTAGCTGTAATGAGCGAAATCCTTAAAAATGGCAGTCTCCCCGAAGGCACATCCCAGCTTGACTGGGGGCGCAAGCGCGTTCAAGAGCGTTTTGGCGAGATGAGTGGTATGTTTGTGATTGATGAACTGGTAAATGGGGTGATTAACGCCTTTACACGGACAGTGTTCAGCATTGCCTCATTCATTCCGGGCGATACCGTTAGAACGTTGGTGAGCATTGTTAATACCATCATTCGCTACGCCCTTTCTTACATCGACGAAGCCATTCTTGCTCGTAGCTTTTGGGTTACCGAGAATGATGGCATCTGGAAGAACGCCCGTGATGGCGTGGTACTTTACGCCATGGTGTGGAAGCCCATTTTAATCAATGCTGTGGTGCTAATGATTATTAGTTACTTACCATTCGTCATCACACTCTTGGTTTTTGCTGCGCCTGTCGCTTTCTTGGTGAACATTTTTAGCGCACAAGCCGCCGGCTGGGCATTGATTATTACATTGGTTTTGGCGTGGTTGGTCAAGGTTTCTGTGGGTGATTCCTTTGCAATGGCAGCCATTATTGCCGCCTACTACCACGAAACAAAAGACCTTAGTCCAGACCCCGAAATGAGCCGTAGGCTAGAAGGGGTAAGCGATAAGTTTGGTGAGCTAAAGCAAAAAGCAGAAGCAGGCATTAGCAATTTGGGCAACAGACCCACCCAAACACCACCAGTCACCACAACACCCCACGTTTAATCACTGATAAAACGGGTGAGTAAAACCGCACAGATTACTCACCCTCATATATGCCATACCCATCCCCTACGACCTTCATACCCTCCTCGAATTGAATTTGTGGCTATAGACCCCGTACAATAAAAGATAAGTTGACTTACCGTTAAAGTAGGTGGGTATGAACGTTCCGATTCCGACAATCCTAGCTCTGTTTACGCTCCTTAGCCTTATATCAAGCACAGGCGTATTATTGATATTGGTCGCCGTTTCGCGGTGGTCATCGGCAAAGAGAACGCCCCTTACACGGATTGAAACCTTGCTCATTCGCTCTCATCTTAATTTGTTGGCAGATAACGAGGACATTATCAACTGGTATAAGACGCGCGATATTACCATTCCATCACGCCAACTTAACGCCTATTTGCCCGAACTATATCCGGGGCCCCTTATGTTGCCGTTACGTCCCCAAGAAACATTGCTCTATGCCGATGAACTAAGCGACATGGTACACCGCGAAATTGACCAACTTAAAACAAAACCCATCCGCACACTTGCCAGCTAACCTTGCACTTTTGCCCCGAAAACGATAGCATGACGGGGCTTTTGCTTTACCTATCCTAAAAACGAAAGACAAATTACAAATGGACGTTCAAAAAATCCTTCGCGCACAAGGGGTTGTGTTTTTAATGGTAGTGGTTGGGGTTGGCTTATTTGTGCTTATTTACGGGCTGGCAGGTGGCTTGCCCGATGCAACCCGCCTCTTTATGTCGTTATGTTTGCCACCCCTAATTATGGGCGTGGTGTTTGGGTTTTTAGTGCTATACCTACGCATGAAACAACCTTAAGAACCGATACACCACCACGACAGGCACGCCATCATATGTGGGTTCTTGCAACGCGCTCAGGTGCAAGCCCACATTTTGCGCCTCTGTAATAACGTGGCTTATCAGGTGCGAATAGTGTTCTACCGCAAACACGCGCCCATCGGGGGCAGTAAAGGTGCGTTGTGCGCCCCTTAAAAACTGAAAGGGGTGAAAGTCACTGATAAGCGCGACACCATTGGGCGCAAGCACACGCGCTATTTCGCTAAGGGTGGGCGTAACACGGGGCAAATGCCCAATTGCCAGCCCACACAGCACCCCATCGAGCGATGCAGACCGCAAAGGCAAGGCTTCGTTAGTTGCCAAAGCCACTTCTGCCACTTCTGCACGTTCCAGCATGGCGTGACTATTATCTAGTCCCATCACAACACCTGCACCGCCCTCATCGGCAATGCGTCCATAACGCCCTGTGCCACAGGCTAAATCCAAAATACGCTTGCCCGCAAGGTCTGGCATTAGCAAGCGCATTGCGCTTTCTTCTAGTTGCATCAAGGTATTGTGGGCATGGGCGGGATAGTTCTGCGCCCACAACGCATAAGCAGGCACGCTTGCGAGTGTTTTGGGACTACGTTTGAACTGACGAAATAAGCGCATCATGGGCTACATCTCCCGCAGGGCTTTGGGGCTTTTGTACAGGGGGCAAACGCAGGTTTTACACTCGGCACGTTGCCCATTTTTATAAGCATTGCGTAGGGCTTGCGCGGGCGTTGTATTTAGGGCTTGGGGCAAGCGTTCCCCCTTCGGCATCATCCGACCATACGCAGGTAAAAAGTAACAGGGCTGCAACGCGCCATCCACGCCCACCACCGTACTAAAATGGGGTGCATTGCATTTCGGGGGCAAAAACGCCCCTACCCCATAAGAAGCCCTAAAGTATTGAACCAAAGTACGCTGAAGTTTTTGAGGGCTTTCGGCAATTCTGCCACTGTCAAAATGGGTTTTATGCGATACCGCCAACACTTTTAACTGTGCTTCTAGGGCATCTATGTCATCTAATGTGGGTAAAAGTGCGGATTGCGTGCCAAGAGTGCGATTGCCAAACGCCAGTTCATTGCTGGTATCTACCGCCAAAAAGCTAATCGTATTGACATCATGCGCCAGACAAACGTCTATCAATTGTGGAATTTCATGCCAGTTTGCACGCTGTACGGTGGTGCGTGTGGTGACGTTTACGCCACGCGCCCGCACTTCATCAATGCCCTCTAAGAGCAAATCAAACGCATCTACCCCACGAATCGCATGGTAGGTTGGGGCTGTTCCCCCATCAAGGCTAATGATAAGGTCGTCTACATGTGATGCGACCAAATCGGCTTGCTTTTTGACCATCAAACCATTGGTAAGAAGCATCACGCGCACGCCACGTTCACGAAACATTTGGGCGATACTTGCCCATTCGGGGTGTTGCATGGCTTCACCACCACTTAAAAGCACCCAACGAACTCCTAGTTCTTCTACGGTTTCGGCTAACGATTGCGCCAGCCCTAACGCCATATTTCGGCGGGGGTTTTGCCAAATATCACAACTAACACAACGGCTATTACAGCCATCCGTGATGTAAAGCACCAGTAAAGGAAGTTGTACTAAGGTATCATTTGCCAAATCGTAGGGTAAATTCAACAGGCTTTTGAGACGTTTGAACATGCGCTATCGCCAATCTATTGCTACAATATCCTTTAATGATAACGTAAAGTCTTGTTTGCGCTATTGTATGACGTTCATCCGATGCTTATATCCTTTCCAAAGTGACCAGCTATGATTACCCCAGACCAAATTAAAAGTGGGCAAGGACCTAGGCTTTCTTTCTTAAGCAAAGCCGACCCCAAAGCATTTTCTGAAACCTTGGTTGCCTTTGCCAACGCCGAGGGCGGTATTGTGGTCGTGGGCATCCTTGAAGACGGAAAACCGTCATCAGCCAAAATTGACCCCGACATCATCCAAAAGATGCTTAAAAACGCCGATGAACTGTGTAGCCCCCCCGTGGTGATTGACCAATGGGAGGAAGTACAACTAACAGAGGTGGACGAAGACGATTTTGAAGATGATGACTTTGAGGATGAAGAACCTACCGCCTTTTACAAGCGTGACACAGCCACCCTCTTTGACGTTGAAGCCTCATTAAAAAATGCTCTAGATACCAAAGACGATGAGACCCCAACACTCGCTACTTCTGACCTTGCAGAGGACGAAGAGGACGCACTCATCAGGGCTGCCCTAGAAAAGCCAGAACCCAAACCCGCCGAAGCCAAGCCAACCTTTACGGTATATGCCATTCGCGTACCCCGCAGCCTAGAGCTTCACAGCCTTAGCGATGGGAGGATGCTCATTCGCAGTGGCACTAAAAACCGCCCTTTGGGTGGTCAAGAAATTATTCGGCTTGCCAGCACCAAAAGCACAGGCGAATTTGAAGCTGAACTTGTCCCTAGTGCGACCCGTGAAGACTTTAGCAGGCGCATGATTGACGAGTATTTAGAAAAGCGTGCCGAGCGCACCAAACGCCCCTACAACGGCAAAATAGAGGATCTGCTTCAAGAAGTGGGCGCACTAAACGCCGAGGGCAAGCCCACTATGATGGGCATTATGATGTTTACCGAATATCCACAACAGTGGTTACCTCAAAGTAGTGTAGTCTTTGCCAAGTTTGTTGGCACAACGCCACGCGGAGAAAGCGGTTTGGCGGGCTATGTGCGCCGTGAAGAACTCACGGGACCCTTGCCACGTCTGATAGAGAGCGCATGGAATCTCATTTGGAGTGAGATGGCGGTTAGCGCAGTCGTAAAAGGGCTAGAACGCGAAGAAAAAACCGAGTATCCTCAGTTTGCCGTTCGTGAAGCCATCGTCAACAGTGTATGCCACCGTGACTATCGCCTAAGAGGGCGACGCATTGAAATAAGAATGTACAGCGACCGCCTAGAGGTCATCTCTCCTGGGGGTCTGCCGGGCTTTATTACCATCGAAAACATCAAAGAGGAACACTTTAGCCGTAACCCACGCCTTGTAAACGCCATGTTTCAATGGGGTTACATTGAAGAATTGGGCTTAGGGATTGACCGCATGATGGAAGTCATGGAGCAAGCAGGGCATCGCCCGCCCTATTTTGATGCACGCCCTTATAGTTTTGCTGTAACGCTCTATAATGCCCGTGAAAAACCGCGTGCGCCCGAATGGACGCGCAATACCAACCATCGCCAAGCACGCGCATTACAGTATATCCGCGAAAAAGGCTCTATTACCAACCGCGAATATCGTAGCTTGTGCCAAGGCATTTCGGCAGAAACCCTACGCTTAGACTTGGTAGATATGGTAGAAAAAGGTATCCTTATCAAGGTGGGGTCTAGAAAAGGCACACATTACATTTTGAAGTAACCCATAGGGGGCGCATGTATGACATTTAACAGCGTATTGGGAATCCTTCTCATCGCACATTTGGGACTCATTGGGGTTGTCATTGCATTACGCCAAAAGATGCCTCGTTACCAGGGGGTGCTAATGGTCGTGGGGCTGGCAACGCTTGCAGTTGCCACATTGCTTCTTCCTGCCGAGCTGCCCATTTCCTCCTTGGTCATTACGCATGTGGCGCTGATTGGCTTTGTTGGCGCAATGGGCGCACTCATCATCCAAGATACCACATCTCGCCGACCCATTTTGAATTTACAACGGGTTTGGGTGGTGCTGTCTATTGTTTGGGCGGTGGTGTTTTTAGGTGCTGTGTTTGGCTCTAATATTAACTTTGTGGGCTGGCGCATGTGGGGCGATACTGCGCCTTCATTAGGCACGTGGGCGGGCTTTGGTGGCTTGTTTATAATGGGCGTGTTGCTCATTAGTGTTTGCGCCTATACGTTTTATATTGCGCCCATGCCAGAAGTGGCTAATCGCTCGGCGTTTTGGCTAACGGTAGCAAATGGCGCACTGGGGGCAAGCATTTTACTGATGAGTGGCACAAACATACTGATGGTTATCGGTTGTTTACTCTCATTTGCTTCGCTTGGGGGCGCAATTTTGGCGTGCTATCGTCACCGCCTTATTGACCTACGCGAAACCTTCTTGTCTAGCATCCAAACCATTGCCTTTACGGGGGTAGCGTGGTCTGTGCTTTTTGGCACACTTTACCTTATCAATCGTATTGAAATTGAAAAAAGTGAGGCGGGTACTATCGGCTTGGGGTTATTGGCGTTGTTGGTGGCATTGATGCTTGTGCCTGCCCGCCAAATCATTCGTTGGGTGTTTACCACATTTGTAAGAACCACCGCGCCCAACCTTGCATTAGCAACCGCCGAATATAGCCGTAGTGTAGCACTTGCGCCCAATCTTGAAGAAGTGGTGAATGCCACCAATAGCACCCTGTGTAACGTGATGAACGTTAAGCGTTCTGCGCTGATTCTAATTAACACTACATGGCGTAAGCAAGACGTAGTAGAGCTAATTGTGCTAGAAAGCGGTAGCACCATTGATAAGCCCACGCGCAACGGCTTTCTCTCAAAGAAAAGCCCCATCTACCAGTCGCTTGCCGTAGAAAAAGTGCCGTTGGGATTATTTGACATGGAATATGGCATGACCTACCAAAGCGTGGTTAAGGAAGAGCGCGTTTTCTTTGGTAGCCTTGCGATGCAAGTTTTCGTACCCATTGTCGCAGACGGGCGGTTGATAGGCTTACTGGCGTGTGGTCGTAAAACAGACGACTCGCCCTATACACGGCGCGATATGGAACTTTTAGGAGTGATTGGGCAACAAGTGGGCAATGCGCTTCGTAACGCCCGTCTCATTGATGACCTGTACCACCTAAATAACTCGATGCGTGAGCTAAACAAACGGCTTGGTAACGCCAAAGTTGAGCTAGAAAAAATGGATAACATCAAAACAGATTTTGTCACCATTGCCAGCCACGAGCTACGCACCCCCCTTGCACAAATTAGAGGCTACACCGACATTCTGGACAGCCTTAACGACAGTGACACCCTTCAAAAAGGGCAAGCAACACAGCTTGTACAAAACTTGCGTAAATCAACCGAACGCATGGAAGAACTGATTGGCGCGATGTTAGACGTAAGCCAGCTTGACGTAAACTCGATGGACTTACGTTTTATTCGCACCACACCCGAAATTGTAGTAAGGCTGGCGATAGAACCCCTAAAAGAAGCCTTTGAACAACGCAACCAAACCCTACAGCGCATTGGTTTAACGGGCTTACCCCACATCCAAGCCGATATGCAACGCTTGGTACAAGCCTTTCGCAACATCATCATTAACGCCATCAAGTACACGCCTGACGGTGGCAACATAGAAGTATCGGCACGGCTAGAAACCGCCAGCAAAGAAGGCGATAAAGAGCGCATATTGTTTGCGTTTAAGGACAACGGTATTGGGATTCAAGCCAAAGATAAAGAACTCATTTTCCAAAAGTTCTATCGTGGCTTCGACACTCAATTACACTCTACCGGTTTAACCAAGTTCTTGGGGGCGGGACCCGGCTTGGGGCTAACCATCGCCAAAGGTATCATTGAGGGGCATGGCGGTGAAATTTGGGTAGAAAGCCCTGGTCAAGATATGGCAAAGTTCCCTGGCTCGACGATATTTGTCCGTATTCCCATTTTGCCCACCGAGGGGCAACGGGTCGCACTGCCCTATGACGAAGTTCCCGATGACCGCCGTAAAACATCGCCGTTCCCCTTGTTCACCCCCGAACAAGCAGGCGCAACCACACAAACACCCGCCCAATCCGATGAGGACAAAGGCACAAAAACGCCCACGCCCGATGAGGACAAAGGCACAAAAACGCCTACGCCTGATGAGGACGAGGACGAATAAGTAAACAAAAACGCCCCCATCGGTTGATGGGGGCGTTTTTTAATAAGCTGCAATTACTTCTTGGCGGTCATGCGCTCGCGGGCAGAATCTACAAATGCCTTAAAGAGGTTCAACATCCGCTCATCATCATCTACCAAGTCTTCAGGATGCCACTGTACCGCCAACATAAAGTGCCTGTTTGGCACTTCTAGGGCTTCGACAACGCCGTCGGGAGAATAAGCTGTAAGGCGTACGCTGGGTGCGGGTGTGCCTACAGCTTGGTGATGCAGGCTATTTACAGGGACACGGTCTGCGCCAATAATCCGACCCAAACGGCTATCGAGTTCTAGCTTTACATCATGAAGCACTGTAGCGCGTGGTTCACCATAGTTTAGGTCATGCTTTAATTCTGTGTCCACTTCGCTAGGGATGTCCTGAACCAACGTCCCACCTAGTGCCACATTCATCACCTGAATACCACGGCAAATTCCAAACGTAGGCATATCATCCGCAAAAGCCCATTGCGCCAATGTCATCTCGGTGCGGTCGCGGTCTGCGTCAATATTACCCGTTGTTGGGTGCTTATCGGCGTTATAACGCATCGGGTCAACATCTCCACCACCAGGCAACAACACGCCGTCCAAACGCTCGTAAATGGCACGAAGCGTTTCTTCGCTTACCTTCGCAGGGATTAAAACAGGCAAGCCACCTGCCTTTTCAATGGCGGTGGCGTTGCTTGCATAGGATGCGTCATAATCCCAAGGGCTATTTTGTAGTTTGCGCGTATAAGCAGTAATGCCAATGAGTGGGCGCAACATTGGCTTATCGGCGTTCTTTTAGGCGAGCTGCCTTACCACGCAAGTCGCGAAGATAGTACAGTTGTGCGCGACGTACTTTTGCACGGCGCAATACTTCCACTTTTTCAATGCGGGGGCTTTGAAGTAGGAAAGTACGTTCCACACCAATGTTATTGCTGGCAATACGGCGCACTGTAAAATTGGCACTGTTGCCACCACCGCGCACGCGAATGACCAAACCTTGGAAAATTTGGATACGGGTCTTTTCGCCTTCTTTAATTTGCAAATGCACCTTAACGGTATCGCCTGCTTCAATTTTGGGACGTTCAAGGGGGGTCATCGCCACCGCTTGCATCAATTCATTTACGTTCACGGTTCTCTCTACCTTCCTAAAAATACGCCTCACGGCGTATGATTTGCATCTTCTCTATAGGGTCTGTGCTTTACGAAACGAAAGGACATTATAGCCGTTACCCACGCTTCAAACAAGGGAAAGCTATGGATGAAACCCGCTTAAACAAGGGGCTACTGCCTCTAAAGAAGACGCTTTTGCCCCGCCAAAGGACACCCTACTAAATTCCTAAGCGACGCGCCACCTTAAGCAAGCCCGTAATGCTCTTACTATCTTCAATTCTGCCGTCCTCAATCATCGCTAGTACCTCACCAAAAGGCACGCGCTCTAGTGCTAAAAATTCATCATCATCGGGCGCAAGTGGTTCCAGCACGACTTTAGACGCATAAAACAAATGCAAGTATTCATCGGTATAGCCGGGCGCCATGTAAATGCCCCCAATAGGAACAAGCGTTACAGGTTGATAGCCCGTTTCTTCGCGTAGTTCGCGGTCAGCACACACCAGGGGGTCTTCGTTGGGGTTAAGCGTGCCTGCGGGAATTTCGAGCAAGTCTTTTGCCACAGGGTAGCGATGTTGGCGTACCAACAGCACGTTGCCATCATCATCCACTGCCACAATGCCCACCGCGCCCGGATGCCGTATCACGTCACGCTTGCTTTGCTTGCCATTGGGCAACAAAATCTCGTCCACTTCTACCTTAATTACATGCCCTTGATAAATGTGCGTGCTAGAAAGTTTCGTTTCTTTCATGTCCATTGGGTAACACTCCTTTTTATATTGAAACCCTGATTGCTAGTCCCTGACTTTTACAGGGTTTTACCCAAACACCACCACTTTTTGCGAAAAGCGGGCATAAAAGGGTCAAGGGACGCTAACCCTTGTGGGTGTTTGAGGGCAAAGTCCTCAAGAAAGAACAACTAGCAATCACGGTATCGAAAGTTTTTGTGCCATGCAAAAAGGGGCTGTTATGCCCCTTATTATGGTTACTTTTACGGTTGTTGGCGTGCTTTTGCCTCTAAGCTAGCAGTTAGAAGGAATAAGCAGTTCTTCGCCCATCTTAATGCTATTGATGTTCGCCAAGCCGTTGACATTGGCAATGCACGATACAGAAACGTTATAGCGCAACGATAGCTCAAAGAGGGTTTCGTATTGTTGAACAATGTGAGCCGATTGCACTGTACCCACGCCGCCTGTACCAGAGTTGGGAGTACCTACGCCACCTGTACCACCTGTGTTATTAAAGGTTTGTGTGGGGAACGATGTGGGAGGAGGTGTAATGCCGGTGGTACCACAGCCGGGAACGTTCACTTTTTGCCCCACAACAATCAAGTTATAGTTGGTAATGCCACTGGCAGCCGCTAGGTCAGCCACGCTTACGCCATAGCGCAAGGACAGTCTAAACATGTTTTCGCCCTGAAGGACTTCATGAACGCATGTACCACCTGTAAAGACAGGTTGTTGGGGTTGTTGCTGCTGGTCAAGCGCAGCCTGCGTTAGCACAAAGTCGGGCGTGGGGGTTGCAAAAAAGAAGTCTTGGGTGGGTTCTAAACCAATGCCAAGCGCAATTGCTGTTTGTGTGAGGCTAAATTCTTGTGTTTGGGTGGCTTGTGCCACAAAAACAGTTGCCGTTAGTTCAAATGGATTGGGTTGTTGTGGTTGGGCTTGTCCATCAGAGAGTAACAAAAGACCTGTGTCTTCTGTGGGCAATACACTAACAACCACCGCCGTTGGTGTGGGGGTTTCTGTCCCTACAGAAAAAGCCGACAATTCCTCAGTAGGTGTGGGGGTCTCTGTTGGAATAAGTGTTTCCGTTGGAATTTCAGTTGGTGAATCGGTTGCAGTTGGAGCAACCGTAGGCGTTTCAGTAGGAATTTCGGTGGGTAATTGTGAAACAGCATTAGGCTGTGCCACATCACCAATTTCTTGATAGCAGGCTGTCGCGCCAATGGCTACCAATACACACACCACGATAAGTTGCCAACGTTTGAATAAGTTTTTCATGCGTCATCCTAAGATAGGAGCAAATGCCCTTAGTAAGCCTTAAACCCAATAGCTTTTATTATACGCCATAAGGGGCAAAGGTACAAAATCTTTACCCCACTTTAACCCAAATACTTACAACAGTGCCACTCTTGCCCTGTTGGGGCTTAACGCTAAACGTGCCTTCGTACAGGTTCATCAGCTGTGTAACAATCGCCAGCCCCAGCCCCATGCCCTGCTGTTCATAAAACCAGCGTTCAAATTGCATGTATGCGCCAATGCTTTTAGCACGTTCAGGGCTAATGCCACGCCCGTTATCGCTAATTTGCACGGTATAACCATTATTCTCTACTCGCCCAATGATCTCTATTTTTGTACCCGCATCACTAAACTTAAAAGCGTTATCTAGCAATTCTTCCAGCACCTTTTGCATATCAGAATAGCTAATGTGTAATTCATCGGCATCTTCTACGGTCATGATATAGTCGTCATCACGCTTATAACGCGACGCAACGCGCATCGCTTGGGCTTCTATCATAGACGCAGACCCAATCACGCGCTCTTCTTGATAGGTGGCGCGCATTTCAGCAGAATCAGTGGCAATGGTAATACGGGCATACGCTAAAAAGTTTTCGGTCATGCGATACAGGCGATGTCCAGCGGTGTTAATGTGAGTTGCCCAATCAACAACTTGGTCGGGTTTTAGGCGTTGCGCCTCGCTAATCAGCATGTCCGAGAAGCCAATGATGGTATTAAGGGGGGTGCGTAGCTCATGAGGAAGTGCCGTTGTAATGTTTTCGCGCAGTTCGCTTAGGCGTTTGTTTACCACTTCGTTTAGGTCAGAACGCTTTTTAAGCTGCGAGCGAATAGCTTCTAAAAGTTCCCCCACCAAGAAAGGCTTTGTCAAATAATCATCTGCGCCCAAAACCATCCCATGCCGAACATTGACACGCTCTGTACGTGATGTTAGAAAAACAAAGGGTATCGTGGCAGTTTCGGGGGTTTTACGCAGTGCCTCTAATAAGCCATAGCCATCAAGCTCAGGCATCATAACATCGCAAATAATAATGTCGGGGTGGTGCAAGCGTGCCATCTCTAGACCCACAAGCCCGTTCTCTGCGCCAAACACGCCAAACCCTTCTAATGTTAGCATTTCTAGCATATCTTCACGTAAATCTTTTGCGTCTTCTACTACCAAAATTGTTGTCATAAGAGTAAGCCGTTTAGCTCCGATTACTGTCAGCATCTAATGTAATACTTCTTTCGACTTTTAGCAACCAAACAATAGGGAAAAGTTGGGTTTTTCTTGCCGTATTGCACACACAGAGTACAATTAAGACTTGAAGATGAGTCGCGTGGGTCGCGGTGACGTTCTTAAGGAGTTGTTCTGTGCAAGTAGTAAAGCGCGTTTTAGTCGTTACACGCCATGTTGGTTATTCTATCAACCTTAAAGAGTCGCTAGAACGCGATGGTCGTTTTGCAGTGACATCTTTTGCATCTGCCCAAAATGCCCTTTCTTTCTTAAGCAATTCGCCCCAAGATGTCGCTTTAATTGATTTTACCATACGCGACATGAGCGGTGAGCGCATTGTCGAACAAATTCGCCTACTTCAGCCTGATATTGGCATTGTGGTTTCGCCAAATCACCCTTCTATAGAAGCCCTTGTTAAAGGCTTAAATGTGCAAGCGGTGGTCGATTTGCCCATGCCCATCAGAAGCCTTGTAAACTTGCTAGAAACTGCCATCCAACAAATGTTTGATTCACAACCCGACACAAGAACGCTTTTTCCGATTACTGATGAAAGCGAAACTGTTGCCCTATCCGAGCAAGAGCTAGAAGATACCGCAGCCGAAGAGGCAGAGGCTAAAAAACGCTCTGAAGAAATCTTCCAACGCCTGCTTGCAGAAGAACCGCCCATTCCTAGCTTTGAAGAAAGCGCAACGCTCAACGACCTTAAATCACACATCACCAACGCCACGCCCATTGTTGCGCCAGAGTCTATTGCCCCTGATGATGAAACGCCCCAAACGGGAAGCGCATCACGGCAAATTTTAGCCACGCAAATTTTAGAGAGCGCGCTAGATACATCAACGCCCATAGACAACTATAACGCAGAGTCTTTTATGGAGCGTGTAACAGAGTCGCAGTCGCCCTCGCCTTATGCCAGCGAACCCGACTTCTTTCGTACCGATATGATAGAAGTGATAGATGATTCACCGCTTGATTACACTGCCACCACCACGCTTCCCTCAAAGGCAACACTAGAAGTGTTGGCGGACGAAACCTTAGAAACAGACCGTCTAACGCCTATTGTGCGCTCGCGTCCTGCTGTGATAGAAGCACAGAATATGCCCGCTTCGTTAAACAATGAGAGCAAACACGAGGAAGGGATTGACGAAGGCATCATTGAAGAAACGCACGCCCTAGACGAACACGCCTTTGAAGAAACATCCCTACAGACATTAGATGAAAGCCAATTTAACAGCAGTTTTGCCGAAATTATCGACGAAGAAGGGCGCGAAACCCCCACACTCTCCCCGCGTTTATCCGTCGCCAAAGACCCACGCATTGCACAAATGGCTTTAGGGCTAACGCGCATGTCATTGGAGCTAATGGCAGAAGCCCTCATCTTGATGCAGGGCGATGACATTGTGGCGTATAGCGGGCAATTGCCACTGCAAGAAATAGAGGAAATTAAAAGTCAGCTTCTTGATGCGCTTAGTGAAGAAGGACAGCCTGCCCAAATTAACTTCATCACCATGCCCAACACGGGCGCGGATTATATGCTGTATAGCCAAAGAACCGCCGAAAACTTGGTGTTGTCGTTACTGTTTATTGGCACAACGCCTTTGGGTGCTATTCGTCGGCAAGGCAAACGTCTGGTAGAAGCCCTTGCCAGCGTGCCAGAACCCACCGTTTTCGAAGAACCCATCGCAGAACTGGACGAGCCTAAAGAGGGCATTGCGCCCGTTGTCACACCCCCAACCCTGCCCACACCAGAACCGCCCGTTGTACCTGTTCAAGAAGAATCGTCACCTCAAACGCTTGCGCCCTATAGTTTTGTGTGGATATTACGCAATCCCGAAGCCGAGCTGACAAGTCAAATCGCGCAAAAATTGGTGGTGGGAATTGATAGCCGCCTTAACGACGAGGGCTGGAAAATTTATAACCTTGATGTATACGAGGACTTTATTTATTTGCGTGTGGATGCCCCCGATGCCGTCCCCCCACAACAGCACGTCCGCCAACTGATGCAACTTTCGGCGCAAATTGCCCAAAGCATCAACGCCTACGTTGTGCCAGAAACGCTGTGGTCGGATAGCTATCTCATTATGCCTTCTGCCAGAGAAATGAACATTGAAGAAATTCAGGAGTTTATTAACTTCGTGCGCGAATAAACCTTGTGTTATAATTAGCGCAAATGTTCGCTTTTACGCTTAGGAAATAGCATGTTAGAACGCCCCACGCTTTATTTAATTGATGGTCACGCGGTGGCTTATCGGCAATTTTTTGCATTAGAGCGCACAAGAATGCAAACGCGCACGGGCGAAACCACATTTGCCGTGATGGGCTTTGCCACCAAACTGATAGAACTGCTTGAAATTAAACCACACTTTTTAGCCGTTAGCTTTGATAAGGGCTTAAGTGGGCGCGAAATACTCTATCCCGAATATAAAGGCACGCGCGATGCCATGCCCCCCGAACTGGTATCACAGTTTACGCGCATTTATCAGCTTGTTGAAGCGTTCAATATCCCCGTTCTAGAACTGGATGACAGCGAAGCCGACGATGTCATTGGCACAGTGACGCGCCAAGCCGAAGCACTGGGGCTAAACGTTCACATTATCACGGGTGACAGAGACATTTTGCAATTGCTCGCGCCTCGCGTCCGCGTTCAGCTTCCAAGCTGGAAGGGCGATGATATTGTGTATGACGTGCCTGCGTTTGAGGCAAAATACGCACTAAAGCCCACGCAACTGATAGACCTTAAAGCCCTCATGGGCGATAGCTCGGACAATATACCCGGCGTGAAGGGCATTGGTGAAAAAACCGCCACCACCCTCTTACAAGCCTATGAAACACTTGGTGGCGTGTATGCCAATCTGGAAAGCATCAAGAGCAGTGTTCAGCAAAAGTTAATTGACGGGCGCGAGATGGCATACTTAAGCCGTGAACTCGCCACCATCAAGTGCGATATGCCCATTACTCTAAACCTTGATGCCTGTGTGGCTTCTGATTTTAATAAGGCGCGTGTGGATGACCTGTTTGGGGAGCTAGAGTTTCGTAGCCTAAGAGACCGCCTAAAACGCCTACAAACGGATGCGCTTCTTGAAGAAACATCAGAAGAAGAAGCCCCGCCCTTTCAGTACGAAACGATTACCGTTACCACCCAAGCTCAGCTTGATGCACTCGTTCAGGTGCTTAATAACGCCCGTGTAATTGTGTTTGATGCCGAAACGACAGGCACAGAACCCATGCGCGATAAGATGGTTGGCTTGTCACTAGCCACCGATGACAAAACGGGCTACTATGTGCCAGTAGGACACCTTGCAGAAGGCGCAGGCACGCTCTTTGAAGAAACCGTCCGCGAGCAATTGCCCCTCTCGCAAGTTGTTAAAGCCCTTACGACCGCGCTCACCAACCCCAACATTCCCAAAGTGGCGCACAATGCCACCTTTGACCTGATGACACTTCAGAACGTGGGCATTGATGTTACGCCGATTACGTTTGATACCATGATTGCTGAATGGATACGTGACCCCATCAGCCGATTTTTGGGGCTAAAAGCCTTTGCACGCCAAGAGTTTAAGATAGAGATGCAAGAAATTAGCTCACTCATTGGCAAGGGCAAAAAGCAAATTACAATGGCAGAAGTGGGCATTGATGACGTTGCGCCCTATGCCGCCGCCGATGCCGTTGTCACCATGAAGGCGTATCGTTTTTTAAGCGATAGATTGCGTGAGCAAGGCACAGAACGCCTCTTTTATGAAATAGAAATGCCCCTCATTCCCATCATTGCCAGTATGGAGCGCGCAGGGACAAAGCTCGATGTGCCATTTTTGGCGCAAATGAGCGCACAATTTGAACAACAGTTGCACGCCCTAGAACAGCGCATTTATGACATGGCAGAGGGTGGCGCGTTTAACATCAACAGCCCCAAACAACTGAATGAAGTGCTGTTTGAACGCCTTAACTTATCGCCGAAGGGCTTAAAGAAAACGACGTTTGGGTATTCTACAAACGTAACCACACTAGAGGCATTGCATGGCGCACACCCCATTATTCCTGTCATCATGGAATACCGCGAGCTAGCCAAGTTAAAGAGTACCTATGTGGACGCACTCCCCGCCCTCATTAACCCCAAAACGGGGCGCGTTCATACCAGCTACAATCAAACAGGCACATCCACAGGACGTTTTAGTAGCTCTAACCCCAACTTGCAAAATATCCCCATCCGTACCGATCTAGGGCGCGAAATCCGCAAGGCGTTTATTGCCGAAAAGGGCTATACCCTCCTTGCCGTAGACTATAGCCAAATTGAACTGCGCGTGATGGCACACATCAGCGGTGATGAAACCCTAAAGCAAGCCTTCCATGAGGGGCAAGACATCCATAAAGCCACTGCTGCCACCGTGTACGGCATTCCCCTAGAAGAAGTGACATCAGAGCAACGCAGTTTTGCCAAGCGCGTCAACTTCGGGCTTATGTATGGCATGGGAGCATTTCGTTTAGCGCGTGATAGCGATTTAACGCTGGCACAAGCCGATAAGTTCGTTAAAACCTACTTTGAACGCCTACCGATGGTAGAACACTACATCGAAAGCACCAAAGCCAAAGCCAAAGAATATGGCTTTGTAGAAACGCTACTGGGGCGCAAACGCTATTTTCATCGGCTAATGCAAGGCAATCTTAACGCCCAAGAAGCCCAATCCGAGCTACGGGTTGCCATTAACGCGCCCATTCAAGGCACAGCTGCAGACATCTTGAAAATTGCCATGATTAACTTATATCACGCACTTAATGAGCAGTTTCCACGCGCCAAAATGATTTTACAGGTGCATGATGAATTGGTACTCGAACTCCCCCAAGAAGAGCTTGAGGGTGTCACTCAATTGGTGCTAGAGAAGATGCAATCCGCGTACAAACTGGATGTGCCATTGGTGGCAAACGCCGAACATGGCGCAAACTGGCTAGAGATGCAGTCTATCACATAGGCATAAGATGTTTTCGCTATTTTTTCATCTGTGTTATACTAAAAGCGATACTCATTCATCGCATTAGAAAGCAGTGTTTGCTTCATGAAGAAGGATTTTTTAGCCCTGACCGACTGGTCGAGCTTTGAATTGAGAGAACTCATTAGGCTGGCTGAACATCTAAAAACAGAGTGGAAATCGGGCGGTAATCGTCCCGTTTTAGCAGGTAAAATTTTAGGGATGATTTTCCAAAAACCGTCCCTTCGCACACGGGTTTCTTTTGAAGTGGGCATGAAGCACCTTGGCGGTGATGCGGTCTACCTTAGCCCTAGCGAAATCGGCTTAGGCACGCGCGAAAGTGTCCCCGATGTGGCAAGAGTGCTTTCGGGCTATTGCCAAGCCATCATGGCGCGGGTATTTGACCACGCGCACGTAGAAGGGCTAGCAAAATGGGCGCGTGTCCCTGTCATTAACGGCTTAAGTGATTACAATCACCCCTGCCAAGCGATGGCAGACGTTTTAACCATGAAGGAACACTTTGGGCGCATTGAAGGCTTAAAGATGGCGTTCATTGGGGACGGCAACAACGTCGCCACTTCTTTGGCGTATGCAGCAGGCAAATTTGGGTTTGAATTTGCATTAGCTACCCCAGAAGGCTACGAACTCCCTCAATCTGTCCGTGAGACTGCCGAAGGCGTTGCTAAAGAAACAGGAACACGCATCACCCATACAACACACGTTGAAGAAGCCGTTAAAGGGGCGCATGTCCTCTATACAGACACATGGACGAGCATGGGGCAAGAAGTAGAAAGCGACATTCGCAGAAAAGCGTTTGCAGGCTATCAAATTAACGAAGCAATGCTTCGGCTTGCCCATAAAGACGCAGTAATTATGCACTGCTTGCCCGCACATAGGGGCGAGGAAATAACCGATGAGTTAGCAGACGGGCGACGAAGCGTTATTTTTCAGCAAGCCGAAAATCGCCTTCATGCCCAAAAAGCAGTTCTCGTTCACTTGATGACACAATCCTAGTTTTGGTGAGGGTGGTCGCGCATGGCTGGAAGTTATGAAGAATTTCAAAAAAATATGGAAAAGGGGCATAATGCCGCTTGGGGTGGCAATTGGACGCGTGCAATTGAGCATTACACCCGCGCCGTTGCCGAATTGCCCGATGATGCCGATGGGCATATCAATCTTGGGCTGGCATTGCTGAACGATGGACAACTTGATAAAGCCCTCAAGGTTTATCGGCGCGCCATTCAGCTTGCCCCCAATGACCCCGAACCCCTAGAAAGAAGCGCGGATGCACTAGAACGCATGGGACAGCTAAAAGAGGCTGCCCAACAGTATGTGAAGGTGTCTGAAGTGTACTTGGCACAAAAAGACCTGGAACGCGCCATTGCCAACTGGGAACGCGCTACACAGCTTACGCCGGGTTTGGTCAGCGTTCACGCGCGCCTAGCCCAAGCCTATGAGCGCGTGGGTGACAAAGGAAAAGCATTACGCGAATACCTAACATTAGCCTATAACTTTAAGCGTTTGAACGAAGTCGATAAAGCCATTCGCGCCGTAGAACGCGCCCTTGCCATTGATGCGAAGAACGCTCAAGCCTTAAACACCCTTCGCGCCCTAAAAAGTGGGGGTGATGTAGTTTTGCCCGATGACATGGTTAATCGCAAACGCGCAGTAAAAGCCGAGCCTGCCCCGCAGGACTTGGGCGATTTGTTTTGGTCGCCAGAAACCGATAGCTCCCCCATTGGCGAAGCCGACCCACGAGGTCCCATTGGTGAAGCCCTTACTAGTGCAATGGGTTTACTGGCAGAAGCCGTTGTTGAAGGCGGGCTAAATCAATCCGTTATGTTTGCCATGCAGGGTATGGAATTTCAGCGGCAAGACAGCCCCAAGGAAGCCGTTAAAGCGTATAATGAAGCGCTTAAAGCGGGCTTTAATCACCCCGCCCTTAAAATGTGTTTGGGCGGTCTTATGGTACTTACCGACCAAGCCAAAGAAGCCGTTCCACATTTAGCAGAAGCCATGAACCACCCCGTCCTTACTGCGGGTGCATTACATGGTTTGGGGCTGGCATACTTTAAGCAAGATGAACAGCTTAAAGCCACACGCTACCTCATCCAAAGCCTGCAAGCGGTGGATACGGCGATTACTACCAACCCCACCGAACTAGAAGAACTTGGTGTGGTGTATGAAAATCTCATCGGCGCACTACAGGGACGCACCCAAGAAACCCTTAAAGCCGTTAATGAGCGTTTTACAGGCTTGCTAAGTGGCAAAGACTGGATGCAACGCATTGCAGAAACACGCCGTCACCTAGATGAAACCATCATTGGCGAGGGCAAGAGTGGCATTGTCGATTTCTTGGTGGCAAAGGGTGGCGATGAACTTGCAGAGTCGGTATCGCGCATTGACCGCTACATTCGGCAAGGCTTGTTTACATTGGCAATGGACGAGTCGCACCAAGCCATTGAAGTATCGCCTTTCTATTTACCGGTGCATGTGCGTATGGCAGAAATTATGATGAAAGAGGGGCGTATTCGCCAAGCCATCAACAAATATAACGTGGTGGCAAAAGCGTATATGGTGCGCCAAGAAAATGACCGTGCCGCCTCTATTTTAGGCGAAGTGCTGGAAATGGCTCCCCTTGATGTTGAAGTGCGTATGAGCCTCATTGAACTGCTAGAGAGTGAGCAACGCTGGAACGAAGCCATTACCCAATATATTGAATTGGCAAATAGCTACCAACAATTGGGCGATTTTGACCGTTCTAGCCAAACGTTTGCCTCGGCAGAACGTCTTGCACGTCGCATCGAAGCCCCTAATAGCAAGCTGGCAGAAATTAAGCATTACATCGCAGAAATTCACCAAATGCGCTTAAATTCACGCCAAGCACAAAAGCTATACGAAGAAATTTTAGAGCTAACGCCCGCAGATGAAAAAGCCCTGCGTGGACTGGTAGACATCTTCTATGCACAAGGCAACCAAGTAGAAGCCATCAAGCGATTGGATAGCTTATTGGGCTTATATGCTCAAAAAGGCATGATTAACCGCATTACGGTTATGCTAGAAGACCTTGTGCGCAGCTACTCACAAGATACGGCATTGCGCTCACGGCTTGCCAGCATTTATCGTAAGCTAGGCGATAAGCAAAAAGCCATCGCACAGCTAGACGCGCTGGGCGAGCTACAATTAGACGCGGGCTTAAACAAAGAAGCCGCGCATACCATCAAGCAAATTATTGCCATGAACCCAGAGCGCATCGAAGAATATAGAAAACTGCTGGCGCAACTCAATGGCTAACCATGACGCGATGAGGGCTTGTGCTTTAGGCTTTCATCGCGTCACGCAAGCAACCTAGAGGCTCTTGTGCAAGAAATCTTCTGGATACTAAGCAACCTAACCCTCAATTCTCTGCTGGACATTGGCATTGTCACGCTATTGTTTTTTGGCATGACGTTTTTGTTTCGCGGTACTCAGGCAGGCGCACTCTTTAGAGGCATTGTGGTGTTGTTCTTGGGGTTATTCTTGGTTGCAGGGATTTTTAGGCTTCAGGCGTTGGGGTGGATGCTAACGAACTTGCTCACAGCATTAGTCGTAGCCGTGCCTGTTATTTTTCAGCCCGAATTGCGCCGTGTGCTAGAGCAAATTGGGCGTGGGGGTATCTTCTTTAACAACCCTAGCCCCGAAGGGGTGCGCGAGCAAATTATTGATGAAATTGTGAAGGCAGCCGAAAAGCTATCAGAACGCCGACACGGCGCATTAATTGTGTTACAGCGCAATAGCAACCTCGCCGAGTTTATCAGTACGGGTGTTGCCATTAACAGCGATGTAAAAGCGGAACTTTTGCTGACTATTTTTTGGCCCAAAACCGAACTACACGATGGCGCAGTGATTGTGAATGAGCATGGCAAAATTGCATCTGCGGCTTCGGTTTTGCCCCTTAGTGCCAGCCGTAACCTGCCCAACCCCAAGATGGGAACACGCCACCGCGCCTCATTAGGCATTAGTGAAGTGACGGATGCCGTGTGCGTGGTAGTGAGTGAAGAAAGCGGGCGTGTCTCTATTACCAATGGTGGACGTATGGTGACAAAAATAGAAATAGAACGCCTAAGAACCGTGCTTAAAGCGTTCTATGGCTCATCCTATGACCAAAATAAGGGCAATTGGAGAAGCCAATTATTGGCGGGCTGGAGGGCTGTTGCACAGCGTTTACCGATAGGTCGGCAAGCAAACTTATGAACAAAGCCACACAACTCATCTTGCGGAATAACCTGGCGTGGTTACTGGCTTCGTTTTTGTTAGCTGTTGTGGTGTGGGTGACAGCCGCCATCCAAGCCGACCCCATTTTGCAACAAACCTTCCCTAATGTTGCCGTGCAAATTGATATTCCCGATGGTTTAGTGGTTACCAACGCCCCCCGCTTAACGTCAAGGGTGCTTGTGAGAGCGCAACGTTCTGTCCTTAGTTTGCTCACTATCGACGACATTATCGTTACCGCAGAACTTGAAGGGCGCACCGATGGCACACACATCATCCCCCTAAGCGTGGCGGTAAACCGTTCGGGGGTGCTAAGTGCAGATACACAACCCACCCAAATTACCATAAGCCTAGACACCATTCGCACCGAACAAAAAGCCGTTCGCCTGCTCATTACCCAAGTCCCTCCCGTTGATTACACCTATGACCCCGCCGTTTCTAGTGTGCTTCAAGTGGCTATTAGTGGCGCACTTAACCGCGTGAATGAGGTTATAGAAGTGCATGGTGAAATTGATTTAAGTGCCTCACGAGGGAATTTTAATGGGGAAGTTACGCTTATTGCCCTAGACGCCGACGGCAGGCGCGTTACCGACGTTACCTTAGAGCCTCGTAGCATCACAGTGGATATTAGGGTGTATCCGCGTGACGATGTACGACAGCTTTCGGTACGCCCTAGCCTGCTTTTAGAAACCCTCACCGAAGATTATGTGCTATCTAGCATTAGCTACGAGCCACAGACAGTCTTTGTCAGTGGCACAAACAATGACCTCTTGGCAGTAGGCGCAACCTTAGATACTGCCGCTATCAGTTTAGAGGGGCGCACTAACTCATTTACCGTAGAAGTGCCATTACTCTTGCCCGCTAACCTGCTCGTATTGGGGGATACCACCTCAATTCGCGTCACTATTGGCGTTACCGCCCAAACCACTGTGCGTCAACTAGATAATATCCCCATCGAAATTATTGGGTTGCCTGCGGATAGCACCGCATCGCTTACGCCAAATACGCTGTCTGTGGTACTTAATGGGCCCATCGCCATCCTAGACGGTCTAACCATCAGTGACATTCAAGCGGTTGTAGACCTCAATAATGTGCGAGTAGGAACACGAGATGTAACGCCTCGTGTTATCATTCAGCGCGGTGAAGTAACGCTAGACAGCATCACGATTATTCCGTCCACAGTCGCCGTCACCTTGTCACCCATCACCTCCGAAGCCACCCAAGCCCCATAGTTTCATCTGTCCTTACATGCAGGGGGCATTTGTGCTATGATAGCGGGCTTGAATGAGTTTTAAGGATTTTACCCCCAGATGAACCGCAAACCCTTTGTTGCCCTGGTTGGGCGACCTAACGTAGGTAAAAGTAGCCTGTTTAACCGCATTGTCGGTGAACGCATGGCTGTTGTCCACGACATACCCGGCACCACCCGCGATAGATTGCAGTCCTTTAGCATTTGGAACGGCATTACGTTTAATGTGATTGATACGGGTGGCATTGAAATTTATCAGCCAAAAGGCACACGCGACGAGTCACCCCTTGCAGAGGGAAGCGCAGACTTTGTGCCTCAAATTAGAGCGCAAGCGATGCTTGCCGTAGACGAAGCAGACGTGATTATCCTTGTAGTAGATGCCACACACGGTATCACTGCCGCAGATGAAACCATTGCAGAAATTTTACGCCGTACCCATAAGCCCATTATTGTTGCCGCCAATAAAACCGACGACGAAAAACGCATTGTAGACAGCGTGGAATTTTACAGCTTGGGCTTGGGCGAAGTGGTGGCATGTAGTGCCATTCATGGGCTAGGCGTTGGTGACTTATTAGATGCTGTTACTGCCCCGTTAAAACTCCTCATTGATGCACAATCTGACGATGAAGAGGACAAGGACAGCGTGCTACAAATCGCCATCGTGGGCAAGCCAAACGCCGGCAAAAGCACCCTTCTCAACAAACTGACAGGCGAAGAACGTTCAATTGTTAGCCCCATCCCCGGCACCACACGCGATGCGATTGACACTAAAATCAAGTGGCACGGTAACGACATTGTCCTCATTGATACGGCGGGGATTCGGCGTAGAGGGCGTGTTGAACCCGGTGTAGAACAATTTAGTGTGGTGCGTGCCATGAAAGCCATTGAACGTTGCCATGTGGCAATTTTGGTCATTGACGCAGAAGAAGGCGTAACCGAACAAGACGAACATATTGCAGGCTATGTGATTCAAGAGTTTAAGAGCCTAGTGATTGCCGTCAATAAGTGGGATACCGTAGAAAAAGACAGCTACACCATGAACGAGTTTATTAAAACAGTTCGTGAACGCCTGCACTTTATCCCCTATGCGCCCCTCATTTTTATTAGTGCGTTAGAAGGGCAACGGATTCACACGGTATTGGACACAGCCTATCGCGTATTTGAGAACCGCTTTAATCGGATTCCTACAGCAGAAGTAAACCAGATTATTCGTGCCGCAATGGAACGCCACTCGCCACCGACCAAAGGCACAAAACGCCTAAAAATCTTCTATGGCACGCAAGTAAGAACAAACCCACCCATTTTCTTGCTTCATGTAAATGAGCGGGCATTGCTACACTTTACTTATGAACGCTTCTTGGAAAATCGCATCCGCGAGTCATTCCCATTTGAGGGAACGCCCATTCGCATTAGCGTTAGAGAGCGCGAAAAACGCACCCTAGAAAGTCGCCTTAAGAGCAAAAGACCTCAAGGCGAAGAGGACGAAGGTTAAACCAAGTCGGTTAATTCATATGCAATCGCAGGGGCTTTACGCCCCTTTACTTTTAATTCTCCCAGTGGTCTCGCCTGCACACGGTCTCCAAGACGCTTGAAAACGCTTTCTTCAATCAAGATTTGATTGGGGGCGGCAGCTTCTTGTAGGCGTTTTGCAAGGTTGACGGTGTCGCCAATTGCCGTATAGTTTAGGGCGCGTTCTGCGCCAATATACCCCACAACGGCTTCCCCCACATGCACCCCAATACTATAAGACAGGCTATGCCCGTATTGCTCACTGACGGATTGGGCGGCACGGCGCAAGGCAAGGGCAGCATCGGCGGCGCGGTGAACGTGGTCGGCTTGGCGAATGGGCGCGTTAAAAATTGCCATAAAACCATCGCCCAAAAATTTATCCAACGTGCCTTCCCATCCCAACACCACATTAGCCGCCAAACTAAGATAGTGATTCAGCGTTTCTACTAATAGCTCTGGCGAAACACCTTCGCTCCATGCGGTATAGCCCCGAATATCAGCAAACAACACGCTAATTTCTTGGCGTTGTCCGCCCAGTTTTACATCTTCGGGGTTTGCCAATACTTGCTCTACAATTTGGGGCGCGACGAATTGTTCAAAAACACCCCTTAAGCGGTCTTTGGATTGGCGCAAGCCCACATAATGACGCGAGTTCTCTATGGCAATGGCGGCGTAATCGCTTAATGCGCTTAACAACGCGCCGTCATTTTGGGTAAATGCGGGTGATGTCGCCGTGTAATTTGCCACAGAAAGCAAGCCTAACACGCGGTCATAGGACACCAACGGCACATACACCACCGAATGAGGTGGATTGCCGTTTAGCCCTTCAAGCTGTTTGCCATGCAAAATGAGGGATTGCTTGTTGCGAATGGTTTGGATAGCAATCGGGTCTTTAATCACTTCTTGTACGGCGCGGGCGTGGGGCATGAGCGACGTTTTAACAGCACGGCGTACCAGCGTTTTGCCTTCAATCAAGCATAATTGCGCTTCTTCAGCGTTTGTCATTTGAATAACAGCATCCACCACACGGGGCAAAAGTTCGCCCATATCTGCCAATGAGGTCACATTTTTACCCACAGAATACAGCGTGTTTAGTTCTTTTAAGCGACGCTGTAGCTCTTTATTGGCATGAAAGATGCGGTCTGTCAGGGCTTCTTTTTCACGCTTTAGCCGTGACTCTGCCAAGCCTCGCTCAATAGCTGCCAGCATTTCTTCGGGGTAATAGGGTTTTTTAATATAGTCGCGCACCCCCAAACGATACACTTCTACAGCCACTTCTTCTGAGCCATGAAAGGTCATTAAAATAACAGGCACATCCATGCCACGCTCACGCAACTGCTCAAGTACCTGCCGCCCGTTCATACGGGGCATTTGGTAATCGAGTAGGATAAGGTTGGGGCGATGCTTAAAAGCCATCTGTAAGCCCTCTAACCCATCCCCTGCTTCTAGGTGTGCGAAGTTATTTGGCTTTAGCACATACTCAATCAAAAACTCTCGGTTGTCTTTACCGTCATCAATGATGAGAATGGTTTCTTGTTCTATTTGTGTCATGGTGTGCCTTTATAATTGCTTTAGTCCTCTATGGGCGAATTAGACACCTGAACGACTTCTACGCCTTCCATGCGCCCCTTCACCTGTATGATTCCCCTAGAGCGTCCAATGACAAATTCTTCTGTGGCATCATAAACAGGCTTTGATACTAAAATTTGCCCACGCCTTGCCATATCTTGTAGGCGAGAAGCCACATTAACGGCATCACCCACCGCCGTAAAATTCATAAAGCGGTCTGTGCCGACATTCCCCACCACTGCCATACCCGTATTGATGCCAAAGTTAATGGCAAGGCGATGTTCAGGCGCGAGCTTCTCGTAAAACCAATGCAACTCATCTTGAATGTGAAGCGCGGTTTTTACGGCGCGGGCAATGTGGTCTTCTTGCTCAACAGGCGTGTTGTAAATTACCATTAGCCCATCGCCAATAAACTTATCTACCATGCCTTCATAACGAATGACAATCCGCACCATTAGCGCATGATACGCATTCAAAATAAAGAGCAGTGTGTGGGGGTCAATCTGTTCAGAGAGGCTAGTAAAGCCCTCTAAATCGGCAAATAGCACCGTTACGGGTTGGAGCTTGCCCCCTAATGTCACGTGGTCGGGGTTTTTAAGCAGGTCATCCACCACAGAAGCGGCTAAATAACGCTCAAACGTTAGGCGCACTTTGTCTTTTTGCCCGCGCAGGTCATCCGATAACACTTTAGCTTTTAGGCTACGGTCAATGCGCGCCAAAAGTTCACGAGGGCTAAATGGCTTCGTTAAGTAGTCGTCTGCGCCTACGGCTAAACCCTTTACACGGCTATCAATGTCTGTGAGGGCGGTGAGCATAATAACGGGGATACGTGTGGTACGTTCATCCGCTTTGATGCGCTCGCACACCTCAAACCCCGATAAGCCAGGCATGTTTACATCCAATAGCACAAGGTCGGGCAGGGTGGTAAATGCCATATCAAGCGCACTAATGCCATCAAAAGCCGTCACAACCTCATGCCCTGTCATGCCAAGAATATCTAGCACAAGGTCGATATTATCGCGGTTATCATCTGCAACGAGAACTTTCACAGGGCTTATCCTAAATATTCGCTGATTTTTCGGGCTAATTCTTGCAGGTTAATGGGCTTGGAGATGTAATCATCACAGCCCGCCTCTATAGCGCGTTCACGGTCTCCCATCATGGCATGTGCCGTAAGCGCAATGATAGGAAGTTTAGGCAAAACCTCTTTAATGTGGCGTGTTGCCGTCCAGCCGTCCATACGAGGCAACGATAAGTCCATTAAAATAAGGTCAGGTTTTTCATCAAGGGCAACGCGCACGCCAATTTCGCCATCAGATGCCTGAAGCACTTCATAATCTAGTGCCGTCAAAACATCAATAATAAGCGTCATGTTGTCGCGGTTATCTTCTACAACCAATATGCGTCTTTGAGACACCCACAAACTCCTTTGAGGCGAGAGAAGTAACACCGTCCATATATTAACACATTCCTCAACGCTATTCACTATATCTGCGAAACGGGTGCGGGCATTTCTAACGGGAACGCAACATAAAAAGTTGTCCCTACACCCAATACACTGTGTAGCCAAATGCGCCCGTTATGTAATTCAACAAGTTTCTTGGCAATAGGTAAGCCCAGCCCAATGCCATCATGGTCACGGGTACGGGTGCCATCTAGCTGGGCAAATTCATCAAAGATGCGGTGGTGGTCTTCATTTGCCATGCCAATGCCACTATCATCAATGCTAATGAACAACCATTTACCATCGGCTTCAAAATCGGCGTGTGCCTTACGCAACTCTTGGGGGTTAAGCAAGGATGCTTGCACATGAACCGCGCCACGTTGCGTAAATTTAATTGCATTAGAGATAAGGTTATGGAACACCTGATGAATACGCTGTTGGTCAGCATACATTAGGGGCATATCCTCGTCAATCTCATGGGTCATTTTAATGCCCTTTATCGCTGCCTGCGCCTGAAATTCACTCACAATAATTTTAAGCAACGCGCTCAAACTAAACCAAATCGGCTCTATTTTTAGCTTGCCTGCCTCTATTTTGCTTAAATCAAGAATACGGTCTATCAGTTCAGAGAGGTGTTGCCCATTGCGATGGATGCGGTCTAGGCGGTCGAGTTGCTTGTCGTTTAATGTGCCATAAATCGGCGAACGCAACAGTTCGCTATAGCCAATAATGCTATTAAGGGGTGTCCGTAGTTCATGACTCATGTTTGACATAAACTCGCTTTTATAGCGGTTCGCCACCAAAAGCTCACGGTTTAGCATGTCAATTCGGTTTTTCTCGCGGGCAAGTTCTTCTATAGTGTTCCGAAAGACGGTATTGGTTGCCATAAGTTCACGGTTTAAGACAGCTAGCGGGTTAAACCATTGGTGACGTAGCAAAAGCCATCCCAACCACAGCATCACCACGGCATCAAGCAGGCGTGCGATAATGATGGATAGGGCTTCTACACGCAAATCAAGTAGGGTGCCGATGGCAAACAAGCCAACGAGCAAGACGACCCAGCTATCGCTCTGGGGGGCGAGATTTTGTCGCATAAAGACGCTGACCAAGCTGGCAAACACCAGCACAGATCCCCCGACTAAAATCAGTTGCCCCAAAGCTAAGTTCCCTAGTATGTTGCCATATGGTAAAGCCGTTCTAAGGTCAATGAGTGTAAGCAAGGCTTTTGTCCACTCAAACGCCCCTAGCAACACAAAAACCCAGTTCATATGGTTTTTTTGGGGAGAAATAAGCGACACCAAAACTAGCCCTGCCCCAATGGACAGTGACAATAAGCTAGAAACTACGACCATTAAGAGTAAAGCATTCACAGAAGAACGTTGCTCTCTTTTTTTGCATTGAATATGACGAAATTATACTGTCAAATTTCGTTTTGCGCTTAAGATTTACGGGGGTAAAGGCGGGGAAGTGGGCTTAGTAGGTCTTCGGAATTCATGGGGTGTCCTGTTGTTCTTAAAAACCACTCCACGCGGGCATCTGCAAACTCACGGTAATCACAAATATCACAAGTAAACGCATCCGCTTCGGGCAAGCTAAACACGCGCTCATTGTGGACGGTAACAAACGTGGCAGTGCCTAGCGTGAGCTTGCCAATAAAACAACGTGGACAAAGTTCATCGGTTAATTTTGCCATTTAATCCTCGTAATTATGCCCAGTCACAAGACCGAGCTTCTGGGGGGGCCAATATCTAAAGACAGCTTCACCCACAACATCATAAATGGTAATGGGCCCAAAGCGACGCGAATCTTGGCTGGCGTTACGGTTGTCCCCCATCACAAAGTATTGCACGTCATTCAATTGCCAGCTTTCATCTGGACAAGAAAAGCTCGCACATGCCTCATTCAAATAAGGCTCATTCACCAAAACGCCGTTAATATACAGTTGCCCACTCGCAAATTCTACAAGGTCGTTGGGCAAGGCAATCACGCGCTTAATAAGCATAATTCCCTGCTCACGTTCACGCGGGTTAATGGAATTAAACACCACAATCTCGCCACGCTTGGGCTTCTCTAGCATGTAGTTTACACGGCTCACAATGAGACGGTCGCCGGTAAAGAACGTCGATTCCATACTGCGTCCATCCACCAATGAGCGTGGTATTGCCATATCAAACAGCACCGTTACCACCAGTACAAAGACAATGGTTCGGACAATCTCTTCAAAAAACCCCACACGGCGAAGCGTGGGACGCAGGCGGTCTTTACGAGAATCGGCAACTTCTATCATGGGGTAGGGAAACCTAGCGGAATGGGTTGGCTTAGAAATGGTCTTTAAGATTTAACAATGGATGATAGAGTGAATTATAGGACGAATGAAGATGAGGGGCAAGTGTGGTTAATTTATCCTTGACAGAACCACATTAAAACCCTATAATTCGCCCTGTTGTGAAAAACACAACAAGCCCAACCCAGGCGGCCCCATCGTCTAGGGGACTAGGACGTCACCCTTTCAAGGTGAAGACTCGGGTTCGAATCCCGATGGGGTCACACATAAAAAACCACTTTTTTCAGGGTGGTTTTTTTATTTCTCGTAGTATCCATAAATAAGCCATCATCCCCTATAGATAGGTTGGCGTTGGGGCTAATTTTCACATAAGCCCTGTACCCCATATAAAAAAGGACACCTTGATAAGAAGTGTCCTTTTGTTATTTATACGGGGTCTGCATCACTCCCCTGTCAATTTCACCTGTTACAACACACTATTTCTGTATGCTGATTACCAGTTTTCCTTTAGCGCGTCCTGTTATTAAGTGAGCAAAGGCTTTAGGTACTTCGGCAAAGGGGTAAATAGGGTCAATAACGGGTGTTACTTTGCCTGATGTAATCAATTCGGTGACAAAGAGCAAATCGGCTTGATTAGGTTGTGCCATCAAGTTACTTAATGTTCTGCCGTCTTTTTCAGAAACCAATGACCCCAAAATTAATGCTTGGAAAATCTGGGACATTGTGCCACCCACCATCACATACGCCCCTTTAGGCGCAAGTGAACGCTTATACTCAAAAATAGAGCGATTGCCGTTTGCCCCTAAAATGAGGTCGTAGTGCTGACCATTTTTAGTAAAGTCCTCTTTAGTATAGTCAATCACGTGGTCTGCACCCAATGAGCGCACCATCTCTATTTTTGAGGTGCTACAAACAGCAGTCACTTCTGCGCCCATTGCTTTGGCAATTTGCAGCGCAAATGTCCCCACACCTCCCGAAGCACCATTAATTAAAACCTTTTGCCCCGCCTTAAGGTTGCCCTTCCGCAAGCCTTGTAGTGCCGTTACAGCTGCCAATGGCACAGAAGAAGCCACATCAAACGACAAACTAGCGGGCTTTAGCACAAAGCATCTTTCAGTGGCACACACATACTGGGCAAAGCCACCCAATCCATCGCCAGAGATGTCACCGAATACCTCATCACCCACTTTGAATTGTGTCACGCTTTTACCAACGGCTTCTACGCGCCCCGCTACATCTGCGCCCAAGATGATATTTTTGGGTTTGAACAGCCCAAAGTCAAAACGAGCAATAAAGGGCGTGCCTGCCAGCATCAGCTTATCGGCGGCATTGAGTGAAGCGCTATAAACCTTGATGAGAACTTCGTTGTCCTTTGGGGTGGGCTTTGCCACCTCCTTAGGTTGTAAAACATCGGGTGAACCATATTGTGTATAGACAAAGGCTTTCATAGAACATCCTCCTTTAGGATGCAAACATAGGCAAACAGTATAGAATGTATGTGATTTAGAAGGTTAGAGAGGCTTGCTTTATGGGGTATTCCACAGCTTCACAAGCTTACTGCCTCTGCCAAGTAGTGTGATAATTGCACCCACTGCCACGATAATTTCGGGGGCATTAACAACCCACACCAAATCTGCAAGTGACGGGTTCGCTATCAGCAATCGTTCCAGAATGGGCTTATACAACACGAAGTAAAGACACACCATACCCAGCACTTCAAAGACGGTTTGCGCTGCCCAAAAACCCGCCGACCAAAAATCGCGGATGAGTGTAATCAGATGCAAGGCGTTCATGCTAAAGCTAAGGACAATCAACAGCATAAGCCATGCTATCGGGACAGGAATTATATCAACCTGGTTGGTAAGGTCAAAAGTTAGCGTTAAACCACCCACACGAAGAAAATACAGAAAAATGAGCGAGAAGAATGTTCCTGCAGCAACGCCAGAAGCCGCCTCGAAGCGGTCAACAACGCGAGGGTCGTCAATTTTGGGCAGTTTTAACGGGTCGAAGGTCGGTTTTTTCTTGTTCACTTTTACATCTGAATGTTCCAGAATAGCAAAAAACGCCACCACCGTTGCCGAAAACCAAAGCGTTGCTTGCAATATAGCCCCGAAAGACTCAAAGAATAAGTTCACAACATTAGTTTGACGCACCGAAATTAACGCCCCAAAGACGCTTAAAAACACCACAATGGACGGTACAAGCACCCAACCATGCCTTAAAACCATTCGCATTGTAGGGTACAGGTCGGGACCCACCAAATACTGCTCTCCGCTATAAGAGACTGCCATTTGTCGCGGTTCGCCCAGTTCGGCTAATACCAATGCAGTTTCTGTAGCTGACGGTGACTCTCCATAGCGGTCTTCTAGTTGGTCTTGTATTTGGGAGCGCAGTTCGGCTTCCACTTCGGCACGCTCTTTTTGAGGAAGATAGTTTCCTACTTGATGAACATAGCGTTCTACTAAACTAGCCATTGGGGTCTCCTCGTAAAATTTTACGCATCATTTCAGCCGCTTCAAACCACTCGGCTTTAAGAGTGCTAAGTACTTCTTGCCCTAGTGGGCTAATTTTGTAGTATTTGCGGGGACGAGCCTCGCCTACTTCCCATTCGCTTTCCAGCAACCCCTGTTTTTCTAATCGCCTAAGCAGGGGGTAAAGTGTGCCTTCTTCAATGTCTAGCCCTTTTTCAGTAAGTTGTTGAATAAGGCTATAGCCATAACGCGCTGTATCAAGCTGGCTAAGAACTGCCAAGACCACCACGCCGCGCCTGAGTTCTAATCGTAGGGCATTGAGTTGTTCGGTCGCATCGGTCATATACTGTGTATCCTATACTACTGTGTGTCACACAGTATCAATATACTGTACGATGCACAGTATTGTCAAGCGTCTGTTTTGAAAACACACACAAGCCCCCAAAGAATCGCGTTTGGTGTAGTATTAAAGGCATAGGGGCAGTTGCTTGATGTCACCCCATTGGGTAAGCAAAGAGCATACAAGAAAGAGGCAAAAATCATGGAAGACCTATTATGGGCTATGATAGTAATCAGCCTGACGGCAGTCGTGATATTTTTGGGCATCCAAAACCATAATGCAGTATCAGCTCGCTATCGTCGCCTACGTCCACGCCACACCCTATTTGAAGATAACCTCTATAACTATAGTGCTATTAAAATAGCATCCCCTGCCACAAAAGCCACTTGGCAGAACGGATTCTTGTTCATCACCTCTAAACAAGTGGTGGCTTATCCCAAAAAGCTAGGCAACGATACTCCTCTGTTTGACATTGCTCCTCACCAAATTGAAGGCTTTTGGCGACCCACGAAGTACGAAGAAGGCGATAACACTCTAGAACTACATGGCAATGTTGACGGCAAATGGACAATCATCCGCGCCAAAATGAGCAAAACGCGCATGTTCGCGCTGGTGCGTGCCTTAAAGCAAATCGTCAGTGAGGACATCACACGTGCTTATCGCCAACGCCGCCCTTATATCTATCGCGAGCCAGAAACCGCACAATTGGCAAAGCAAAACATTCACGGCGCATGGGAACTAGAAGCCCCGTTTCGCCTGTACCTGATGCCCTCTGCGCTGGTGTTCTTGGACGAAATCAATGGCGTTGAGCGCATGATTCCCTTGCGTGACATTCTGAAGATTGCCGCCCTTAGACGCTTGGATGCTGAAAAAGGCGGGCTGGTGCGTTTCTCGCTAGCTTCTACGGGTGAAACAGTTGCCATCACGGTAGAGGATTATGAAGCGTGGGGCAAAGCCATTGCTATCGCAGCGCGCCGTACCCTAGAAGAACCCCTCATTCAAAAACAGAAGAAAAGCAAAGAGAGCGAAGAAATGGACGACTACGAAATTGCAGACAGCCATTTCTTTGAGGATGACGCTCACGGGGAAAATCTGATTGAGCTAGATGACTGGCACGATGGCGAAATTATTGCGTGGCAACCTAAAGCGCAATCTTAAAGAGCGTTGCGACGATAATCGGATCATTGTCCTCTCAATCCGACAAATCAATTGCTCATTTGCTCAATCATGAAACTCAAAATATAATGATGGAATATAATCAATTCTACAGAGATTTTTGTAAATGTTTGGCACGGGGTTATTCTTTTATCTGAAAGTATAAAATGCGTAAACGATGGATATTGTTAGGCGTTGTTGGTGTTGTCGCGTTTCTGGGGGTTCAATATACTGACCGCCCCATAGAAACAATCAAGATTGGTATTTTGCACTCATTGTCTGGCACAATGGCAATTAGTGAAAGCTCGGTTGTAGATGCAACGCTTCTTGCTGTTGAAGAAATTAACGCTAACGGTGGCGTTCTGGGACGACCAATAGAACCTATTATCCGCGATGGACAGTCGGATTGGGACATTTTCGCAGAAGAATCACTTCATTTAATTGTCGATGAGCAAGTTCAAGTGGTGTTTGGTTGCTGGACATCTGCCTGTCGTAAAACCGTTAAGCCCGTTTTTGAGGCGCAAAATCATTTGCTCGTCTATCCCGTTCAATACGAAGGCTTAGAATCTTCCCCAAATATCGTTTACACGGGGGCAGCCCCCAACCAACAAATTATTCCCGCAGTACGCTGGGGGATGGAAAACTTGGGTAAGCGCGTGTTTCTCGTGGGGTCAGATTATGTTTTCCCCCATACCGCCAATGAAGTGATGCGCCGACAAGTGCTTTCACAACAGGGGCAAGTGCTTGGTGAAGAATACATTTTGCTAGGTAGCTCTGACGTGCAAGGCATCGTTGATGCCATTGTAGAAACCAAGCCCGATATGATTTTGAACACGATTAACGGCGATAGCAATATCGCTTTCTTTCAGGCTTTACGTGATGCCGGCATCACATCAGAAGAAATTCCCACCATCTCGTTTAGTATTGCCGAACCCGAACTACAAACGCTAGAGATTGATAATGTTGTGGGCGATTATGCCGCATGGACATATTTCCAATCTTTAGAGACCCCAGAAAACGAAGCCTTCGTCCGTCGTTTTCATGCACGGTATGGTGACGACCGCGTCATTAGTGACCCGATGGAAGCAGCTTATTTTGGGGTGTATTTATGGGCGCAAGCCGTAGAAACCATTGGGAAATCCGACCCGCAATCCGTACAGAAAGCCATCCAACGCCAAAGTTTTAACGCGCCTCAGGGCGTTGTGTATGTTGACCCTCAAACCCAGCATGTTTGGAAAACCGTTTTAGTGGGGCAAATTCGCGGTGACGGGCAATTTGACATTGTGTGGAGTTCGGGCAATCCTGTTCGCCCCATTCCCTATCTCACCTCTTATCTTACTCAAGATGAATGGGATAGTTTCTTAAACGATTTGTATATAGGCTGGGATGAACAGTGGGCAAACCCAGAAGTAGGGGGAAACGATGGTTAATCGCTTTAGCAACACCTCAATTCTATCACGCTTACTCTTCTGGTTTTTGGTGGTGGGGCTGTTGCCATTAGGCGTCGTTACCTTGATATTGTTTAACACCTCACAAGAAATTATTCGTTCCGAGCTAGAAAGCAAGCTACAAACAACGGCGGATGGCAAAATCTCACAGATAGAAACCTATGCCCTAGAGCGGACGCAAGATGTAGTAGGTTTGGCAAAGATTCCCACAATTATCCAAAGTCTATCACAATTCAGCATCATTTTAGAATCTGATGGCGCAACATCAGAGGCATACATAGACACAGACCAAGCGGTGCGCCCCCTGCTTCTTTCTATTTTGGATAACGCCACCTATCAAGACCTGATGCTGTTTTCTACAGAGGGGGAGCTACTCTTTTCTATTTTGCCCACCCCCAATATTGGCAAACGCTATCAAGATACAGACCCCAATAGCCCACTTGTCCAAACGCTAGAAAATGCTCGCACACTTTTAGAAACAGAAATATCACGTTTAAGCCTTTCGCCCGATACCAACGACACCCTCGCCTTTATTGCCGCCCCTGTATTTGAAGAAGGCGTTGTCATTGGGATGCTGGCTCTTAAGCTAGAAAGTGAGAACTTGTTCTCGGTCATTAGTGAGCGCACAGGGTTAAGTTTGGGCGAAACGGGCGAATCTATCGCAGGCTTCTTAGACAGCGGTCAACTTGTGTTCGCCGCCCCCACCTTCCATAACCCCGACGGGGCTTTTACGCCCATTCTTTCGTTTGGCAATGGCAAAACGAACCCGATGGAGGATGCAGTACGCGGAATTCAGGGCAAGGGCATTATCCAAGATTATCGTAACCAAGAAGTGATTGCTGTTTGGAATTACCTGCCGTCTTTGCGGTGGGGGCTGATGGTAAAGATTGATACCAGTGAAGCCTTTGGGGCGGTATCGGGGCAACAAACGCTGGTATTTGGGCTGGGTGTCCTTACGCTACTGGCGGTTATTGCCATCTCATACACACTGGCAAATTCACTCTCTAGCCCCATCAAAAACTTGGTGCGTGCCACCCAAACCGTTGCACAAGGCGTATATGAAAACAAAATCATGGCGCAAGGCAGAGGTGAAATTGGGCAATTGGTTGATGCCTTCGACTTGCTCATCAACAACACCATCGCGCAACGCACAGAAGAATTAAAGCGCGTTGCCGAGCAAGAGCGCGAGAATAATCGCTTAAAAGATGAATTTATGGCAGTCATGAGCCATGAGCTAAGAACACCGCTTAACGCCATCATCGGCTTCTTAGGCATTATCCAGCAAAAAGCCGAGCTAGACGAGAAAAACATGCACCGCATCTCACGGTCTAGGGCAAATGCCGAGCGTCTTTTGGGGCTAATTAACGATATTTTAGACGTAAGCCGAATCCAATCGGGGCGTGTGCAAGTGTTTAAGCGTCCGATGGAAGTGCGCGTGTTCTTTGAACGCCTGCAAACACAAATGCTGTCGTTAGCCGAAGCAAAAAATTTGACGTTTACGCTTACCATTGCGCCCGACATGCCCGCCCACATTGCCACTGATGAAGAACTGCTGACGAAAATCTTCATCAACCTCATTGGCAACGCCTTTAAGTTTACCGAGCTAGGCGGCATAGAAGTGAGCGTTACTAAAGACAATGATGACACATGGACAACACTTGTAAAAGATACGGGTGTGGGCATTCCACCCCACATGCACGAAGTGGTCTTTGAACGATTCCGCCAAATTGATAGCTCGCCCACTCGCCGACACGGCGGTACTGGGCTGGGCTTGTCGATTGTGAACAGTCTCATTCAAACCCTAGAGGGCAAACTAAAGCTAGAAAGTGTTGTCAATCAGGGGTCGAGCTTCTTTGTCACGCTACCCCTAGAGGTTGCCTCCCCAGAAAACAAGCAAGTTTTAGCAGAAAGTAGCCAATCAAATGACACCTAACAACCTTGACCCCCTGCTAAAGGGTAAAACCATCCTTGTTATTGATGATGAACCTGATAGCCTAGAGATTGCAGAAACGCTCTTGCTGGATATGGGAATGGATGTACTAACCGCACGCAACGGCTTGGAAGCCCTAAAAGTGCTAGAAAACAGTATGCCAGACTATATCATTTCAGATTTATCTATGCCCAGCATGTCGGGTTGGGAATTGATAGACCTCATCAAGCGTGACCGTCGTTTAATGGAAATTCCGGTATTCGCGCTGACAGCGCACGTTATGCCGGGCGATAGGTCGAAGGCAATTGCGGCAGGCTTCCACAATTACTTAACAAAACCGCTTAACCCTGATACATTTGTCAATGACTTAGTGGCAGTAATTCATCAGTTTCACCAAGAATAGTGAGGGAAGATACATGGCACAATCACCAATCATTTTAATCGTTGAGGATGATATAGACGCTAGAGAACTCTTGCTTGATTGGTTTGAAACGTGGCAAATTCGCGCGCATGCCGTACCCGATGCCGAAGAAGCCTTACGGGTTTTAGAATTACAAGCTTACAATGCCATCCTCATTGATTTAGCGTTGCCAGGTTTAGATGGCACGTCACTTCTTGAAAAAATTCGCGGTCAAAAGAAGGCGTACGTCCCCTGTGTTGCCATGACGGCTTTTGATAACAGTTCTGTTAGGCATCATTCATTAGAAGCCGGGTTTGACGCTTATTTAGAAAAGCCGCTTAATGAAAAAGCCCTCTTTGAAACCGTCACACGCGTTTTAGCAACATAACCCGCCACAATAAAAAAGCCACCATCTTTGCAGACGGTGGTTATTTGGGGGGTTACACTTTTATGACCTATCTTCTGGTTGTCTTAACCACAACAGAAGATATTAGAGACACTTGCACCATTATTCTTAGATGGAAATAATGTTTTGACCTGCCACGCACTTTTATTGTGGATGACAAGTCGCTAGCCGAATCATCCTCGAGATGAGCCACACCGTTTGAAGTGCAACAGTCAGGTTTATCTTGGCTTCGTAGCGACACTCTTGGCTGGTGGGGGTATTGTCTGTCATGATAATGCGTTCCTTCCTCCCTGTTGTTGTTTGGCGAGTAGTGCTTTATTTCATGCGTTCTTCAACGTTCTTTCTTAGTTCTGCCAGGTCGCCCTCAATCTGCTTTACCACAGGTTCTAAGGTTTCGCGCCCGCTTTTTAGTCCTTCTTCAATGTTCTTAGCAAGGTCTTTGCGTGTGTTTTTTCCGCTTTCAGGGGCAAAAAGCAACGCCATCGTTGCGCCAATCCCTAAGCCCGCAAGCAAGCAGAGAATTACAAGTTTGGTCATTTCGCGCACAGCATGCACTTCGGCATCGTGGCTATAGTAAACGCGATCATTGTTTGTCATAGGTGTTTCCTTAAGATAACTAGTATATTGATGCTAAGGTTGATTGTGTGGGTGTAGCACGACGGGCAAAAATGATGCCCGTTATGTGTCGTGCTAGGTGGTGAAGAATACTTTCGCGTGTTTAGACGCGTCGTCCGCTTACAGCGCGAATGAGTCCCAATAGAATCACTGCGCCAGTAAATGCAACGAAAATGCTCCAGATATTAAAGCCAGTTACACCCGCCGAACCAAATTGATTGAAGACAAGTCCGCCGATAAAAGCGCCAACGATGCCTACTACAATGTCAATCAATAGTCCTTGTTGGCGATTTGTTTTCATCACGAGGCTTGCCAACCATCCAGAAATTGCGCCGACAATAATCCAAGCCAGCCAACCCATTTGTGCGTCCATAGTATTTGCTCCTATAGTGTCATTTTACGTATGACATCTAACAACAATTATAACAACTGGCACAGATGATTACATCCACCTTTGAATTGATTATTTTGTCATCCTTTAGGACGATAGGACAACGACGGGCTGTTACCACCAGGGGAGCTTAAGCGTGCTTGGCTATGCTTATCGCCAAAACGTTCTCTATAAGCATAAACACAAGCAAAAGCAATGAAAGCTTGCCATCAACACAAAAGGAGGTATCAGGGAATGTAAAAGTTGCCCAAATCGATGGTACGGTCTAGCACCTTCACAATAGCTTCGGTGCGGCTGGCAACTCCCAGCTTGGTAAGCACGCTGCTCACGTGCGTTTTGGCGGTAGATAGGCTAATGGTGAGGGCTTCGGCAATTTCGTAGTTGCCCTTCCCTTTCACTATCAGTTCTAAAACTTCCCGTTCGCGCGGGGTGAGTGTTTCTGGACTTTGGACAGGCTGAGACTTTAGCAAAATATCGGTGACTTCTGCTGCGTACGTCGAAACGCCTTTGTGTGCCGCCCGAATGGCGTTTGCAAGGTCATCAGCAGAGGCTTTCTTAAACAAGTAGCTAATTGCACCTGCGTCAAGAACACCTTTAATGAGCCGTTCCTCACCGAAGCTGGTAATGGCAATCACCTGTATGCTAGGGAATGAATCACGAATATGGCGGGTTGCAGTAATGCCATCCATCACGGGCATCATCAAGTCCATGAGTACAACATCGGGTAGCTTTTCGGCACAAAGTGCTACCCCTTCCTTACCATTAACGGCTTCCCCCACCAGTTTAAGGTCGGGGTAACTCATCAAGAAGACCGCCAAGCCTTTCCTTAGCATAGCATGGTCGTCCACAATGATAATCCGAATCTTTTCATTTGTGTCCATGTTGTTTGCTCCGTTATTGCTTTCCTTATTCATCACTTGGGCTACTCCATCTAATGCTGATGAGTGTGCCTTCACCCAATTTACTGACAATTTCCATGGTGCCACCGACATTGTGAATGCGGTCTTTCATAATGCTCAGTCCCAAATGTCCATAGCCCACATCTGCCGTGTCAAACCCAATACCGTCGTCCTGTATGGTCAGTTCAACGCACCCGTCTTGGCTACTAAAATAAACAAAAGCACGTTTGGCACCAGCATGAATCGTCACATTATGAAGCGCTTCTTGCACCACACGATACAGAGCAAAGTGGACTTCGGGGGGAACACCCATCTCTTCTTCTACTTCTAACGAAATGTTTAGCCCCGCACGGTTGGCAATCACACCAACAATTTGATGGATAAGGTCGCCGAGTTTGACTTCTGTAAGTGAAGAAGGATGAAGCTCTAATAACAAAGAGCGCATTTCGGCGAGCGCGTTTTGCGACAATTCGTTGAGCGTGACAAAGCTTTCACGCCCTTCGTTTTGGTCAATTTCCCATATGATAGGCAAGCGTTCTGTAATCAGGCTCATAGACCATAGCGTCTGCGAAATTGTATCGTGAAGTTCATTAGCAAGTCGGTTACGCTCGGCAAGTACCGCCGCTGTTTTGGCACGTTCTAGCAAACGCGCATTTTGGATGGCAATAGCGGCTTGGTCGGCAAAGATTTGTAGACGTTCGGCGTGAACTTGATTAAAATAGCCCGTCGTTGCGCTCTCTAATGACAAGAACCCCAAAATTTTACCGCTGGCGCGAATAGGTGCGATGACATTTGAGCTTACCCATTTGGCATTTGGCAAGCCAACCCACATCGGAGAAGCGGTAGTGTCGGGAATGGCGATAGGTTGCCCAACCTCCATCAATTGTTGTAATGCCGCCAGTTTGGTGGCGGGAACACGCGTTTCTCCGGTTTCTGGCTCACCGCTATCATTAAGATACCCTCTTTGATGTACCACACGCACCAAATCAGGCTCTACAAATATCACATGCGCCCCATCATAAGGCGTAACCCGATAAATCGTGTCCAGAATGTGGTCGAGAATTTTATCAATGTCTAGGGTACGGCTCATGGTTGCCAGCGTATCACGCAAGGCTTCGGTTAGCTTGCGTTCCTCTTGCTCCATGACTCGCGTTCGTTTTTGCTCGTCAATTTGTGCCTGCAAACGCTGATTAAGCTGTGTGTGGTCTACAAAATGTTCTTGCAGATGACGCTCTAAGTCTTCATAGGCTTTCCACAGTTTTCTAACCGCCGAGTCGCGCTGGGCAATTTGTTTTTTTAAGGTTTTGGTCGCTTGTGCCAGGGCACTGGTTTTTTCATTCACCTGGTGCTGTAGGTCGGCACTTTCGTCAGACCGCGATTGGTCATGCGAGGATTCGCTCATTTTGCGCTGAATGAGTGACAGCACATCGGTAAGGATCATTTCCCTATCTAATGGTGAAACAGAGATTGGCGTTTTCTTCTTAAAACCATCAATCCAGGTTTGAACAGCCTCTATTTTTTTATCTAGGTCGCTCATTGTGCTTCCCACCCTCCCTCGCTCCAAAAATCCTTAATTGCTTGCACACTTAATCATGGCAAAAAATGCGTGGATAAGCAAAGAAAATCAGTCTAAAGAATGATGCCATAACCCTATTTTGACAGCATTCTTACCCCACTAAGCTCAAAAATAAAACTATCTAACCGTTTGCGCTCTGCACAAAATAATTTCCAACACAATTACAACAAGCCGTGTGCTATGCTGGAGTCAAAGCACATGCTGTGCTTATAAAAGGAGTACATCTCATGGCAAGACATCAGGGAAAAAAGAAAAAGGCAACTAAGCCCGAAGCGAAGGATACACCCATCCCCAACCTACAAGCTCCCATCATTCTGCCAAAAAGAACCAACACGCCACCTAAAGGCTAAAACATCCACGAGGGTGGTAGCTTTATATTCCCACGAATAAGCAAGTCGCCCACCCCCGTTACGCCGTTGGGGTGGGTGGTGCCTGTCTCATCATCAGGCACACGCAACGGGCGCGGGGTAACATCCTGAATGAGAAACGGCAAAAAACCGTCACTAATCAGTGCCAATCGCCATTGCAAAAGTGTGCCATCGGGGCGCAAGCGTTGCCCATCCACAATGGCGTTTACGGGCGTTCCCATCTGGCGCAGGCGCGCTACATCCGCCGCAATATCGTGGCTTAATAGCGCAAGCCCGCCAATGCTCCCGTCATCAGCGCGAAGCATGCCGCTAAAATCAATGGGGTCAGGCTTGGGGGCTTTGCCCGTGCCTGCCAACAGCTCCAAATACACCCCATCCGCAAAACAAATGAGCGCGTTATGGGTTGCGCCGTTGGCATGTTCTCCGCCCCGCAAAACGGTAAAGCCCGCCGTTCGATGGGTCTCAATCGCTTGCTCTAAGTTATTTACACTAATCACAATATGGTCAATACTAAGGGTCATCTTCGTGTCTCCTGTGGGCATTATCACGCTTGCTTTTATCACTGCCGTGATTGCTAGTTGTTTTTTCTTGAGGGCTTCGCCCTCAAACACCCACAAGGGATTAGCATTCCTTGACCCTTTTATGCCCACTTTTTGCAAAAAGTGGTGGCGTTTGGGCAAAAACCTGTAAAAGTCAGGGACTCGCAATTAGGGTATCACTACAAGTATAGCCAAGTCACCCCGAAAATACGCCACCCATGCCTTATTGTAAAACTTTTCACAAACACTCATTTTAATGGCATCGCTATTGTGATAAAATTCACTATAGAGCAACAGCATAAAGGGGATTTGAAACATGACTTTTCAGAAGATAGACGCACTCATTACACACACAATGGCGAAGTATGGCATTTTGCTTCTACGAGTTAGCGTGGGAATTGTGTTTTTGTGGTTTGGGGTACTTAAGTTTTTTCCGTCATTTAGCCCTGCCGAAGATTTAGCTGCCAGAACTATTAGCACCCTTACGTTTGGCGCTGTTGAGGCTTCAGTATCCTTGCCTATTTTGGCAGTATGGGAAGTGTTAATTGGGCTAGGGCTAATTAGTGGGCGTTTTATGCGTGCGACATTGCTGCTTTTGGCAGTGCAAATGCTTGGCACCATTACACCCTTGTTTCTGTTTCCCGCCGAAACATGGACACGCTTCCCCATTGCACCCACACTAGAGGGGCAATACATCATCAAGAATCTTGTGCTGGTTAGTGCAGCCATTGTGATTGGGGCAACAGTGCGCGGTGGCGACATGGTAGCCGATGCTGACCTTGTGAATGTCGCCAAGAAGCGTTATCAAGAGGCATAATGTAGCATTGTGGCAGGTGGCAAATGCCACTTGCCACACATTCCCCGCCCATTAGCTTACTTAGGCAGTGGAAACACCAAACAAGTGGTTGTGCCATGTGCATAAACTTTGCCGTTAACGTCTTTAAGCGTGGCTTCTGCGGTTGCCATTTGCCGTCCATTATGAACAACACGCCCCTCACAGCGCAACTTACCCGTGTTTTGGGTGATAGCCCGCACCAAATTAACGTTAAGTTGCAATGTGGTATAGCCTACGCCTTGTGGCAACATGGTATGAACACAACACCCCAACGCACTATCTAAAAGTGTAGCTGCCAGTCCCCCATGCACAACACCAATGGGGTTGTAGTGCCATTCGGATGCTTCGCCTTCAAAGAGCGCGTAGCCCTCTTCAACAGCCGCTAAAAGAAAACCAAGCGTTTTGGCAATGGGTGGCGGTGGAATTTCACCCGCAATCATCAACCTCATATACTCTAAACCGGATAGGCTTAAGCCTCGTGTAACGTGAGGCATGGGGTCTTCCCACTCATACGTGCGCGTGCGTGTATCCGACATGCTTCCTCCTATATAAAAGTTCAGTTAAAAAGGCTCAAGACGACTATAACATTTAGCTCATGCCCGTTTCAATGGGCATCAGCATTTCGTTATGGCGTTTTTGTTCCGCATCTTTAAGGGTAAGACGCAGTTCGTCACGCTTTGTGTTGAGGAGCGCGTTAATCATACGAGATTGAAGATTCACCATATCCGAAAGCTCGTCTACTTTACGGTGCAAGTCCGCTATTTGCAGTTCGGCTTTAAGGTTCACTTCGTAATCATTGCGTGCCAGAGCGCGGTCTTTTTCTGATTGGCGGTTTTGGCTCATTAAAATAACGGGGGCTTGCAAGCCCGCCAACGTGCTTAACGCTAAATTGAGCAAAATAAATGGAAACGGGTCGGGGGCATTACTGCCCAAGCGCATATTTAACGCCATCCAAAGCATCATCCCCACCACAAAAATGATGATAAATGTCCAGCTCCCTACGCTACCTGCAATCAAATCAGAGAATTTGTTGCTGAGAGTGGCGTTTTCGTCCATGTCCTCATACACATCTTCTGCAATCACATAAGGGCGTAGTTCTGCGCTTAGTTCGGCAGCATCATCATCTATAAGGCTTTCTAGTTCCTCTACATCCTCAATGAGGGCATCCACCAAAGCCTCTTCTTCGGCTTCCTCGATGGCATCCTGAAGGGCTTGCGCTTGCAATTCATCATCAGTGAAGTAAATTTTATTTTCGTCGTCCATTGTAGCCTCCATAACACGCAAATAAGGTCACACCACATTGGTGAGACAGTAAACCATGACACTATGGGGCAGAACATGAAGCAATTACGCGGTAAAGAACGGCAAGGCATGCCTACGGCAGATGCGCCTCTCCTTTCTTCCGCGCGTTACGGGTTAAAGGGGAAAAGAGAGGGGGTTGCACCTGCCGCCACGTAAAGGCGGGTTCTGCAAATCGTTTGAATGGCTGGTGATCATTAGAACATCTCTAACTCGTTGGATAGATAAGCTCAATTATACCCCCTCTTTTACACTCGTAACAACAGGCAATCTGCTAAACTAAAGAACGATAATCAATTACTTGGGATGGGAACAAGAGATGCCATCAACACGCGATATTGAGCATCATCGCTTGTTACACAACAATGGCACATCCCTTCTTTTCGTTATTCGTCGGCACAAATGGGGGTGGGTAAGCCATCAATGCTGATGTTATTGCGGGTGCGCTGGTAGGTTTCAAGGTCGTCATCATCTTTGGCTTGCCAATATTTTACAAGCGTTTCGCGCTCGGCTTTATAGTCAAACAATGGCACAGCATAGCCACAAGCCGTAGAGGTGCGGTGAATATCTGCCACAATGATTTGGCGTACCCCTGTATACAACGTAAAGTTGCCAATGAGCGCGTTCCATTCGTCCGTATCGGGCAAGACGGTTCTGCCTGTGCCATATAAGCGCACAATGTTAGGCGACCCTTCAAACGCACAAAACATAAACGTAATACGCCCGTTTTCGGCAATGTGGGCAGACGTTTCGTTGCCACTGCCCGTCATATCCAGATAGCCCACTTGCTGATTGGATAAAATACGAAAACAATCCATGCCCTTTGGCGACAAATTCACATGCCCCTCGGCAGAAAGAGGTGCTGTTGCCACAAAAAATAGGTGTTGCTTGCGGATGAACTTCTCCAAATCTTCGGTAATCTGGTCATATACCTTACCCATGCGCTCCACTCCTTAAACACGGCATTTTATGTCCCTATCGTATCATAAGCTGGCTTTAAGAGAGGACATCTCTTTTACACTTGGTATCTGCTTAAAGCCCATTTTGGACGCGATACCAATAACGATACCTTTCTTGGAAGCCAAATTGCTGATAAATGCTTAAAGCCGGCTTATTCAGCGTGTCTACCTGTAAATAGGCGGTCTTTGCCGCTTCAGATTGTCCCCAGCTTAATAGAGCCTCTGTAACACACTTGCCCAAGCCTCGCCCGCGATAAGCCTCATCCACTACAATATCAAAAATACCGATGTGTTCGCTATCCACCACGCCCACACCGCCCGCCACAATGCGCTCGTCATCCATCACACGGGCATACGCAATCGGCGTAGCAATGCGCTCTAAAATCAGGCGGTGCGCTTCGTTTTTGCGCTCATCCAAATGCTTCATGCGCTTTAACGCTCCTAGCCAATCTAACGTTAGTGTCGTTTGCAAGCTCACATCGCAAGCAGGCGCAAACAAACGCCCCAGCAAAGAAAGCGTCATCACGCTAGTATCATTGGTGCGCCGATACCCTTTCGCTATCAGATGGGCTTCTAAATGCGGGGGTTGTGTGGCTTCTGTAAACTTAAAAATGGCGGGGAGGCTTTTTTCTGCATAGGCACGTTCACAGAACGCGACCTTTTCTTCTAGGGGCAGTGTTGAAGCGTGGGTACTCACACTATTGGCGCGGTTACTATACCCCCCACCAAAGCGCATTACCCACCCATCATAAAGGCGTTCTTCAAAGCCCGACCATGAACGCGCTGCGAGTGTTTCTAAAAAGATGAGCAATTTAACAAAGCCCTTTCATATTACGCGGTTGGGGTGTTGTGCTGTGGCTTAGACAAAAGAATAATGCCCGTTGCTATTCCTGCAATGAGTACGCTTCCCCATAAAACGGGCTGGTAACTTTGAAAATGGTCATATACCAGCCCCGCCCCCACCGGCGCAAGTGTGCCAGAAACCGTTAAAAAGATGGACATAATGCTAGAAATTTGCCCATAGTGCGATGAGCCGAATAGCTCACCGATGATAGAGGCACGTGCCAGCACTTGTGCGCCATACGCCGCCCCAAACACCCCCACAAAAATGACAACAGTTGTGGCAGATACCCCCAAAAGAAAAAAGGACATCGCCACACCTTGCAACGCCAACACCAGCGAAACCATGATGCGCCCCGTTAAACGGCTTTCTAGGGGGATAAACGCCAGCCTACCCACGACTTGCATTAGCCCAATAGCCCCGCTTGCCAGCGCAGCCGAACTGGAATTAATGCCTGCGTCTATCAGAAACGGGATAAAATGCACGCGAATGGCAGAAGCCGCTAAAAACGCCAAGCTAAATGCGGCGGTTAATCGCCAGAAAAACGGGTTACGTAGCGCATCACTAAGGGAAAGAATTTTAAGGGGGACACGCTTCTGTTTGCCCTCTTCTTCACCATCGGGCAATAGCCCCAAATCCGAAGGGCGACGGCGTAAGATAAGCGCATGTAAGGGAATGGTGGTGACGGCAAGAATAATGCCCAAAATAACAACAGCATCTCGCCAGCCAAAGGCTTGCAAAAGCACATCAGACAATGGCACGAAAATGGTGCTGGCAAGCCCCGCCGCAAACGTGATCATTGCTAGTGCTGTACCGCGCCTGTGGTTAAACCAGCTTGCCATGACGGCAAAGGCAGGCTCATACAAAACCAGTGCTGCGCTTATGCCCAAGCCCGCCCATACCAGATAAAACGCGCCTAAATCGGTCACTTGTGACCACGCCAAAATCATCGCACTCGCCAAAACAGACCCCAGCGTCATTAGCCAGCGTGCGCCGTGCCTATCAATCCATGTGCCTACAGGAAACGCCATCGCGCCCGCAATGAGCAATGCAAACGAAAAACCACCCGTTAGCTCTGCCCTAGACCAGCCTAGTTCGGCTTCCATCGGCGTAATGAACACGGTAAACGAATAATAGACAATGCCCCAAGACACAGTTTCTGTAATTGCTAGCGCAACGGTGATATACCAACCATAGTAAAGTTTTGGGGTTTGCGATTTGTGCATGGTTTGTCCCAACTAAGAGAGTAAGGAATACCCATAAAGGTGAGTGAGAGTCTAAACCACACATGCACAAATATCAATGGGACTGTTTTATATGGATAGAGGCTTGAAACACCCTACCATGTGGTTAAACAACCCTATCGCTTTTCACCAGAGGAAATTAAATAGGGGAAACATTCTTAAAGGAGCATCACGCATAAACCCTAAAATACCGCCCAGTTTCACGCTTCTGCCATAGAGCGTATCAGTTGCTTAATGGATTGGGTGGTACATGTTTTTAGGTTAGTTTTGCCCTCTGTGCCAAAGCGTTCTCTAGTTTCTGAACGAAAGATATTGGCAATATCGGCATGAGTGGGCAACGTAGGGTATTCTAGGGCAATATCATTGATGGCACGCACCAGCGCAATTTTACAGCTGTCGCGCTTGCTTTCGTGGCGCAAAATGGTATTAATCGTGTCCCTTCCATCTAGTGACATGCGTTAATTCCTTTTTGGTTTTATTAGTGTGTTGCTCATGGTTAAATGCCTCACAATTGATACACATATCATAGTACAAAAGTTCTATTTGACAAACGCAAAAAAAGGGGATAGTCTTTAGTTATCCCCTTTTTTTTAGTTATTTGGATGTGACCTCGGTAGGATTTGAACCTACAACCAATTGATTAAGAGTCAACTGCTCTGCCGTTGAGCTACGAGGCCAAATTGTGTTGCTCATTATAGGTGACACACCACAAAAATCAAGGGCAACTTGCCCGTCACAACCCCATAAACCCTCACCGACACAAGCCATTCTTTATCCTCATTTCTTCAGCAACCTCTTACATCATTCCCAATATCTTCTTGCCCTCTTGACGCACATCCGACTGTGTCGTATAAAATGAATGAACGTTCATCGCGGGGGGCTTATTTTAGAACACATCATGGGCGATGCCACCCTAGAAGCACAGTGGGATACCCTTCCCGACCTCATCACCGACCTTATTCTCAATGGTCTACAAGCTAACCAACAACACATTCAAGACCCCCAAATGCGCCAACGCACCAGTACGCTAGGCAAGAAGATTCAGTCCGAAAACGGCGTAAAGCGTGCCGTAGAAATCATTAACACCCACCGATAATCCCCCAAAGTCCCTATTCACTTAGGGGCTAATTTCACAAGGCGCGAGGGGCGCAACAGGACACAATGCCCTCTCCTTTACAAATACATTAAGCATCAGTTCGGGGTTACGATAGTTGAACCCACACTGCAAAAAGCCCTGTTCTTTTAGTTCTTGGGTCACACGAGTGTATTCTGAAACTTGACCAGAAGTAGTAATTGTGCCAAACCAAATACGCGATGCTTCACTTAGTTCGTCTGCGCGAGAAGAAAAGCTCCTTATATTTGTAATGCCATCCAAATTATCAAACGCTTGTTGCACATAAATCACGTCTAGGGGGGTGTCTTGGAAGTAGTAGACAGGTGTTAACCAGGCCCATTGTTGAAACCCGAAGCTAATAAGTATTTCATCTTGACGCAACGCACAAGTTTCTAAAATCGGCATCATGGCAGTAAAATTCTCGCGGTTAACACCGCGTCCATTGTTATAGGTTGTCGGATATTGTGTGGCATTTGCCCCCCATACCAGTACCGCCAGCACCGCCAGCACCTTTCCCACACGCCCAAATCGTGCTATTTCAATGAGAGCAAACACAAAAATAAGCCCCATAAACACCCATAGCGACAAGAAATTACGCACACTATAAATGGTCGTAAACGATGCGGAAGCCATCGAAAAGGCTAAGTAACCCACCCCTACCCACAAAATAAACGTTCGTTGTTTATCGGGCATCAGCACAATACCAACGGCAGCAATTAACGCGAAAAACCGTGTCGATTGATTGCTAAAGTACGCCAAAACATTTCTCAATACATCGTTAGCATTAGAAGTTAATCCACCGCCCAAAATAATCTGTTTATCTCCAAGAAGAAAGAGAATATAAGGCGGTGCGCTAAGAACGCCACAAACCACAAAGCCAATGAGGATGTTTCGCCATCGTAACGCACTACGCCCCCAAATCAGATGATACAAGCCCATCAGCCCCACTACAGGCAAAAAGAAATAGTAAGTGGTTAAACCGAGTAGTGTTCCCCCTAAGAATATCGCCCAGCCGAAGCGTTTCACTGTTGGGGTTTGTGACAAGTGCCAATAGCCCCACGTCATCATTGCCGTAGCCAGAAAAACCAGCGAGTACAAACGCGCTTCGTGGACGTAATTAAGGTAAAACGCCGATGCGCCCACCACAAAAGCCCCTAAAAGCCCTCCCCAAGCGTGCTGTGTCATGTCTTTGGCTAGGCGATACATCATAGAGATGCCAAGCACACCCGCGAAAAAGGGAATCAACCGCATCGAAAAATCAGAAAAGCCCCAAAACCAGCTTCCGACATGCGTCATCATGTAGAACATCGGAGGGTGTCGCTCTGCTAAGTTAGCGAACACGAGTTCGGGAATTTGAAACAGGGATAGTGGTTGTAATGTGAGTCCACCCGATATCCACCGCGAAAATCCCTCGTCATACCACAACAAATCACCCCAAAGAAAAGGCGCAACCACTATACAAATTACAAGCAGAAACACTAAGGCAAGCCACTCTATAGGCTTCATAACATCCCCTATCACGACATAAAATTTTTATAGCTAAAGTATAACCCTTATGGCACGTTTTTGCCCAATATAAGCGCCATGTGAGCCGTTTGCCTCTGGGGATTGACCCCGTTAAACGTTTAACTATACAATTCAGATATGGCTTGCCTTGTGCAAAGCCACACTAATAAATCTTATAGGCAAAATAGTTAAGAGGAAAAAATGTTAAAAAGATGGTTTACACTTACGTTATTGGCGTTAGTTGCGGTGTCCTCAATGGCACAAGATAGCTTTGTCATTGGCGACCAAGTACCGGGTGCGCCAGAACTTTCGGCACGCGGAGAATATGGTGTGGGCGTACAAACCCTCTCCCTTAGTAAGCCCGATAGCGTTGACGTACTTAATGCCGCTATCTATGACCGCCCCTTGACGGTTGAAGTGTGGTATCCCGCGCTAATTCCTGATGGTGTGGAAGAACTCACCACCTATGACGACAATTTTGGACGTGCCGATGTGGAAGGTTCACTAAGTCCATTTGCCTTTGCAGGGCGTGCCTTACGTGATGCAGAACCCAACACAGAAGCCTCCCCTTACCCCCTCATCGTTGTGTCACATGGGTATCCAGGCTCCCGCTTTATGATGAGCAACCTCACAGAAAACCTAGCCTCTAAGGGCTATGTGGTGGTGGCAATTGACCACACCGACTCCACATTCTTGGACGTGGCAAATTTTGGTAGCACATTACTTAATCGTACCAGTGACCAACGCTTTGTCATTGACCAAATGGCAGAACTAGGCGCAGGCGATGGCTTCTTGGCGGGCTTGGTGGATGCCGACAATACGGCGATTATAGGCTACTCTATGGGTGGCTTTGGCGCACTGGCAACGCTTGGCGCAGGCTATAACGAAGTTATGGCAAATTTCTTGGGCGAAGCAGCCACTCCCATTTTGTTTAGCGAAACCTATGAAGGCGATGCTCGCGTTAAAGCTGCTGTTTTGTTCTCGCCATGGGGCGGTGATTTGCGTGCCGTTGGCGCACCCGGCGTTAGCTTCTGGAATGCCGACGCACTCGCCAATATCACAGCACCCACCCTGTGGATTTCTGGCTCACGCGACGATGTTGCTATCCACGAAGGCATTGTGAACTTGTTTGATGGCGCAGTAAACTCTGAACGCTATTTACTAACGTTTGTGAACGGCTTACACAATACCGCCCCCAATCCTCCTGTGGCAGAAGCCACCCTGTTTGGTGATTATGAACGCTATAGTGAACCCGTTTGGGACAGACGCCACATGATTAACATTAACCAACACTTCGTAACCGCTTTCTTCGGTCAACACCTTAAGGGTGAGGACAACAGCGTTTACCTTGATGTTGCCGTAGAAGATGCCAATGACGGCGTGTACAGCGTAGACGAAGAAGGCAACCCCACCGAAGAAAACACCTATTGGGCGGGCTTTACTAATCGCACTGCTGTCGGCTTAACGCTTCGCGCTGGCGAATAACACCCCACTTTCTTTTGCCATATCTCATAATAAACAGACGCTCTCATCCCCCGATGAGGGCGTTTTTTAATCTGCCTAAAAAGAAAACTATAGGCATAACGTGGGGTTTATATGTACTGTAAGTTTAACCATCTACACAAGGGATTTTTGCAATGGATTTAATTGACATCATCCGCATTAACTTACTATCGCCAATGGTTTTGGCGTTCGTGTTGGGCATTATTGCTGTGTTGGTTAAAAGCAACCTTCACATTCCCGAACAAGTTTATGATGTCATCTCCATCTATTTACTGTTTGCCATAGGCTTAAAGGGAGGCTTTGACTTAGCAAAATCCTCACAAGTGGGCTTTTTGGGCGCGTTGGTGGTGGGGGCAACCGTAGGTATTCTTATTCCATTGTGGTCTTGGCTGATTTTAACGCGCGTTGCCAAAATGAACGAAGACGATGCTATCGCGCTCGGCATCCATTTTGGTGGCGTATCTGCCGTAACGCTAAGTGCTTGTGTCACGTTTTTATCACAAATTGGCGCACCCTACGAAGGCTTTATGCCTACGATGTACGTTATTATTGAACTGCCGGCGGTCTTGGCGGGTCTAATGTTGGCAAATGCGCGTTTGGGGGGCGAGAAAAAGCTAGAAGTGCGTCAAATTGTACAGTCTGCGTTTACGGGCAAAAGTTTTCTTCTATTAGGGGGTGGATTGCTCATTGGCTTTGTGTCAGGAGAGGCAGGTCATGATCAGGTAGCCCCCTTCTTTTCAGATTTGTTCGCAGGCGTCCTAACGCTATTTTTGCTAGAAATGGGAACGCGGGTAGGCAAAAGGCTGGCAGATTTACGCACTATGGGCTTCTTCTTGGTGGCATTTAGCATCATCATGCCCCTTCTGCATGGCATTTTAGGCGTTGCGCTAAGCGCGTTGGTGGGCTTATCCACAGGGGGGTGCTTGCTAATGGGAACAATGTTAGCCAGTGCGTCATATATTACTGCGCCCGCCGTTGTAGAAGCCAATATCCCCAAAGCCAATCCCAGCTACTATCTTACAGCCTCGCTCGTGATTACGTTTCCTTTTAATATCCTCGTGGGCTTGCCCCTTTACTATCAGGTAGCAAAGCTATTGACGGGGGTATGAACATAAAGAAAGTGGCAGAGTTTGTAAACTTTTATGTGTCTAAGGTTAAGTGGGGGCAGGTAAATTAGCATAGTGACTTAAAGCCTGATTAAATCTTTTACAAACACAATCGCATATCATAGGCAGATGCAATAGATTTTCTCGTTCTCTTAGAAGATACTACGGAGATAACACCATGAAGTTTACGCGTCTATTTGTGATTGCGATAGCTTGCCTCGCCATTAGCATTGGCGTTGCAATGGCTCAGGATAGCGGAGAATTGACCGTCTATACTGCCCTAGAAGATGACCAAATTCAAGCCTATCTCGCCCCCTTTAACGAAAAATATCCCAACATCACCGTTAATATTGTCCGCGATTCTACAGGCATTATTACAGCACGTCTTTTAGCAGAAAAAGACAATCCTCAAGCCGACCTCATTTGGGGTTTGGCGGCTACAAGTCTTTTGGTACTAGATAGCGAAGGTATGCTTGAAGGTTACGCCCCGCAAGGCTTAGAAAAGGTTGAAGCAAGGTTCCGTGACCCCAATGATGTCCCCGTTTGGGTGGGGATTGACGCTTGGGAAACAGTATTCTGCGTCAACACCATCGAGATTGAACGTCTTGGCTTAGAAATCCCTATGTCTTGGGCAGACCTTATTAAGCCCGAATATGAAGGTTACATTGTAATGCCTAACCCCAATTCCTCCGGGACAGGTTTCTTGTCTGTAGCTGCTTTGCTTCAGATGGCAGACGATGAAGGCAATATCCTCACCCTCATCGGGGACGAAGCCAGCGAAATGTCAGACTATGCCAGCGTGGAAAATGTTGAAGAACTCTCGGGCTGGTCTTACATTGATGCGCTCGACAAAAACATCGCCGTTTACACCCACTCTGGTTCTAAGCCATGCCGTATGGCAGGTGCAGGCGAGTACCCCATCGGCATTTCCTTTGGATATCGCGCTGTTCGCCAAGCCGACAGTGGCGAACCCATCATCGGGATTTGGCCCGCAGAAGGCAGTGGCTGGGATTTGGAAGCCAATGCACTTATCAAGAAAGAGATTACCAACCCCGCAGCCTATACCTTCTTAGACTGGGCAATTAGTGAGGAAGCACTCGCACTTTATGCCACTAATTATCCCATCACAGCCTACGATACTGGCTTGCCTATCCCTGCTGGATACCCAGAAAACGCCATTGACCTCATCATCGACAATGACCTTTATTGGGCAGCAGAACAACGTGAAGCCATCCTAGAAGAATGGCTAGAACGTTACGATGCAAAGTCTGAACCCCGCTAGAATAACAGACCCAACAAAATAATAGTGGGCAAAAGCATGAGCGCGGTTTGGCTTATGCTTTGCCGCTCATCAGCGAATCAGGATACGTCTTTATGCTACAGAATCCTCAGAAACTCTCTTATCTTGTTATCAAAAACCTCAACAAAACCTTTAGCAAATTTAAGGCACTCGATAACGTTTCCCTAGAAGTGATGGCTGGTGAGTTCATTTGCTTTCTGGGTCCCAGTGGCTGTGGAAAAACCACGCTTCTGCGATGTATTGCGGGGCTAGAGGAACAAGACAGTGGGCAAATTATTCAGGCAGGGCAAGACATCACAGGGTTTACGCCGTCCCAGCGTGACTTTGGCATTGTCTTTCAGTCTTATGCGCTGTTTCCAAACCTCACTGCCAGTCAAAACGTAGCTTATGGTTTGGTAAACACGAAAACACCTCGTAAAGTTATCCAAGAGCGCGTTAAAGAATTGTTGTCACTGGTTAGCTTGGTTGACATGGGGCATAAATACCCGGCACAGCTTTCTGGAGGGCAACAACAACGCGTAGCATTAGCACGCGCCCTAGCACTTTCGCCGGGGTTATTGCTTCTTGACGAGCCTTTGTCGGCATTAGATGCTCGTGTAAGAGCGTCTTTACGCGCCGAACTATTTGAGCTTCAGCGCAGAATTGGTGTCACCACTATCATGGTCACACACGACCAAGAAGAAGCCCTTACATTAGCAGACCGTATTGTGGTCATGAATCAAGGCTCGATTCAGCAAATTGGCACGCCTGAAGAAATTTATCGCAGCCCTCAAACACCCTTTGTTGCCGATTTTATTGGTGAGATGAATTTCTTAGAAGCCACTGTTAGCCAACACGGATGGGTTGATTGTAGTGGGTATCCTCTGCGTGTATCGCGTCTTAGTGGAATGCCCACAGGCACAATAGTCAGGCTTGCCATTCGCCCAGAGGACATTGATATTCACACAGGCTCCCCTCAAGAAAACACCCTTCAAGCAACCGTTCAGTATTATGAGTTCTTGGGGTCGTTTTATCGCCTAAAACTGAACGCGGAAAGCATTAGCTTTATGCTAGATGTTCCCATGTCACAAGCAAGACACCTTAGTTTTGCCCAAGATGCCCTTATTTCCGTTCATTTGCCCGCCGATTTCTTACATGTGTATTCCTCATGACAACATTACCTTTACCTAAAGACCCGTCACCTCTTACCCCTGCAAAGCCTAAGCGTATCATCAATAGCGAAAGCTGGATTATGCGTGTGGCGACGCTTTTTTCGGGCGCATTTTTGATAATTTTTGTGCTTCTTCCGCTACTAGAGCTAATTCGCAAAAGCACAGAAAATCGACAAGGCGAGTTTGTAGGCATCGATAACTACATTCAATACTTTTCTACACCTTCACTGGTTAGTTCTTTTTTCAACAGTATTTACATTTCTGCGATGAGTACGGCAATTACAGTGGTGCTGGCGTTTATTTTCGCTTACGCCCTTACTAGAACCTGTATGCCATTCAAGGGAGTTCTTAAGACACTGGCTCTTTTGCCCATCTTCGCCCCATCGCTGCTTCATGGGATTGCCTTCATTTATCTGTTTGGCAATCAAGGAATACTTACCAACGGGGTGTTTAATTTCATGTTACGCTTAATCGGAGGGTACGATATACAAAATGTGCCAGCATTGCCCTTTGATTTGCGGTTTAATATCGACCTCTATAAAGCCCCCACAGGCATTATCCTTGCAGAGGTTTTCTACTTATTTCCCCACGTTTTACTCATCCTCACAATTGCCCTTTCACTTACCGACGGACGTTTGTATGAGGCTGCGCTCGCCCTCAGAACACCGCGCTGGCGCACCTTCCTTACAGTGACATTGCCCAGTGTACGCTATGGCTTAATTAGCGCGTGCTTTGTGGCATTTACGCTAGTGATGACAGACTTTGGCATTCCCAAAGTAATCGGGGATGGGGTGAATGTGCTGGCAACCGACATCTACAAGCAGGTAATTGGTCAGCAAAACTTTTTTATGGGGTCTACCGTTAGCGTGCTTTTACTTACACCCACCATCATTGGCTTCGTCATAGACCGCATTGCTCAACGCCGACAAGTTGCAACGCTTACGGCACGGGCGGTACCCTATCAGCCCAAGCCCAATAAAACCGTAGATCGCCTGATGCTGTTTTTGTGCGTTCTTATTGTGAGTGCCATTCTTGTGGTTATTGGCACAGCCTTGCTTGCCTCATTTGTAAATGTTTGGCCCTACAAGCTAGAACTTAGTGGAAGGCACTACGATTTTAGTAGGGTTGCGGGCGGGGGGCTTAGTGCTTATTGGAATAGCCTTTTTATGGCGGGTCTTACAGCAGTATTTGGCACACTCACGGTATTCATCAGTGCCTATTTCATAGAAAAGGGGCAGGGTTTAAGCAGAACACGCGCCTTGCTTTATTTTATGTCTGTAATGCCTGTTGCGTTGCCGGGTTTGGTGCTAGGTTTGGCATACATCTTCTTCTTCAACCGCCCGTCAAATCCCCTCCATTTTATCTATGGAACAATGCCCATCTTGGTTTTGTCTACCATTGTTCACTTTTACACCGTCAGTTTCTTTACAGCCACCACCGCCCTCAAACAAATTGACAAGGAATTTGAAGCTGTTTCGGCATCGCTTTCTGTTCCCTTTTATCGCACCTTCTTAAGAGTTACTTTCCCCATTTCCCTGCCTGCCATTTTAGAAATTGGCATCTACTACTTCATCAATGCCCTTACAACCGTTTCTGCAGTTATCTTTTTGTATTCGGCAAACCTTAAGTTGGCTTCGGTGACGATCGTTAGCATGGATGATGCGGGCGATACAGCACCAGCAGCCGCCATGTCAATGCTCTTGTTCTTTACAGGCATTGGGGTAAGGCTAGTATACGAGGCTCTTACTCGTGGCGTTACACGACGCACGCAAATTTGGCGACAAAAGTAACCTTAAAAAATACCTACCCCTAAGTCACATCTTCATTAGACGAGGCTTTAGGGGTAGAACTTTAGAGCCTTATTCCACTTTTAACACATTGCCCGCAATATCCTTAAAAGTTATCTTGGGGTTGTCTTGGATGGCATAACGGCGTTGCCACTCAGAGGCAAATAGCACCACCAAACGGTCATGCTCATCTAAGGCACGCATACTTTGGGAAGGTAACTTAACCGCGTTTAAGAGTGCATCATCACCTTCTAGCCACGAAACCAGCGTATAAGGCAAATGCTCTACTTTGGTTTCTACTTTATACTCGGCTTTCATCCGTGATATCACCACATCAAACTGTAGCTCACCTACTGCCGCCAAAACCGCCTCACGTTGTCCACGTCCAAGAGAGAAGAACACGCGAATCACGCCTTCTTCGCGCAATTGCTCTATGCCCTTGTTAAACTGCTTATACTTGTCGAGGCTTTCGTTGCGTAAAATGCCAAAGAGTTCGGGCTGAAACGGCGGAATCGCTAAAAATTGAAACGCATCGCCTTCTTCACAAAGGGTATCGCCAATAGAGAACACGCCCGGATTACTTAGCCCCACAATGTCACCGGGATAAGCAAAATCAACGGTTTCTCTTTCTTGGGCAAACAGCCGATGCGGACGGCTGACGCGCACACTTTGCCCAGAACGCGGGTTAAAAACGTGCATATCCTTCTCAAAACGCCCCGAACACACGCGCAAAAATGCCATGCGGTCACGGTGGCGCGGATCCATATTCGCCTGAATTTTGAAGATGAAACCACTAAATTTTTCATGGGCGGGGCTAATGTCGCCTTGGTTGCTTTGGCGGGCGCGGGGTGAGGGCGCAAGGTGTATCAGAGCCTGCAAAAACGCATCGACACCAAAGTTATTTAAGGCACTCCCAAAATAAACGGGGGTTATCTCGCCCGCTAAAAATTGCGTGGTGTCAAATGGCGAGCCTGCCATTGTTAGCAGTTCCACTTCTTCTCGTAGGCGCAGGGTGGCTCTTTCGCCAATTAAGCCCATAAGGGCATCATCTTCTAGCCCTGTTACAGTAACGGGGGCGGGGTATTTACCGCGCACAGTGCGCTCGAAAAGATGCACATTTTGCGCCTCAATGTCATACACGCCCTTAAAATCGCTGCCGCTTCCTACGGGCCAATTCACAGGGCTTACTTTAATTTTTAGGATGCGCTCTATTTCATCCAATAAATCAATGGGGTCTTGCCCTTCGTTGTCCATCTTATTGATAAACGTCAAAATGGGGATATTACGCTGGCGACACACTTCAAACAATTTGCGCGTCTGGTTTTCAATGCCCTTCGCGCTATCTAGCACCATAACGGCGCTATCCGCCGCCATCAATGTCCGATACGTATCTTCACTAAAATCTTGGTGACCGGGCGTATCTAGCAAATTAAACAAAATGCCTTCATATTCAAACTGAAGCGCAGTAGAAGTAATAGAAATACCGCGTTCTTGCTCCATCGACATCCAATCAGAGGTGGCACTTTTTTGGTTTTTACGCGCCCGTACCGCCCCTGCTTGGTCAATGGCTTTAGCATACAATAATAGCTTCTCCGTGAGGGTGGTCTTGCCCGCATCAGGATGCGAGATAATGGCAAAGGTTCTACGGCGTTGCACTTCGGTAAAGATTTCTTGCTCTATAGCCGTCTTTTGGGGGGCGGTCATGTGGGGTATTGCTCCATATCTAATCAAATAAAGTTCGTTATGCCTGTTATCATATCATATTAGAGGGGGGGCATAAATGTGTAAGCCCCCAAGCACGCCATAACAAACGTTACCAACATGGGGTTGCCACTGCCCATTTTAAGCGACGCGTCCTATACTTAGTCCATTGATAAGGCTTGTTCGCTAAAGGGGTTTTTGTGGAATCTCATCTTAAGGCAGTGGTTTTTGATTGGGCAGGAACAACCCTAGATTATGGTTGTTTTGCACCCGTTGATGTGTTTATTAAAGTGTTTGAGGCACAAGGCGTCCACATCACCTCCGCGCAAGCACGCGCCCCCATGGGGCTAGAAAAACGCGACCATATTCGCACGATTGCCCACAATGAAAGCATTAGTGAGCAATGGCACAGCGCACATAGGCGCAATTGGCAAGAAGAGGACATTGCCCGTATGTACGAACACTCGCTCGCCATACAGGTAGACAATGTGATGCAGTATCCCGACCTCATTCAAGGCACATTAGAAACCGTTGCCATTTGTCGTGAACGCGGGCTAAAAATTGGCTCGTCCACAGGCTACAGCCGTACCATCATGGAAGCTCTATTACCTCTTGCACACACACAAGGCTACGCGCCCGATAGTGTCGTTTGCCCTAGTGACGTTCCCGCTGGGCGACCCGCCCCCTACATGATGTACCAAAACGCGCTCAATTTAGCCGTTCACCCGTTTTCTAGTGTGGTTAAAGTGGGCGATACCCTGCCTGATGTCCAAGAAGGCTTAAGCGTGGGAGCGTGGGTGGTTGCCGTATCACAAACGGGCAATGAACTAGGCTTAAGTGCTGAGGATGCCAACGCACTGGACGAACCCACCCTCAGCGCACGCCTCGCGCCCATTGAAGCAAAGTTTACGAGCGCAGGAGCGCACTATGTCATCCGTAGCATCGCCGACTTGCCCCCAGTTCTTGATGCTATTGAAGCACGCCTAGCAAATGGGGAACGCCCATGAAGCATAGCCATTACGCCGATATTGCCGTTATTGGGGCGGGTATTGTAGGGCTGGCGCACGCCTACGAAGCTGCCAAACGCGGGCATAAAGTGGTCTTATTCGAGCGCACAGAACGCGCCGTTGGAGCGTCCATTCGTAATTTCGGCTTGCTTTGGCTCATCGGTCAGCCCAGCGGAAGGCTCTTTGAGCGTGCCATGCGTTCTAGGCAAGTGTGGCAAAAAGCCAGCAAAGAAGCGGGCTTTTGGTGTGCCGAAACCGGCTCATTGCACTTGGCATATCATGATGACGAAGTCGCCGTCTTAGAAGAATATCTGGCAACTTCTGGTGTGCCGACTTGCGAATGGCTGTCACCCGAACAAACGATTGCTAAAAGCCACGCCGTTAACCCTGATGGGCTAAAGGGTGCGCTGTGGAGTAGCACCGAAATGAACGTAGACCCACGCCAAGCCATTCGCACGCTTCCCACATGGCTAGAACGCGACTATGGGGTAGAAACGCGCTTTGGCACACCCGTGATGGGTATTAGCACGCCCTATGTAGAAACCCCCACCGAAAAATGGCACGTTGACCATGTGTTTGTGTGTAGTGGCAATGACTTTGAAACGCTATACCCCAATGAATTTTCAGAAAGTGGCATTACGCGTTGTAAGCTACAAATGCTAAGAACTGCCCCACAACCCCCCAATTGGCAATTGGGGGCGTGCCTGTGTGCAGGGCTAACCTTGTTGCACTATGCGTCTTTTGAGCATTGCGAAAGTTTGGGGGCATTACGGGCGCGTGTGCAAGCCGAGATGCCCTTCTATATAGAGGAACACATTCACGTTTTGCTCTCGCAAACCGCACTTGGCGAGCTAACCATTGGCGACCACCACGAGTACGGTCTTACGCATGACCCCTTCGATCGTGAAGAAGTCAACCAAGCCATTCTAAACTACCTAAAGACGTTTACGCGCTTGCCCTCTTTAGAGATTAAAGAACGCTGGCACGGCATTTATCCTAAAATGATGAACGGACAAACCGAGTTTATCACACAACCAGAAGCACACGTGACGATTGTAAACGGCTTAGGGGGGGCAGGCATGACACTTTCGTTTGGGCTTGCCCAAGAAGTGCTTACGCAGACGCTAGGGCATTAGGGCAGCTGTCTTTGGGGGCTATAGGGGTTGTATTCCTATAGCCCTCTGTGTGCCTTATGCCGATGCCTTGATAAAGTAGCGCAGTTCTTCAAAGGGCGATTCTGGCGAGCGATAACGATTTGTGCCATAAAGTTGCCAGTGCCACGCTGCGTTAATTTGGTCTCTTAGCCCATAATAGTAGGCACAGATATTCGCGTCCAAAACATCGTCACCATACTGTGGCAATTTCGCTTCTAACGCTAAAAAGTCCTCTATTTTTTGGTTGATAAAGCGGATGCTCGCGTCTAAAGCCTCTTCAAAATTGGACTTATATGCCCTAGACATAACAGCCACCAAGTTAAAATCAGACTTCTGTAGCACTACTTCACGGTGATAGCTAAAGATGTCATTCATCAAAGCAGCCGCGCTAGTTGTTGCTCGTTCCGCTTGTAAAATAACGGGGTGCTGATGCACAAAGTCGGGTAGATAAAAGTCATTCGCAAATTCAATTAAATCAATCGTTGGCACCATACCACTATCGTGTTCGCGTATCTGCACAAAGTATTCCAGCAGTTCGTTGCCGTTCTTTGCCAAGCGCACACCCGAATCATAAGTTGTTGCGTCAAGATGCTTCTTCGTATTGGCAATTAGGCGCATCAGCCATTGCTTGCTTGCAAGGGGCAAAATGAGGTCACGCACGCTTTTTGTTGCTACTTCTAGCACGTTGCGACTATCGCCCACTTCGCCCGTCAAAAACGTATGAATCAACCGCGAAAAAAGTTGTTGGCGGTACTCATAGTCGGGGGTTTGAGAATCGTTGCGGTCTAGCTGGTCGTCGATGTAGAAAAGCACATTATTAAACACCGTAATTGCCAGTAGCCGCTCACACGAAGCCTCAGGAAATAGGTATGCGCTCATCGTGTTATAGTCTTTTAGGTTATTAAGATGAATACCCAGAGATTGGCAATGCCGTTCTGCCTCTTGTTCAACTTTGCTCGCGTGGGGGTTTTTCTTTAGCGAGTCAATGACCGTAATGTCGGATAAACTTAGGTATATTGGCGAGTGCATGGTCGTCTTCCCTTTTAGATTATACGAACACAGAGACACGAGCGAATTGATTTAAGAATCACCATGGAGTTGCTATAGAACTGTTGACTGCCGATTTTAAGCGAGAACACCGCTTAAATTGGCTTTTCGTCAGGTTTGGCTAGGCGGTTGTGCTTCCGTTACTGATAAGCGTTTGCAGATGTGCATCTGCTTCTGCGCGGGTCTCAAAAAAGCGCACGCCTTTGTAACGAGTGACCTGAAGCACCACCTCTACCGCCATCCGAAGTCCTGATGAAAAACCAACCAATAACATTTGACCACTACGAGGATGCGTCAAACCCGGTGTGGCTTTTGAACTGAGCCAGTTAGAAAGCAAGTTCGTTGCACCCGCAATCTCAACAACCATATGCACCGTGTTTTGTGTGGCATCTCTAAATTCCTTTTCATTTTTGTACGCCTCGTACAAATCGTTCATCTCATAAGGG
>DAOTTQ010000001.1:0-1733 GCA_034437555.1 Anaerolineae bacterium | reverse complement strand
CCTGAATCGGTTAATACTTGCACAGCTAGTTCGGGTTGTGACGGCGCAACCCACCGCGCCACCGCTTCGGCGTCACCACGCACCCCCGCCAAAATAATCAACGTTTCTTCCCGTCCGTTGGCTTCCCACCAGTTTTCGGGTTGCCAAAGCCTCTTGGGGTCTACCCCATCATCGACCAACGCCCCTAGAACTTCACTGGCAAAATACTCTTGCAGGAGTTGGTGCGTAAATCGCACGTCAACGCCCACATCGATCAAGCTCGCCGATACTGCACATCGCAGCACTTCTTCCGCCCTCCCACTTGGTAGCGATTTTTGTAATATCGCCATTGCTTCGGCGTGGGGTAGCTCTGTTTGTGCCCCCATCGCATACGCAATTTCGGCAAGCCCACCTTTGATGAGCGCGTTCTCTAGCCACACTGCGCCAATCGCTTTTGCGCTTTGTTCCTCTCGCTTTAGCAACACAGCCACAAATTGTTGAAACAACGCCCCACGATTGGCGGGTAATTGCCCTGCGATGCCATACAAACGGCAGACCATCGTCAGCATATACGGGTTTCGGCACAAGCGCACAATCCGCCGTTTGTCCCCATTCATCGCACGCCATGCCCCTTTTTCATCCCAACTTATTTTGTCAGGAACGGTATTTCCCCAAAAAGCCTCGGGCTTGCCTGCCTCTTGTAGCGTGCGCCATGCACCCAGAAGATCCTCACTCCCTTTCATTTCTTGCCACAGCGTTTCACTTCGCTTCTCTAGTGCTTCATTGGGTGTGTTATTGTAAAATCGTGTCATAAATTCTTTAATTTGAGGCAGGTCTAGCGGTTTGATACGCACCTTGCCCACACCCTTTAGTTCCTTCATTAGGTCGTCTTGATAATCGCGCACCCGACAGCTTAGCGTCCAATCGCCTTTGTTTTTTAAGAATGCTCGCACTTCTGCCACCAAATCACGTCCATCAGGGGCTTTGCGGGGCATCTCATTAAGCGCATCTAAAAAATAGAACAGGTGCAAGTTCTCAAATTCCTCTTGTAATATGCCCAGTTTTTCCCGCACAAACGCCTCAAAAGACCCTTCCCCCGTAAACTCTCGCAATGGCACAAATATGGGTAATATCGCGTCAGGGTCATCTTGCGCAGTCCGCGCAAAGTCCACCACCAGCTTTAAGAGCGTTGTTGTTTTGCCGGCACCAGGTTCGCCCAAAAGCACCACTTTTTTGTGCGTTTTAATTGGCTCACGAGCATCTTCAACGTCCTTGCCTTTTTCGTCAAAATTCTCCGTTCTTATTTCTTCTATCCCCAATTGCTTCAGGTCAAACATCATCTCACTATCCAGACCAAAGGACAGTGCGCTTTTGGGCTTCGCTTCGGGTGTGGCGCGTTCTGTGCTGGCGGTTAATGTAATGTAGAGCGCATCGCGCAGGTCGGCTTTCGTTTCTGATAGCAAAAACGCCAAATACTCTTGGCGCAAGCGGTCTATATCCAGTGTCTCTTTCACAGAGGTTGCAGGCGTGCGGATGCCTTTTTCTTGCAATGGCTTTAGGAACGTCACCAATTGCCCCACACCCACCGCAAACGCCGCCAACTTACAGTCAATAGGTTGCGCTTCTATCAGGTGGAAGGGTATTTTAGACGGCTGAAACAACACTGGCACGCGCTCTATGCCTCGTTGGTCGCCATACAATTGTTCGCGCAGTACCCACCGTGACGAATCTGCATTAGGCGAGACCACGCAAAT